>JAVEDI010000092.1 GCA_030841035.1 Actinomycetota bacterium
TGGCTCTCACCGCAGACCTACCACGGCGTCCCGGCCGCAGTGACCAGTGCGACGCCGATGCTGCTGGCCGCCGCGGTGGTAGGGCCGGTCGGCCTTGCCCGCCGCCGCCGTCGACGTCGGCGACCTCAACACCTTCCGCTCTGAGTCGAATTCTTCAGGACCTGCACCACCGACCCGTACGACTACCGGGCGGACAGCGACCGCTGACCAGCTTCCCGGTGGATGGGCCGGTCAGCTGGTGAGCGGATTCCCCGGAGGGTGCAAGATGGCCACATGCCCTTGTCGATCGCCTCCCTGCTGGCGGAGTCGGCGCTGCGCCGCCCGGCCCAGACCGCGGTGATCTGCGAGACGACGACGGTCTCGTACGGACAGCTGTGGGACCAGGCGAAGCGCTACGCCGCCGTGCTCCGGGAGCACGGGGTCGGACCTGGGGACCGGGTCGGGATGCTGATGCCCAACGTCCCGCAGTTCCCGATGACCTACTACGGCGCACTGGCGCTCGGTGCGGTCGTCGTACCGATCCACTCCCTGCTCAAGGCCGAAGAGATCGGCTTCGTCCTGGCCGATGCCGAAGTCTCGGTGCTGGTCTGTGCAGCCCCGCTGCTCGCTGAGGGTGCGCCCGGGGCCAAGCTGGCCGACGTGGCGCTGCTGGCCTTGCTCGACGGCGGCGACCCGGGGGTGGAGCGGCTGGACCTGCTCGCCCAGGCGGCCGAGCCGATCGGCTCGTACGTGCAGCGCGAAGCCTCCGACGACGCGGTCTTCCTCTACACCTCAGGCACCACGGGCAAGCCCAAGGGTGCGGTGATGTCGCACCTGAACATGCTGATGAACGCCCAGCTGTCCGCGACGAACATCATCGAGATCGCCGCCGACGACGTGGTGCTGGCCGTGCTGCCGCTGTTCCACTCGTTCGGCCAGACCTGCGTGATGAACGCGTCCTTCGTCAACGGCGCGACGCTGGTGATGATGCCGAGGTTCGACGGGGGGCGGGCGCTCGCGCTGATGGTGGAGCACCAGGTGACCCTGTTCGAGGGGGTGCCGACCATGTACATCGGCCTGCTCGAGGCAGCGCGCACCGACCCGCGCCGGCCCCCGCTGCGCAACGCGACGTCCGGCGGTGCCTCCCTGCCGGCTACGGTCATCGAGGCCTTCCGCGACGTCTTCGGGGTGGACATCTACGAGGGGTACGGGCTGTCGGAGACGGCGCCGGTCGCGACCTTCAACCAGCGGGTGTACGGGCGCAGGGCCGGTACAGTCGGCTGCGCGATCTGGGGCGTCGACGTCGAGGTGGCCCGGCCGGAGATCGAGGAGGCCATCGAGCTGCTGCCCGTCGGCGAGCTGGGCGAGATCGTGATCCGCGGCCACAACGTGATGAGCCGCTACCACAACCGGCCGGAGGCCACTGCCGCCGCGATCGTCGACGGCTGGTTCCGTAGCGGGGACCTGGGGACCAAGGACGCCGACGGGTTCGTCACCATCGTCGACCGCAAGAAGGACATGGTGCTGCGCGGCGGTTTCAACGTCTATCCGCGCGAGGTCGAGGAGGTGTTGCTGCGGCACCCGGCCATCGCCCAGGCCGCCGTCATCGCCGTCCCGGACGATCACTACGGCGAGGAGGTCTGCGCCGTCGTCATCCGTACGGCCGAGGGGGTCGAGGCGACCGAGGACGAGATCATCGCCTGGGCGAGGGAGCGGATGGCCGCGTACAAATATCCCCGGCTGGTCCGGTTCGTCGACGTGATGCCGCTGGGGCCTTCCGGCAAGGTGCTCAAGCGTGAGCTCGCCGCGCGCTACGCCAGCCGCTCGGCCTGATCGGGCCGGCGACATCCCGGGCCCCACGGGCACAGCGGATTTCATGACACACCGAGACCGCGCGGTTACGCTGAAGCGGTCCAACCATCGCCGTCCGTCGCAGTCAGACGGGCGGCGGTCGTCGGTGTCGAGCGGTGGGGAGTCCACGTGTCCGTTGAAGCACCGTCCCAGCCGAACTCCCGAGCTGCCGGAGCAGCAGCCGAAGCCGCCGACGTTGCAGCCGTGTTGGCGGCTCTGAACGCGTTGTGTGCCGGGGACTTCTCCGTACGGCTGGAGCCACGCGACGGAGCGCTGGCCACCGTCGTCGAGCGGGTCAACGCCCTTGCGGCGCTGAACGAGCGGCGCACGCGCGAGCTGGTCCGGGCCAGCCGGGTCATCGGCCGCGAGGGCCGGATGACGGAGCGGCTGGACGAGGTTGCCGCCGACGGCGACTGGAGCACCGGAGCGGCAGCGGTCAACTCGCTGATCGACGACCTCGTCCGCCCTACCACCGAGGTCGCCCGCGTCATCGCAGCCGTCGCCGAGGGCGACCTCTCGCAACAGATGGCCATGGAGATCGCCGGTCAGCCGGTCAAGGGCGAGTTCCTCCGCATCGGCACGACGGTCAACACGATGGTGGACCAGCTCTCCTCGTTCGCCGACGAGGTGACCCGGGTGGCTCGCGAGGTGGGCACCGAGGGCAAGCTCGGCGGGCAGGCGCAGGTCAGGGGCGTGTCCGGCGTCTGGCGTGACCTGACCGAATCGGTGAACTCGATGGCCGGCAACCTGACCAGTCAGGTCCGCAACATCGCCCAGGTCACCACGGCGGTCGCCCAGGGTGACCTCTCGCAGAAGATCACCGTCGACGCGCAGGGCGAGATCCTCGAGCTGAAGAGCACGGTCAACACGATGGTCGACCAGCTCTCGTCGTTCGCCGACGAGGTGACCCGGGTGGCCCGCGAGGTCGGCACCGAGGGCAACCTCGGCGAGCAGGCGCAGGTCAAGGGCGTCGCCGGGACCTGGCGCGACCTCACCGGCAACGTGAACTACATGGCGTCCAACCTGACCGCGCAGGTGCGCAACATCGCCCAGGTGACCACCGCCGTCGCCCAGGGCGACCTGAAGCAGAAGATCACCGTGGACGCGCGGGGGGAGATCCTGGAGCTGAAGAACACGGTGAACACGATGGTCGACCAGCTCTCGTCGTTCGCCGACGAGGTGACCCGGGTGGCCCGCGAGGTGGGCACCGAGGGCAAGCTGGGCGGCCAGGCGGAGGTCAAGGGGGTTGCCGGGACCTGGCGCGACCTCACCGAGAACGTCAACCAGCTGGCGTTCACCCTGACCACCCAGCTGCGGGCCATCGGTGACGTGTCCACCGCCGTGGCCAGCGGTGACCTGACCCGGGAGATCCAGGTCGCCGCGCTCGGCGAGGTCGCCGAGCTCAAGGACAACATCAACCAGATGATCTTCGAGCTGCGCAAGACCACCAGGGAGAACGCCGCGCAGGGCTGGCTGGACTCCAACCTGGCCCGGGTCGGTGCGCTACTGCAGGGTCAGCGCGACCTCGGCGAGGTCTGTCAGATGATCATCAATGAGGTCGCGCCGCTGGTCAACGCGCAGATCGGTGCGTTCTATCTGAGCGACACCGGTGCCGTTGACCCGGCCGACGACCGGCCGGTGTTCACGCTGCGCGGCGGTTACGCGCTGGACGCGGGCGTCGCCGCCCGGTCGTTCCGGTCCGGCGAGGGGCTGGTCGGCCAGGCCGCCGCGACCAAGCAGGTGGTGCTGGTCCGGGACATCCCCGGCGGCTACCTGACCGTGCACTCGGCCATCGGTGAGGTCGCGCCGACCGCCGTGGTGGTGCTGCCGGTGCTGTTCGAGGGGGAGGCGCTCGGTGTCGTCGAGCTCGGCTCGGTGGCCCCGTTCTCCGACCTGCACCTGACGTTCCTGGAGCGGCTGGTCGGCACCATCGGGGTGACGATCACCACCATCCAGGCCAGCCGGCGCACCGAGCAGCTGCTCGCCCAGTCCCAGGGGTTGGCCCTTGAGCTGCAGGACCAGTCCGCCGAACTGCAGCGCACGAACGCCGAGCTGGAGGACAAGGCGGAGCTGCTGTCCGCGCAGAACCGCAACATCGAGATCAAGAACATGGAGATCGACGCCGCCCGGCGCGGTGTCGAGGAGAAGGCCGAGCAGCTGGCCCAGGCCAGCCGGTACAAGTCGGAGTTCCTGGCCAACATGAGCCACGAGCTGCGCACCCCGCTGAACTCCCTGCTGCTGCTCTCCCGGCTGCTGGCGGAGAACGAGGAGCGCAACCTCACCGACAAGCAGCGCGAGTTCGCCAGCACCATCCACAAGGCGGGTGCGGACCTGCTGCTGCTGATCGACGACATCCTGGACCTGTCCAAGATCGAGGCCGGCCGGGTGCACGTCGAGCCGCAGCTCACCGACCTGGCCACGGTCCGGGGCTACGTCCTGCGGGCCTTCGAGCCGCAGGCCGAGGACAAGGGCCTGATGCTGCGGGTGGACCTGGCCGACGGGCTCAACCCGACCATGGTCACCGACGCCCAGCGGCTCCAGCAGATCCTGCGCAACCTGCTCTCCAACGCGGTGAAGTTCACCAGTACCGGCGGGGTCACGCTCACCATCAGGCCCGAGCCGGCGGACGCCACCTACGGGGTGCCGACCCTGGACGAGGCCGACGGGGTGATCGCCTTCGCGGTGCGCGACACCGGCATCGGCATCGCCGGACCCAAGCTGAGCATGATCTTCGAGGCGTTCGAGCAGGCCGACGGCACGACCAGCCGCAAGTACGGCGGGACCGGGTTGGGGCTGTCGATCAGCCGGGAGCTCGCCCGGCTGCTGGGCGGCGCGATCACCGTGACCTCCGAGCCCGGCCTGGGCTCCACGTTCACCCTGCTGCTGCCCGAGGCGCTGCCGGGCGCCCAACCCAGGACGCAGACCACGCCGCCCTCGGGTGCCATCTCGGGTCCGGCACCCGGCGCGGGCCCGGGCCCAGCCCCGTCGAACACGGCCCCGTCGAACACGGCCCCGTCGAACGCCGCCCCGTCGAACGCCGCCCCGTCGAACGCCGCCCGGTCGAACGCCGCCCCGTCGAACACCGCGCTGCCGAACACCGCGCCGCCGGACGCCGCCCGGTCGAACGCCGGCCCGTCGAACGCCGGCCCGTCGAACACCGCCCCGTCGAACACCGCTGCCGCGCCTGCCGGGCCGGCCACCGGTCGGCCCTCGTTGCTCAACCCGCCGGGCCACGCCGGGGCCGGCGGCGAGTCGGCCGCACCGGATCTCGCCGGGGTGACCGTGCTGATCGTCGACGACGACGTGCGCAACGTGTTCGCGCTGACCAGCGCGTTGGAGCTGCACGGCCTGCGGGTGCTGTACGCGGACAACGGCGGTGACGGCATCCGGATGCTCAGCGAGCATTCGGACGTGGACATCGTGCTGATGGACGCGATGATGCCGGACCTGGACGGAAACGAGACCACCCGGATGATCCGCCGGTTGCACGGCCCCGAACTACCGGTGGTCTTCCTCACCGCGAAGGCGATGCCAGGTGACCGGGAGTCCAGCCTGGCGGCCGGGGCGAGCGACTACATCACCAAGCCGGTCGACCTCGACCAGTTGTTGCAGGTGATGCAGTCCTGGGTCAGCCGCTCGCGGGGTCGGGGCCCGGCGGTGGTCCGGCCGTGACCGGCTTCGGGGACGGCGGCCACCTGGGTAGTCACCCGGGGAGTCACCCGGCCCGCAAACCCAAGGTGCTCGCGGTGGACGACCGGCCGGAGAACCTGCTCGCCCTGGAGGCGATCCTGCAGGGCCTGCCGATCGAGGTCGTCGGCGTGGCCAGCGGCGACGAGGCGCTCAAGCGGCTGCTGGTCGACGACTTCGCGGTCATCCTGCTGGACGCGCTGATGCCCGGGATGGACGGTTTCGAGACGGCCGGGCACATCAAACGCCGGCAGCGCACCCAGCACATCCCGATCGTCTTCCTCACCGCCGTGGACACCGACTCCCACCTGGCCTTTCGGGGCTACCAGGCCGGCGCGGTGGACTACATCACCAAGCCGTTCGACCCCTGGGTGCTGCGCGCCAAGGTGGCCGTGTTCGTCGATCTGTGGATGCTCCACGTGGATCTGGCCGAGCGCGCCGCCGAATGCGACGAACTGCGCGCCGCCATCGACGACACGTCGACCCTGCTGGCGGCGGCGGACGGCCGAGGTGGAGCCGACCGCGCCGCTCTCGCCGACACGCTGGCGCGGGCCCGTCAGCGGCTGGCGGCGGCCCGGGTGGGTACTTCGAGCTAGCCGAAACTGAGCACCGCTCGATGCGCTGAACCCCGGCGCGTCGGCGCCGAGCGGTCGCCGGAGGCCCCCAATGTGGTACAGACACGCCTGACCAGGTTCTACTCCCGGGTCCCTCGGGATAATTGGGGTACCCCCCTTGCGAGCTTCCAGTGCCAGGTGGGTACGTTCGATACGACCGTAAGAGCAGATCAGCATGCACAAGACGGAGGAGATCGTGGCCCTTCCCCAGCTCACCGAAGAACAGCGGGCCGCCGCGTTGGAGAAGGCTGCGGCCGCTCGCAAGGTTCGGGCCGAGCTCAAGGACCGCCTCAAGCGCGGCGGTACCAACTTGAAGGAAGTTCTCGCCCAGTCGGACTCGAACGAGATCCTGGGCAAGATGAAGGTCTCGGCGTTGCTCGAGGCCCTTCCCGGCGTCGGCAAGGTGCGCGCCCAGCAGATCATGGAGCGTCTGGAGATCGCCCCGAGCCGGCGGCTCCGCGGGCTCGGCGACCGGCAGCGCAAGGCGTTGCTCGCCGACTTCGACGGAGAGTGACGTCGGGTTCCGACCCTCGTCACACCCGCCCGTCGGGTGCGAACGCCGAGGGCGGAGAGACCGACAGCGGTGTCGCGAGGGGTCGGCTGATCGTTCTGGCCGGCCCCTCCGGCGTCGGTAAGTCGACGGTGGTCCGGGCCTTGCGCCCGGTGATGCCCCGGCTGCACTTCAGCGTGTCGGCCACCACCCGCGGTCCGCGCCCGGGCGAGGTCGACGGCGTCGACTACCGGTTCGTCGATGCCGGCGAGTTCGACCGGATGATCGCCGACGGCGAGCTGCTGGAGTGGGCGGAGATCCACGGCGGGCTGCACCGGTCCGGCACCCCGTGGCGACCGATCGAGGAGCACCTGGCCGCCGGTGACCCGGTACTCATCGAGGTCGATCTGGCCGGCGCGCGAGCCATCCGGGCCAGGCGGTCCGACGCACTGATGGTCTTCCTGGTCCCGCCCAGCTGGGACGAGCTGGTCCGCAGGCTGTCCGGTCGGGGCACCGATTCGGCCGCCGACATGCGCCGCCGGTTGGAGACCGCTCGGGCCGAGTTGGCCGCCCAGTCCGAGTTCGACGTGAAGGTGCAGAACGACGACCCGCGGCGGGTCGTGGAGCAGTTGGTATCGTTACTCAGTGGTGCCCCGAATTCTGAGGTGGCCGGCACATCCCAATGCAGCGAGACCCCAGCCAGGAGTTCCTGAGTGAGCATCCCCTTGACCGACCCCACGGCGACGAACACGCCGGAGGGGATCACCAACCCCCCGATCGACGATCTGCTGGACAAGGCGAGCTCGAAGTACGCCCTGGTCATCTTCGCGGCCAAGCGCGCGCGTCAGATCAACGACTACTACTCGCAGCTCGGCGAGGGCCTGCTCGAGTACGTCGGTCCGCTGGTCGAGCCGGGCCCGAGGGAGAAGCCGCTGTCGATCGCGATGCGGGAGATCCACGAAGGGCTGCTCGAGCACGTCGAAGGCGAGTGACCCCGGTCCACCACAGCTGAGCCGGCGAGGTCGCCGCATGACCGCACCCGAGGTGCCCGGTACCGGCACGCCCGATGCCGACCTGCCCGGGATGGTGCTGGGTGTGTCCGGTGGCATCGCCGCCTACAAGGCGTGCGAGGTGCTCCGGCGGTTCACCGAGTCCGGGCACCGGGTTCGGGTGGTGCCCACCGAGGCCGCGCTGAACTTCGTCGGCGCCGCCACCTTCGAGGCGCTGTCCGGGCAACCGGTGCGCACCGGGGTCTTCACCAACGTGCCCGAGGTCGCTCACGTGCGCCTCGGGCAGCGGGCCGACCTGGTCGTCGTCGCCCCGGCCACCGCCGACCTGATGGCGCGGCTGGCACACGGGCGCGCCGACGACCTGCTCACCGCGACCCTGCTCACCGCACGGTGCCCGGTGCTGCTGGCGCCGGCCATGCACACCGAGATGTGGGAGCACCCGGCCACCCGGGACAACGTGGCGCTGCTGCGCTCCCGCGGCGTGGTCGTGCTCGAGCCCGCGTCCGGGCGGCTGACCGGGGTGGACACCGGACCCGGGCGGCTACCCGAGCCGTCGGAGATCGTCGCGCTGGCCCGGCTGCTACTGGAGCGACCGGACGCGCTGCCCCGGGATCTGACCGGACGCCGGGTCGTGGTGTCCGCCGGTGGTACCCGCGAGCCGCTGGACCCGGTGCGTTTCCTGGGCAACCGCTCCTCGGGGCGGCAGGGCTACGCGGTGGCCCAGGTGGCCGCGCAGCGGGGCGCCGAGGTCACCCTGGTTGCCGCGAACACCGCCGATCTCACCGCACCCGCGGCCGTCCGGGTGGTGCGGACCGGCAGCGCGGAACAGCTGCGGCTGGCGATGCTCGACGAGTCGAAGGACGCCGACGTGGTGGTGATGGCCGCCGCGGTGGCCGACTTCCGGCCGGTCGCGCTGGCCGAACACAAGATCAAGAAGGGCGCGGACGGGCCGCCGGTGGTGCACCTGACCACCAACCCGGACATTCTGGCCGAACTGGTGGGGCTGCGCCCGGACGGGCAGCTGGTGGTGGGCTTCGCCGCGGAGACCGGCGACGAGACCGGCGGAGTGCTCGACCACGCCCGGGTCAAGCTGGTCCGCAAGGGTTGCGACCTGTTGCTGGCCAACGCGGTCGGCGACGGCAAGGCCTTCGAGCAGCCGGACAACGGGGGATGGCTGCTGGGCTCGGACGGTACCGAGGTCGAGCTGCCGCACGGGTCGAAGGCGCTGCTGGCCTCGCGCCTCTGGGACGAGGTCGCGGCCCGCCTCGGCTAGCTCTGGCCTACCGGGCCCGGACGTGGTGAGGACCCGGAACCCCGCCGGGTTCCGGGCCCTCAACCGCCTAGCAGACCACGACCGTCGCGGGCGTGACGCCCGGCGACGACTTCGGCCGGGTCAGCCGCCGAGAAGTTTCTCAAGGCCCTTCTTGTCGTCGTGGTTGTTGTAGTCGTTGTTGTAGTTCACGTACTTGCGCTTGCCGTTGCGGCACTTGTACTTGTCGCCGTTGTCGTAGTGGTAACGGCCGTCGTCCTTGTTGCACGTCTCGTTGCCGTTGCTGTCGCCGTTGTTGTCGACGTTGTCGACGTTGTCGCCGTTGTCGTTGTTGTTGTCGTTGTTGAGGTCGCTGTTCTCCGCGTCCCGCAGACGTACGTAGTCCAGGGAGGCCCAACCGCGCTTGTTCACCAGGTGGGCGTAACCGTTGCGGGTACCGTCGACGGTGACCCGCTCGCCGGCCTTGCAGCTGCCGATGACCGGCGAGGTCTCGGCCGGCTGGGAGCGCACGCGGACGGTTTCGGAGCAACTGGTCAGCTGGCTGGGGGCGGCAGCGGCCGGCGCGGCCATCGCGACCACGGCGGCCGTCGCGGCGGCGGCGCTCACTCCCGCCAACACAGCCTTGCGGCCTGTCAGTCGTAGCTTGGGCATGTCCTTACCTCTCTCGGGGAACGTCGCTGACGCGGCAGGTTCATCCGCTTCAACGACCCCGGTCGCGGAAGGTAACGCCCTGGTATCGGTTAGTATTCATTTGGGACTGGCATAAGCCAGCCTAGTTGTGCTACTAGGCCGATCGGGTCAATCCGTTGCCTGGATATCACAATTCTTGGTGAGCGCTCGGCCGTTCGGATCAACTAGGCTGCGCTGGATCAGTGAACCGAAGGAGTGCGGAGTGACGAGCGGTAGCCGGCGGTTGTTCACCAGCGAGTCGGTGACCGAGGGTCACCCGGACAAGATGTGCGACGCGATCAGTGACTCCATCCTGGACGCGATGTTGGCCGGGGACCCGCGCAGCCGGGTCGCGGTGGAGACATTGGTGACCACCGGCCAGGTCCATGTGGCCGGGGAGGTCACCACCTCGGCGAAGGTGGACATCACCGGCCTGGTCCGCGGGCGCATCCTGGAGATCGGGTACGACTCCTCGGAGAAGGGCTTCGACGGTAACTCCTGCGGGGTGAACATCGCGATCGGCGCCCAGTCCGCCGACATCGCCCAGGGCGTGGACACCGCCTACGAGGCCAGGGTCGAGGCCGCCGAGGACCTGATCGCCCGGCAGGGCGCCGGCGACCAGGGCCTGATGTTCGGCTACGCCTGCACCGACACCCCCGAGCTGATGCCGCTGCCGATCGCGCTGGCCCACCGGCTGGCCCGCCGGCTCGCCGAGGTCCGCAAGTCCGGCCTGCTGCCCTATCTGCGCCCGGACGGCAAGACCCAGGTCACCATCGAGTACGCCGGTGACCAGGCGATACGGCTGGACACGGTGGTCGTCTCCAGCCAGCACGCGGAAGACGTCGACCTCGACAACCAGCTGGTCGGCGACATCCGCACGCACGTGGTCGAGCCCGAGCTGGCGCTGCTGAAGCTGGACTCGGCGGGCTGCCGGCTGCTGGTCAACCCCACCGGGCGCTTCGTCATCGGCGGTCCGATGGGCGACGCCGGCCTGACCGGTCGCAAGATCATCGTTGATACCTACGGCGGTATGGCCCGGCACGGCGGTGGCGCGTTCTCCGGCAAGGACCCGTCCAAGGTCGACCGGTCCGCCGCCTACGCCATGCGCTGGGTGGCCAAGAACGTGGTGGCCGCCGGGCTGGCCCAGCGGGCCGAGGTGCAGGTCGCCTACGCCATCGGCAAGGCGGAGCCGGTGGGGCTGTTCGTGGAGACCTTCGGTACCGAGACAGTGGACCCGAGCAAGATCCAGGGCGCGATCAGCGACGTGTTCGACCTGCGTCCGGCCGCGATCATCCGGGACATGGACCTGCTACGGCCGATCTACGCCCCGACCGCCGCCTATGGCCACTTCGGTCGCACCGACCTGGACCTGCCCTGGGAGACCACCGACCGGGCGGACGCGCTCAAGTCGGCCGCCGGCGCCTGACCCCGGCGGCCGGCGCCGGCCGCACGGTCACCCTCGCCGCACGGTCACACTCGCAGGTCGGTCACACTCGGAGGTCGGTCACACTCGCAGGTCGGTCACACTCGCAGGTCGGTCACACTCGGAGGTCGGAGAACGGCCGCATCGGGAGGTTGCGGACCACCCACCAGGTCAGCGTGACCACCAACGCGACCGTCGGCGCCCACCGCCGGTGCTGCCAGGACCGCACCTGGTGGCCGCGCCACCGGCCGACGGTCCACGCGGCCCAGGCGTACAGCAGCAACGGCAGCGTCGCCAGGGCTACCGCGTTGTAGTGCAGCGCGGCGGGCAGATCGCCGCGCAGCAGGCTGTAGGTCATCCGCAACGCGCCGCAGCCCGGGCAGTCGATGCCGAGCAGGGCCTTCGTCGGACACACCGGCAGCACACCGCCAGGGGTGGTCGGGTCGGCCCAGACCACGAACCCGCAGCCCAGCGCTACGGCCGAGGCGGCGGCCAGCGGCGGCAGCAGCGCGGCGAACGCGACCGGCGCGGTCCCGCGCGCTGCCACGGATCAGTACCCGTATCCGCCGGACTTCGCCGCATTCACGCCGATCACCACCACGAAGGCGATGTAGATCAGGATCAGCACGCCGCCGACGGCCGCGGCCCAGATGGCGAACTTCTTGGCGTCCTGGGCCGACTTGTGCGCCGCATCGAACTGGCCCGACGCCCACAGCCCGTTGACCTGGGCCGCCTTGACGATCGAGACGATGCCCAGTGGCAGGCAGCAGAACAAGGTGGTCAGGATGGCCCAGACCAGGTTGTTGTTGGGCGCGGGCGCCGGCCCGACCTGTCCGAACTGTGGTGCGCTCACCGGAATCGTCCCCCTTGTGTTGTGAACCTGTCCCGGCTGCGGGTCCGTCTCGGGAGCACCCGGAAGCTGAGAACGATCACTCTAGGGGCCGTTGGGCGAAATGGGTGACGAACACTCCATACTTAACCTCGCGTTACCGCACAATCCTGGGGGCAGGGCGAAGCGCCGGCAGCGCAGCGTGGCGGGTCTGATAGACCGGAGCGGTGAGCACAGCGGCCGAGCGGCGTAAGGGTGAGCGGTGTCCGGCCGCTGATCTGCCGGTGGCCCAGGTCGCGGTGGACGTGCCGCTGGCGCACCTGGACCGGCCGTTCGACTATCTCGTGCCGGACACCCTGGACTCGGATGCCCGGCCCGGGGTCCGGGTGCGGGTCCGGTTCGCCGGGCGGCTGCTCGACGGGGTCGTGCTGGCCAGGCTCGACCGGTCCGCGCACGACGGCAGGCTGGGTTGGCTGGAGCGGGTGGTCTCGCCGGAGCCGGTGCTGTCCGACGAGCTGGCGCGGCTGTGCCGGGTGATCGCCGACCGGCAGGCGGGCACGTTCGCCGACGTGCTGCGGCTGGCCGTTCCGCCCCGGCACGCCAGGGTGGAGGCCGAGACTCCGGTTCCGGCCCCGGACCCGCCACCGCCGGGCGGCCCCTACCGGGGATGGGAGCGCTACCAGCACGGACCGGCGCTGCTGGCCGCGGTCGCCGACGGCCGGTCCGCGCACGCGGTGTGGCACCCGTTGCCGGGAGAGGACTGGCCGGCCCGGGTGGCCGAGGTGGTGGCCACCGCGGCGGCCGCCGGTCGGGGGGCGCTGGTGGTGGTGCCCGACCAGCGGGACGTCGCGCGGGTGCTGGCCGCGGCGCAGGCGCTGGTCGGGCCGGAGCGGGTGGCCGCGCTGACCGCCGACCTCGGTCCGGCGCGGCGGTACCGGACCTGGCTGGCGGTGCGCCGAGGGCTGGTCAAGCTGGTCGTCGGCACCCGGGCGGCGGCCTTCGCCCCGGTCGCCGACCTGGGCCTGCTGGTGATCTGGGACGACGGTGACGACCTGCACGCCGAGCCCCGTGCGCCCTACCCGCACGCCCGCGACGTGCTGGTGCAGCGGGCCTACCTGAGCGGGGCCGCGCTGCTGGTCGCCGGGTTCGCCAGGACCGCCGAGTCGGCCCTGCTGGTCGGTTCCGGGTGGGCCCGTGAGGTGGTCGCCGCCCGGGACGAGGTGCGCACCGCGATGCCCCGGATCGCGGCGGTGGGCGACTCCGAGTCCGCGCTGGCCCGGGACCCGCTGGCGCACGGCGCCCGGCTGCCGGCGGTGGCGTTCGACGTGGCCCGGGCCGCGCTGGCCCGGGACGAGCCGGTGCTGGTCCAGGTGCCCCGGGCCGGCTACATCCCCGGGCTGGCCTGCGCGTCCTGCCGGGAACCGGCCCGCTGCCGGGCCTGCGCCGGCCCGCTCGGGCTGCCGTCGGGCAGCGGTCGCACCGGGGACGTCTTCGGCGGCGGCCACAACACAGTCGCGGCGTCGCTGCGCTGCCGGTGGTGCGGCGTGCCCGAGGCGGCCTACCGCTGCCCGGCCTGCGGGTCGCGGCGGCCCCGGGCCACGGTCTTCGGGGCCGGGCGGACCGGCGAGGAGCTGGGCCGGGCGTTCCCCGGGGCGACCGTGCGGGCCTCCGGCGGTGGCGCGCCGGTGCTGGCCGAGGTCCCGGCCGGGCCGGCGCTGGTGGTGGCCACCCCGGGGGCCGAGCCGTGGGTGGCCGGGGCCGGCGGCGGGGCCGGCGGCGGCGCCGGGTACGGGGCGGCGCTGTTGCTGGACGGCTGGGCGTTGCTCGGCCGGCCGGACCTGCGGGTGGCCGAGGAGACCCTGCGGCGGTGGCTCGCGGCCGCCGCACTGGTCCGCCCGCACGCACACGGCGGCCGGGTGGTGGTGGCCGCCGAACCCGAGCTCGCGGTGGTGCAGGCGCTGGTCCGCTGGGATCCGGCCGGGCACGCGCACGCCGAGCTCATCGCCCGCACCGAGGTCGGTTTCCCGCCGGCCGTGCGGATGGCCGCCGTCGACGGCAGCCCAGACGCGGTCGCGGACCTGTTGCGCGCCGCCCGGCTGCCCGACGACGCCGAGGTGCTCGGACCGGTGGAGCTGGCCCCGACCGCGGCCGGCGAACCGAGGGAGCGGGCACTGCTCAGGGTGCCCACGGGATGCGCCCGGGAGCTGTCGGCCGCGTTGGCCGCCGCGCAGGCGACCAGGTCCGCCCGCAAGGCGACCGACCTGGTCCGGGTCCGCCTGGACCCCCAGGAGATCAGCTGAGGCCTGGCTGATCACAGCTTCACAGCAGGCTGAGGTGGAGTCAGATGTCGACGATCCGGCTTACGAGCGGGGGATGTGCGGCGACCAGGTCGGCTCGATCGGAGGTGATCACAGCGGCGTCGCCGAGGTCGGTGGCGACCACCGCGACGTGCACGTCGACCACGTCCCGGTGACCGGATTCGGAGATCGCGGTTCCGATCCTCTTCGCGGCGGCGGTGTCCAGCGGTACCGATGTGCACCGCTGGGGACCGAGCCCGAGCAGTGCGCTGATCCGGGCCTGCCGCCCGGAGCCGCCGCGCCATACCTGGGCAAGCACCGCGTCGGGGACGACCACCCGCGCCTGTCCGGCCCGGACCTGCACGAGCAGGGCGGTCAACCTGCGGTCCGCGCGCTCGAGTGCGATCAACGCTCCGGTGTCCAGCACGAACGTCAGTACCGGAGTCGTCACGCCGCGCTGCTGTCGGCCGCCCGACGCGCGACCTGTAGAGCCTGCTCCACCCAACGTTGGGCCTCGCCGTCCGGCTCCCCGTTCTCCGCGATCATGCTGGCGATCAGCAGGTCGAGTGGATCGAAGTCGCGGAGACGTTCGGCGGCTCGGGTGACGAAGGCCGACACCGACTCGTACTCGCCGGCCGCCACCTGAGTCTTGATGTACTCGACCAGGCCCTCCGGAACGGAGACGGTGATCTTCGAGATCGCCATACCGGCAATCATACCGGGGGTCATATCGTCTGAGCGATGTCCACCTGGTCCTGGATCCGCTCAGAAGTCGCGTTCCCGCCACACTAGACTCGGTGTTCGAGACGGCCCGCACCATCGCGCCGAGGCCGTGTGACGAGGAGAACTGAACCAACCATGGCTGTCCAGCCGATCCGGCTCTTCGGCGACCCGGTGCTGCGCAGCCGCGCGACCGAGGTGACCGACTTCGACGCGGAGCTGCGCAAGCTCGTCGCGGACCTCAACGACACCCTGCGGGACGAGGGTGGGGCCGGGCTGGCCGCGCCACAGCTGGGAGTGGGCCTGCGGGTGTTCGTCTACCACTGCGACACCTTCGAGGGGCACCTGGTCAATCCCACGTTCGACCTGGTCGGGGCCGAGGAGCAGGAGGGCCCGGAAGGCTGCCTGTCCATCCCCGGGCTGGCCTGGCCGTGCAAGCGGCACCTGCACGTGGTGGCCCGCGGCTGGAACATGCACGGTGACCCGGTGACCGTGGAGGGCAGCGAGCTGCTGGCCCGGTGCATCCAGCACGAGACCGACCACCTCGACGGCGTGCTGTTCATCGACCGGCTCGACCCGGAGACCCGCAAGCAGGCGATGGCCGAGATCCGCGCCGCCGAGTGGTTCGCCCAGGCGGACCCGGCGAGCCGGCCGGTGGTCAAGACCAGCCCGCACCCGCTGTTCGGCCAGATCAAGTGAGGCTGGTCTTCGCGGGCACCCCGGCGGCGGCGGTGCCCTCCCTCGCCGCGCTGCTGGCCTCGCCCCGGCACGAGGTGGCCGCGGTCCTCACCCGCCCGGACGCCCCGACCGGGCGCGGCCGGCGGATGGCCGCGTCCCCGATCGCCGAGCTGGCCGCCGAGCACGACGTCCCGGTGCTGCGCCCGGGCACCCCGAACACCCCCGAGTTCGTCGACGAGCTCGCCGCGCTGCGGCCGGACTGCTGCCCGGTGGTGGCCTACGGCGCGCTGTTGAAGGCCCCGGCGCTGGCGGTGCCGCCGAAGGGCTGGGTGAACCTGCACTTCTCGCTGCTGCCGGCCTGGCGCGGCGCGGCTCCGGTGCAGGCCGGCATCCGGCACGGCGACGAGGTGGGCGGCGCCAGCACGTTCCAGCTGGAGCCGGGGATGGACACCGGCCCGGTGTACGGCGTCGTGACCGAGACCATCGGCCCCCGGGACACCGCCGGTGAGCTGCTGGAACGGCTGTCCCACTCGGGTGCCCGGCTACTGCTGGCCACGCTGGACGGCATCGAGGAAGGCACCCTGCGGCCGGTGCCGCAGCCCGACGAGGGGGTGTCGCTGGCACCCAAGGTCACGGTGGCCGAAGCGGAGATCGACTGGGGGAGTTCGTCCATGGTGATCGACCGGCTGGTGCGTTCGGTCACCCCGGACCCCGGGGCCTGGAGCACCCTCGACGGCGAACGGATCGGCCTGGGCCCGGTGCGGCCGCTGGGTCGCGCCGAGTACGCCGAGGGGCTGGCGCCTGGCGAGCTGCGGGTGGAGAAACGCCGGGTACTGGTCGGCACCGGCAGCACCGCCGTCGAGCTGGGCGAGGTGCGGGCGGCCGGCAAGCGGCCGATGCCGGCCCCGGACTGGGCCCGCGGTGCTCGACCGGCGCCCGGTGCCCGGCTCGGCAGCTGGGCGCCGGGCACGCCGGGTGCCCGGCCCGGCAGCTCGTCACGCGGTGACCAGGTGGCTCCCGGCGACCAACTCGGCAGCCGGACGGTGACCCGGTGACCGGACCACGCAGAAGCGAAGGCGGCCGAGGTAGCGGTCATGGGGACCGCAGGGGTTCCCGGTCCCGCCCGGGCCCGCCGCCGCGCGGACGCACCCCGGCCCGCCCGCCCTCGGACCCCGACCCGGCCCGGGCCGCCGCGTACGAGCTGCTCACCGCCGTTCGGGAACGGGACGCCTACGCCAACCTGGCGATGCCGTCGATCCTGCGCCGGCACCGGCTGTCCGGTCGGGACGCCGCGCTGGCCACCGAGCTGGGCTACGGCACCTGCCGGGCCCGGGGCCTGCTGGACGCGATCATCGAGGCCTGCGCGGACCGCCCGCTGAACAAGATCGAGGCTCCGCTGATCGACGCCATGCGGCTGGGTGCCTACCAGCTGCTGCGCACCCGGATCCCGCCGCACGCCGCCGTCGACTCGAGCGTCGAGCTGGTCCGGCCGAGCGCCGGGTCCCGGTCGGCCGGCTTCGTCAACGCCATCCTGCGCAAGGTCGGCGAGCGCACGCAAGCGCAGTGGGTGGCGGCGCTGGCCCCGGACGCGGCGAAGGACCCGGTCGGACACCTGGCGTTCGCGCACGCCCACCCGCGGTGGATCGCCCAGGCGTTCGCCGACGCCCTGCAGGGGTCCACCGAGGAGCTGGCCGCGCTGCTCACCGCGGACGACGCCCGCCCGACGGTGCACCTGCTGGCCCGGCCGGGGGAGATCTCCGCCGAGGAGCTGGCGCTGACCTGCGGTGGGGAGGAGTCCCCGTACTCGCCCTACGGGGTCCGGTTGGACGCCGGCGGCGACCCGGGCGGGCTGGACGCGGTCACCGAGGGCCTCGCCGTGGTGATGGACGAGGGCAGCCAGCTCGTCGCGCTCGGGCTGGCCGATGCCCCGCTGGTCGGCGAGGACACCGGACGCTGGCTGGACCTGTGCGCCGGCCCGGGCGGCAAGGCGACAGCGCTGGGTGCGCTGGTCGCGATGGACGGCGGGCAGCTGGACGCGGTGGAGTCCGCCGAGCACCGCGCCGAACTGGTCCGCAAGGCCACCGCCGGGCTGCCGGTCACCGTGCACCTGGCCGACGGCCGGGACGCGCCGCTACCCGAGGGCGCCTACGACCGGGTGCTGGTGGACGTGCCGTGCACCGGGCTGGGTGCGCTGCGCCGCCGCCCGGAGGCCCGGTGGCGCCGCCAGCCGTCCGATGTGGCCGGGCTGACCGCGCTGCAACGGGAGCTGTTGAAGGCCGCGCTGCGCCATGTGCGGGTGGGCGGCGTCGTGGGGTACGCCACCTGCTCGCCGCACGTCGCGGAGACCCACGCCGTGGTCTCCGGCGTGCTCCGGGGCCGCAATGACGTCGAACAGCTGGACGCCACGGCGGTGCTCGCCAAGGTCCCCGACCTGGGGGCCGGACCGGCGGCGCAGCTGTGGCCGCACCGGCACGGCACCGACGCGATGTTCCTGGCCCTGCTGCGCCGCGTCTAGCGGCTGCGGGCGTCCGGGCGCGGCCTCGCTAGAGTGCCCGCCGTGGGCGTGCAGATCTCTCCGAGCATCCTCGCGGCCGACTACGCCGACCTGGCCGGCGAGGTCGCGCGCATCGCCCCCGCCGCCGACTGGGTGCACGTCGACGTGATGGACGGCCACTTCGTGCCGAACCTGACGATCGGGCTGCCGGTCGTCGAGCGGCTCGCGACGGTCAGCGCGCTGCCGCTGGACTGCCACCTGATGGTGGCCGACGCCGACCGCTGGGCGCCGCGCTACGCCGAGGCGGGCGCGGGCAGCGTCACCTTCCACGTCGAGGCGGCGGGTGCGCCGGTGCGCCTGGCCCGCGAGCTGCGCGCGCTGGGCTGCCGGGCCGGCATGGCGCTCAAGCCCGCCACCCCGGTCGATCCCTACGCCGAGCTGCTGGACGAGCTGGACATGTTGCTGCTCATGACGGTCGAGCCGGGCTTCGGCGGGCAGCGCTTCCTCGACCTGGTGCTGCCCAAGGTCCGGCGAGCGCGCGAGCTGGTCAAGGACCGTGACCTGGACCTGTGGCTGCAGGTCGACGGCGGCGTCTCGGCCGAGACGATCGAACGCTGCGCCGACGCGGGCGCCGACGTGTTCGTGGCGGGCTCGGCGGTCTACGGTGCCCACGACGTCGAGGCGGCGGTGCGGGGGTTGCGGGCCCAGGCCACGGCGGTCACCGAGCACGCCTGGTGGTCCCCGCACCACTGAGCCACCCCCGGCCTCCTGCGGCCCGGGCGGTCCCCGTGCACGGAGCGGGTCG
Organism: Actinomycetota bacterium; assembly: GCA_030841035.1. Lineage (GTDB taxonomy): Bacteria > Actinomycetota > Actinomycetes > JACCUZ01 > JACCUZ01 > BP-173. The sequence goes on from JAVEDI010000092.1 coordinate 18,817, forward strand.
TCGCGTGGCAGACTGGTCGGGCAAGGCAAGGCAACATGCGTGCTCCGGGATCGGTGAAACTCCGAGCCGGCGGTGACAGTCCGCGACCCGGCCGCAGGTGGTGACACCCGCGGACGGTTGACCTGGTGGAACTCCAGGACCGACGGTCAAAGTCCGGATGGGAGGCAGCACGCCGGGTGCCGAGCGCGCCTGCGGCGAGCGTTGACGTCGTACGCCGGTTGCTCGCACCCGTACGTCGGCATCCGCCCGACTCACCCCGGAGCCCGCTCGAGACGAGCAGGAGCGACCGGTGGCCACCCCGAGCGAGACCGCGGCGATGCGCCGCGCCGTCGAGCTCGCCGCGCGCGGTGCCGGGACCGCCCGGCCCAACCCGGTCGTCGGCGCCGTCGTGCTCGACTCCGCCGGAGCGAGCGTGGGGGAGGGCTGGCACGAGCGAGCCGGTGCGGCGCACGCCGAGGTGGCGGCGCTGGCCGCGGCAGGGCAGCGGGCGCGCGGCGGCACGCTGGTCGTGACCCTCGAGCCGTGCGACCACACCGGGCGCACGGGCCCCTGCACGAAGGCGATCATCGACGCCGGCGTCCGCCGCGTCGTCCACGCGGTGGACGACCCCACGGAGACCGCCGCCGGCGGGGCGAGCACCCTGGGCGCGGCCGGGATCGAGGTCGAGGCCGGCCTGCTGCGCGAGGAGGCGGAGGAGGTGAACGTCCGCTGGCTCACCGCGGTCCGCCGGCGCCGGCCGTGGGTCGTCTGGAAGGTCGCGTCGACGCTGGACGGGCGGGTCGCGGCCCCGGACGGCACCAGCCGCTGGATCTCCGGCCCGCTGTCCCGGGCCGACACGCACCGGCTGCGCGCGGCCTGCGACACGATCATCGCCGGCTCCGGCACCGTGCGCAGCGACGACCCGGCCCTGACGGTGCGCGACAGCGCCGGGCGGCTCGTGGGCGACCAGCCGCTGCGGGTCGTGGTCGACACGCACGGGCGGACGCCCGCGGACGCCCGGGTCCGCGACGAGGCGGCCCCGACCTGGATCGCGACCGCGGCACAGCTCGGCAAGGACGTCGAGGGCCGCGTCGACCTGCCGGCGCTGACCCGGGCCCTCTTCGAGCGCGGTGCACGGGTGGCGCTGCTCGAGGGCGGTCCGCGGCTGGCCGGCGGCTTCCTGCGGGCCGGCCTCGTCGACGAGGTGGTCGCCTACCTGGCCCCCACGCTGCTCGGCGCCGGACCCGCCGCCCTGGAGGGCACCGGCATCACCACGCTGGCGGGCGCGCTGCCGCTCGACGTGCGCGACGTACGGCTGGTCGGTCCGGACGTGCGCGTCACGGCCCGCCTGGCCGCCACCGAAGGGAGGCCCTGAGTGTTCACCGGCATCGTCGAGGAGCTGGGAGAGGTGGTCGCGCTGACCGATCTCGGCGACAGCGTGCGGCTGCGCCTGCGCGGGCCGCTGGTCACCGACGGCGCGCGCCACGGCGACTCCGTCGCGGTCAACGGCGTCTGCCTCACGGTGGTCGAGACGGGGGAGGGCACCGTCACCGCCGACGTGATGCGCGAGACCCTCGACCGAAGCGCGCTGGGTGCGCTGGTGGCCGGGTCGCCGGTGAACCTGGAGCGGCCCACCGTCCTCGGCGGCCGGTTGGGCGGCCATCTGGTGCAGGGCCACGTCGACGGGGTCGCGACGGTGCTGCAGCGGGCACCGTCCGAGCACTGGGACGTGGTCACGATCAGCCTGCCCGACTCGCTCGCGCGCTACGTCGTGGAGAAGGGCTCGATCACCGTCGACGGCGTCTCGCTCACCGTTGCCTCGGTGGGCGACGACCGGTTCACCGTCAGCCTCGTCCCGACGACGCTCGAGCTCACGACGCTGGGCCGCAAGGGTCCCGGTGACCCGGTCAACCTCGAGGTCGACGTGATCGCCAAGTACGTCGAGCGGCTGATGGCGCTGGACCACGTGCCCGACGCTGCGCCCGAGGTGACTGTCCCGTCCTCCGGGGCGGCCCGCGCCGGGTCGCAGCCCGGCGGCGCCGCAGGGTCACCGCCGGACGAGGTGCCGGCATGAGCGAGATCCGCCTCGACACGGTTGCGCGCGCGGTGGCCGAGATCGCGGCCGGGCGGCCGGTCGTCGTGGTCGACGACGAGGACCGTGAGAACGAGGGGGACCTGGTGCTGGCCGCGGCCAAGGCCACCCCCGCCCAGCTCGGCTTCATGATCCGCCACACCTCCGGCGTGGTGTGTGTGCCGATGCAGGGATCCGAGCTCGACCGGCTCAAGCTGCCGCCGATGACCGCGGTCAACGAGGACCGCAAGGCCACGGCCTACTCGGTGTCGGTGGACGCGCGCGACGGCATCTCGACCGGCATCTCCGCCACCGACCGGGCACGCACCATCCGGGTGCTGGTCGACTCGGCGACCGAGGCGTTCGAGCTGACCCGCCCGGGCCACGTCTTCCCCTTGCGCGCGGCCGAGGGCGGCGTACTGCGCCGGGCCGGACACACCGAAGCGGCCGTGGACCTGGCCCGCCTGGCCGGACTGACCCCCGCCGGGGTGATCGCCGAGGTGGTCAACGACGACGGGTCGATGGCCCGGCTTCCCCAGCTGCGGGCCTTCGCCGACGAGCACGGTCTGGCGCTGGTCTCCATCGCCGACCTCATCGCCTACCGGCGGCGTAGCGAGGTCCTGGTGCAGCGGGTGGCCGAGGCGCGGCTGCCCACCCGCTACGGCGAGTTCCTGGCGGTCGGCTACCGCGCGACCATCGACGCGGTGGATCACGTGGCGCTGGTCCGCGGCTCGATCGGCGAGGGTCGCGACGTGCTGGTGCGGGTGCACTCCGAGTGCCTCACCGGCGACGTGCTCGGCTCGCTGCGCTGTGACTGCGGGCCGCAGCTGGACGCGGCACTGCGCACGGTCGCCGCCTCCGACCGTGGCGTCGTGCTCTACATGCGCGGCCACGAGGGTCGTGGCATCGGGCTGATGCACAAGCTCGCCGCCTACCAGCTGCAGGACCGCGGGCGGGACACCGTGGACGCCAACCTCGACCTCGGGCTGCCGGCGGACGCCCGCGACTACGGGCTCGGCGCGCAGATCCTGGTGGATCTCGGCGTCCGCTCCATGCGGCTGCTCACCAACAACCCGGCCAAGCGGGCCGGGCTCGAGGGCTACGGGCTGGAGATCGTCGAGCGGGAGCCTCTCGAGGTGCACCCCACGGCCGAGAACCTGCGCTACCTACGGACCAAGCGCGACCGGATGGGCCACGAGCTGGGTGGCCTGCCCGACCTGCCCGACCTGCCCGACCTGCCCGACCTGCCCGATGTGGACGACGTGACCGAGCAGCCGCTCGAGGGGAGCCCGACATGAGCGGCGCCGGCGCGCCCCGCCTGCACGTCCGCGGTGCCGATCAGCTGCGCGTGGGAGTCGTCGCGGCGCTGTGGCACGAGACCGTCATGACCGGGCTGCTCGACGGGGCGCTGCGTGCCCTGGCGGAGTGCGGCGTGACCGGGCCGACCGTGGTGCGGGTGCCCGGCTCGTTGGAGCTGCCGGTCGTCGTCGCCCGGCTGGCCGGCACGGGCTACGACGCCGTGGTGGCCCTGGGTGTCGTCATCCGCGGGGGCACGCCGCACTTCGACTACGTCTGCCAGGCCGCGACCGACGGTCTGACCCGCGTCAGCACCGCCACCGGCGTACCCGTCGGCTTCGGCGTGCTCACCTGCGACGACGAGCAGCAGGCGCTCGACCGGGCCGGGCTGGAGGGTTCCCGGGAGGACAAGGGTCGCGACGCCGCGCTCGCCGCCCTCGCGACCGCCGTCGCGCTGCGCGACCTGCGCCACGGCGCACCCTCGCCCGGCGTCGCCTGAGCGGCCTCACCCCGAGAAGGGATGTACGCCGCCCGCGGCGCACCTACCGTGCGCCGCATGAGCGACTCGGCAGCGGTCAGCACCCAGCAGCGCCTGGACCGCATCGGTGGTCTGCGCGACGTCTGGCAGGCGGCGCACGAGAAGCTGGCCGAGCTGGTGCCGGCCCTGCACACGCTGCCGCGGCTGCGTGACCTGGACCCCGACTACACGGGGACGAGCCGCGAGGAGGCCGAGGCGCTGCTCGACGAGGTGCGCCGCCACTACGAGGCCTATCTGGGGGCGGTGCGGTTCGAGGTGGCGCTCGGGGCCTGAGGGCGCCCCCGCGCCGTCGCCGCCCCCGCTGGAGGTCTCTACTCTCGCGGGCATGGTGCCAGCACGCGTGTCCCTCGTGACCTTGGGCGTGGCCGACGTCGCCCGCTCCCGGGCCTTCTACCGGGCGCTGGGGTGGGAGACGGCGATCGAGACGGACGACTTCGTGGTCTTCCGCACGGGCGGCGCGCACCTCGCGCTGTACCCGTCGGCCGAGCTGTCCCGCGACCTGGGTGACGACCCGCCGTCCGGCCACCCCCGGCGTACGTCGCTGGCCGTGAACGTCGGCTCGCCCGAGGAGGTCGACGAGGCGGTGGCGCAGGCGCTGGCCGCGGGTGCCGCGCTGCTCGCGGCACCCGCGCAGGCGGAGTGGGGCGGCTACACCTGCTACGTCGCCGACCCCGACGGGCACGCCTGGGAGATCGCCTACAACCCCGGGTGGCCGCTGGGCGAGGACGGGCTGCCCGTCATCCCGTGACGGTGGGAGCGGGTGCCGGGGACCGGGCGTCCGCCTGCGCCGGTGGCCCGGCATGGGATCATCGCGGACGTGAAGACGTTCGACGCCCTGTTCGCCGAGCTGGCCGAGAAGGCCCTCTCGCGCCCGGCGGGCTCGGGTACCGTCGCCGCGCTCGATGCGGGCGTCCATGCCATCGGCAAGAAGATCGTCGAGGAGGCGGCCGAGGTGTGGATGGCCGCCGAGCACGAGTCCGACGAGCGGCTGGCCGACGAGGTGTCGCAGCTGCTGTACCACCTTCAGGTGCTGCTGCTGGCCCGTGGCTTGACCCTCGAGGACGTCTACGCTCATCTGTGAGCGTCTCCCGCCCCCTGCCCGTCACTGAGAGGTCCCGCGTGCTGCGTGTCGCCGTACCCAACAAGGGCTCCCTGTCGGAGCCGGCTTCGGCGATGCTGCGGGAGTCGGGCTACCGGCAGCGCAACGACCACCGTGAGCTGGTGCTGCACGACGCCGCCAACGACACGGAGTTCTTCTTCCTGCGCCCGCGCGACATCGCGACGTACGTCGGCTCCGGCCAGCTCGACGTGGGCATCACCGGGCGCGACCTGCTGCTCGACAGCGGGGTCCCGGCCGAGGAGGTCCTGCAGCTCGGGTTCGCGCAGTCGACGTTCCGCTTCGCCTCGCGGCCCGACGTCGTGACGACCCTCGACCAGGTCGCGGGCAAGCGGGTCGCGACGTCGTACAGCGGGCTGCTGGCCAAGTACTTCGCCGACCGCGGCGTGGACGCAGAGGTGATCCGCCTCGACGGCGCGGTGGAGACGGCCATCAGCCTCGGGGTGGCCGACGTCATCGCTGACGTCGTCGAGACGGGCACGACCCTGCGCCAGGCCGGGCTCGAGGTGTTCGGCGAGCCCATCCTGCAGTCCGAGGCGGTCCTGGTGCAGCGCACGGGTGCACCGGCGCGGCCGGCGGTCGAGCAGCTGGTGCGCCGGATGCAGGGCGTGATCATCGCCAGGCAGTACGTGTTGATGGACTACGACATCCGGGCCGAGCTCGTCGACGCGGCCGTGCGCCTGACACCCGGCCTCGAGTCGCCCACCGTCTCGCCGCTGCACGACCGTGGCTGGGTGGCGGTGCGCGCGATGGTCCCGCGCATCGACACCAACCGGATCATGGACGAGCTGTGGGACATCGGTGGCCGCGGCATCCTCGTCACCGACATCCACGCCTGCCGGCTCTGAGGCCCGTCATGGCTGTTGACGGGACGCGCAGGGTCTTCCGTCAGCGGCGCGCCCGGGTCGTCGTCTACGCGTGCGCCGCGCTGCTCTTCGCTGCGCTGACCTTCATCGCGCTGGCGCTGCCGTCGGAGGGTCCGCATCCCTGGGGGACCGGCTCGCGGGTCGCGCTCGTGCTCCTGGCGCTGGCCGGTGTCGGGTTGCTGCACCGGCTCGCGGCCGTGCGCCTCGTGGCCGACGACGACGGGGTGACGGTCGTGAACGTCGTCGGTCGGCGGCGCCTGGAGTGGGCCGAGATCGTCGGGGTGCGGCTCTCCCCTGACGACCCGTGGTTGGTCCTCGACCTGGCCGACGGCGAGACGATGTCGGCGATGGGCGTGGCGCGCTCCGAGGGGCAGCAGGGACAGGAGCAGGCGCTCGCGTTCGCCAGGCTGGTCAACGAGCACTCACGCACGGCCCGCAACGACTGAGGTCCGCAGGGGCCGTCCACAGGCTGGCGTCGCACGGCCGGTTGTCCACACCCGGTTGCGCGCGGCGCCGGGCCGGGCGGTGCCCCGCGGTAGGATCGAACATGCGTTCGAACGTGGATGTGGGGCCGGTGGGCGAGGCGGTGCACGCCGCCTCCGCCGGGGTCGCTGCCATGGTCGCCGCGACCCGGGGCGGCGACCTGCGATGGGTCTCCCACGACGCGCTGGCGGCGCTGCTGGTCCAGACCCGGGCCCTGCAGGCGCGCCTGGAGTCCGTGGCGCTGGCCGCGGTGCGCGAGGTCGACGTACGAGGGTCGTACGTGTCCGACGGGGCGCTGTCCGCGGGGGCGTGGGCGCGGATGCACGCGCGGGTGACGCCCTCGGAGGCCACCGCGATGGTGCGCACCGCCCGCGTTCTGGGGTCGGGGGCGGCGCCGGGCACCGCCGACGCGTTGGCCGCCGGTGAGATCGACGCGGGGCACGTGCGGGTGATCGCCGCCGCCGTGCAGCAGGCGCCAGCCGGTGCGGTGGCGGTGATCGAGCCGGAGGTCCTCGAGGTGGCGCGGGAGGCAGATCCCCGGGCGGTGGCGGCGGTGATGCGACGGTTCACCGACGCCCTGGACCCCGAGGCGGCGGACGCCGCTGCCCTGGCTCGCTACGCCCGGCGGGGGATCACCCTCGCGGCCCTGCCCGACGGGACCATGCACATCAGCGGGCTGGCCGACGAGGTGACCGCGTCGGTCGTCGCGACCGCCATCGATGCGGCGTCCCCGCCGGTGACCGGAGACAGCCGAACTGCGGCCCAGCGACGGATGGACGGGCTGGCAGACATCTGCCGGCGCTACCTCGCCGCGCCGGACGCACCGCGCGCCGCGGGCGGGCACCCGCAGGTGATCCTCACCCTCGACGCCGCCACGCTGGCCGGTCCGGGCAGTGGCCACGGCGGTCCCGGCGGGACGCTGTCCTGGGTCGGGCCGGTCGCGGGGTCGACCGCCCGCCGGGTCGCGTGCGACGCGGAGGTGACCATGGTGCTCATCGACCAGCACGGGCGGGTCACCCACGAGCAGGTGCAGCGGCGGTTGTTCACCCCGGCCCAACGGCGGGCGATGATCGCCCGCGACGGCGACCGGTGCCCGGTCCCGTTCTGCGACCGGCCGGTCGCCTGGTCCGATGCCCACCACCTGCGGGCCTGGGGCGAGGGCGGCCCGACGACCGTGGCGAACGGGGCGCTTCCGTGCGCCGCGCACCACACCCTGTTGCACGAAGGCGGCTGGTCGCTGCACCGGCAGCCCGACGGCCGCTACCTGATCCGCCACCGCGACGGCAAGACCATCGGTCCCGAACCGCACCCGCCCGGCCACCACCGGCCCACGCCCCATCCGCGACGGTGAGCCCGTCCGGCGTCCCGTGACCGACCTGCCGCGTGGCTGCCCGGCGCCACGGCTGGCGGGAGGTCGGTGCAGCAGTTCGTCGGGTCGGCGAGCCGGTTGGCCTGCGCTAAGGTTGTCGACGTTCCCGGGCGGCGACGTCTGGGCACCGGGACGTGGCGCAGCTTGGTAGCGCACTTGACTGGGGGTCAAGGGGTCGCAGGTTCAAATCCTGTCGTCCCGACCGGGAAGATTGCAGGTCAGGGGCCGTTTCCTCACCCGAGGGGACGGTCCCTGAGCCGTCTGTCGGGTCTTGCTCTCACACATTTCTCACATCAGGGTCATGTGCTTCTCCGGTTCATGCTTGACACATCAGTTCCGGTTCCTGGTTGACAGTTTGCGGACGCGGTTCCGGTAGGTGGGCGACAGTCGTTCCGGTAGGTGGGCGACACTGCCGCTGGAGTCACGCT
>JAVEDI010000012.1 GCA_030841035.1 Actinomycetota bacterium
CGCGGCCAACCAGGAGCTGCTGTTCGCGGCCCGCGCCCTGCAGGGCGGGTTTGCCGCACTGATGGCGCCGTCCGCCCTGTCCATCGTGACGGTCACGTTCACCGAGCCGCGGGAGCGCGCCAAGGCATTCGGTGTCTTCGGTGCGCTCGCTGGTGGCGGTGCCGCGATCGGTCTCATCGTCGGAGGCGTCCTCACCGAGTACGCCTCCTGGCGCTGGTGCCTCGGGGTCAACGTGCCTGTCGCGCTGCTGACCGCCGCGGCCGCGCTCCCCCTGGTGCACGAGAGCAAGGCGCCGGGCAACACCAGGTACGACATCCCGGGCGCCGTCCTGGTCACGCTCGGCCTCGTCTCCCTCGTCTACGGCTTCACCGAGGCGGCCCGGCTGAAGGACCCCGGCAGGAGCACCGCCGTGCTGGGGTGGACGGCCGGCTCGACGCTGTTCTTCCTCGTCGCCGCCGTCGTGCTGCTCGTGGCCTTCGTCCTGTGGGAGCTGCGCGCCAAGAACCCCCTGCTCCCGCTGCGCATCGCCCTCGACCGCAACCGGGGGGGCTCCTACCTGGTGTTCCTGCTCGTGGGCGCCGGTCTCTTCGCCATGTTCCTGTTCCTCACCTACTACTTCCAGGCCACCCTCGGCTGGAGCCCGCTCAAGTCCGGCTTCGCGTTCCTGCCCTTCAGCGGGGGCATCATCCTGTCCGCGGGCGTCGTCGCCCAGCTGCTTCCCAGGGTGGGGCCCAAGCCGCTGATGACCATCGGACTCCTGATGGCGGTGCCAGGCATGCTGTGGCTCACCCGGATCACCCCGGAGACCTCCTACGTGGCACATGTCCTGCCGGCCGAGCTGCTGATGAGCGTCGGCCTGGCCGGGGTCTTCATCTCGGCGTCCAGCACCGCCCTCGTCGGGGTCGGCAGCCACGACGCGGGTGTCGCGAGCGCCTTGCTCAACACCTCGCAGCAGGTCGGTGGGTCGCTGGGCACGGCGCTGCTCAACACGCTGTACGCCGCGGCCGTGACGGCGTACCTCGCCGGCCACCTCACCGGTCCGGCGGACGCCAAGGTCACCGGGCTGGCGTTGGTGCACGGCTACCACGTGGCCTTCTTCTGGGGTGCGGTGCTGCTCGCCGCGGCGCTGGTGGTGGCGCTCATGTTGATCAACGCGAAGAAGGACGACATCCCCACCGACGCTGCGCTGGGCGCGGCAGAGGGGGCTCACCCGGCGACCTGACACCGACGCCGACCCCGAGCGCCCGATTGCCAGGGGTGTGCCAGGTTGCCTCCACCCGGCAGCCAGCCACCGCCCCGAATCTGTCTCCTAGACGCAGCCGGAGAGGCCGGCCGCGCACGAGAGACAGGACATCACGATGACCGACAACGAGATGATGGACAGCCGCCGGACCCGGCCGCCGGGACGCAACCGCCTACGGCTGGCCGGCGCGGCGGGGTTGATCGCCGCGGGTGCGGTGGCCGGCGGCGTGCTCGCCGGGTCGCTGACCGCGTCCGCGGCCGACACGTCGACGAGCGGCACGACGGCGAACAGCACGGCGACCGCCCCGGCTCATGGGCCCGGCGGCCCGGCCCCGGTCCGCAGCGACGAGACGCAGCTGACCGGCAACAAGGCGGCCAGGGCGACCGCGGCCGCCAAGGGCGCCGTACCGGGCGGAACGGTCGTCCGCGTCGAGACCGACGCCGGTGACGCCACGTACGAGGTCCACATGACCAAGGCCGACGGCACGCTCGTCACCGTCAAGCTGGACGCGAGCTTCGCGGTGACCAAGGTGGAGGACGGCATGGGCGCCGGTGACCCGCGCGGCGGCCGCCGCGGCCCGGACTCGGACTCGGACGGCTCCGGCACCTCCGGCGGCACGAGCGGCTCCGGCACGGGCGCCTGACCGGCCCGCCGCCCCCCCGCCAGGTGACCTCCGGCCTCGTCCTGGACCGACATCTCCCCACCACGGCTGCCACGCACCACAGCTGCCGTGCCGGCGAGGCGGGAACACCTGGTGGGGGGATGCCCACCCGGCGGCGCTTGCCGCACAGTTGCTGCCCGTCCGACGGGGTCCCGACGGAGCTGAGCAAGGTGGTGGGCAGATGCCGGTGATGGGCGTCAGCAAGTTCGAGCGGTTCTTCCGCAAGGCGGCGAGCCTCGATGTCGACAAGGACGACCTCAAGCGCTACAACGACTTCATCGACAACGCGCTCTACCGGCTCCTCGTGCGAGGTGAGGCCAACGCCGAGGCGAACGCCCGCGACGTGATCCAGCGGTGGGACCTGCCGATCACGGCTGGCCTGCAGGAACGGATCCACGAGTTCAGGGACCTGGACGAGGAGATCGAGCTCGCGCCGATCCTCGAGCAGATCACCGCGCTGCCCCCGCTGTCGCTGGCTCTCTCCCAGGACGCGCACGACCGGCTCCCCGAGCTGGTGGGCGGCCTCAGCGTCGCCCTGGCGCGCACGATCGCCGTGCACGATCCCGGCCGCACGAACCCGCAGAGCGAGGACTGGGAACGGGCGGTGCGGATCTTCGAGCTGCTGCTCTGAACGGGCGATCAGCGCCCGGCGGGCGAACCAGCGCTCGCCAGCCTCATCAGCTCGGTCTGCGCCGCGTCGACCACCCGCTGCAGGTGCAGGCCACGCTCGACGTCGAGCGCGTGCGACGTACCCGACTCGACGGCATCGGCGAACTCCGCCAGCATCGTGTCGAGGGTCTCGGGCCCGACGGCGGCCTCGGCGTCGATGAAGGCAGCCCCGCCCGGCCCGAACACCTCCACCTCGGCGCGGCGCTCTCCAGGGGCCCCGGTCGCCGTCATCGATGCCTCGCTGAAGCGGCCGAGCCCGTGCTCGAGCAGCAGTCCCACCCAGCCGTCCGGCTCGCCGTGGGCCCGGACGTCGGCGATGGGCCCCAGGGCGGCGTCCAGCACGTCCAGGAGATGGGGACCCATGTCGCGCAGCACCCCCCGCTCGCGCCGCCAGCCGCTCACGGCGGACCCGGGCGCATGCATGCCCGAGACCAGCCGGCCGCTGGCTCCCTGCGGATGGGTGCGGGGAACCTGCACGGCGAGGAAGGTCCGGACCGCCTCGGCGTAGCGCCAGGTCAGCGCCAGCTCGGTGACCGCGTGCCCCTGGACCGCGGCGACCACCAGCCGTTCGGCCCCCGCCAGGTCCCCGCCCAGCATCGGCTCGAGCAGCAGCGCCTTGTGCGCGCTCGCCGCGTCGGCAGCGAGCTCGGCCTGGACCGTCGGTGGCACCGCGAAGACGAGCGCGTCGCAGCGGGGCAGCAGCTCGCCGAAGCGCTGGAACGCCGGCACGCCGTAGTGCTGGGCCAGGGCCTCGAGCAGACTCCGCGAGCGTCCCCACACACCGACGAGCTCCAGGCGGGGACTGCGCGCCAGGGCAGGAGCCAGCCCCTCACGCGCCCTCGTCCCGGCACCCACCAGAGCGACACGGATAGCCACCACGGACCTCCTCGGCGCAGCCCAGGGTCCAGCGTCTCGCGAGCCGGGACGGCCCACATCCCCCGATCGGGGGCGGCACGGCGCCCCCGCGGTGACCGCCGCCGTGGCCAGCCGTGCTGCGCGGCGCGAAGGGGCCCGAACCGGGCGCAGTGCGGCGACACGGGACTGGTACATGGACCTTCGTACAGTTGCCGCCGGCTCCTTGACCAGGCAAGAGTGGGCGAATGGGCGCCGCCCCGTAACCTGCGGTGCGCCCTGTGCGATTGCTAGGCGACCCATGACTGGCGGCCTCGCCTGCTCACACCTGCCCAGGAGGCATCGTGAAGATCGGAACACGCACCGCATTCGCGGCGGCCGTGGCCCTCGCCCTGACCGCCATCGGCCCCAGCGCCATGGCCCAGGCCAAGAGCGGCGACGACGACCATGGACACGGAGGGCACGGCAGCAGGGCGACGAAGGTCTTCACGCTGGAGGCCTCCGCAACGGCAGCCAACCCCGAAGGCGTGGCGTGGGACAAGCGCACCGACGCCTTCTTCACCGGCGGCACGGGCGACGGCACCATCTTCCGGGGCACGCTCGCTGACCCCACCGTCCACGTCTTCATCCCCGGGACGACCGGCGGTTCGGCGGTCGGCATGAAGGTCTCGCGCGGCAAGCTCTACGTCGCGGGTGGCGCCACCGGCAACATCACCGTCTACGACATCGCCACCAAGGTCGCCGTCGCGACGTTCAGCACCGGGACCGGCGGCTTCCTCAACGACCTCGTCGTCACCAAGCGCGGCGACATCTGGGTGACGGACTCGTTCCGCCCCATGCTGTGGCACGTCACCGGCGACCAGGTGAAGGCCGGCACCGGCACCCCCTCCGCCCTCGCGGTCGGACCCGAGATCACCTTCGACACGACACCCGGGGCCTTCAACCTCAACGGCATCGTGGCGCTCAAGGGTGGCAAGAAGCTCATCGTCATCCAGTCCAACACCGGGCAGCTCTGGAGCATCGACCTGCGCCCCGAGCACGCCGCCTCCGGGCGCACCATCGAGCAGATCGAACTCGCCACCCCGCTGGTCGGGGGTGACGGCCTGCTCGTCGACCGCGGCCGGTTGGTCGTCGTGACCGGCAACCCGGCGAGCCTGACCTTCGTCAAGCTCAAGCACCACGACTCGCGCGGCCGCGTCGACAAGGTCGTCACTGACGCGACCCTGCACGGACCGTCAACGGTCGCCCGGGCCGACAACCGCTACCTCGTCGTCAACGCCAACTTCGGCGGGACCGCGCCGTTCACCATCTCCGGCATCGACCGCCGCGGCGGCCGGCACGGCGGTGGCCACCACTAGGCACATCCCGGACCCCCCCTCGTGAGGGGCTGGTCGGCCCCCACCCCCCCGCGGCCGACTAGCCCCTCACCCCTTTGTCGGGACAAGGGCGTGTGCGCCCTGGGACCGGGCGCCCCGGCTGAGCGACTGGTGGCTGGGCGAGGACCTCGACCTGTGCGGGTGGCCCTGTCACGCTGAGCCCATGAGGCGTCTCGATGATGTCGATCTCAGTGTCCGGCTCTCCCGCAAGCAGGAGGCCAAGGATCTGCTGCAGTCGCAGCAGCGGTTGCTGCACCTGCGCCTCGTGCTGGGCGGCCAGATCGGCTCCGGAGCGATCGGTCCCCCGTTGTGCGTGGTCTTCGAGGGCTGGGACGCGTCGGGAAAGGGCGGCGCGATCAAGCGGCTCGTCGACCACCTGGACCCACGGCACGTGCGCGTCGCACAGTTCGCGGCACCGACGTACGACGAGAAGCGCCACCACTTCCTCTGGCGGTTCTGGCCGGTGCTGCCGGGTTGGGGCGGCATGGCGGTGCTGGACCGGTCCTGGTACGGACGGGTCCTGGTCGAGCGGGTGGAGGGCTTCGCGACCGAGCAGCAGTGGCAGCGGGCGTACGAGGAGATCGTGTCGTTCGAGACCACGCTGGTGGCCGAGGGCATGATCCTGGTGAAGATCTGGATGCACGTCTCGGCCGAGGAGCAGCTGCGCCGTTTCGAGCGCCGCCGGGCCGACCCCTTCAAGGCCTGGAAGCTCACCGACGAGGACTGGCGCAACCGCGAGAAGCGGGCCGACTACGAGAAGGCCGTGCAGGACATGCTCGACCGGACCGACCATCCCGGCGCCCCGTGGCAGGTCATCGCCGGTGACGACAAGCGCTACGCCCGGGTGGCGGTGATCCGGGCGGTGTGCGAGGCGATCGAGACGTCGGGTGTGAGGATCCCGCCAGGACCACTGGGTCGATGACCCTGTCGACGGGCAGCGGCAGCCGCCGGGTGCGCGGGGGTTCCTGCATCGCGACGGTGGTCGTGGCTGCCGTCGCATCGCTCGCATCGGTGGCATCGGTGGCATCGGTCGCCGCGGCGATGCCGCTGCCGGTGGGCGGCACCTCGGGCGTCCCGACGGGCTCACCCAGCCGCCCCCCGTCACCGCCGAGGGACGTCGTCTTCACCGAGGACCACCGGTTCTACGCGTCGCCGTGGTACGACGGGGCCTGGCAGGAGATGATCCCGTTCGGCTGCACGCAGGCCCCGTACTACCCCCGGGACCCCAGCTGCCCCCGGGCGCAACCAGGTCGCCACCACGGCATCGACATGTTCATGCCGTGCGGCACGAAGGTCCGCTCGGCGGTGCGCGGTGTCGTCGTACCGACGCCGAACCTGGGAGGTGCCTACGGACGGCTGGGCATGGTGATCCGCTCGGGCCGTTACGACTACGTCCTGGGCCATCTACGCCGGTGGTACGTGCGGCCGGGCGAGCGGGTCAGGCCTGGCCAGCTCGTGGCCAGCTCGGGCAAGCTGGCCGCGCCGGACGGCTGCCACCTGCACTTCGAGAAGCGACCAGCAGGCGCCGGCTACCTCGCGGCGGTGAACCCTCTGCGGTCGCTGCAGCGCACGGTCCGGCGCTACTGAGAGCGCTCGCTCAGCGTTGGCGCGCGACGCGCAGGATGGTGCCGTCCTGACCGGTGGTGACGAGCAGGTTGCCGCGCCGCAGCCGCGTGCGCTCGGGGCGATCGGCGTCGGGCTGGACGTCCTGCGGGTCCTCGAGGACCTCGCGGATCGCGGCGTCGGAGATGTTCATACCGGCAGCTGCCTGCCGCGCGCCCTTGAGCATCCGCAGCTGAGGGGACGACGGGTCGTCGCCGCGGCCTCGCGGCGACGCGGCGCTGCGGTGCTCCGATGCAGGCGGAGCCGGGTCGCCGTCGGTCCCCGAGAAGGGCGCGGACGGCGGGGCTTGGAAGAGCAGGGTGGTCGAGCTGGTCGTGTCGCTCATGTGTTCCTTGGCCGGTTTGCCGAACTCACTTGTGGCGGTAGACCAGGCGCCCACGGGTGAGGTCGTAGGGGCTGAGCTCGACGACGACCTTGTCCTCGAGCAGGACACGGATGTAGTGACGACGCATCCGGCCGGACAGGTGCGCGAGCACCTTGTGGCCGTTGGTCAGGTCGACCCGGAACATTCCGTTGGGCAGGGCCTCGGTGACAGTTCCCTCGACCTCGATGGCATCAGCCTTCGGCATGCAGATCCTTTCTCGTGGCGCCGGCGGAGGTCGCCGTACGCCGCTTCGGGGTCGTCCGGGGCCGTGCAGCGCGGGTCAGCGCCGGACGACCGGTCGGACGGTGATGCTCGATCACGCAAAGAGCAGGACCCGAAAGCCCGGTATGGAGCGATTGCCCGGAACCAGCCAGGCGGGCCCCCCAACAAAGGGGACATTCGGAAGAACACCGGGCGCCGCGGGCTTGTTCCTGCACACCAGGCTGACGCAGACGGGCCGGCAGGTCAAACCGGCTCGCGCGCAGGCGTCGGAGGATCTAGGCGATGACGGCGTCCATCGCCTTCTTCAGCGCGGAGGGCTGCGTCGGTTTGGTCGGCGCCGTGGCACGCGCCTCCTGCATGCGCGCGCCCATGTCTTGCAGCTGCTTGCGCCCGAGCCCGTCACGGACCTGGGGGAACCACTCGTCCTCCTCCTCCTCGATGTGATGCTCGACGACCTCGATGAGGACGGTGGTCTTGGCGTCGAAGCGCTCGTCGGTCGCGTCCATGCTCCACAGCTCCATGCACAGCACATCGGCGACGTGGTGCTCCTCGTAAGACTCCAGCACGTCGTCCTCGAGCTCAGGGAGCAGCTTGCGGACCTCGGGGTACATGATCTCGTTCTCGAGATAGGTGTGGACCGTCAGCTCCTCGATGATGCGCCGGACGATGTCGCCCTTCTGCTTGGTCGCTTCGTCGCCCGCCTTCTCGAACTCCCGGAACAAGCGCTTGACTGCCTTGTGGTCGGCCTTGAGCAGCACGATGGCGTCCGTCGACACGGTTGTTCTCCCTGGCTCGCGGTGGTGCCCTGACGGGCCCGGCTATCCCGGGGTTGCCCACTTGGCGCGCTGTTATGCCGACCGACGGCGACCTTGTCCCCCCGCCGCCCTACTTCTCGTGATCGTGAGGAGATCCGGCACGGATTCGGTGCCGATCCGCCTCACGATCACCCCGCAGTCGAGGACCGGCGGTCGAGGACCAGCCCGACCCGGTCGAGGACCAGCCCTCGCCCCCACCGTGTCGTGATCGTGAGGAGATCCGGCACGCATCCGGTGCCGATCGCCCTCACGATCACCCCCGGTCGAAGACCAGCCCCGACCCTGCCGTGATCGTGAGGAGATCCGGCACGCCGCCTGCGCCGACGACTCGCGCGCAAGCAGCCGCCTGTTCCGGACGCAGCGAAGGGTCCTCACTCGAGCGAGCGAAGACGCTGTCGGTTCGCCATGTCGGCCGGTCGGTCAAGACTCTGTGGTTGCAACGATCGTCAGCTGCGTTTGCCCAGCAAGCGCCGGGGATTTTGTACCTGCAATCTGAGTGCATGCACATCGGCTGCTGCCAGGCAGTTCCGTGGCTCGCCGCGTGTGCAACTTTCACCAGTCGCGTCACCCGACCCCCAGGCCACGACCCGTCGGCCAGGTGTTGCTGGGATGTGTCCGGATCGCCCGTGAGTGTCTCTGGCTTGCGAGTGAGTTGCTTCCAGTCGCGGTCTCCGGCCATGCGCGCCTTCATGTATGCCTCCCGTGCTGGCGCAGACCAGCTTGGATTCGGCAGGAAGAGCGACCAGACGCCGGCACGGAACCCGCGCGCCGACCACACGACGATCCGGGCCAACGCTGGTTCCTCCAAACGCCCGCTCTCACCAGGTGCTGCCCAGATGACTCCGCGGCAGCCGTTCTCTGCCTTAGATCGCCACCTGTCGAACCGGTTCTCGGTGTCGTAGGCCGGGTCGGCGTAGATCGCTTCCCACCAGTGCTCTGCGAGTTCGAAGCGGTCCATGCGGCGTTGGCCCTCGTCGAGGAACCAGCGGGGGGCCTAGCGGAGCTGGACCCACGGGTCGTCGCCGAACGCTGTCGCCTCGGGCCAACCTGTCGGGTGCGTGCTGGCTGTTTTCCCGGATGCAGGATCAGGCGTCGGTGGGTCGATCCCGGCGAGCTCCATCGCCTCGTCCAGGCCCGTCTGTTCCGCCAGGGCCGGGGTCGGTTGGCTCGCTGCGTCCCGCTGGTCCTGGTTTCCGGACGCTTCCCAGTCTGCGTGCGGCGCATGGGGATCGGCGAGGGGATCGGCGTCGGCGCGTTTCCGCTGGGCTTCGTCGGCGGCGAGGACGTCGATGGCCCGGACGTGACCGGTGAGGATAGCTCGCGGGGACACCAGGCGAGTTAGCACCGGCTGGCTCGCGTCGGCCGGGCGACTACAGAATCCAGCGCGACTGGCCCAACCCCGGGCAGCCAGCTCTTCGGAGAAGTCACTTCCCGGACCCGCCGAACACCACGCTACAACGGACCTGCACTGGCGTCTTGACACAGAGGGAGCCACTATCGATCGGGTCCGGGATCGGAGCGACCTCATTCGGATATGGACTTGTCGCAGAGCGGCATCCGTTTCGGTCCGTCGCCTAAGCCGAGTTGGCCAGAGGGTCAGTCGGGGATCACCGACCATTCCTCCGAGGACCGGCCGGTGAACCCTTTTCGTGGAGCGGGTGAGCCGTCGTGGCGCCCGTCGGCGACGTCGTCCGTCGTCACCCGGTGGCGGCCGGATTCACGCCCGCGCCGATCTTCTAACCTCCCTTCGACGGGCGGATCACGATCACGTTGCAGCGGGCGAGCCGTAGGCACTTGTCAGCCGTGGAGCCCAGGTCGACTCCCTTGAGGCCGCCGTGTCCCTGCGTGCCGAGGACGAGCATCGTTGCGTCCATCGACTCGGCGATCAGCATGGCCGCTGGGTTCCCCTCAGGCGCGACCTTCTGCGCGGCCTGCTGCTCGACGTGCTTGGTGTCGATGGGCAGCTCCAGCGGGACGTAGGTCGTGCCAGGCGACCCGAAGATCCACTGCAGGGGGCGCTCCCAGACCAGCACCGCCTCCAGCTCCGCGTCGCGCAGGGTCGCCTCTTCGCCTGCCCAGCGCAGGGCGCCGAGAGACTGCTGGGAACCGTCGACCCCGACGACGATCTGTTGCCTGCCCCCAACCTCTGCGGCTGTGCTTATGCGCGCTCCCAACGGGCCTCGTGCGGATCGCGGCAGGGGTGAGCTCACTTGGCGGCGGTGCCGGGCAGTGGAGGGCCGTCGAAGCGGGGCCCTGAGCCGGGGTAAGCGGACCACCCGTATTCGCGGGATGTGGGGCAATCGTCGTGCGAGAACTATGGCGAGGTACGCCGTACGCCCGATCTCGGACACGAGGAAGGGGATTTCCAGCATGGCACTCCGTGACGCATTCTCCAGATTCCTACGAGGCAAGGCCGAGTCACAGCGCAGCAGTGGCGACGCGGGCGACAACGGCGGCAGGCGTAGCGTCCGCGCGCAGCCGATAGGACGTCATGCGGTGTCCTACCTGCCGGGGGGCCGCGGCATGGTGCACCCGCACCGTCCGCCCTCTCCCGAGGGAGGCCTCATGGTTCGACAACTTCTTCCGGGTCGGCGCCTCGCACCGGCGGCAGGGCTCGCCGTGCTGCTGACCTTGTCCATCTCGCCCGCCGCGCTCGGCAGCGGCGGGTCGGCGCATGACCCGGTCGGTGACCCGGTTCCGCCCGTGATCGAGCCGGGTCCCGTCCAGGTCGCCCTGACCACGGTCACGACCGCGGTCACCGCGCCACTGGCCGGCATCACCGCGCCCGGCCGCGCCCGCGAGCTGTTCATTGTCGACCAGATCGGCAAGCTCTGGAGCCTGGACGTCGCCTCGGGAGGGCCGGCTACGCCACGTGAGGTACTCGACGTCAGCCAGCTGCTGGTCGGGCCACAGACCCCGACCGACGAACGCGGGTTCCTCGGTGCCGCCTTCTCGCCCGGCTTCGCCACCGACGGCCTGATCTACACCGACACCTCCGAGGCGCACGGGCCGGCCGACTACCGGCTGCGTCCGAGCAACGACGCGTGTCTGGTCGGTCGTCCGCAGACCCCCGACCACCTCGACGTCATCCGCGAATGGCGCCTCGCCACCGATCCCGCGACCGGGGCGCTGCACCTGGACCCTAGCGCGGCGAACCAGGGCCGTCGGCTGCTGGCCATCGAGCATCCGCAGGCGAACCACAACGCTGGAGACCTGCACTTCGGGCCTGACGGCTTGCTCTACATTACAGACGGCGATGGTGGCGGAGCCGACGACCAGAACTGCCAGGAGAACTTCGACGGCAACCCGATGTTCGGCCACCCCGGCGGCGGCAACGGCCAGAGTCTGGACACCCCGCTTGGCAAGCTGCTGCGCATCAACCCGCGGCTAAGCGACACACGCGGAACGCTGTCGGCGAACGGCCAGTACCGGATCCCGGTCGGCAACCCGTTCCCAAACGGCACCGTCCCGGAAATCTACTCGTTCGGCCTGCGCAACCCCTTCCGGTTCTCTTTCGACGCGGCCAACGGCAATCTGTGGGTGGCCGACGTCGGGCAGAACGACGTCGAGGAGGTCGACCTGGTAACCCGAGCAGGTCTCGACTTCGGGTGGCGCGTCAAGGAGGGCACCTTCCGGTTCGACCCTGACGGATTCGACCTCAAGGGCGCCCACTCGGACGGCTTCCCGTTCGCCAACGCGCCCGGTGTCCCGGCCGCTCTGACCGACCCCATCGCCCAATACGACCATGACGAGGGAACTGCGATCATCGGCGGCTACGTCTACCGCGGGACCGCCATGCCCGCGCTACGCGGTCATTACGTCTTCGGTGACACCTCGCGCAGGCTGAACAACCAACACGGCCGCCTGTTCACCTTCGACGCCGACCACCGCGCGGCGACAACAGCCGACAACCGGATCAGCGAGCTGCGCGAGGGACCCCTCGACGCACAGCTCATCGGCTTCGGCCAGGACACCGCACACGAGCTCTACGCCCTCGTCTTCGGCGTCCAGGGCCCCAGAGGCGACACCGGCGCGGTCCTGCGACTGCGCCAGGCCACGCCCTGACCTGGCGGCAAGGAGGATTCTCGCTGAAACGGTCCATGAACCCAACTGCCCGGGTTTGCCTTCGGCGGAGAGGGTCGACAGCCCAAATCCAGTGGTGGACGGGATCGGCATGGACCGCGGCCACGGGTTGGGTTGAGTACAGGAACTACAACTCGGCATGGGCTCACCTCCATTCCGGCTCCATGCACGACCCAGAGCACTCGCATGAGACGGGCCGCTCCCTCTTCAGGGGGAGACGGCTCCTCATGCATGCTCGGATCTGGTCGGTCCCCGCAAAGCCCTCCGCGGCTCTACCGGCCCCCGGATCGGGTCGGAGCTGAGCCTGCATAGGTGGTGGCCCCGGGCCCTGGCGCGTCCAGTTCACTCGGCAAATTTCGCGAACAGGTACCCGCGAATTTCGCGAACACCCCTTGGTTGGTTGGTGGAGGTGGCGGGAATCGAACCCGCGTCCTTCGGTGTGCAACCAGGGCTTCTCCGGGCGCAGCCCGCTGTCGCTTTTCTCGGCCCCAGCAGTCATGCAGGCAAGCTGCTGACGGGCCCAGTCGCTGTGAGATTTCCCAACCGGCCCCGCGACCGGACCGGTTGGTTGAGCCTTCTCGCTGATGCCAGGCACCGGGCCGAAGGCACTCCCGGGCTGACAGCGTCGCTATTGCTTAGGCAGCAAGAGCGAACGCGCGCTGATTGGAATCGGCGCTTGTTGGTTTGCTGGGCATGGTTTCCGAGATCATCCCAGCCATCCTCGGCCCGCTTCCCCTGGTCAGACATCCGAAGTCGAGACCATTCACCCCCATGTGCAGTTGTCCCTCCAGGGTACCTGCCACGGCAAGCGCCGGCGACCGGCGATCATCCCGTCCGAAGCTCGCGGCCCGCCTCAGGGCACCGTGATGACGATCTTGCCGCGGCCGTGGCCGGTCTGCGACAGCTCCGGCGCCGCAGCGGGTTCGGCCAGTGGGAAGGTGCGCGCGATCGTGACGCGAAGGACGCCTTCGTCGACAAGCCTGGAGATGTCCCCCAACATGCGCGGCTCCGGCCGGACGAACACGTAGCGCCCCCCGAGCCGCTTCACCGTGTCGGCGTCGATGACGGACACGATCCGTTCGGCGCGCCGGACCAGTCGGGGTGACACGGCCAGCGCCTCGCCGCCGACCAGGTCCAGTGCCGCGTCCACCCCGTCCGGAGCGAGCCCGAGCACCGCCTCGACCAGGCCGTCGCCGTAGGCGACCGGCTCCGCGCCCAGACTGCGCAGGTAGTCGTGGTTGCTCTCGCTCGCGGCGCCGATCACCCGGGCCCCCCACGGTGCACCGCCAGCTGGACGGCGAAGGAACCGACACCCCCGGCCGCC
>JAVEDI010000110.1 GCA_030841035.1 Actinomycetota bacterium
CGTTCTTCCGGGGCGCCGGCTGGAACGTCATCAAGGTGATCTGGGGCCGGGAGTGGGACGCGCTGCTCGCCGCGGACACCGACGGTGCGCTGGTCAACCTGATGAACACCACGCCGGACGGTGACTACCAGACGTACAAGGCCGAGGACGGCGCCTTCGTGCGCGAGCACTTCTTCGGGCGCGACCCGCGGACCCGCAAGATGGTCGAGGGCATGAGCGACAAGGAGATCTGGGGCCTGCGTCGCGGCGGACACGACTACCGCAAGATGTACGCCGCCTACAAGGCCGCGACCGAGCACACGGGCCAGCCGACCGTGATCCTGGCCAAGACCATCAAGGGCTGGACGCTCGGGTCGCACTTCGAGGGCCGCAACTCCACGCACCAGATGAAGAAGCTCAAGAAGGAGGACCTGATCGGGTTCCGCGACCGGCTGGCCCTCGACATCCCCGACTCGGCGCTGGACGAGACCCTGCCGCCCTACTACCACCCGGGCCAGGACTCCGACGACATCGCCTACCTGCACGAGCGCCGCCGGGCGCTGGGCGGCTACCTGCCCTCCCGCCGCAGCGCCTCGCAGCCGCTGGTGCTGCCCGGCGACTCGGTCTACGACGTGATGAAGCGCGGGTCGGGCAAGCAGTCGGTCGCCACGACGATGGCCTTCGTGCGGCTGCTCAAGGACCTGATGAAGGACAACGAGATCGGCTGGCGCTTCGTGCCGGTGATCCCCGACGAGGCCCGGACCTTCGGGCTGGACTCGCTGTTCCCCACCGCCAAGATCTACTCGCCGCACGGCCAGCGCTACACCGCTGTCGACCGGGAGCTGATCCTGTCCTACAAGGAGGACACCAAGGGCGTCATCCTGCACGAGGGCATCAACGAGGCCGGTTCCGCAGCCTCCTGGCAGGCGGCGGGCACCTCCTACGCCACGCACGGCATCCCGATGATCCCGATCTACATCTTCTACTCGATGTTCGGGTTCCAGCGCACCGGCGACGAGTTCTGGGCCGCGGCGGACCAGATGACGCGTGGCTTCCTGCTCGGCGCCACCGCCGGGCGCACCACGCTGAACGGCGAGGGCCTCCAACACGAAGACGGCCACTCGCTGCTGCTCGCCGCCACCAACCCTGCGGTCGTGGCCTACGACCCGGCCTTCTCCTTCGAGCTGGGCCACATCGTGCAGGACGCGCTGCGACGGATGTTCGGTGAGGCCCAGGAGAACGTCTTCTACTACCTCACCATCTACAACGAGCCCTACGTGCAGCCGGCGGAACCGGAGGGCGTGGACGTCGAGGGCATCCTGCGCGGCATCCACCGCTACGCCCCCGCGGCCGAGGGCGACGGCCCCAAGGCCCAGCTGCTCGCCTCCGGCGTCGCCGTGCAGTGGGCCCTGGAGGCTCAGCGGCTGCTGCAGACGGACTGGAACGTCCAGGCCGATGTGTGGTCGGTCACCTCGTGGAACGAGTTGCGTCGCGACGCGCTCGAGTCCGACGAGCACAACTTCCTGCAGCCCGACGACGACCTGCGGGTGCCCTACGTGACCCGCAGGCTGGAGGGCGCACCCGGACCCTTCGTGGCCGTCTCGGACTTCATGCGCGCCGTGCAGGACCAGATCGCGCCCTGGGTACCCGGCGACTTCGCCTCGCTCGGCACCGACGGGTTCGGCCTCTCCGACACCCGCAGCGCGCTGCGTCGGCACTTCAAGGTCGATGCCGCGTCGGTCACCGTGCGGACGCTGGCCGAGCTCGCCCGCCGGGGCGAGGTCAAGCGCGAGCTCGTGCGCGAGGCCATCGACCGCTACCAGCTCGCCGACGTGACGGCGGCCCCACCGACCGAGACCGAGGGCGGCGCGGAGTAGTCCGCAACGCTCAGGCCGGCACGCGGGCCCGTCCGTCGTGCAGCGGCCTGAGCTCCGCGCGGCACCGGGCGGCGACGTACGTCGCGAGCAGCTCGTCGGCGCCTGGCACGTCGCGGTAGTCCGGGAAGGCCCGGACCGCCGTGGCGACCGGTCCCTCCGGACCGAGGACGGCATCGACCGCGTACAGCTCGAGTCCGTACATCGCTGCCGTCCCGACGGCGAGCCGGGCCAGTGCGGGCATGGTGGGCACCGGCTGGCCGCCCGCCGCGCCATCGTGGCGGGCGGGCTGCAGTCGCACTGTGTGCAGCCGGCCCCCGATGCCCGACACGCGTACGTCGCCGGCGACCGCTCCGGTCGTCGGCACGGACCTGGGGCGGAGGGCTGCGATGGCGGCCGACGTGTTGAGCACGAGCACGCCTGCTTCCTCCGCCGCGCGCAGGCAGGTGAGCAGCACGTCGCTGCTGCCCCGGCCCAGCACGACGTCGTACCGGAGCCAGGTCAGCGGGTCCGAGGCGGCGGGGACGTCTTCGACGGCGAGGACGGCCACCTGGTGACCGGCTCGGGCCAACGCGCCTGCGGCGCCGCGGGGCTGCGCGTGGAGCAGGCCCCGGCGCTCCGTCACCACGGCGACCTGCAACATCGAGTGCGCCGATCCGGTCGACCAGGTGCCGTTCATGACCGCGCTTTCACACCCCGGGGCTCCGCACGGACCGGAGGGTCCGCGCACCCAGATGGTTGCCGGGGCGACGGTCCCAGCGACACTGGACGATGGTCGTAGGCCCTCTACCCCTGCCGACTGTCCCGTGCTCAACTGATCGCTGCGTGCATCTCCCAGACGAGCACCTCGGCACCGACCTGCGCCGTCACACGCTGCCCCTCGCTGAGGGTGACGCGCGCGGCGTCGCCGGTCGCAAGCTCGCCGGCGCCCTCCAGCGAGACCGAACCGCGGGCGACGTACAGGTGGACGAACGGAGCGCTCGGCAGGGCGACGGACCGGCCCGGGTCGAGGCGCGCGGCAAAGAGGGCGGCATGGCGCTGGCTGACGCGGATCGCCGAGCCGCCGGCGTGCTGCGGCATTCCGGACGCGACCGGGACCAACCCGCCGCGGGACAGCTCCTCGGTGATGTCGAGCTGCTCGTAGCCCGGTCGGATGCCCGGCTCGTCGGGCATCACCCACATCTGCACGAAATGCGCCGGCCCGTCGGTCGCCGCCTCGGGCCGCGCCGAGAGGCCCGCACCGCCGCCCCCGGCGTGGTCGTTCTTCTCCGAGTGCAGGATGCCGGTTCCGGCGCTCATCCGCTGGGCCAGCCCGGGGTAGATCAGCCCGTGGTGTCCCTCGGAGTCCTGATGGACCAGCCCACCGTCGAGCACCCACGTGACGATCTCCATGTCGCGGTGCGGGTGGGTCTCGAAGCCGGTCCCGGGGGATACGACGTCGTCGTTGGACACCAGCAGCAGCCCGAAGCTGGTGTTGCGGGGGTCGTAGTGCTGGCCGAACGAGAACGAGTGGCGAGAGTCCAGCCAGCCCACGTCGGTCACGAACCGCTGCCCTGAGCGCCGTACGTCGACTCCCGGGTTTAGCACGGCGCGTTCCACAGCCGCCATCCTCTCGCCCCCGGCGCGGCTCAGCCAGGCCGGCCCGCCACCCACGCGAGCAGCCCCGCAGCGTCACGGGTGTTGACCACCAGGTCCGGGGTGACCCCGCACTCCTCGGCCCGGGCGCAGCCGAAGGGCTGCCAGTCCAGCTGACCGGGAGCGTGCGCGTCGGTGTCGATGGAGAAGCGGCAGCCCATCTCCCGGGCCAGCGTGAGCAGGCGCCGCGGCGGGTCCAGCCGCTCGGGCCGGGAGTTGATCTCGAGGGCCACGTCGAACTGCCGGCACGCCTCGAAGACCAGCTCCGCGTCGAACTGCGACTCCGGGCGGACCTTGCCGCCGCGGCCCCGAGGGGTCACGTTGCGCCCGGTGCAGTGGCCGAGGATGTCGGTGTGCGGGTTCGCGATCGCCGCGGCCATGCGGCGGGTCATGTCCTCGCGGTCCATCCGCAGCTTGGAGTGCACGCTGGCCACGACCACGTCCAGGCGCGCGAGCAGCTCGTCCTCCTGGTCCAGGGAGCCGTCGTCGAGGATGTCGACCTCGATACCGGTCAGGATGCGGAACGGCGCGAGCTGCTCGTTGAGCCGGGCGACCACGGCCAGCTGCTCGCGCAGCCGGTCCGGCGACAGCCCGTTGGCCACGGTCAGTCGCGGTGAGTGGTCGGTGAGCACGATGTACCCGTGGCCGAGGTCGCGCGCGGCTCGCGCCATCTCCTCGATCGGGCTGCCCCCGTCGGACCAGTCGGAGTGCGTGTGGCAGTCGCCCTGCAGCGCCTCGCGCAGCGCCGCACCACCGGCCGCCACCGGGCCCGTGACCTCGGCCTCCAGCCTCGCCAGATAGGCGGGCTCCTCGCCCCGGTGGGCCTGCCCGACGACCGCAGCGGTCGTCTTTCCGACACCCTTCAGCTCGGTCAGCGTGTTCTGCGCCACCCGCGCTGCGAGCTCGTCCGGGCTCAGCCCGGCGACCGTGGACGCCGCGGTGCGGAAGGCCTGAACGCGGTACGTCGGCTCGTGGGCGCGCTCGAGCAGGAAGGCGATGCGGCGCAGGGCGTCGACAGGCTGCACGCAGTGAACCTAGAGGATCTACCCGGAGCCGCCAATTGTGACTGTGCCACAACTAGGGTGTGCCCATGCCGCCTCGCTCACCGGCCACTATCCGCCGTCTCGAGCGCAGCATGAGCACCCTGGCCGACGCAGCCATCGCGCAGATGGACGCGGTGCTGCCGTGGTACCGCGCGATGCCGGCGGAGAACCGCTCGTGGGTCAACCTGGTCGCACAGGCCGGTGTCGCGGCGTTCGTCGAGTGGTTCCGCTCCCCCGATGCGCCGCAGGCGATCAGCGCCGACGTGTTCGGCACCGCCCCGCGTGAGCTGACCCGCTCGGTCACGCTGCAGCAGACCGTCGAGCTGGTGCGCGTGGTGATCGCCGTGGTCGAGGAGCAGATCGAGTCGATCGCCCCGGGCGACGAGGCCGAGCTGCGGGAGGCCGTGCTGCGCTACTCGCGCGAGATCGCCTTCGCCGCGGCTCAGGTCTACGCCCAGGCCGCCGAGGTGCGCGGCGCCTGGGACGCGCGGCTGGAGTCCCTCGTCGTCGACGCGCTGCTTCGTGGCGAGGCCGACGACTCGCTGCGCTCCCGCGCGGCCGCGCTGGGCTGGGGCGCGGAGGACTCGGTGGTCGTGGTGGTGGGCCACACCCCCGACGCCGAGCCGGAGACAGTGGTCGACGACATCAGGCGCACGGCACGGGCCAGCCACCTCGACGTGCTCACCGGTGTGCAGGGCGACCGTCTCGTGGCGATCCTGGGCGGTGCCGGCGACTCGTTGCGCGCGACGCAGCACCTGGTGGCGGCGTTCGGTGCCGGACCGGTCGTGATCGGCCCCACGGTGCCCGACCTGCTGGTGGCCGGGCACAGTGCGGCGGCCGCGGTCGCCGGGCTCAACGCGGCCCCGGCCTGGCCCGACGCACCACGCCCGGTCCTGGCCGACGACCTGCTGCCCGAGCGGGCGCTGGCGGGCGACCCGCTGGCCCGCCAGCACCTGGTGCGCGACATCTATCGGCCGTTGCAGTCCTCGGGTACGTCGCTGGTGGAGACGCTGTCCGCGTTCCTCGAGCAGGCCGCCTCGCTGGAGGCCACCGCCCGCCTGCTGTTCGTGCACCCCAACACCGTGCGCTACCGGTTGCGGCGGGTCGGCGAGATCACCGGCTACGCGCCGAGCAACCCTCGCCAGGCCTTCGCGCTGCGCCTCGCCCTGGCCCTGGGCCGGCTGGACGAGCCGCCGGAGGACGCCCCTGCCGGTTTGTACAGAACCCACAAAGCCGTCGAAGTAGTTTAGTGAGCGTCGGCACCCACGACCGGCCCCGCACTCCGAAAGGGTGGGGTGATGCTGGTAATCGTCGCTCCCGGTCAGGGCGCCCAGGCGCCGGGGTTCCTCACGCCGTGGCTGGAACTGCCCAACTTCGAGGACCGGCTGCGCTGGCTCTCCGCCTGCGCCGGCCTCGACCTGGTGCGCTACGGCACCGAGGCCGACGCCGAGACGATCCGCGACACCGCCGTGGCCCAGCCCCTGCTGGTCGCGGCCGGCTTGGTGAGCGCCCTCGAGATCTTCCCCCACCCCTCCGACGCCTTCCATGTGCTCGGCGCGGCCGCCGGGCACAGCGTCGGTGAGATCACCGCCGCGGCCGGCACGGGGGTCATCTCCGCCGAGCAGGCCATGGTGCTGGTGCGCGAGCGCGGCCGGGCGATGGCCGATGCGGCCGCGCTGAAGCCCACCGGCATGACGGCCGTGCTGGGGGGCGACGCCGAGGAGGTCCTCGCCTCGCTGGAGCGCCAGGGACTGACGGCAGCCAACAACAACGGCGCCGGCCAGGTGGTGGCAGCCGGGACGCTCGAGCAGCTCGAGGCCCTCAAGGCCGACCCGCCTGACAAGGCCCGCCTCATCCCGCTGTCCGTCGCCGGTGCGTTCCACACCGAACACATGTCGCCCGCCGTCGAGACCCTGGGCCGCTACGCGCGCGCCGTGTCGGTGCACGACCCGCGTGCACCGCTGATCTCCAATCGTGACGGGGAGGTCGTGCAGACCGGCCACGACGTGCTCGCCCGCATCGTGAGCCAGGTGAGCAACCCGGTGCGCTGGGACCTGTGCATGCAGGCGATGGGCGACCTGGGCGTCACCGGGGTCATCGAGGTGCCGCCGGCCGGCACCCTCACGGGGCTGATCAAGCGCGCACTGCCGGGCGTCGAGACCGTCGCGCTCAAGACGCCCGACGACCTCGAGGCGGCCCGCGACCTCGCCGCTCGTCATGGCAGCGCGTCACCGATGGACGGCTCCCCCACCTGGCGGATGATCGTGGCCAAGACCAAGGGAACGATCCACCTCGTCGACGCCGCCGTCGGTACGCGGCTGGCCCCGGGCGCCGAGGTGGCCACGCTCGTCACCTCACGGGACTCCCATTCGGTCGTCGCCCCGCATGGTGGGACGATCGTCGAGTGGTTGGTGGAGGACGGCGACCCGGTCGCCCCCGGCCAGCCGATCATTCGACTCCACCCCGAGGCGGTTCATTCATGAGTGCAGCCCTCACGGCTCCCCAGGGCGCCGCGCATGCCCGCATCCTCGGCGTCGGCGGGTACCGCCCCTCACGGGTCGTCACCAACGCCGAGATCTGCGAGCGCATCGACTCCTCCGACGAGTGGATCCGCGAACGGTCCGGCATCGAGTCGCGACGGTGGGCCGCTCCCGACGAGACGGTCATCGACATGTCCCTCGCCGCCGCGGGCAAGGCGATCGCGCAGGCCGGCCTGCAGCCCGAACAGGTCAGCGCCATCATCGTGGCGACCGTGACCCACCCGCTCCAGACACCTTCGGCCGCCGCCGCCGTCGCCCACCGCCTCGGCGCAACCGACGCCGCCGCCTTCGACGTGTCGGCCGCCTGTGCCGGGTTCTGCTACGGCGTCGCGATGGCCAACGACATGGTGCGTGGCGGCAGCGCCGAGCACGTGGTCGTCATCGGGTGCGAGAAGCTCTCGGACTTCACCGACTCCTACGACCGCACGACGGCGTTCATCTTCGGCGACGGGGCCGGCGCCGTCGTGATCGGGCCGTCCGACGAGCCGGGCATTTCCGCGACGGTGTGGGGCTCCGACGGCTCGCAGTACGACGCCATCACCCAGCGTGCGTCGTGGATCGACGTACGCGACCACAACGTCGAGTTCCCCACACTGACCATGCAGGGGCAGAAGGTCTTCCGGTGGGCCGTGTGGCAGATGGCGCCGGTCGCGAAGCGGGCGCTCGAGGTCGCCGGCATCACCGCCGACGACCTCGATGCGTTCATCCCGCATCAGGCGAACATGCGCATCGTCGATGCGATGGTCAAGACGCTCAAGCTGCCCGAGCACGTGCCGGTCGCACGCGACATCCGCGAGACCGGCAACACCTCTGCTGCCTCCATCCCTCTCGCCATGGAGCGCATGCTCGAGGCCGGCGAGGTCAAGAGCGGCGGCCTCGCGCTGCTGATCGGCTTCGGCGCCGGCCTCGTCTACGCCGCACAGGTCGTGCGGCTGCCCTAGTCAGCAACCGAGCAACTCAGCCGAGCACCACCCAACCCGCAGCAGAAGGAGCACGAAGTCCATGGCCGCTAGCGAGCAGGAGATCCTCGAGGGTCTCGCCGAGATCGTCAACGAGGAGACGGGTATCCCCACGTCCGACGTACAGCCGGACAAGTCGTTCACCGATGACCTCGACATCGACTCGCTGTCGATGATGACGATCGTGGTCAACGCCGAGGAGAAGTTCGGCGTGCGCATCCCCGACGACGACGTCAAGGGACTCAGCACGGTCGGTGACGCCGTGTCCTACATCCAGAAGGCGAGCAGCTGATCCGATGACCACGACATCCCTGACCGACTCCCAGCGCGTGGTCGTGACCGGGCTCGGCGCGACGACGCCCCTCGGCGGCGACGTTCCGAGCACCTGGCAGGCCCTGTTGGCCGGCAAGTCAGGGGTCGCGGTCCTCACGCAGGACTGGGTCGAGTCGCTGCCGGTGCACATCGCCGCATCGGCAGCGGTCGACCCGTCCGAGACCCTCGAGCGCGTCGAGGTCAAGCGCAACGACCGCAGCGGTCAGTTCGCGCTCGTCGCCTCGCGCGAGGCATGGGCCGACGCCGGCTCACCCGACATCGACGGTGACAGGCTCGGCGTCGTCATCGCGACCGGTATCGGCGGCGTGCTCACGACGCTCGCCAACTACGACCTGCTGCGCGAGAAGGGAGCGCGGCGGGTCCACCCACTCGCCGTACCCATGCTGATGCCCAACAGCGCGGCGGCGCACGTCGGCCTCGACCTCGGCGCCCGGGCCGGTGTGCACACACCGGTGAGTGCGTGCGCCTCCGGCGCCGAGGCGGTGTCCTACGCCGTCGACATGATCCGCGGCGGGCGCGCCGACATCGTGGTTGCCGGCGGCACCGAGGCCGCCATCCATCCCCTCAACATGGCGGCCTTCGCGCAGATGCAGGCGCTATCGACCCGCAACGACGAGCCGGAGCGCGCCTCGCGGCCCTACGACAAGGGCCGTGACGGGTTCGTCCTCGGCGAGGGCGCCGGGGTGCTGGTCCTGGAGACTCTCGAGCACGCGCGGGCACGCGGGGCGACCGTGTACGCCGAGATCGCGGGCGCGGGCATCACCTCGGACGCACACCACATCGCGGCGCCCGACCCCGTGGGCCGCGGCGCGACCCGCGCGATGCAGTTCGCGCTGAAGGCGGCCGGTCTCGCACCGGAGCAGATCGCGCACATCAACGCGCACGCGACGTCGACCCCCACCGGTGACGTCGCGGAGGCGAAGGCGATCGCCGGTGTCCTCGGTGACGCCGTGGGGACGCCCTGCGTGTCGGCCACCAAGTCCATGACCGGGCACCTGCTCGGCGCGGCCGGCGCCATCGAGACGATCTTCACCGTGCTCGCCCTGCGCGAGCGCACGGCCCCGCCCAGCGTCAACCTCGACGACCCCGACGACGAGGTCAGGCTCGACGTCGTGCGGGGCGAGCCGCGCCGCCTTCCGGACGGGCCGCTCGCGGCGCTGAACAACTCCTTCGGGTTCGGGGGGCACAACGTGGCCCTCGCCGTGCGGAGCGTGGACCAGTGACGCTGACGACCAGCGCCCAACCTGTCGTCTGCCCAGTCGAGGACCCGCGCGACCCCCGGCGTCGGCTGGAGGCGCTCTTCGACACGGGCAGCCTCGAGCTCATCACCGCCGAGGACGACTCGGGCATGCTCGCCGGGGTGGGGGTGATCGACGGCGCGCCCGGCGTGGCGTTCTGCTGCGACGCGACCATCCAGGGCGGCGCTATGGGCAAGGCGGGCTGCGAGGTCATCCTCGCCGCCTACGAGCGCGCGCTGGCCGCCGGCGTACCGGTCATCGGTCTCTGGCACTCCGGCGGCGCCCGCCTGCGCGAGGGCGTGGTGTCTCTGCACGCGGTGGGCGAGGTGTTCGCCATCATGACGCGCGCGTCGGGCAAGGTGCCGCAGATCTCGGTGGTCCTCGGCCCGGCTGCGGGCGGGGCTGCCTACGGGCCGGCCCTGACCGATGTGGTCATCCTCGGCCCCGAGGGCCGGGTGTTCGTCACGGGCCCCGACGTGGTGCGCTCGGTCACCGGCGAGGACGTGGACGCCCTGCGCCTCGGCGGGCCGGAGCCGCACGGCCGGCGGTCCGGAGTCGTGCACGTCGTGGCCGAGACCCAGGAAGGCGCCTACGCCGAGGCGCGGCGTCTTGCGGCGCTGCTCGGGGACCAGCGCACGATGGGCGAGGTCGAGGACCACGACCTGTCGTCCTACCTGCCGGAGTCCCCCCGACGGGCCTACGACGTGCACCCGATCGTCGAGCACCTGCTCGACGAGGGGACTGATCTGGAGCTGCACCCCAGGTGGGCGCCGAACGTGACCACGACGCTCGGACGCCTCGGCGGGCGCACCGTCGGGGTCATCGCGAACAACCCCCTGCGCCTGGGCGGTTGCCTCGACTCGGCGTCCGCCGAGAAGGCGGCACGCTTCGTGCGGATGTGTGACGCGTTCGGTGTCCCGCTGGTGGTCGTGGTCGACGTGCCGGGTTATCTGCCGGGCGTCGGCCAGGAGTGGGACGGCGTCGTACGTCGCGGCGCCAAGCTGCTGCACGCGTTCGCGGAGGCCACCGTGGCGCGGGTGACGCTCGTGACCCGCAAGGCGTATGGCGGCGCCTACATCGCGATGAACTCCCGGTCGCTGGGTGCGACCAAGGTCTTCGCCTGGCCGGGAGCCGAGGTGGCCGTGATGGGCGCGGTCGCCGCCGTCCGCATCCTGCACCGCAGGCGGCTGGCGGACGTGGCGGAGGACGTCCGGGGTGAGGTCGAGGCGGAGCTGGCGGTCGAGCACGAGGCGCTCGCCGGCGGGCTGGCCCGCGCGCAGGAGATCGGTGTCGTGGACGAGATCGTCGAGCCGACCCGCACCCGCTCGGCGATCGCCCTGGCCATCGCCGCGGCTCCCGCCGTGCGCGGCGCCCACGGCAACATCCCCCTCTGACTCCTTGTCCCGGGCGTCCGCAGGTCCGGGAACGTCCGGCAGGCGGCGGGGCGCGGGGTCAGACGACCTGGTGGAGCCAACGGACGGGGGCGCCGTCGCCGGCGTACCGGAAGGGCTCCAGCTCCTCGTCCCACGCCTTGCCGAGCAGGCTCTGGATCTCCTGCGTGACGCTGGTCGCCGGGTCCGTGGCCGCGCGCGCCAGCGCTGCCCGCAGCCGGTCCTCGCGCACCAGGATGTCGCCGTGCACGCCGGTCGTGGCATGAAAGAGCCCCAGCGTCGGCGTGCAGGAGTAGCGCTCGCCCTCGGCGCCGGCGCTCGGCTCCTCGGTGACCTCGAACCGCAGGTGCACCCAGTCGCGCAGCGCGGAGGCGAGCGCGGCGGCGGTGCCGGGCCGGGCCTGCCAGGACAGCTCCGCACGCAACAAGCCCGGAGAGGCCGGCTGGGCGGTCCACTGGAACGTCACGGGCAGGCCGAGAACCCCACCGACGGCCCACTCGATGTGCGGGCACAGCGCCGGCGGGGCGGCATGGACGTAGACAACGCCACGAGTGGTCACTGGTCCTCCTTGCGTCACGAGGTGCGCCTTCCCCAGCGGCCTCGCAGCACGGTGACCTGCACGCTGACCTGAGTCGTCGTACGTCGCCTCCAGCATGCCACATCTGTCACTGCGGCACCAGTGGAACCACCGGTCACCGCGCACCCAGTGAAGTCGGCCCGGCCGCGCGCCGATAGACAAGCGTGACCGATTGGACGGAAGGACACGTGCACAGCAGCGAGCGACTGATGGCAGAGGCCTACGACGAAGGCGTCGTCTCCGAGGTGATCCGACCCGCCGCGATCGTCCCCGAGCGCTCGGCTCGCGCGATCCTGGTGGAGCTGGCGCTGCATGACGTGCAGAACGGCGGCGTCTGGCAGTCCGAGCCCTCGCTGTGGAGCCGCTACGACCGGCCGTGGAGCGGCTACGGCTCACCGGGTGCCGCGGAGCTCCTGGGCACCATCCAGGTGGCCTACGGGACGCCGACGAAGTACGAGATCACCATCTACCGGGTGACGGTGACCCGCTTCGGCACCGAGGCGGGCTGGACCGTCAGCACGATCTGTGACGAGGCGCTGGCCTTCGGCGACCTGGATCTCGCCAGCTGCCCACGGGCGACGCTCAACGCGCCGCCCAAACCCTTCCGCTTCTAGCGGCGACCCCTTCCTCGGCTGCCTCAGCGCGCGATGCTGCGCCCTGCGTCGAGATGGACCGTGGTCGTCGGGCAGCAGACCTCGACCGCGGAGACGCTCGGCGCGACGTGCAGGCGGCGGGTCAGCTGCATGAGGTCGAGCACGCGGAGTACGGCGTGCTGGTCGGCCACGAAGTGGATGGCGCCACCGAGCAGGGTCTGGCGGTGATAGACCCGCAGCAGGCTGCCTACACCGGTCGAGTCGATGAACGTCACCCCGCGCAGGTCGACCACGAGGCTGGGCGCGCCGCGGTTGAGCAGGGCCAGCACCCGGTCGCGCAGCACGGGCGCGCTCGCGACGTCGATCTCGCCGGTCACCTCGACAACCGTGTGGACTCCCACCTGGTGCGGGTCGAAAAGGGTGATCACGGGACGTTCCCCCTCACCGGGGTGGGCGGCTTCGACGCCTCCTGCTTGAGCGTGGAGCGTCAGCGTAACCTCCCGGATGCACTCTGTATAGACACTCCCACGACTGAATCCGTAGCACGCTAAAGTGTTTTACAGCAACAACTTTCCGCGGACAACGCGCCGCGCACCGGTCCGCTACCACGGATTTCGTCGGTGCCCCATCAGCGGTGCCACGTGTGCCGCCAGCCCGCCGATCACGGACCTCCGGTCGTGACCCGTCGGCCCCGGACCAGGCGGGGCCGGGCCCGACGGCGTCGCGCTCGATCAG
>JAVEDI010000020.1 GCA_030841035.1 Actinomycetota bacterium
AGAGCATCGGGGTCTCGAAGGTCAGCGACCCGCGCCACATCGTGCCGATCCAGTTGAAGAACTTCACACCGGTCGGCACAGCGATCAGGAACGTCATGAAGCTGAAGAACGGCAGCAGCACCGCGCCCGTCGGGAACATGTGGTGGGCCCACACCGTCACCGAGAGGCCGGCGATCGCGATCGTCGCGAAGACCAGGCCCTTGTAACCGAAGATCGGCTTGCGGCTGAAGACCGGCAGGACCTCCGACACGATGCCGAAGAACGGCAGCGCGATGATGTAGACCTCGGGATGGCCGAAGAACCAGAACAGGTGCTGCCACAGGATGGCCCCGTGGTTGCCGGGGTCGAAGATGTGCGCGCCGAACCGCCGGTCGGCCTCGAGCGCCAGCAGCGCCGCCGCGAGCACCGGGAAGGCCATCAGCACCAGCACGCTGGTGAGCAGGATGTTCCAGGTGAAGATCGGCATCCGGAACATCGTCATCCCGGGGGCGCGCATGCAGAAGATCGTGGTGATGAAGTTGACGCCACCGAGGATGGTGCCGAAGCCGCTCAGTGCGAGACCCATGACCCACAGGTCGCTGCCGACACCCGGCGAGAAGAGCTCGGAGGACAGCGGTGCGTAGGCGAACCAGCCGAAGCTCGCCGCACCGCCCGGGGTCAGGAAGCCCAGCATCGCGATGGTCCCGCCGAACAGGAACAGCCAGTAGCTGAGCATGTTCAGGCGCGGGAACGCCACGTCCGGGGACCCGATCTGCAACGGCATGATGACGTTGGCGAAGCCCACGAACAGTGGCGTCGCGAACAGCAGCAGCATGATCGTGCCGTGCATGGTGAAGAGCTGGTTGTACTGCTCGCCGTTGAAGAACTGGGTTCCCGGCCTCGCCAGCTCGGCGCGCATCAGCAGCGCCATCAGGCCACCGATGAGGAAGAAGACGAACGAGGTGATCAGGTAGAGCTGACCGATCACCTTGTGGTCGGTGCTGGTGGCCCAGCGGACGACCGTGCTGCCCTTCTTCTTGACCGGGACGGTGGGGCTCAGGACAGCGCTGCGCGGTTCGGCAGTGAGGGTCACGGTGCGTTTTCCGCCTTCACCTGTGTGACTCGGGCCTGGTAGTCCGCCGGACTGACGACCTTGACGTTGAACAGCATGCGGGCATGGTCCTGCCCGCACAGCTCAGCGCACCTGCCCTTGTACGTTCCGATCTTCTTGGGGACGATCTCGAACTTGTTCACCTGACCAGGGATGACGTCCATCTTGAACAGGAACGCAGGGACCCAGAACGAGTGGATGACGTCGTCGGACACGAGGCGGAACTGCACGCTCTCGCCCTGCGGCAACCACAGCGTCGGCGGCTGTCCGGGCGTGCCGGTCGTCGTCGCGTCCGGCCCGGCGTCGCTGTCGTAGGTGAACTGCCACGACCACTGGATGGCAGTGACGGTGATGCGGTGGTCGGGGTTGGCCGACGTCTTGAGGATGTCGGACTCGTCACGTGCGGTGAAGTAGAAGAAGACCGCGACGGCGATGAGCGGGATGACGGTGTAGAAGACCTCGATCGGCAGGTTGTAGCGCGTCTGCGCCGGCAGCCCCGTCTGGTTGCGCCGACGCCGGAAGAACACGACGGGCCACAGGATCAGCCCCCAGGTGATCGCACCGACCGCGAGCGCCGCGATCCACGAGCCCTGCCACAGCGACAGGATGCGCGGTGCGTGGTTGGTGACGTCCCGAGCCGGCATCGCGAACGTGGGCAGGTCCTCGGAGGCGCAGCCCGAAAGCAGCAGCGTGGACCCAACTATGACTGCCGCGACCAGAGGTGTCTTGCGACCCAACGTCTGCCTTCCCCGGGGTGTCGTCACGATGGTCGGACCCGGCCGCCGGGACAGCACGTCCCAGCGACCGCCACAGCGAAAGTCACCCTACTCCAGGCACCGGACAGGACTGCGGAGAGGGCGCGTTGCTCCGGTGGCGCTCGGTGCGGCTACCCGTCGACCTGCGGCACCAGCGACGGCTGCGGCAGCGAGAGCGCGGCCGAGAGCCGGGCGAGGTACGCGGCACGCGGCACGGCGGTGGCGCCGAGCCGGCCGAGGTGGTCGGTCCTCCACTGCACGTCGAGCAGCCGCTCCGGCGCGCGCCGCTCGGCAGCGCGGTCACGTTCGGTCGCCGCGCGCAGCATCGCCACCAGCCCGACGAGGGCGACCTTCGAAGCGTCGCGTTCGCGGTGGAACATCGACTCACCGGCGAACAGTCCTCCGACGCTCACCCCGTAGAGACCCCCGGCCAGCCGCGGGGGCCCGTCCTCGTCGGTCGACCACGCCTCGACGCTGTGCACCCAGCCGAGCTCGTGCAGCCGCCGGTACGCGGCGCGGATGTCCCGCCGGATCCAGCCGCCGGGCCGGCGGGGGTCCGCGCACGCGTCGACCACCTCGTCGTACGCCGTGTCGACCGTGATCCGAAACCGCCGGCACGACGCGCGCAGCGAGCGGGTGACGACCAGGTCGTCCAGCTCCAGGACGCCGCGAGGGTCCGGCGACCACCAGCCGATCGGGCCGCGGCGCGAGAGCGGCATCGGGAAGACACCGGAGCGGTAGGCCGCCAGCAACGTGGCGGGCTCGAGGTCGGCACCGACGCCGAGCAGGTCCTCGCCGGCTGGCGCCGCCGCCACCGAGAAGGCGTACGCCGACGGCGGCGGCTCGACGGGGCGGCCGCCCGGCGACGGGGTCAGGGTCGGGGGCAGCGCAGGTGTGGGGACACGTCGGCCACCGCGTCGGGCCCGTAGGCGTCGCCGAGCCGCTCGAGGAACCGCTGCTGACCCAGCTCGTACTCCTGCGTGCCGACCGTCTCGATGACGTGGGCGGCGAGCAGCGAGCCCACCTCGGCGCAGCGCTGCAGGGGCAGCCCCCATGCGACGCCCGCCAGGAACCCGGACCGGAACGCGTCGCCGACGCCGGTCGGGTCGGCCTTGGTCTCCTCCTGCGCGCAGGCGACCTGCACCGGGGGCTCACCGCGGCGCTCGATCACAGCGCCCTTGGGCCCGTGCGTCGTGACGCGCACGCCCACCCGCGTGAGGATCTCCTCGCCCGACCAGCCGGTCTTCTGCTCGGTGAGCCCGGCCTCGTACTCGTTGGTGAAGAGATAGGCGGCTCCGTCGACCAGCCGGCGGATCTCCTCCCCGCCCATGCGGGCCAGCTGCTGCGAGGGGTCGGCGGCGAACGGGATGCCGCGGCTGCGGCACTCGTCGGTGTGGCGAATCATCGCCTCGGGGTCGTTGGCGCCGATCACGACGAGGTCGAGCCCGCCCAGCCGCTGGACGACCGGGGCGATCTCGATGTCACGCGCCTCGCTCATCGCCCCGGGGTAGAAGGACGCGATCTGGTTGTGGTCGGCGTCGGTCGTGCACAGGAACCGTGCCGTATGGCGCAGGTCCGACACGTGCACCGACGCCGTGTCGACCCCGTGGCGCTCCAGCCAGGACCGGTAGTCGGCGAAGTCCTGCCCCACGGCCCCCAGCAGCGCAGGGCGCAGCCCCAGCACGCCCATGCCGAAGCAGATGTTGGCGGCCACCCCTCCGCGGCGGATGTCGAGGTCCTCCACGAGGAAGGACAGCGACACCTTGTCGAGTCGGTCCGCGACGAGCGAGTCGGTGAAGTGACCCGGGAACGTCATCAGGTGGTCGGTCGCGATGGAACCGGTGACGGCGATGCGCACAGGTCAGCGCTCCAGGGTGTGGGAGAGAGGTGCCGGTCGTCGACGGCCAAAGACTACCGGTCGGTATGCATTCCTCAGCCCGCGGCACGGCCGTAACGTTGCGGCCGTGACAACCCCGCGAACGGGTCCGGTGCGCTCCTACGGTCCGGGAGACCAGCGGATGACGCCGGGTCGCGTCGGCACGCACGCCGAGGTGCCCTCCGAGGTCGAGCCGGCCTCCCTCGACGACCTGGTCGCCGACTGCGCGGCCGTCCGCGCGCTGCCCGGGGGGCCGGCGAGGTCCGGCGTTCCGGTCCAGGCTCGCCCGCTGGCGATCCCCGAGTCGGCGCTGGCCCTCGTCGCCGGCCTCGACACGTACGGCGACTGAGCAGCCGCGGGGCGCCCCCTCCCAGGCAAACCCCGCCGGCCGGCGGAACCGGCGGCGCACCGGTCGCGTCGTAGCGCCATGAGCACCTCGAGCACAGCGCGCCGGGCCGCGCCCCCGCTGGCCGCCCTCACGGTGCTGCTGCTGCTCGCAGGAGTGCTCGGGGCGCTGCGGTCCGGCAGCCCCCCTTCCGGCCGGCCGGGTGCAGCCCTCGCGACACCTCCGGTGCTGCGGCTGAGCGACTACCGGGCGCCGGGGCGATCCGCCGAGGCCGCGCAGCAGCTTCGGCTCGGGGGTGCCCTGCCGGTGTCCACCCCGGATCCCGTCGCCCTCCGGGCGCTGCGCCCTCCGGCGCCCGCCGCCATGGCCGAGCTGGCCCGCAGCCTCGGGCTGTCGGGCACCGGTCGGTCGGAGGGCGCCGCCACGGTGTTCGGGTCGGGCACCAGGACGCTTGTGGTGCAGGAGGCCCCGGGTGGGCCGTGGCAGTACGCCGCGGGCGACGCGCAGGGTTGCCCGGCACGTCCGACGCTGCCGAGGACGCCGATGGGCAAGAACCACCCCGGCCTCGAGGTCCGCTGCGAGGCGGCACCGCAGCGCCTCGGCACGGGCTCGGCCGACGGTGCCGCCGACGGTGCCGCCGACGGTGTCGCTGCCGGTGCCGCTGCCGGTACCTCGGACCTCGACCTCGCCGCTGCCGTGCTGCGCGCGGCCGGCATCGATGCGGCGCAGCGCAGGACGCAGCTCAGCGGCAGCACCGCGACGGTCCTCGCGCGGCCCGCGGTCGCGGGTCTTCCCACAGCGGGCCTCACCACCTCGGTGCGGGTGGACGGGTCACACGTCCTGGACGCGGGCGGCTGGCTGGTCGCGACGGAGCAGGGCCCGCGGTACCCGGTGATCAACGCGCGGCAGGCGTGGGACCGGTTGCGACGTACGCCGCTTGTGCGGACCTCGATCGGCTGCACCGAGTCGCTCGCTGCGCGCCGGGACCCGCTGCACTGCTGCGCACCGACGACTGTCACCGGCGCGCGTCTCGGACTGTCGCTCCAGCACGAGGGTGACCGCCCGGTCCTCGTGCCGGCGTGGCTGTTCCGGGTGCAGGGCTGCGACGAGGAGCTGCCCGTGGTCGCCGTGCCGCAGAGTCTGCTCGCCGACGACGCTTCGGGAGCCAGCGCCGAGCCGGGTTCCCCCGGTACGGGGACGGGGCGGGACCCCCGCGGGGCCGGGACCGACCCGGGCGCCACGCAACCGGCCACCGGGGCACGTCTCACGGTGCAGCGCGCCGGACGCGACGCGCTGACGGTGAGGTTCACCGGCGGTGTCGCGGCGTGCTGGACCTACCGCGTCCTCGCCACCGAGCAGGACCAGCGGGTGCTGCTCACGCTGACCGAGAAGGTCGCGGCGGACAGGCGGTGCATCGAGCTGGCGCAGGAGCATGTGCGGACCGTGCACCTGAACCGCCCCCTGGGCGACCGGCAGGTGCTCGACGCGCGGACCGGCGCGCTGCTGCTCGACCGGCCGCGGTGACCGGCCGGCACGGCTCCAGCGGGCCGGGAGGCCGGGCATGCGTCAGGGCGGGCACCCGACCACGGAGGCCCGCCCTGAGCGCAGGTCGGCGCCCTAGTGGAACGAGTCACCGCAGGCGCACGAGCCGCCGGCGTTGGGGTTGTCGATGGTGAATCCCTGCTTCTCGATGGTGTCGACGAAGTCGATCGTCGCGCCGGAGAGGTAGGGGGCGCTCATCCGGTCGACGACCACACCGACGCCGCCGAAGTCGGAGACGACGTCACCGTCGAGCGAACGCTCGTCGAAGAAAAGCTGGTAGCGAAGGCCCGAACAGCCACCGGGCTGCACGGCGACACGCAGCTGGAGGTCGTCGCGACCCTCTTGCTCGAGCAGGCCCTTGACCTTGCCCGCAGCACCGTCGGTGAGCACGATGCCCGCCGGACCGCCGTCGGCGACGTCCTGCGTGGTCTGCTCCTGAACCGTCATGTGTTGCTCCTGATCACGTTGACTGTGGTCGACCTGTCGGGCGGAACGTGACGTCCCCTCCGGTCATTCCTCCACCATGGTTACACAGGTACGGGCCGAGATCGCCCCCCTGCTCGGGTTATCTCGACCACGTCCGGGCCACCCTGGCCGCGAGAGCCTGCAGGTCTGCCGACGCAGTGTGACCTCGGTCACTGGCGGGCATGTCCTCGATCCCGTAGGCGGCGTCGATGCCCGACGCGGCCAGCTCGCGGCGCCCCACCTCCACGCGGCCGGCCAGCACGACGGTCGGACGTCCGGCGTCCTGGGCGCTTCGCGCCACCCCGGCGACGACCTTGCCCCGCAGCGACTGCCAGTCGAAGGCGCCCTCGCCGGTGATCAGCAGGTCCGCGCGCCTGGCTCGCTCCGGGAGGTGTACGGCGTCGAGCGCGAGCTGGGCGCCAGGGACCCGGCTGGCACCGAGCAGCAGCAGCGCGAAACCGATCCCGCCGCCGGCGCCGGCCCCGCCGCGGACCGCCACGCCCCCGTCGGTGAGCGTCGCCCAGACCCGCAGCCCGCGCTCGAGCTGCTCGCGCGCGTCGCGGCCGGCCCCCTTCTGCGCACCGAAACCGTGCGCGGCGCCGTCGTGCCCGAGCAGCGGTGCGTCCACGTCGGTCGCAGCCACCAGCTCCAGCCCAGCCAGGCGCTCACGCGCCGCGACGAGGTCGACCGGTTGGTCCAGCGCGGCGAGAGCACCGCCGCCGCGTGCCAGCACCTGAGCCGGCCCGGCACCCAGGGCCGCGAGCAGCCCGGCTCCGCCGTCCGTGCTGGCCGTCCCCCCGACACCGACGACGACCCGGTGGACGCCGGCGTCGGCCGCCGCGGCCATCAGCTCGCCGACGCCGTACGACGACGCCGCCAGCGCGTCGCGCCGCTGCGGGTCCACCAGGTGCAGCCCGCACGCCTGGGAGACCTCGATGTATGCCGTGTCACCGACCCGCAGCAGCGGAGCCGGCGTCGGTATCCCCAGCGGACCACGAACCGTCTCGGCCAGCAGCTCACCGCCGAGCCCTGCGTGCAGCACCTCCAGGAACCCGGGACCGCCGTCGGACAGCGGGACCAGCTCCACCTCGTCCTCGGGGGCGGTGCGGGCCCAGCCGTCGCGGATGGCCTCGGCCGCCTCGGTCGCGGTGAGCGTGCCGGCGAACTTGTCCGGAGCGACGAGGATGCGCATGCGGGTCATCCTGCCGGACCCGCGAACCACCGGGCGCGGCATCGGGATCCGGTGCAGCGGTGGTCTTCGCCGGGGCCCTGGTCAGAGACCGGGAGCGCCCCACACCGGGAACCACCGCGACAGGTCGGGCTCGATGGTGAGCTCGTGGGTCAGGGCCGTGCGCACCTGCAGCTCCAGGGCGTTGTCGCGGCGCTGCCCGTCAAGCGGTGCGAAGGGATAGAACGTCCCGCGCTTGTAGAGGTAGACCAGGGCCAGCCGGCGGCCCGCGTCGTCGGCGAAGGAGACCAGCGAGCACAGCAGCGACGAGCCGAAGCCGGCCGCCTGCAGCGTGTCGTTGACAGCATGCAGGTCGGTGACCAGCCCGGGCACGTCCGTGGGCTCGTGCCGTACCAACAGCCACGTGTAGCCGTAGGAGTCCACCGACCGCTGCACCGCGGGACCGGAGTCAGCGTCCAGCAGGGCCTGTACGTCGGTGGTGACTGCAGCGGACGCGCCACCTTCGACCTCGCGGAAGCTCACCGAGCCCAGCCCCGTCGGGCGCATCCCGATGGCCGACTCCAGCGTCAGCGCGGCGTCGGGGATGGCGAACAGCTGGTCGAGCTGCGGCCGGACCGGCGGGGTGCGGCCGAAGACCTTGTCGAGGAGTCCCATCAGGACGGTCGGTTGAGCTCGGTCGCGATGCGCCCGAGCTGGTCGAGGCGCTTGTTCAGCGGTGGGTGGGTGGAGAAGATCGACGACAGGCTGAACCCCGGCGAGATCGCGGGTGTGAAGAAGAACGCGTTGAACGGCTCCACCTCGCGCAGGTCGCGCGCGGGGATACGGGCCATCTCGCCGCTGATCTTCACCAGCGCCGAGGCGAGGGTCGAGGGCTGGCCGGTCAGGAACGCGCCCGCCCGGTCGGCCGCCAGCTCGCGGTAGCGCGAGAGGGCGCGGGTCAGCAGGAAGCTCAGCGCGTAGACCACCACGCTCACCAGCAGGACGATCAACCAGACCGGAGGCCCGTTGTTGTTGTCGCGCCGGCGGCCCATGCCGCTCCACAGCACCATGCGGGTGAGGAAGCCGGCCAGCACGCCGACGAAGGACGCGATCGTCATGACCGTCACGTCGCGGTGCGCGACATGGGACAGCTCGTGCGACAGGACGCCTTCGAGCTCGCGCTCGTCGAGGCGACGCATGAGCCCGGTCGTGGCGCACACCACGGCCTTCTTGGCCGTGCGGCCCGTCGCGAACGCGTTGGGTACGTCGGTGTCGGCGATCGCCACCCGCGGCTTGGGCATGTCGGCGATCGCGCACAGCCGGTCGACGATGCCGTGCAGCTCGGGCGCCTCCTCGGGGGTGACGACGC
This sequence comes from Actinomycetota bacterium, assembly GCA_030841035.1. Taxonomy (GTDB): domain Bacteria; phylum Actinomycetota; class Actinomycetes; order JACCUZ01; family JACCUZ01; genus BP-173. The sequence goes on from JAVEDI010000020.1 coordinate 8,612, forward strand.
GTCCACCCATGCCGTAGAGCGCGAGCCGGTCGCTGAAGAACCACTGCGCGACCAGGAATCCTGCGATGAGGATGAACCCCAGCGTGTGGAAGTAGTTGACCAGCACTACCCCGAGCACGACGAACAGCAGTCCCAGCAGGAACATCGTGAGGCCCATCCGGGCGGCGAGGCCCGGGTCGCTTCGGTAGCGGGACCGGCTCATGGTCGGTGCGTCATCCCGGGATCAATCCCTCGTCCGACTCGGCAAGCATGCTGCGCACGTCCTCGATGTCGCTGTCCTGCGCCGGCAGCACGGCGTCGGACGGCTCGAGCACGTCGTCCGGCAGGGGCTCGCCGATCGCTCGCACCTTGGCGAGCAGGTCGGTGAGAGCGGCGTGGAAAGCCTCCTCGTCGCCCGCCTCGACCGTGGCCTCGAGACCGGCGTCCAGCGAGTTGAGCAGGTCGGCGTGCTGGTCGTCGAGAGCGAACTGGCCCTCCCCCAGGATGCGCACGATCACGACTGCTCCTTCCGCGGCTGCTGCTGCGGCGCGCTCTGCGCTGCCACACCCGCCGCTCCGCCGGCACCCTCGATCTGGCGCGGCGCCTCGCCCGCACCCAGCTCGCCCTTGAGGCGGGCCATCTCGAGCTCGACGTCGTTCTGGCTGGACATCCGGTCGAGCTCGACGGCGATGTCGTCCTTGGCCGTGCCGCTCGCGTCCTCGAGCGCGCCGCTCGCGAGCAGCTCGTCGATCGCACCGGCGCGCGCCTGCATGGCCTGCGTCTTGTCCTCCGCGCGCTGCACGGCGAGACCGACGTCGCCCATCTCCTCCGAGATGCCGGAGAACGCCTCGCCGATCTTCGTCTGGGCCTCCGCCGCGGTGTACGTCGCCTTGATCGTCTCCTTGCGGGTACGGAACGCGTCGACCTTGGCCTGCAGGCGCTGGGAGGCGAGGGTGAGCTTCTCCTCCTCGGCCTGCAGCTGGGCGTGCTGGGCGGCAAGATCGGTCTGCTGCGTCTGGACCGCGGAGCGGCGGGTCAGCGCCTCGCGCGCCAGGTCCTCCCGGCCGGCCGCGAGCGCCTGGCGGCCCTGGGCCTCCAGCTTGTCGGCCTGCTGCTGGAGCTGGTTGCCCTGCAGCTCGAGGCGCTTGCGCGACGTCGCGACGTCCGCCACGCCCCGGCGTACCTTCTGCAGCATCTCCAGCTGTCGCTCGTAGGAGTAGTCCAGCGTCTCCCGCGGGTCCTCGGCGCGGTCGAGCGCCTTGTTGGCCTTGGCCCGGAAGATCAGGGACAGCCGCTTCATCACGCTCATCGGTGGATCCTCATCCGGGTCGACCTCATGCGGACGGCCCCTCTCGCGACGGACACGGGTGGGCAGACGGTCTCGACCGGCCGCTCCGGTCCCCACACTAGATCGCCCGACGACCACGCCGCCCGGTTAGTTCCCGCGCGAACGACGTCCGGTCGCGTGCTCGGTAGTGTTGGCGTGTGTTCGGACGCCAGAGAAGCCCATCGCCCCCCACCGCCGCGGAGGCCGACGCCGACGCTGCGCTCGCCAAGGAGGGCCGCAAGGGGCGCCCGACGCCCAAGCGACGCGAGGTGGAACGCGGCCGACGGCGCACGATCACCGCCCCGCGCGACCGCAAGGAGGCCGCCAAGCAGCTGCGCGAGCGACGGCGTGCCGAGCGGGTCCAGTCGATGCAAGCGCTCAAGTCCGGCGACCAGCGGCACCTGCCGGCCCGGGACCGCGGTCCGGTGCGCAAGTACGTGCGCGACGTGGTCGACGCCCGCCGCTCGGTCGCCGAGTTCTTCCTGCCGCTCGCGCTGGTGATCCTCGCGCTGACGTTCACCGGCAACTCGCGGCTGGCCTTCTACGCCAGCACGCTGTGGCTGGTGCTGGTGACGCTGATCATCGTCGACTCGCTGCTGCTGGCCGTCCGGCTGCGCAGCGGCCTGCGCAGCAGCCTCCCCGACGAGAGCCACCGGGGTGCCCTGCCCTACGCCCTGATGCGAAGCATGCAGATCCGCCGCTTCCGGCTCCCGCCGCCCGGCCTGCGCGGCCGCCGGGCGCGGGCGAAGTAGCCGACCCCGCTCCGGGCGCGCCATGATCGCCACATAGGCTCGATTCATGGAGTTCCGTCATCTGGGCCGCAGCGGCCTCGTCGTCAGTGAGATCTCGTACGGCAACTGGCTCACCCACGGCAGCCAGGTCGAAGAGGAGCAGGCGACCCAGTGCGTGCGCGCCGCTCTCGAGAGCGGCATCACCACCTTCGACACCGCCGACGTGTACGCCGGCGGCCGGGCGGAGGAGGTGCTCGGGCGCGCGCTGAGGGGCGAGCGGCGCTCCGGCCTGGAGGTGTTCACCAAGGTCTACTGGCCGATGGGTGACCGCAAGAACGACCGGGGCCTGTCGCGCAAGCACATGATGGAGGGCATCGACGCCTCGCTCCGTCGGCTGCAGATGGACTACGTCGACCTCTACCAGGCGCACCGGTACGACACCGACACGCCGCTCGAGGAGACGATGCAGGCGTTCGCCGACATCGTGCGAGCCGGCAAGGCTCTCTACATCGGCGTCTCGGAGTGGACCGCCGACCAGATCCGCGAGGCCAAGACGATGGCCGACGAGCTGGGCATCAGCCTGGTCTCCAACCAGCCGCAGTACTCCGCGTTGTGGAGGGTCATCGAAGGCGAGGTCGTGCCGACGTGCGAGGCGCTCGGCATCGGCCAGATCGTGTGGTCACCGATCGCCGGCGGGGTGCTGACCGGCAAGTACAAGCCAGGGTCCGCGCCGCCGCAGGGATCGCGGGCCGCCGGAGACGACAGCGCCACGATGAGCTTCCTGCGCGAGGAGGTGCTCGAGCGCGTCGCTCTGCTCGAGCCGGTCGCCAAGGACGTCGGTCTGTCGATGGCGGCGCTCGCCGTCGCCTGGGTCCTGCAGAACTCCAACGTCTCCAGCGCCATCATCGGCGCCAGCCGACCGGAGCAGGTGCAGGACAACGTCGAGGCCGCCGGTGTGAAGCTCGACGGCTCCGTCATGGCGCGCATCGACGAGGCGCTGCTGCCGGTCGCGGTGACCGACCCGGGCGAGACCGCGCGCAAGGCACCGAAGCGGCGCCCCTGACCTGACGGGCTCCCGGCCCGGGGTGCGCTACTCGGCCGGGTGCAGGCTCATCGGTCCGTAGACCTCTCTGTCGCCCTCGAGCAGTCGCACCTGGTCGACACCCTGCCCGAGCAGGTCGCGCCACGCCTCGCCGATCCACGACTCGGCATCGGCCTGGGTCGGGAAGCGTTCCGAGGGCAGCTCGGCGTTGCTGACGGGCGACCCGTCGGTCTTCTCGAAGCGCCAGATGTAGGACACGGCGCCATGATCGCACCCGCACCCCGGTGCGTGCTGCCCGTCGGATTGACTGTGACGGACCCCCCATGGTCTAGTCCGGGAGGGTGCGGCCCGCACCCGCCACAACTCAACATGCGCCACAGCAGGGGAAGCCGGTCCGAGTCCGGCGCTGACCCGCAACCGTAGGCCTCCCCCGGGATCTCCCGGGAGCGGCGAGCCGGAGCACCTGCGTGGCGCGAGCGGCTCCCTTCATTCCGTCGAGGCATGCGGGGCGGAGCCCGGACCTCCCGGTCCGACGTCACGCCCCCCACGCGCAGCACGCGCGTCGGGGGCGTCGTCGTCTGCCGGACGTTCAGGGGCCCGTCACGGATCGCTCCCCCTGAAAGGACATCACCGGTGACCCCGAACAGCTCTGTCCCCCGCGCACGCGGGGCCCTGCGCCGCGGCCTCGCAGCCAGCGCGGTCTTCCTCGTCGCGACCGCCCTCGTGCTGGCCGTGCCCGGCTCGGCGTCCGCGGCTCCCACCACCAGCCGCGCCGACGCCGCAGCCGGCTGGCTCGGCCGCCAGCTCACCGCCCAGCACCTGATCAGCGGCCAGTTCGGCGCCGACTACGGGCTGACCGCCGACGTCGTACTCGCCCTGGACTCCGCAGGGGTCGGCCGCAAGGCGGCTCGGCAGGCCACCGCCGCGCTGACGCGCCACGTGGTCGACTACACCGGCGGCGGTGACCCGACGGAGTTCTACGCCGGCTCCTTCGCCAAGCTGCTCAACGTGGCCGCGGCTGCGGGCACCCGGCCCAACGAGTTCGGTACGGCGCCACGCCACAAGCTCGCCTTCCAGCTGCTCCGTCTCGAGTGCGGGGGCACCCGGGCACGCGTCTGCCCGACGGGCAACCGCGGCCGCTTCAGCGACGAGAGCAAGTTCGGCGACTTCAGCAACACGATCACCCAGTCGCTCGCGCTGACCGGCCTGCAGCGCACCACGAAGGCCGGGCCGTCGGCCGCCTCGGTCCGCTACCTGCGCAACCAGCAGTGCCGCAACGGCGCCTTCCCGCTCGAGATCAGCACCGCCGGCTGCGTCGCCTCGGTCGACGCCACCGCCTTCGCCGTGCAGGCACTGCTGGAGGTGGGGGGACGGAAGGCCACCGCCGCCGCTGCGCGCGCCGCGACCTGGCTGACACGCCAGCAGAACAAGAACGGTTCGTTCACCGGCAACGGCGTGCGCAACACCAACACCACCGGGCTGGCCGCACAGGCACTGGACGCAGCCGGCCGTGGGGCCGCGGCGGCGCGGGCCGTCCGGTTCATCACCGACCTGCAGGTCGGTTGCGGCGGCAAGCCGGCCAACCGCGGCAAGGTGCGTTACGACCGCAAGGGCAGCGGCGACGCGCTGCGGGCGACGGCGCAAGCGGTCCCGGCGATGGCGGGCACCGCGTTTGCCGACATCACCGCCGCGGGAGCCACGCGCACGCTGCCCAGGCTGGCCTGCTGAGGGCGCTCGAAGAGTAGGTGGATGACCGAGTGAGGTGCGGCCCGACTGCCGGCACGGCGCTCCGGACGGTGGCGACGCTCGTCGTCACGACCGTAGCGGCGCTGGTCGGTCTGTCGATCGGCCCGGTACGGGCCGCACCTGCCTCGGCCGCCACCGACTGCGTCGGTGTGGTGGTCGACGCGCGTCAGATCGGTGGGACGCTGCGGACGGGCTGCGCGCTCGGCGACCCGCGTGACGGCTTCGCCGCCCTGACCAAGGCCGGCTTCCGCTACACGTTGCGCGCGCGCGACGGTCTGCTCTGCCAGCTCGACCAACAGCCCGCGTCCTGCACCGACACCACCGGCACCACGTACTGGTCGTACTGGTACCGCGCCCCCGGGTCGCGCACCTGGGTCTACGCCAACGAGGGGCCCGGCACGCACGACCCGAAGCCGCGCTCGACCGAGGCGTGGGTGTGGCAGGACGGCGGCAAGAAGCCGCCGCCCGACCTCGGCCTGGCAGCCATCTGCCCACAGGCCGCCTCCCCCGCGCCGCGACCCTCCGGGGCACCCACCACGGAGCCGGCGCCCGGGCCGAGCAGGACGCAGGACGCAGCCACCAGGGCGGCGTCGGCTCCCGCTGCCCGGCCGAGCAGGACCGCCACGACCACTGCGGCGCCGCGGAGCGCGACCGCTGCGACCCGCGAGACGGCGCCGGTCCCGACCAGCTCCGCCGCAGGACCCACGACCGCGGTCCCCGCCGCGACTGCCCCCGACAGCAGCACGTCTCCCGTCACCGCCGCCGACTCCGCCGCGTCCGGGAGCTCGCTGCCGGGCACGGCCGGCGCCGCGGTCGGCGGCCTGGTCGCCGCCGGCATCGGCCTCGCGGCCTACCTGCGGTCCCGTCGAGGTGGGCCGTGACCGGCTGGCGGCTGCCCCGCTCGCTGCACCCCGGCGCCTGGTGGCTGTGGGCCATCGGGCTGGCCACCGCCGCCAGCCGCACCACCAACCCGCTGCTGCTGGGGCTGGTCGTCGCCGTCGCCGGCTACGTGGTCGCGGCCCGGCGCACCGACGCCCCGTGGGCGCGCGCCTACGGCTTCTACCTGCGGATGGGCCTGGTGGTCCTCGCGATCCGGGTGGTCTTCGCCGCCCTGTTCGGCGCCCCCACCCCCGGCCACGTGCTGCTGCAGCTGCCCGAGGTGGCCCTGCCCGACTGGGCCGCCGGTGTGCGGCTCGGCGGCGACGTGACGCTGCCGGCGGTGGTCGCCGCGCTGTACGACGGCCTGCAGCTCGCCACCATGCTGGCGTGCGTGGGCGCCGCGAACGCGCTGGCCAGCCCCAAGCGGCTCCTGCAGTCGCTGCCCGGAGCGCTCTACGAGGTAGGCGTCGCCGTCGTCGTGGCGCTCAGCTTCTCCCCGCAGCTGGTCGAGGCGGTCACCCGGGTGCGAGCCGCGCGGCGGCTGCGCGGCCGGCCCGACCGCGGGCTGCGCGGTCTGCGCGGCGTGGCGATGCCGGTGCTGGAGTCGGCGCTGGAACGCTCCGTCGAGCTCGCCGCGGCCATGGACGCCCGCGGCTTCGGGCGGGCGGGCGCCGACCGTCGAGGACGGCGGGTCACCGGCCTGCTGACCGGTGGCGGCCTGATCGGTGTCTGCATCGGCATCTACGGGCTGCTCGACGCCGGGTCGCCCACGGCCCTCGGTCTGCCGATGCTGCTCGCCGGCGCCGCGCTCGCCGTGGCGGGGCTGGCCGTCGGCGGCCGCCGGGCGACGCGCAGCCGCTACCGGCCCGACCCGTGGGACGCGCCGGAGTGGGCGGTGGCGGTGTCCGGCGCCGCGGCCGCGGTCGCTGTCCTGCTCGCCTCGGCCGGTCCCGGCATCCTCGCCCTGCGCCCCGACCCGACCACGGCGCCGCCGCTGCCGGCGCTGGCCGCCCTCGGTGTCCTGGTCGCGCTCCTGCCGGCCTGGCTCGCGCCGGTGCCCGCACCCGACGGGGAGGCCGAGGAGTCCCCCGGCGCCGGCGTACCCGCTCACGGGTCGAGAGCGACCGCGGCGTGAGCATGATCCGCTTCGAGGACGTCTCGGTGCGCTACACCGGGCGCAGCCACCCGGTGCTCTCCCACGTCGACCTCGACGTGGCGGAGGGCGAGCTGTGCCTCGTCGTCGGGCGCACCGGCTCGGGCAAGTCGACGCTCCTGCGTGCGGTCAACGGCCTGGTGCCGCACTTCACCGGCGGCCTCCTGACCGGTCGGGTCACCGTCGACGGACGGGACACCCGCGACCACCCGCCCCGCGAGCTGGCCGACGTGGTGGGCTACGTCGGCCAGGACCCGCTCGCGACGTTCGTCACCGACGTGGTCGAGGAGGAGCTGGCCTACGGCATGGAGTCGCAGGGCGTCGCGCCCGAGGTCATGCGGCGGCGGGTCGAGGAGGTGCTCGACGTGCTCGGCATGGCCTCTGTGCGCCACCGGGCGCTGGCCGCCCTCTCCGCCGGGCAGCAGCAGCGCGTCGCGATCGGGTCGGTGCTGGCCGCGCACCCCAAGGTGCTGGTGCTCGACGAGCCGACCTCCGCGCTGGACCCCGCCGCGGCGGAGGAGGTGCTGGCCCTGCTCCAGCGGCTGGTGCACGACCTGGGCCTGACCGTGCTGCTGGCCGAGCACCGCCTCGAGCGGGTGGTGCAGTACGCCGACCGGGTCGTGCTGGTCCCGGGCGGCGGAGCGCCGCTCGTCATCGGCGAGCCGGGGGAGATCATGGCGACCGCACCGGTGGCGCCGCCGGTCGTCGAGCTCGGCCGGCTCGCCGGCTGGTCGCCGCTGCCGCTCTCGGTGCGCGATGCCCGGCGGCGGGCCGGTGACCTGCGCGACCGGCTCACGATCACGCAGGCCGGGCAGCCGCCGGCCGTGCCCCTCGCCACCCCCCCGGGTGCCCCGCTGGTGTCGGTCCGCGGGCTGGTCGTGCGCTACGGGTCGACGGTGGCGCTGCGCGGGGTCGACCTGGCCGTCGGCCACGGTGAGGTGGTCGCGCTGATGGGCCGCAACGGCGCCGGCAAGTCCACGCTGCTCGCGTCGCTCGTCGGCATGGCGCGACCGGCCGCCGGCCGCGTGTCGGTCGACGGCGCGGTCCCGGCCGACCTGGCGCCGCGCGAGCTGGTGCGCCACGTCGGTCTGGTGCCGCAGGAGCCGGGCGACCTGCTGTACGCCGACACCGTGCGCGACGAGTGCGCGCAGGCCGACGCCGATGCGGCTGTCCCGGCGGGCACGGCCGCCGGGCTGCTCGCGCGGCTGGCGCCCGGCATCGACCCCGCCACCCATCCGCGCGACCTGTCCGAGGGCCAGCGGCTGTCGCTGGCCCTGGCCGTCGTGCTCGCCGGCCGCCCCCCGCTGGTCCTGCTCGACGAGCCGACCCGCGGCCTGGACTATCCCGGCAAGGCCGCCCTGGTCGTCACGCTCCGCGAGCTGGCCGCCGAGGGACACGCGGTCGTGCTGGCCACGCACGACGTCGAGCTGGCCGCCACGGTTGCCCACCGCACCGTCGTGCTCGCCGGGGGCGAGGTGGTGAGCGACGGGCCGACCCGCGAGGTGGTGATGTCCTCGCCCTCGTTCGCGCCACAGGTGGCCAAGATCCTCGCGCCGGTCGGCATGCTCACCGTCGACGAGGTCGCCGACGCGCTGCGGGCGGCGGGATGAGCCTGCCCCCCGCCGCCGTCCACGGCGCCACGCGCTGGCACGCCGTACGCATCCGGCCGCGCACGCTGCTCAGCCTCGCCCTGGTCAGCACCGTCGGCCTGCTGGCCTTCTGCTGGCCGCTGCTGGTGGACGCGGGGGCGTCACTGGCCGACCGGCACGACGCGCCGTGGCTGTTCGTGCTGCTGCTGCCACTGGTGCTCGCCGTCGTGCTGGCCGAGCTGGCCGAGGGCGCCATGGACGCGAAGGCGGTGGCGCTGCTCGGCGTGCTGGCCTCGGTCGGTGCGGCGCTGCGCCCGCTGGGCGGCGGGGCCGCCGGCTTCGAGACGGTCTTCTTCCTGCTGATCCTCTCGGGCCGGGTGCTCGGCCGGGGCTTCGGCTTCGTGCTGGGATCGGTCACGCTGTTCGCCAGCGCGCTGCTGACCGCGGGGGTCGGGCCGTGGCTGCCCTTCCAGATGCTGGCGGCCGGCTGGGTGGGCTTCTTCGCCGGGTGCCTGCCGCGGGCCCGGGGCTGGCGCGAGATCGCGCTGCTCTCGGCGTACGGCGGGGTCGCAGGCTTGGCGTACGGGGCGCTGATGAACCTGTGGATGTGGCCGTTCGTGACCGGTCTGGACAGCGGGCTGTCCTTCGTCGCGGGAGATGCGGTCCACGACAACCTCACGCGGTTCGCGGCCTACACGCTCGCCACGTCGCTGGGCTTCGACATCCCCCGCGCCGTCACCAACGCGGTACTGGTCGCGCTGACCGGCCGTCCGGTGCTGCTGGCGTTGCGGCGGGTGGCGCGCCGCGCCGCCTTCGAGGCCACCCCACGGTTCGAACCGGCTACCGTCGTCGCGCCGGAGAGTTGACGCTCAGCGTGTACGCGAGGTGAAGCCTGTGTTGGCCCTGACGGGACGGTCATGACCTCGGTCGACCTGACGGCGCTCGGCGAGCGCATCGAGCGCCCCGACGAGGTCGTCGGTCAGACCGCCCGTGCGCACCTCTCGCGGCTGACGCTGCCCGGCGACGGGCTCGGGCGGCTGGGCGACCTGGTGGTCTGGCTGGCGCGCACCCAGGGCCGGTCGGTCCCGCGGCCGCTGGAGCACGTGACGTTCGTCGTGTTCGCGGCCGACCACGGCGTGGCCGCGGCGCAGGTATCGGCGTGGCCGGCGGACGCGAGCCGGTGGATCGCCGACCGGTTCGTCGACGGTGTCGCCCCCGCGAGCTGCCAGGCCAGCCGGGCCGGGGTGCCGGTGCGGCTCGTCGACGTGGGCCTCGGCCGGCCGTCGGGGCGGATCGACCGCGAGGACGCGCTCAGCGCCGAGGCGGTGCAGCAGGCGCTCGCCGCAGGCATCGCGACGGCCGACCAGGAGATCGACGGTGGCGCGCAGCTGCTGGTGCTCGGCGACCTCGGCGTCGCGTCGACCACCCCCGCGGCAGCGGTGGTGGGGCTGCTCACCCGCAGCGACGCGGCCGCTGTGACCGGCCGCGGCTCGGGCATCGACGACGGCACGTGGATGCGCAAGGCCGCGGCGGTGCGTGACGCCATGCGCCGCGGCCGGCCGGTCCTCGCCGACCATCCGGCGCTGCTGGCCACCTCGGGCGGAGCCGACCTGGCGGCGATCACCGGCTTCCTGCTGCAGGCTGCTGCCCGCCGTACGCCGGTGGTACTCGACGGCCTGGTGTCCTCCGCGGCGGCACTGCTGGCGCACCGGGTCTCATTCCGGGCCGTGGACTGGTGGGTGGCGGCACACCGCAGCGCCGACCCCGCCCACACGATGGCCCTCGACCGGCTCTCGCTCGACCCGGTCCTGGACCTCCGGCTGTCCCTGGGGGAAGGCGTCGGCGCTCTCAGCGTCGTGCCCCTGCTGCAGGTCGCGTCGTCGCTGCTGTCCGACGTGCGGCCCTGGCAGCCGGCCCCCGACGGGCCCGCGTCCGACACCGGCGACGCGACCGTGACCGCCGGTCCCGGGGACGGCCGCGAGCCAGGCTGAACCCCTTCGCCGGGACTGCCGATCAGCCGCTGGTCGTCGCCGACACGAACGGCGGCTTCACGACGCGGAACCGGGCCGGACGCCCCCGGACGTCCACGGCCACCTCGCCGCCCTCGGCCACCGACCGGTCGAGCAGGGCGAGCGCGATCCCGACCTTGCGCGTGGGGGAGAAGGTGCCGCTGGTGACCTCACCGACCGGCGTGCCGTCGAGGGTCACTGCCATGTGCGGGCGAGGGATGGCGCGCTCGAGCCCCTCCAGCCCCCACAGCAGCCGCCGGGCCCCCGCCTCCTTCTCGGCGAGCAGCACGTCATGGCCCCAGAACTGCGGCTTCTTCCAGCCGACCGCCCAGCCGCAGCGCGCCTGGACCGGCGTGATGTCCAGCGAGAGGTCCTGGCCGTGCAGCGGATAGCCCATCTCGGTGCGCAGGGTGTCGCGCGCACCGAGGCCACAGGCCCGGATGCCGGCGCCCTCCCCCGCGCTCAGGATCGCGTCCCACAGCGCCGGTGCGTCGTCCCACCGAGGCACCAGCTCGTAGCCCCGCTCGCCGGTGTAGCCGGTGCGGCAGACGGTCAGCGGGGCGCCCTGCCACCGGGCGCGGGCGAACGACATGTACTCGAGCTCCTCGTGCGGCAGCCCGAGGGCCGTGAGCACCTCACCGGCGCGCGGGCCTTGCACGGCGAGCACCCCGAAGTCCTCGTGCCGGTCGCGCACCGTCACCCCCTCGGGCGCCGCGGCGGCCAGCCGACGTACGACCTCCGCCGTGTTCGCGGCGTTGGGGATCAGGAAGACCTCGTCCTCGCTCGCGTAGTAGGCGATCAGGTCGTCGACGACTCCGCCGCTCGCGTCGTCGCAGCACAGCGTGTACTGGGCCTTGCCCGGGCCGATGCGGGCGAGGTCGTTGGACAGCGTGCGGTTGACGAACTCGGCCGCCCCTGACCCCCTCACCTCCGCCTTGCCGAGGTGGCTGACGTCGAAGAGGCCGACCGCCTCGCGGACGGCGGTGTGCTCCTTGACCACGCCGCCACCGGGGTACTCGATCGGCATCTCCCAGCCGCCGAAGTCGGCCAGCTTCGCCCCCAGGGCGACGTGTCGCTCGTGCAGCGGGGATCGGCGCAGGTCGTCGGTCATGAGCGCGGACGCTAGCATCGCCCCAGTCCGTGACGGACCGCTCGTCACGAGTTCAAGATCGGGGCGTTCCGCGTGTCCACTGTGAGCCTCAGCAACGCCAAGCCGGCGGGCCTCAAGGTCGAGGCCCTCGTCATCGGGGTGACGAACGGCCCCAAGGGGCTCGTCCTCGCCCCGGGAGCCGAGGACGTCGACAAGGCGTTCAAGGGCAGGCTGGTCGCGACGGTGCAGGCACTGGGCGGGACGGGCAAGAAGAACGAGGTGGTCAAGCTGCCCTCGCTCGGCGCGACGGGGGCACCCGTGGTGGTGGCAGTCGGGCTCGGGCCGGCACCCCAGAGCAAGGGCGAGGCGACGTACGACGAGGAGACGCTGCGCCGCGCGGCCGGCACGGCGGCCCGTGCCCTGGCCGGGTCGGCCCGCGTCGGGCTGGCTCTGCCGGCCTCCACGGTCGGCGAGATCGCCGCCGTCGCCGAGGGCGCGCTGCTGGGCGCCTACGCCTACCGCTCCTACCGGGTGGCCTCGAAGGCCGACCACAAGGACCCGGTGGACGCGTTCACGCTGCTGACCGGCTCGGCGCGCGACCGCGCCGCGAAGAAGGCGGTCGACCGCGCGCACACCCTGGTGAGCGCCGTGCACCTCGCCCGGGACCTGGTCAACACCCCACCGTCGGACCTGCCGCCGGCGGTCTTCGCCGACGAGGCGTCGAAGGCCGCCAAGGACGCGGGGCTCTCCGTCGAGGTCCTCGACGAGAAGGCGCTGCGGAAGGCCGGGTACGGCGGCATCCTGGGCGTCGGACAGGGTTCCTCGCGGCCGCCGCGGCTGGTGAAGATCAGCTACCGGTCCGGCCGGGGCAAGAAGCACCTGGCGCTGGTCGGCAAGGGGATCACCTTCGACTCGGGCGGACTCTCGCTCAAGCCGTCCTCGGCGATGGAGTGGATGAAGGCCGACATGGGCGGCGCCGCCGCCGTCATCGCGGCGGTCACCGCCGTCGCCCGGCTCGGTCTCGACGTCAACGTGACGGCGTGGGCGCCGATGGCCGAGAACATGCCGTCCGGCACGGCCCAGCGGCCCTCCGACGTGCTGCGCATCTACGGAGGCAAGACCGTCGAGGTGCTCAACACCGACGCGGAGGGCCGCCTGATCCTCGCCGACGCGCTGGTGCGGGCGAGCGAGGACAGCCCGGACCTGATCGTCGACGTGGCGACGCTGACCGGCGCGCAGCTCGTCGCGCTCGGCTCGCGCACCAGCGCGATCATGGCCAACGACGACGACCTGCGCACCGCCGTCTACGAGGCGGCGAAGGGTGCCGGCGAGCAGATGTGGCCGATGCCGTTGCCCGAGGAGCTGCGAGCGTCGATGGACTCCTCGGTCGCCGACATCGCGAACATGGGCGACAAGTACGGCGGCATGCTCGTCGCGGGCCTGTTCCTGCGCGACTTCGTCGGCGAGGGGCTGCGCTGGGCGCACCTGGACATCGCCGGACCGGCGTTCAACGATTCGCCTCCGCACGGCTACACGCCGAAGGGCGGCACCGGCGCCGCCGTACGCACCCTGGTGCGCCTCGCGGAGGAGGTCGCCGCCGGCGCGCTCTGACCGGTGGAGGTGGCCGGCGGGCCGGTCAGGCCGGCGCCTCGCCCCCCTCGGTGGCGGGGTCGCCCGGCGCCCTGCGACGGCGCTGGTTCCAGTCGCGCATCCGCTGCGGGTAGCCCACGACGGCGGCGTCGTAGGACGGGATGCCCAGCTTGTTGGCCACCTCGTGGGCGGCCCGCGCGTCGCGGACCCGCCGCCGCGTCCACTCCCCGGTGCTCGCCACGAACACGACCGTCGTGGTGGAGACGGCGGTCGGCGGCTCGATGAAGGCCTCGACACCGGTGTGGTCGCGCGCGAACGCCTTGAGGTGGTCGACGTCAGCCGTGTCGGCCACGCGGACCGTGCCCCGGCGTTGGCGCCTGCGGAACAGCGGCACGAACTCCTCCTGGCCTACCGCCCGGGGTGCTGGGGGCACCCGCCTGTCGTTTTGCCAGACCCACCGTAGGGCACGGCAGGCCGCCCCCCGCGGCGCGCTCACACCCGATTGCCCCGACACGCCCGCACGGTGGAAGGATGAGGCCGTTCCAGGTGCAGATCACACCGATCCCAGGGGAGACAGCCGTGGCGGAGAGCGCCGGCACCGTGTACGACGTCGTCGTCCTCGGGGGAGGTAGCGGCGGCTACGCGTGCGCGCTGCGCGCCGCCCAGCTCGGAATGAGCGTCGCGCTGGTCGAGAAGGGCAAGCTCGGCGGCACCTGCCTGCACCAGGGCTGCATCCCCACCAAGGCGCTGCTGCACGCCGCCGAGGTCGCCGACGCCGCGCGCGAGAGCGGGCAGTTCGGCGTGCGCAGCACGTTGGACGGCATCGACATGCCGGCCGTCAACGAGTACAAGGACGGCGTGGTCACGCGGCTGTACAAGGGTCTGCAGGGCCTGGTCAAGAGCCGCAAGATCACCTACGTCGAGGGCATGGGGCGGCTGGTCTCGCCGACCGCGGTGGAGGTCGAGGGCCAACGGCTCGAGGGCCGCCACGTCGTGCTCGCGACCGGTTCGGTGCCCAAGTCGCTGCCCGGTCTGGAGCTCGACGGCCAGTACGTCATCAGCAGTGACCACGCCCTGCACCGCGAGACGGTTCCGGCGTCGGTCGTGGTGCTCGGTGGCGGCGTGATCGGCTGCGAGTTCGCCAGTGTCTGGCGCTCGTTCGGCGCCGAGGTGACGATCGTCGAGGCGCTGCCCCACCTCGTGCCCCTCGAGGACGAGCAGGCCTCCAAGGCGCTCGAGCGCGCCTTCCGCAAGCGGGGCATCCGCTACGAGCTCGGCGCCCGGTTCTCGGGGGTGGAGCGGACCGAGACCGGCGTGCGGGTGTCGCTGGAGAGCGGCAAGCAGCTCGACGCCGACCTGCTGCTCGTGGCCGTCGGTCGCGGCCCCGTGTCGCAGGAGCTGGGCTACGAGCAGGTCGGCATCGAGATGGAACGCGGCTTCGTCAAGGTCGACGGCTACTGCCAGACCAGCGTCGCGACGGTCTCGGCGGTGGGTGACCTCATCCCGACGCTGCAGCTGGCGCACGTCGGCTTCGGCGAGGGGATCCTCGTCGCCGAGCGCCTTGCCGGGCTCGAGCCGACCCCGATCGACTACGACGGCGTGCCTCGCGTCACGTATTGCGAGCCCGAGGTGGCCTCGGTGGGCATCACCGAAGCCCGGGCCAAGGAGCGCTTCGGCGACGACGCGGTCGAGACGCTGATCTACGACCTGGCCGGCAACGGCAAGAGCCAGATCCTCAAGACCGCGGGTTTCGTGAAGCTGGTCCGCCAGAAGGACGGGCCGGTCGTGGGCATCCACATGGTGGGCAGCCGCGTCGGCGAGCTCGTCGCGGAGGCTCAGCTGATCTACAACTGGGAGGCCTTCCCCGACGACGTGGCCCAGCTGATCCACGCCCACCCCACCCAGACCGAGGCCCTCGGCGAGGCCCACCTCGCCCTGGCCGGCAAGCCCCTGCACATGCACGGCTAGTCCTCATGCTTGTATCGCGACCAGCGTTGCTGCGCTGACGAGAAGGAGATCGAGAAGACATGTCGACCTCGGTAACCATGCCGGCTCTCGGCGAGAGCGTGTCCGAAGGCACCGTGACCCGCTGGCTCAAGCACGAGGGCGATCAGGTCAACGCCGACGAGCCGCTGCTCGAGGTCTCCACCGACAAGGTCGACACCGAGATCCCCTCCCCCGCCACCGGCGTGCTGCAGAAGATCCTCGTCGGCGAGGACGAGACCGTCGACGTCGGCGCCGAGCTGGCGGTGATCGGCGACGGCAGCGCCGGCGCGGAGGGCGGCGGTGAGCAGCAGGAGCAGGAGCAGGAGGCGTCCGAGCCGGGCGCGGCAGCGCAGCAGGCGGCACCCCAGCAGGAGCAGCAGGCGGCACCCCAGCAGGAGCAGAGGGCGCCGCAGCAGGAGCAGGAGGCGCCGCAGCAGTCGTCCGGCGGCGGTGGTACGTCGGTCACCATGCCCGCGCTCGGGGAGAGCGTGACCGAGGGCACCGTCACCCGCTGGCTCAAGCAGGAGGGCGACCAGGTCGGCGTCGACGAGCCGCTGCTCGAGGTCTCGACCGACAAGGTCGACACCGAGATCCCCTCTCCGGCCGCGGGGGTTCTGCAGAAGATCCTGGTCGCCGAGGACGAGACCGTCGACGTCGGCGCCGAGCTGGCCGTGATCGGCGACGGCAGCGGCGGGCGCGAGCAGGCCGCACCGCAGGAGGACGAGGCCCCCCAGCAGCAGCAGCAGCAGCAGGAGGAGGAGGAGGAGGAGGAGAGCGGGCAGCAGGAACCGGCCGCAGAACCGGCGCAGGAGAGCGCTCCCTCGCTGGTGTCGGCGCCCGCCCAGCAGTCGGCCCCACCGCAGCAGTCGGCCCCACCGCAGCAGGCGGAGCAGACGCAGCCGGCGCAGCAGGAGCCCCCCGCCCGGACCGCGCCTGAACAAGCCCAGAGCGCCGGTGACTCGCAGGGCGGGGCCTACGTCACTCCCCTGGTCCGCAAGCTGGCCAGCGAGCACGGCGTCGACCTGTCGAGCCTGTCCGGCACCGGTGTCGGCGGTCGCATCCGCAAGCAGGACGTCCTGGAGGCCGCCCAGCGCAAGCAGCAGCAGCCGGCTGCCGCGGCGTCGGCGCCGTCCGCACCGGGCGGCGCGCCGAGCAGCAGCTCGGCGCCGTCCCCGTTGCGCGGCACGACCGAGGCGATGTCGCGGCTGCGCAAGACCATCGCCAAGCGGATGGTCGAGTCGCTGCAGGTCTCCGCCCAGCTCACCACCGTGGTCGAGGTCGACCTGACCCGTATCGCCCGGCTGCGGGCGCGCGCGAAGGACGACTTCGAGGCGCGCGAGGGGGTCAAGCTCTCCTACCTGCCGTTCCTCGCCAAGGCCACCGTCGAGGCCCTCAAGGTCCACCCGCGGGTCAACTCGACGATCGACACGGAGAAGGGCGAGATCACCTACTTCGACGTCGAGAACCTCGGCATCGCGGTGGACACCGAGAAGGGCCTGATCGTCCCGGTGGTCAAGGAGGCGGGCGATCTCAACATCGCGGGGCTGGCCCGCAAGATCGCCGACCTCGCGGCGCGCACGCGCAGCAACAAGATCGGCCCCGACGAGCTGGCCGGCGGCACCTTCACCCTGACCAACACCGGCAGTCGCGGCGCGCTGTTCGACACACCGATCATCAACCAGCCACAGGTGGCGATCCTGGGCACCGGCGCGGTGGTCAAACGCCCGGTCGTCGTCGACGACGCCGACCTCGGCGAGACGATCGCGATCCGCTCGATGTGCTACCTGGCGCTCTCCTACGACCACCGGATCGTCGACGGTGCCGACGCCGCGCGCTTCCTGAGCACGATGAAGGCACGCCTCGAGGAAGGTGCGTTCGAGGCGGACCTCGGCCTGTGACCGTGGTCGCACGCACGTGCCCGACGGTGCGGGTGCAGCGGTGAGGGCAGTCCTGACCGGCGCCTCCGGGCTGCTCGGCGGCGCGCTCACGACGGCGCTGCGCTCGGACGGCCACCAGGTGGTGCGGCTCGTGCGCCGCGAGCCGCGCGCGGCCGACGAGGCGCGGTGGGACCCGACGTCGGGCTACGTCGACCCCGCCGCCCTCACCGGGACCGACGCCGTCGTGAACCTGGCCGGCCCCGGCCTCGGCGACCGGCCGTGGACGCCGGCCTACAAGCGCCAGGTGCTGACCACACGCATCGCCGCGACCACCACCATCGCCGCGGCCATGGCCGCTGCCGACCCTCGCCCGAGGGTGCTCGTCTCCTCCTCGGCGGTCGGCTACTACGGCAACCCCGGCGACGACGTCCTGACCGAGGACGCCCCCGCAGGCGACACCTACCTGGCGCGGGTCGCGCGGGAGTGGGAGGAGGCCACCGCCCCGGCCCGGGACGCGGGGATCCGGGTCGTGACGGCGCGTTCCGCGGTCGTCGTCGCCGCGCAGGGCGGCGCGTTCGGCCGCCGGCTGCTGCCGCTCTTCCGGGTCGGGCTCGGTGGCCGGCTCGGCTCGGGGCAGCAGTGGTGGAGCTGGGTGTCGCTCGAGGACTGGGTCCGGGCGATGCGCTTCCTCCTCGACCGCGACGACCTCGAGGGGCCGTTCAACATCAGCGCCCCGGAGCCGTTGCGCAACGCGGACCTGACGCGGGTCATGAGCCGGGTGCTGCACCGTCCGGCCGTGCTGCGCGTGCCCGGCCCGGCACTGGTCCTCCCCCTGGGCGACTTCGCCCGCGACCTGCTCGGTGGCCAGCGCGTGGTGCCGAAGCGCCTGGAGGCCGCCGGCTTCCAGTTCCGCCACCGCGACTTCGAGGCGGCCCTGCGTGACGTGCTGGCGCCGCCGGCTCAGCCCGAGACCACGTCGTAGAACCGCCACCGACCCCTGTCGCGCACCAGGGTGACCCGCCACGCGCGCGCCCCGCGCCCGGGCTGTGGCGTGGCCCGGCCGCTGTCGAGCGAGCGCACCGTGTAGGGCGCGAGCACGTCGACGACGCGCAGCACCACCCGATCGGCATGTCGGTCCTGCTGGCTGACCTCGGTCGCGCGCAGCCGCAACCCTTCCGCGCGCTGGCCGCGGGTGACCAGCGCCGCGAGCCGGTCGCGGTCGCGCCGCAGTGCCGGTGCCGCCCGCGCGTAGACGGCCTCCAGCGCCGCCGGGTCGGCCCGCGCGAACGCCGCCGACCGGCGCGCGTCCAGCCGCTGGAGAACCGTCGCCCAGGCCAGGGTCGAGACCGTGGACGGCGCCCCCGAGGCGCCGCGTGCAGCCGGGGCCGAGGGCGCCCGGGTCACAGCCTGCGGGCCTCCCCGCGATCCGGCCGCCAGCACGGTCAGCACGGCGAGCAGCACCGAAGCGATCGCCAGCGCCGAACCGATCAGCCGGCGATGCGGGGGCACGGCACGGCGGCGGCGCGAGCCCGGCGCAGCGCCACGGCCGGCGGGAGGCCCGGCGGGAGGCCCGGCGGAGGCGCTGGCCGCGCGCACCCGGTAGGTGACCGCCTCGCCGTCGGGCGTAGACCGGGCGTCCAGCGGCAGGCCCGGCCGGTGCAGCGGAACGGCCTGGGCCGCCCGGAAGGCCGCGTCGGCCAGCGCGGCAGGGCCCGGCCGGTCGCCGGGCTCGGGCGCCATCGCCGCCTCCAGCAGGGCCACCAGCGGCCCGGCGGCCGGGTCGGCGAGCCAGGGGCGCCGGCGGGCCCCGACCTCGTCATAGGGCGGGCTGCCGGTCAGGGCCGCCCAGCAGGTGGCAGCGAGGCCGTGCACGTCGCTCTCCGGCCCCGGTCGGCTGCCGGCGCCCACTGCCGGGTCGAGGAAGCCGAGGGTTCCCCCGACGTCGCCGGGGGCGACACCGAAGAGCTGGCTGACGCCCAGGTCGGCCAGGAGCGGGCGGCCGTCGACCGAGAGCAGCACGTTGGCGGGTGTCACGTCACCGTGGACGACGCCGTGGCCGTGCACCGCGACGAGAGCCTGGGCCAGCGGCACCAGCACCGTGACCACCTCGCCGGGCGCCAACCGGCCGCGCGCCGCCAGCAGCCGGCGCAGGCTGCCGCCGCCGGCGTGCTCCAGCACCAGCACGACGGAGCCCTCGAGGCAGAGCACCTCGAGCAGCCGCACGACGTGCGGGTGCTGGATGCGCGACAGCACGGCCGCCTCACGCAGCAACCGCTCCCGCGCCTCCTCGCCGGGCACCCGCACGCGCTTGAGCGCGACCGGCGCGTGAGTGACCCGGTCCCGGGCGGCCCAGACCTCGCCCGCCGCACCGAAGCCCAGCAGGTCACCGACGTCGTACCCGGGCACATGCAGCTCGACCATGACCTCAGCCTGCCGCGAACGGCCGTCCCGGCCGCGAGGTTGTCCCCAGGCCCGGCAGCGGCCCCGTCGTACGCTGGGGGCGTGAGTGACCTCGCGTTCGACCACCTCGGGCTCGTCGACTACGAGCAGGCCTGGGAGTCCCAGCGGCAGCGGCACGCCGCCCGGCTCTCCGGAGAGGCACCCGACTCGGTCCTGCTGCTCGAGCACCCGCCGGTCTACACGGCCGGCAAGCGCACCTCGCCCTGGGAGCGCCCGGCGGACGGCACCCCGGTCATCGACGTGGACCGCGGCGGCAAGATCACGTGGCACGGCCCCGGCCAGCTGGTCGGTTACCCGATCGTGCTGCTGCCCCAGCCCGTCGACGTCGTGGCCCACGTACGCCGCGTGGAGGAGGCGCTGATCCTGGTCTGCGCCGACCTCGGCCTCGACGCGACCCGCGTCGAGGGGCGCTCGGGCGTCTGGGTGCCCGGTGGCGGGGCCCGGCCGGACCGCAAGGTCGCCGCCATCGGCATCCGCGTCTCGCAGGGCGTCACGATGCACGGCTTCGCGCTCAACTGCGACTGCGACCTGAGCTGGTTCGACCGCATCGTCCCGTGCGGGCTGCCCGACGCCGCGGTCACCTCGCTGAGCGCCGAGCTCGGTCGGCCTGTCACGGTCGCGGACGTGACGCCCTATGTCGAGAAACGACTGGCGGAGGTCCTGGTCGCGGGGCCGGGCCGACTGATCGACAGCACGCCCGGCGACGTACCCTCATGACGTGACGATCGCGCCCGAGGGACGGAAGCTGCTGCGTCTGGAGGTCCGCAACAGCGAGACCCCCATCGAGAAGAAGCCGAGCTGGATCAAGACCCGGGCCACGATGGGCCCGGAGTACACCGCACTCAAGGCGCTGGTCAAGCGCGAGGGCCTGCACACGGTGTGCGAGGCGGCCGGCTGCCCCAACATCTTCGAGTGTTGGGAGGACCGGGAGGCGACGTTCCTCATCGGCGGCGACCAGTGCACCCGGCGATGCGACTTCTGCCAGATCGACACCGGCAAGCCCGTGGCCCTCGACCGTGACGAGCCGCGCCGGGTCGCCGGGTCCGTGCAGGCGATGGGCCTGCGCTACGCCACGGTGACCGGTGTCGCCCGCGACGACCTGCCCGACGGTGGCGCCTGGCTGTACGCCGAGACGGTGCGGCAGATCAAGGCGCTCAACCCCGGCACCGGCGTGGAGCTGCTGATCCCCGACTTCGACGCCGATCCCGACCAGCTCGCCGAGGTGTTCGGCACGCGACCGGAGGTGCTTGCGCACAACGTCGAGACGGTGCCGCGCATCTTCCGCCGCATCCGGCCCGGCTTCCGCTACGAGCGGTCGCTCGACGTCTTGCGCCGGTCGCGTGCCGCCGGCCTGGTCACCAAGTCCAACCTCATCCTGGGCATGGGCGAGGAGCGCAGCGAGGTGAGCGAGGCGCTGCGTGACCTGCACGCGGCCGGCTGCGAGCTGATCACGATCACCCAGTACCTCCGGCCGTCACCGCGCCACCACCCGGTGCTGCGCTGGGTGCACCCCGAGGAGTTCGTCGAGCTGCAGGCCGAGGCCGAGCAGATCGGTTTCGCCGCAGTGCTGAGCGGACCGCTGGTGCGCTCCTCCTACCGGGCCCGACGGCTCTACCAGCAGGCGATCACCGCACGCGCCGGCGCCACGGTCTGATTTCGCTTCTCGAAGGTTTTGCCGGGCGGACACACGGGTGTAACGGGGCGGGGCTTGTGTGGACGCATGACCACAGCGATGCCACCGATGGCTTCCTTCACTGAGCTGCTCCGCGCCGCTCTGCACACCAGCACGGCGGCGGTCACCGAGGGCTCCCGCCGCAACGCCCGCTCGGCGCTGGATGCGCGAGCCGCCGACACGCACGCCGCCGGCCTCCTGCTCGCGTCCCTCGCGCCGGCCCCCACTCCGGCCCCCCGGAGGCGCTCAGCCTGACGCCGGGGCCCTAGGCTGCGCCGCATGGAGCAGACGAGGCTGTCCCTCCGTCCGGTCGCCCCTGCGGGACCGGCGCGATGAGCGTGCGCGTGTCGGTGATCGTGCCGACCTACAACACGGGCGCCCCCCTGCAGCGGCTGGTCGACTCCCTGGACGCCCAGACCCTGCCCACCGGGCAGTTCGAGGCGATCTTCGTCGACGACGGGTCCAGCGACGACACCGCCACCCGCCTCGAACAGCTGTGCGCCGCCCGACCCAACTACCGCACCACCCGCATCCCCAACTCCGGCTGGCCCGGACGCCCGCGCAACGTCGGGCTCGACATGGCCACCGGCGAGTACGTCTTCTTCGCCGACCACGACGACCACCTCGCCCCGGACGCCCTGCAACGCATGCACGACTACGCCAGCGCCAACAGCTCCGACATCGTCATCGGCCGCGAGGTCCGCGTCGGACGCCGGCCGCTGTCCAGCGCCATGTTCCTCAGCGACCAACCCAGCGTCGACCTGTCCTGGCCGCTGCTGCTCAACCTGCTCACCCCGCACAAGATGTTCCGGCGCGACTTCCTCATCACCCACGACCTGCGCTTCCCCGAAGGCAAGCGCCGTCTGGAAGACCACGCCTTCGTCCTCCCGGCCTACTTCCGCGCCAAGACGATCTCCGTCCTGGGCGGACACCCCTGCTACTTCTGGGACATGCGAGCCGACGGGACCATGCACAGCTCCCAAGGCATCGACCCCGACACCTACTACCCCTACCTGACCGAGATCCTCGACATCGTCGAGGCCAACACCGAACCCGGACCCGAACGCGACCGGATGCTCTCCCACTGGTACCGCGGCAAGGTCATGGACTTCATCGGACGCAGCATCCGCAACTGGGAACCCGAGCGACAGCAGTCCCTGCTGCGGGTCACCAGCGAGCTGGCCCGCACCCGCTTCGCCGGCGTCGACCCCTACATCACACCCGTCAAGCGGGTGCAATCGGCACTGCTACGCGCCGGGCACCTCGACCCACTCATGGCCGTCACCGAGACCATCGGGCACCTCAGCGCCACACCCGTGACCCGTTCCGTCACCTGGCACGACGGCCTACTGGTCCTCGAGGTGGGCACGACCCTGTGTCAGGCCGACGGGTCGCCCGTGCTGTTCCGACGCCGCGAGGACCGCGTGCTCTGGGTGCCACCCGAGCCGCTGGGCCCCGGCGTCGACGAAGGCCTGCTCGACCTGACGGACGCCGTCGCCGATCCACGGCTGCGGCTGTATCTGCGTGAGCCGAGCACCGGTGTCAACTACGAGGTCGCGGGGGACGTCGCCACGAAGCTCGTCCCCGTGTCAGGTGGGCTCTCGCTCACCACCGTCACGACGTTCCGACTCGACCCGCGCTCGGCCGCTCATGGCAGCCCCCTCGACCCCGGCGTCTGGCGCGCCCGGCTGGCGACCGGGGTGGGAGGACTGGACACGGCCGAGGACCTACCGCTGCCAGAGGTCATGCCGGGGGCGGCGCTGCTCGACGGGATGACCGTCGTCGCGTTCGCTCGCCGCTCACGAGCACTCGTGCTGGCGGTGTCCTCCCCGGAGCACCCCCTGGCCCGCGCCGTCCACCCGCAGCCGCAGGACGTCAGCGTGCAGCACACGGTCTCCGGCTCCCGCCTGCGCATCGAGCTGCGAGACGTCCACGCCCGCGGCTCGGTCGAACGTGAGGGCGCCCTGCACATCGGCGGGCTCCCGGTCCCCGCGCGCCTGGTGGCCGACCCGGGAGGCGGCAGCGTGCGCCTCGAGTCCTGGCTCAGCGCGCTGCCCGGGACCCATCCGTTGCAGCTCGCCCTCGGCGGGAAGCCGGTCGGGCTCGGACTGGCCCTGCGGGTGGCCGGCGACGGGCAGGTGACGGCGCAGCGTCACCTGCCCCCCAAGGCACGCACCAAGGGCGGCCCACTGTCGCATCCCGCGCTGCGAGCCGCGGTCCGTCGGGTGCCCGGGCTCGCCCCCGCGCTGCGCCGGCTTCGACCGGTCGTACGCCGGCTGCGCGCCCGCCGTTAGCCTGCGGACGACGCGGCCGCCGCGCCGGTGGTCACGCCCAGCGACGTACGGACGATCTCGGCGACCTCGCGGCGGAACCCCTCGCCGCTGCGGCCGGCGTCGCGGGCTGCGCGCAGCGCGGACCAGACCGGCGAGTCGAGCACTCGTGCCGGCGGCTGGGCGGCGACCCGGGTGAGGATGTCGTCGGGGACGTCCTGGGGGTCGGCCCGGACGTACTCGGCGACGATCTCGTCGTAGCGCTCGGTCAGCACCGTCGAGCCCGGGTCGAGGCCCGTCACCAGCAGCAGTCCCGTCGGCTGGGTCCCGACGCGCAGACACAGCAGGTCGGGCCGGAAGCGCTGCAGCACCTGCAGCACCTTGAACACGTCGCCGGTCCAGGCACGGGTGTGCCGGTCACGCGCCGCCTCGTCGACCGTGCGTGGGAAGACGTCGTCGAAGACGATCACTCCCGTCGGGGCGCAGTGGCGCTCGACGTAGATGAAGTCGCGCAGCGCGAACTCGAACAGGTGCAGCCCGTCGATGAACGCGAGGTCCACGTGCTTGCCACCGAAGGGGGCCAACGGCTCGGGGCGCGAGAAGTACTCGTCGCTGACCGTGCGGAACAGGGCCAGGTCGCAGTCGACCTCCGCGGTCAGGTGGTAGGCAGGGTCGATGCCGACCGAGCGGCAGCGCGCCAGGGCGAGGCTGTCGCCGTTGCGGATGCCGATCTCGAGGTACGTCGAGGGGGCCAGTGACTCATGGAGGGCCTGGAGGAAGGTGAGGTAACGCATCTGCTGCTTCCCGTCGCACGGCGCTGGACGGGAGCACCGTATCCTGCGAGCCATGGCCCGCAAGAAGGCGACCGGCACGGACGCCGCCCCCAAGCAAGGCCGCCTCGGCCAGATCCGCTCGGCGTACACCCTGACCCGCAAGGTCGACCCCCTGGTGGGGTGGGTCACGCTGGCCAGCCTGTTCGTGGTCTTCGCAGTGCTGCTGGCCGTCGGCTTCGTGATCGGGCACCCGGTCTACCTCGGCCTCATCGGCCTGATGCTGGGCGTGCTGGCGGCGACGATCATGTTCGGCCGCCGCGCGGAGAAGGCGGCCTTCGCCCAGGTCGAGGGCCAGCCCGGCGCCGCGGCGGCCGCGCTGAACATGCTGCGCCGCGGCTGGACCGTGACGCCGGCCGTGGCCGTCACACGCAGCCAGGACCTCGTGCACCGCGCCGTCGGACGCCCCGGCGTCGTGCTGATCGCGGAGGGCTCCCCGACGCGGCTGGGCCACCTGCTCGCGCAGGAGAAGAAGAAGGTCGCCCGGTTCGTGCCCGACGTGCCGATCTATGACCTGCAGGCCGGCAACGAGGACGGCCAGGTCCCGCTGCGCAAGCTCAACCGGCACCTGATGAAGTTGCCGCGCAACCTCAAGAACGACCAGGTCAGCGAGGTCAACCGGCGACTGAAGGCGGTCGGCACGATGAACCTGCCGATCCCCAAGGGCCCGATGCCCAAGAACATGCGGATGCCGCGCGGCCCCCGCAGCTGAGCCCGGCCTCAGCGGGCGTGGACGAGGACCGTCCCGGCGGCCCGGTCGTGCAGGCCGCGGCCGTCGCGGTCCCAGATCAGGGCCGGCACCAGCAGCAGAAGAAGCAGCGTCCGCAGCGCGGCGCGGGGCAGCCCCGCGGGGCGCCCGTCGAGGCGCACGACCGCCAGCCCGCGCACGGCCTGACCGGCCGAGGCGCCCAGGAACGCCGTCAGCACCAGCACCTCGATCCCGAACACCACCGTGGTCCACGCCGTGTCGCGCCAGAACCCCCACGCGACCAGGGCGCACATGACGGTGTCGACGCCGAACGCCGCGAGCCGGGGCGCGAGACCGGCCACAGACCCGGGACCCGACGCGGGACGGCCGAGGCGGGCTCCGGGGGCGTCGTCGTCGCCAGAGGCGCCGTATGCCGACCCGGGTCCTCCCAGCCAGCCGCCTAGGCTGCGTCTGTCCACCACGTCCAGAGCCTAGGCCAGGCCCTCGGACGCTTGTGTCCGACCGGCGCGGAGGCGTAACACGGTGGAAACAACCGGGTCACCGATGGGAAACCGCGCACCCCTAGCGTGCGTGGTCGAACGGTCAAGCACGGTGCGCGGCCTGCCCGCGCCCACGAGGAGGATGAATGTTCAGCAACGCTGACGAGGTCCTGCGGTTCATCAAGGACGAGGACGTGAAGTTCGTCGACGTCCGATTCTGTGACCTCCCCGGGGTCATGCAGCACTTCAACGTGCCGGCGGAATCGGTCGACGAGGACTTCTTCGTTGACGGCCAGATGTTCGACGGCTCCTCGATCCGGGGCTTCCAGGCCATCCACGAGTCGGACATGAAGCTGATCCCCGACCCGGCGACGGCCTACCTCGACCCGTTCCGCACGGAGAAGACACTGGCGCTGAACTTCTCCATCGTCGACCCCTTCACCGACGAGCCCTACAGCCGTGACCCGCGCAACATCGCGGCCAAGGCAGAGGCCTACCTGGCAGCGTCCGGCATCGCCGACACGGTCTACTTCGGTCCGGAGGCGGAGTTCTACGTCTTCGACGACGTGCGGTTCGAGACCAAGCAGAACGCCGGCTACTACTTCATCGACTCCATCGAGGGCGCCTGGAACTCCGGGCGGGTCGAGGAAGGCGGCAACCGCGGCTACAAGACGCGCTACAAGGGGGGTTACTTCCCCGTGCCGCCGGTCGACCACTACGCCGACCTGCGGGACCGGATGAGCCTCGAGCTCAACGCCGCCGGCCTCGAGGTGGAGCGCGCGCACCACGAGGTGGGCACGGCAGGGCAGGCCGAGATCAACTACAAGTTCGACACCCTGCTGCACGCCGGCGACAAGCTGATGCTGTTCAAGTACATCATCAAGAACGTCGCCTGGGCCGCGGGCAAGACGGCGACGTTCATGCCCAAGCCGCTGTTCGGTGACAACGGCTCGGGCATGCACTGCCACCAGTCGCTGTGGAAGGACGGCACGCCGCTGTTCTACGACGAGTTGGGCTACGCCGGTCTCTCGGACATGGCCCGCCACTACATCGGCGGTCTGCTGCGTCACGCCCCGTCGCTGCTGGCCTTCACGAACCCGACCGTCAACAGCTACCACCGGCTGGTCCCCGGCTACGAGGCGCCGGTCAACCTGGTCTACTCGCAGCGCAACCGCTCGGCCTGCATCCGCATCCCGATCACCGGCGCAAACCCGAAGGCCAAGCGCATCGAGTTCCGCGTTCCGGACCCGTCGTCCAACCCCTACCTGGCCTTCTCGGCGATGCTGATGGCCGGCATGGACGGCATCCGCAACAAGATCGAGCCGGAGCAGCCGGTCGACAAGGACCTCTACGAGCTGGCCCCCGACGAGCACGCCGAGATCGCCCAGGTGCCCGCGTCCCTCGAGGCCGTGCTGGACTCGCTCGAGGAGGACCACGCCTACCTGCTGGAGGGCGGGGTGTTCACCCCCGACCTGATAGAGACGTGGATCGACTGGAAGCGCACCAACGAGGTCGACCCGATCCGGCTGCGCCCCCACCCCCACGAGTTCGAGCTCTACTTCGACCTGTAAAGCAGACCGGGCCGCACCGGCCGGAGCACCGTCTGTGAGCCAGCCCGCCCGGTCGCGCCGGGCGGGCTACTCGCTGATGACCCGGAAGGATCATTGCCTCGGCCGGGGTGGCGCTTGCAATCTCTGCCTGTGGCAAGACTGCTGTGTCGAGTG
>JAVEDI010000054.1 GCA_030841035.1 Actinomycetota bacterium
TGCAGCGGGCCGGGCGCGAGGTAGCAGGTGGCTCGGGATCCTCCCCGCAGATCCGGAATCAAGACCGTGTCCCGGGCCGTTGGACCCCTGTGACCGAACGAGACCTTCTCCTGTCCAAGCGGGACACGACGACGGCCCGCATCGCCTCCCTCCAGCACGACTGGCAGGACATCGTCGACGCCTCCACCTCCGTGTCGACCGACGACGAGCACGATCCGGAGGGCGCGACGATCGCCTTCGAGCGCGCGCAGATCGAGACCCTCATCGAGCAGGCGCGCCAGCAGCTGATCGAGCTGGACGACGCGCTGTCCCGGCTGGAGGGCGGCGGCTACGGGATCTGCGAGGACTGCGGCCAGCCGATCGCAGTGGAGCGCCTCGAGGTGCGCCCCACCGCCCGCACGTGCATCGGCTGCGCGTCCCGCCGCCGTTGACTCTCGGGCCAGCGCGGCCACTGACCCGGCCGGGTCAGATCCAGGACCTCCACCACATGCGGTGCGCCCAGTCGGCGTACGGGATGACCTGCGCCGAGAGCACCGGCAGCAACCAGGCGAAGTTCGCTACGGCGAGCAGCACGTAGGCGCCCGCCGCCGCGACGCCCCACTGGCGTCGGCGGGGCGAGGCATCGGCCGGCCCGATGACCAGCCCCAGGCACATCGTGACCGCCAGGACCAGGAACGGCACGAACGCCACGGCGTAGAAGGAGAAGATCGTGCGCTGCTGGAAGAAGAACCACGGCAGGTACCCGGCCGCGACACCGGCGAGGATCGCGCCGGCCCGCCAGTCGCGCCGGGCGGCCCACAGGTAGCCGAGCACCGGCAGCGCCAGGCAGGCTGCCCACCAGATCGCGGGTGTGCCCAGGGACGTGATGGCCTGGGAGCAGCTCTGCACCTCGCACCCGTGCTCGCCCAGGCGTGCCGACTGGTAGTAGTACGACACCGGTCGCGCGAGGACCAGCCAGCCCCAGGGGTTGGACCGGTAGGGGTGGAACGACTCCAGGTGGGTGTGGAAGCTCCACGCCTGCTGGTGGTAGTGCCAGAGGCTCACCAGCGCGTCGGGCACGAACGGCCAGCCCGGGTGGTCGCGCGCCCAGTAGCGGCCGTAGGCGTGCTGACCGCCGAGGAACCAACCGGTCCACGAGGCCAGGTAGACGGCGAACGCCACCAGCACGAGTGAGGCGAACGCCGGTGCCGCGTCGCGCACGAGCGCGCCGGCCCACGGGCGTCGTACGCCGGCCGTCCGCCGGGCGCCGACGTCCCACAGCACCGTCATCAACCCGAACATCCCGACGAACCAGATGCCGCTCCACTTGGTGGCGCACGCGGCCCCGAGGCACACGCCGGCGATCAGCCGCCACGGCCGCCAACCCGACGACGGTCCGAAGTCCCGCAGCCGCGTCAGGCCCTCGAGCCTCTCGGCGAGCAGCGCGCGGGTGCGGTCGCGGTCGATCAGCAGGGCGCCGAAGGCGGCCAGCACCCAGAACATCAGTATCGGGTCGAGCAGTGCCGTGCGGCTGTGGACATAGGCCAGGCCGTCGACCGCCAGCAGCAGGCCCGCCGTGCACCCCAGCAGCGTCGAGCGGAACAGCCGCCGCCCGATGCGGGCGATCATCAGCACCGAGAGGGTGCCGAGCAGCGCGACCATGAAGCGCCAGCCGAACGGCGTCATGCCGAACATCCGCTCACCGATCGCGATGACCCACTTCCCACCGGGCGGGTGCACGACGTAGGAGGGGTCACCGGTGAAGATGCCCTTCAGGTTTCCCGCCAGGATCTTGGCGTTGGCCGGGTCGGGTGCCTTCTTGTTCCCCGAGGAGATGAAGCCCTGCTCGACGCCGAACTTCAACAAGGAGTAAGCGTCCTTGGCGTAGTACGTCTCGTCGAAGATGAACGCCTTGGGCGTGCCCAGCCGCCAGAACCGCAGCACGCCGGCTACCGCGGCGACCATCAAGGGACCGACCCAGCCCCAGAGCCCGTCGCGGGGCACCGGCCGCATGAGGCGCTCGCGCACGGCGCGGTCGCCGCGGGTCATCAGCACCGAGCCAGCCTACGTTCTGCGACGATGCGGCCGTGAGTGACGAGTCTTCCGCTGCTGAGGGGATGCTCGTGCTGGCGGGTACGCCGATCGGCGACCCCTCCGACGCGTCGCCGCGGTTGCGTGCGGCCCTGGCAGGTGCCGACGTGGTCGCCGCGGAGGACACCCGTCGGCTGCGCCGGCTGGCCCGCGACCTCGAGGTGGAGGTCACCGGCCGGGTCGTGTCGTACCACGACGCCAACGAGTCGGCTCGCACCGGCGAGCTCCTGGACCTGCTGCGCTCGGGGCAGAGGGTGCTGGTGGTGACCGACGCCGGGATGCCGTCGGTGTCCGACCCGGGCTACCGGCTGGTCACGGCTGCCGTCGAGGCGGGGGTGCGGGTGACCGCCGTACCGGGCCCCTCGGCCGTGCTCACCGCCGT
The DNA here is from genome assembly GCA_030841035.1 of Actinomycetota bacterium. Taxonomy (GTDB): domain Bacteria; phylum Actinomycetota; class Actinomycetes; order JACCUZ01; family JACCUZ01; genus BP-173. The sequence continues at coordinate 2,453 of JAVEDI010000054.1, forward strand.
CGCCGTGTCGGGCCTGCCGGTCGACCGTTTCTGCTTCGAAGGGTTCCTGCCGCGCAAGCAGGGAGAGCGGGCGGCGCGGCTGCGCGCGCTCGCCGACGAGCCGCGCACGCTGGTCTTCTTCGAGGCACCGCACCGGCTCGCGGCGAGCCTCGACGCGATGGCCCACGCCTTCGGCCCGGCCAGGAGGGCGGCGGTGTGCCGCGAGCTGACCAAGACCTACGAGGAGGTACGTCGCGGTGGCCTGGGCGAGCTCGCGGTGTGGGCGGCCGAGGGGGTGCGGGGTGAGATCACGGTGGTGGTCGCCGGTGCGCAACCGGCGGCTCCGGCCGAGGTGGTGGACCTCGTGGTCGAGGTGCTCGCCCGGGTCGAGGCGGGGTCGCGGCTCAAGGACGCGACCGCCGAGGTCGCTGCCGCTCACGGCGTCGGGCGGCGTCACCTCTACCAGGCCGTGCTCGCTGAGCGAGACGAGGGCGCGTCCCGGTCATCGGGCCCCGGCCCGGCTGACTAGCCTGGGCAGATGGAGTTCCGCCGCATCCCGGGCCTGCCGCCCTACGTCTTCACGATCATCGACAGTCTGAAGCGAGATGCCCGCCGGGCCGGACGCGACGTCGTGGACCTCGGGTTCGGCAACCCTGACCTGCCCTCGCCCGAGATCGCCGTGGAGAAGCTGGCGGAGGCGGCGCACAACAGCCGCAACCACCGCTACTCGGCAAGCCGCGGCATCCCCAAGCTGCGTGCGGCCGTCGCCGCCCTGTACCTGCGGCGCTTCGGCGTCACGCTCGACCCCGAGACCGAGGTGCTCTCGACCATCGGCGCCAAGGAGGGTTTCAGCCACCTCATGTGGGTGCTGCTGCAGGCCGGCGACGTCGCCCTGGTGCCCTCGCCCTCCTACCCCATCCACATCTGGGGTCCCTACTTCGCCGGTGCTGATGCGCGCCAGGTTGCCGTCGGCACCGGCGAGGACTACGTGAGCAACGTCATGGAGGCGTGGGACTTCGGCTGGCCCAAGCCGCGCGTCGTCGTGCTGTCCTTCCCCCACAATCCGACGACCGCGACGGTCGAGCTCGCCGACCTGCAGCGGCTGGTCGACTGGGCGCGCGAGCGAGACGTCGTACTCGTGCACGACTTCGCCTACGCCGACGTCGCCTTCGACGGGTGGATGCCGCCCTCGATCCTGCAGTGCGACGGCGCCAAGGAGTGCGCGGTCGAGCTCTACTCGATGACCAAGTCGTTCTCGATGGCCGGCTGGCGCGTGGCCTTCATGGTCGGCAACTCAGAGGTCGTCGGGGCGCTGGCCAAGCTCAAGTCCTACCTCGACTATGGCACCTTCCAGCCGATCCAGATCGCGGCGACGGTGACCCTCAACGAGGCGAGCGACTATCCCGAGGAGATCAACGCGGTCTACCAGTCGCGTCGCAACGCGCTCTGCGACGGGCTGGCGCGCATCGGCTGGGAGATCGAGAAGCCGCGGGGGACGATGTTCGCGTGGGCGCCGATCCCCGAGCCCTACGCCGAGCTGGGGTCGATAGAGTTCGCCAAGCTGATCGTCAACGACTGCGACGTGGCGCTCTCGCCCGGCGTCGGGTTCGGGCCCGGCGGCGACGGGCACGTCCGGTTCGCCCTGATCGAGAACGAGCAGCGCATCCTGCAGGCCGTTCGCCAGCTCAAGCGGGGCCTGCCCAAGCTCGGCTGACCGGCGCGGTTGACCCCGTTTGGCACCCGGGGCGACGGTTCACCTGCCACACGTGGTCAACTGACGGCGGGTCAACTCGCTTGATCGATCCCCATAGGCTGGGCGTATGTCGCGCAACATCCTGACCGCGGTCGCCTGGCCCTATGCCAACGGCCCGCGGCACATCGGCCACGTCTCCGGTTTCGGAGTGCCGTCCGACGTGTTCAGCCGGTACATGCGGATGGCGGGCCACAACGTGCTCATGGTCAGCGGCACCGACGAGCACGGCACACCCATCCAGGTCCAGGCGGACGCCGAGGGACTGAGCACCCGCGAGCTCGCCGACCGCTACAACCGGGTCATCGTCGAGGACCTCGCCAACCTCGGGCTGAGCTACGACCTGTTCACCCGTACGACGACGCGCAACCACTACGCCGTCGTACAGGAGCTCTTCCGGACCCTGCATGCGAACGGCTACATCGTGGCGAAGACGACCATGGGCGCGATCTCACCATCGACCGGCCGCACCCTGCCCGACCGCTACATCGAGGGCACCTGCCCGATCTGCGGCTACGACAGCGCGCGCGGGGACCAGTGCGACAACTGCGGCAACCAGCTGGACCCGACCGACCTGATCAACCCGAGAAGTCGCATCAACGGTGAGACCCCCAGCTTCGTCGAGACGGAGCACTTCTTCCTCGACCTGCCGGCGCTGGCCGACGCGCTCGGACAATGGCTCGGGGAGCGCACCGACTGGCGACCGAACGTCCTGAAGTTCTCGACCAACCTGCTCAAGGAGCTGCAGCCGCGGGCCATCACCCGAGACCTCGACTGGGGCGTGCCGATCCCGCTGGAGGGCTGGAGCGACCGGCCCGACAAGCGGATCTACGTGTGGTTCGACGCAGTCATCGGCTACCTGTCCGCGTCGATCGAGTGGGCTCGGCGCAGCGGCAACCCGGATGCATGGCGCGAGTGGTGGCAGCCCGGCGATGCCGCCGACGCCTCGTCGTACTACTTCATGGGCAAGGACAACATCGTCTTCCACTCGGTGATCTGGCCGGGCATCCTGCTCGGCTACGACGGCAAGGGTGCCCATGGTGGTGAGCCGGGCGAGCTCGGCGAGCTCGGACTGCCGACCGAGGTGGTGTCGAGCGAGTACCTCACCATGGAGGGCCGCAAGTTCTCGTCGTCCCGCTCGGTCGTGATCTACGTGCGCGACTTCCTGGAGCGGTACGACGCCGACGCGCTGCGCTACTTCATCGCGGTGGCGGGTCCGGAGACCCAGGACACCGACTTCACGTGGGCCGAGTTCCTGCGCCGTACCAACGACGAGCTCGTCGCCGGCTGGGGCAACCTGGTCAACCGCACGGTCTCGATGGCCGCCAAGAACCTCGGCGCCATCCCCGAGGCCGGCGAGCTGACAGACGCCGACCGAGCGCTGCTCGACACCGTCGCGGCAGCCTTCGACTCGGTCGGTGCACTGCTCGAGAAGTCGCGACAGAAGAACGCCATCAACGAGGCGATGCGGGTCGTGGCCGAGGTGAACAAGTACATCTCCGACATGGCCCCGTGGAAGCTCCGTACGGAGGATCCCGCCCGCATGTCGACCGTGCTGCACGTCGCGCTGCAGGCGGTGCGCGACTGCAACACTCTGCTGACGCCGTTCCTGCCCCACGCTGCGCAACAGGTGCACGAGCAGCTCGGCGGCACCGGCGTGTGGTCCGGGCTACCGGAGGTCAGCGAGGTGTCCGAGGAGGGCAACGCCGGTTACCCCGTCATCACCGGCGACTACGCGGCCGCGCAGGCGCGCTGGCGGCGCACGCCGATCGTCCCGGGCACGGCGCTCTCCGCCCCGACTCCCGTGTTCCGCAAGCTCGACCCCTCGATCGTCGAGGAGGAGCTGGCTCGCCTCGAGCAGAAGGCCGAGGCGTGACCGAGACGCGCGGCGCCGGCGACGGCTCCTCCAGCGACCGCCCGAACCGCGCGCGCCACGACGACGGCAGGCGCGACCGGTCGCGTCCTCCTGCGCCAGAGCCGCTGCGGGTGCCGGTGGCCGACAGCCACTGCCACCTCGACATAGCCGACCCGCCCGACGACTGGCTCGACGTCGACGCCGCCCTCGAGGCCTCGGCCGCTGTCGGCGTACCGAGGATCGTGCAGATCGGGTGTGACCGCGAGGGCGCCCGGTGGGCGGTGCGGACCGCGCAGCGGTACGACGCAGTGGTGGCGGGGGTCGCGCTGCACCCGAACGAGGTGCCGCGGCTGCACGCCGCGGGCGAGCTCGATGCCGCACTCGAGGAGATCGACGAGCTCGCCGCCGACCCGCGGGTGCGAGCCGTCGGCGAGACGGGGCTCGACCACTTCCGCACCGGCGAGGACGGCCGCGGGGTGCAGGAGGAGTCCTTCCGGGCCCACATCGAGATGGCAAAACGACGGGACAAGGCGCTGGTCATCCACGACCGTGACGCCCACGCAGACGTGCTGCGCGTCCTCGAGGAGGCGGACGCGCCGGACCGCGTGGTGTTCCACTGCTTCTCGGGCGACGTCGAGATGGCGCGGCACTGCGCCGCCCGAGGCTGGTTCCTCTCGTTCGCGGGAACCGTGACGTTCAAGAACGCGGCCGGTCTGCGTGCGGCTCTCGCCGTCACCCCCCGGGAGCTGCTGTTGGTCGAGACCGATGCCCCCTATCTCACCCCGGCGCCCTACCGCGGCCGGCCCAACGGGTCCTACCTCATCCCGCTCACACTGCGCGCGATGGCGGATGTGCACCGGGTCGACGAGGACACCCTCGCGACAGCGGTCGCCGCCAACACCGAGCGGGTGTTCGGCTGCTGGTGAGCGTGCGCTTTTGACTCCCGCGGGGGACGGTCGTTAGCGTTCCTTGCCTGGTGGCCCGGCCGCTTCGGCGCGTCCCGCCGCCGTGACCTGTCCGTCGAGCCCGGGAGCGCTGTGCATCGCAGGCTGCTCACCCTGCTCGTCCAGGCGACCGTCGTGGTCGCCCTGGTGGTGGGCACGACGGCTTTCGTGAGGTCCGACAAGACGGTCACCCTCTCCCTCGACGGCCGGCAGCGCACGGTCACCACCTACGCCCGCACGGTGGGTGACGCGCTCGCGGCGGAGGGCATCCACGTCGACAGCCATGACCTGGTCAGTCCGATGCCCGACCAGCGGCTGTCCGACGGCGACACCGTGGTCGTCCGCTACGGCCGGCCCGTCGTCCTCACCGTCGATGGCGTGACCAGGTCCGTCTGGACGACGGCACGCGACGTCAACGAGGCGTTGCTCATGTTGGGCGTCCGCAACGAGGGTGCCTACGTCTCTGCCTCGCGCTCACGACGCATCAGCCGCACCGGCACGACCCTCGACGTGCGGCTGCCTCACGCGATGACCTTCCTGGTCGACGGCCACCGTCGCGAGGTCACGACGACCGCCATCACGATCCGCAGTGCGATGGCCGACGCCGGCATCCAGCTGCGGGCCCGCGACCGCATCACGCCGAGCCTCGAGACGCGTCCGTCCGACGAGCAGGTCATCGGCATCACCCGTGTCGACGGCAAGCGCGTCGTCGAGGAGAAGCCGATCGCGTTCCGCACCATCGAGCGCAAGAGCAAGGCGCTGTTCGTCGGCACCCGCACGGTCGTGACCAAGGGCAAGGTCGGCATCCGGGTGCGCACGCTGCGGGAGACCTATCTCGACCGCCGGCTGGCCGAGCGCACGACGGTCGCCGAGCACGTCGCTACCGCTCCCGTCACTCAGGTGGTGCTGGTCGGCACCAAGAAGCTGCCCTCGAACGCGCCCACCGCCGACGGGCTCAACTGGGCCGCGCTCGCCAACTGCGAGGCGGGTGGCAACCCCCAGGCCTACAACCCCGCCGGACCGTTCTACGGGCTCTACCAGTTCATGGAGAGCACGTGGCACGCGGTCGGGGGCGTCGGGCTGCCCACGCAGGCGAGCCCCTCCGAGCAGACCTACCGCGCCCAGATCCTCTACCGGCGCAGCGGCGCGGGGCAGTGGCCGGTCTGCGGCCACTTCCTGTTCTCCTGATCGATCGAGTGACCGACCCGCTGCCTGCGCCCTCGGGCTTCCTGGGCCCTGCCGAGATCCGCGCGCTCGCCGCTGAGCTCGGCACCCGGCCGACCAAGACACTGGGCCAGAACTTCGTCATCGACGCCAACACCGTGCGGCGCATCGTGCGGAGCGCCGAGGTCGCTGCGGAGGACACCGTGCTGGAGGTAGGCCCCGGGCTCGGCTCGCTGACGCTGGGACTGCTGCCCGAAGTGGCGGGCGTGACCGCCATCGAGGTCGACCCTGTGCTCGCGGACGCGCTGCCGCGGACGGTGGCCCACCACGCGCCGGCGTACGCCGGGCGCCTCACGGTGGTCACCGCGGACGCGATGCGCGTCGACGCGCTGCCACCACCGGCGCCGACCGCGCTCGTGGCCAACCTCCCCTACAACGTCGCCGTCCCCGTGCTGCTGCACCTGCTGGAGCTGCTGCCCTCGCTGGAGCGGGGACTGGTGATGGTGCAGGCCGAGGTCGCTGATCGCCTGGCCGCCAGCCCCGGCAGCAAGGTCTACGGCGTGCCGTCGGTGAAGGTGGCGTGGTACGCCGAGGCGCGCCGCGCCGGCGCCGTAGGCCGCACCGTCTTCTGGCCGTCGCCGAACGTCGACTCGGGACTGGTGGCGTTGCGTCGGCGCCCGCCGCCCGACACGCGCGCGACCCGCCAGCAGGTGTTCGCGGTCGTGGACGCGGCTTTCGCCCAGCGGCGCAAGACGTTGCGGGCGGCGCTGCGCGGCTGGGCGGGGTCCGCGGACTCGGCCGAGCGGGTGCTGCGGGCCGCCGGCATCGAGCCCTCGGTGCGCGGTGAGATGCTCGGGGTGGCCGACTTCGCGCGCCTCGCCGACGCCGCGCTCGACGTCATCGGTTAGGGCACGGGGCGCCGGTTGCCGTCACGTCCCTAGGGTGTTGTGCATGTCCTCCGTCGTCGCGGTCGCGCCCGCGAAGCTCAACCTCGCCCTGGCGGTGGGCGGACCGCGCAGTGACGGCTTCCACGAGGTGGCGACCGTCTACCACGCGGTCGGCCTGTACGACACGGTCACGGCGACGGACGGCGAGGGGCTGCGGGTCACGGTCGAGGGCGAGAAGGGGATCGCGGTCGAGGGGGTGCCGACCGACGCGAGCAACCTTGCTGCCCGGGCGGCGCAGTTGCTCGCCGACCGGAGCGGCCAGGAACCCGACGTGCATCTGCACATCCGCAAGGGCATCCCCGTCGCGGGCGGCATGGCCGGCGGTAGCGCAGATGCCGCCGCTGCGTTGCTCGCGTGCGACGCCCTGTGGGGCACTGGGCTGGCCCGGGCCGAGCTCGCCGCGCTGGCGGCCGGGCTCGGCAGCGACGTCCCGTTCGCGCTGCTGGGCGGCACGGCACTGGGTCACGGGCGTGGTGAGCACTTGTCGCCGGTGCTGGCCCGGGGCCGCTTCGACTGGGTCTTCGCGGTGGCCGATGGTGGCCTGTCCACGCCGGCCGTCTATGCGGCGTGCGACCGGCTGCGCGAGGGCCGGGTGCTGCCGGAGCCGCGGGTCTCAGACGCGATGATGGCCGCGCTGCGGGCGGGCGACCCCGAGCAGCTCGGTGCGTCACTGGTCAACGACCTGCAGCCGGCCGCCTGCTCGTTGCGCCCACAGCTGCGCCAGACGCTCGAGGCGGGTGCCGACTGCGACGCGCTCGGCTCGCTGGTCTCCGGCAGCGGCCCCACGGTTGCCTTCCTCGCCCGCGACGGCGAGCACGCCCTCGACATCGCGGTCGGGCTCAGCGCGAGCGGCACCTGCCGGTCGGTCAAGCGGACCCACGGACCCGTGGGTGGCGTACGCCTCGTCGAGGGTGAGCCCGCGTAGTGGCTCGCAACCTCGTCAACCTCGAGGACGTGCGCAAGTCCTACGGCACGCGCACGTTGCTCGACGGCGTGTCGTTGGGCGTCGCGGAGGGCGACCGTGTCGGCGTCGTGGGGCGCAACGGTGACGGCAAGTCGACGCTGCTGCGCCTCCTCGCGCGGCGCGAGGCGCCCGACGAGGGCCGCGCCACGCACACCGGGGGCCTGCGGATCGCCGAGGTCGCGCAGCGGGAACGACTCGATGCCGACGCCCTGGTCCGCGACCTGGTCGTGGGACCGGGACCCGCACACGCCTGGGCGTCGGACTCCGGGATCCGCGAGGTGCTCGGCGGCCTCTTCGGCTCGGCCGACGCGATGCTCGACCGCCGGGCCGGCGAGCTCTCCGGCGGCGAGCGGCGCCGCGTGGCGCTCGCCCAGGCGCTGGTCGGCCAGCACGACCTGCTGGTGCTCGACGAGCCCACCAACCACCTCGACGTCGAGGCCATCGACTGGCTCGCGCGGCACCTCGCGGCACGTCGTGAGTCGCTGGTGGTCGTCACCCACGACCGCTGGTTCCTCGACGCCGTGTGCACCACGACGTGGGAGGTGAGCGGCGGGCGCGTGCACGCCTACGACGGCGGGTACTCGGCCTACGTGCTCGCCCGCGCCGAGCGGGCTCGGCTGCAGGCCGCGACCGACGCGCGGCGCGCCAACCTGCTGCGCAAGGAGCTCGCGTGGCTGCGCCGTGGGCCGCCCGCCCGCACGTCCAAGCCCCGCTTCCGCATCGATGCGGCGAACGCGCTGATCGCCGAGGAGCCGCCGCCCCGCGACGGGGTCGACCTGCTCCGCTTCGCCAGCTCCCGACTCGGCAAGACGGTGTACGACGTCGCCGACGTCACCCTCACGATGGGCGGGCGCGACCTGCTCGATCACCTGACCTGGCAGGTCGGTCCCGGAGACCGGCTCGGCGTGGTCGGTGTCAACGGCTCGGGCAAGACCTCGCTGCTGCGGCTGCTCGCAGGCGCGCTGCGGCCTTCGGCGGGGACGGTGACCCGCGGTGTCACGGTGCGCCCGGCGTACCTCTCTCAGGACGTCGTCGAGCTGGCGCCGCAGCTGCGGGTGCTGGAGGCGGTCGAGGCGGTGAGTCGGGAGGTCGACCTCGGCAATGGCCGCACCCTCACCGCGACGCAGCTGTGCGAGCGGTTCGGTTTCGTGGGCAACGCGCAATGGACGCCCGTCGGCGAGCTCTCCGGTGGTGAGCGGCGGCGGCTGCAGCTGCTGAGGCTGCTGATGGACCAGCCCAACGTGCTGTTGCTCGACGAGCCCACCAACGACCTGGACATCGACACGCTGACCTCGCTCGAGGACCTGCTCGACGGGTGGCCCGGCACGCTGCTGGTCGTGTCGCACGACCGTTACTTCATCGAGCGGGTGTGCGACCGCACCGTCGCGCTGCTGGGCGACGGGACGCTGCGCGACCTGCCCGGCGGGGTCGAGGAGTACCTGGCTCTGCGCCGCACCCGCTCGGCCGCGGCGCCGACGCCCCCGGCCGCGGGCGCCGGAGGTGACCCGGCGCCCTCGGACGCCGCGGCCGGGCGCACCGCCCGCAAGGAGCTCGTGCGGGTGGAGCGAGCGCTGGCCAGGCTGCGAGACCGGGAGACGCGGCTGCACGCCGGTCTCGCCCAGGCGGCCACCGACCACGAGCAGGTCCTCGCACTCGACACGGACCTGCGCGCCCTCGTCCAGGAGCGCATGGAGCTGGAGGATCGCTGGCTCGAGCTGGCCGAGCTGCTGGACTGAGATCTCCGGTTCGTCACAGGGCGATACGCTCCCGCTCATGTCCGTCGAGCTGGAGTGGGGGCCGGTCGGCGCCAAGGTCCTCTCCGAGTCCTGCGACGTCCTGGTGATCATCGACGTGCTGTCCTTCACGACCGCCGTCACGGTCGCGATCGAGCGGGGCGCCCGGGTGTGGCCGCACACCGGCGGCGAGAACGCGGGTGCGCTGGCACGCGACATCGGCGCCGTGCTGGCGGGCAACCGGGGTTCGCACAGCGGGCTGACGCTCTCGCCCGCAAGCCTGCTCGACATCGGCGCGGACACCCGGCTCGTGCTGCCCTCGCCCAACGGCTCCGCGATCGCCTACGCGGCCGTCAACGGCGGTGTCACGGCCATCAACGGCGGTGTCACCGTGGTTGCCGGCTGCCTGCGCAACGCCAGCGCGGTGGGCAGGTGGCTGCGCGACTACGAGCGCATCGGCGTCGTGCCCGCCGGCGAGCAGTGGGGCGACGGGTCGCTGCGACCGGCCTACGAGGACCTGGTCGGAGCGGGGGCGGTGATCGACCGCATCGTCGCCGCCGACCCGCAGGTGCAGCTCTCGCCCGAGGCCGAGGCGGCCGCGATCGCCTACCGCGCCCTGCGCCCGCTCGAGCAGTGCCCGTCAGGACGCGAACTGGTCGAGCGAGGCTTTGCCGAGGACGTGCGCATCGCAGCGGAGGTCGACACGTCACGGGTCGTGCCGCGGCTCACCGAAGGCCGCTTCGTCTCGGCATGACGGGGGGGTCAGTCCGCCTCGAACGGGATGACCAGGGTGCGCAGCAGGCCCGAGAGCTGCTCCTGCTGGCGCGCCGAGAGCGTCGCGAGCAGGGCCTCCTCCCGGGCCAGGAGGTCGGCCAGCGCCGAGTCGACCCCTTCCTTGCCGCGGGTCGTGAGTCGGACCCGCACGCCCCGCCGGTCGGTGAGGTCCGGCTCGCGCGTCACGAAGCCGCGGGCCTCCAGGCGGTCGATGCGGTTGGTCATCGTGCCCGAGGTGACCATGGTCTGGGCGACCAGCACGCCGGGGGAGAGCAGATACGGCCGGCCGGCCCGACGCAGCGCGGCCAGGACGTCGAACTCCCACACCTCCAGGCCGTGCGCGGCGAACGCGGTGCTGCGGGCGCGGTCGAGGTGCCGGGCCAGCCGGGTCAGCCGGCTGAGCACCTCGAGTGGCCGTACGTCGAGGTCGGGTCGCTCGCGTGCCCAGGCCGCGACCAGCCGGTCGACCTCGTCCTGCACTGCCGCCACCTCCTGCCCGTCTCCGGGGCGATCAAGATTATCGAAGCCAAGTCTCTTGACATCAAGACTTCTCCTGCCCAGCATGTTTACCTCGACGTCAAGTTACTTCGCCGGGGCGAGGGAGACACCAGTGATGTGGGACGCCACCGAGTACCTCCGGTTCGCCGGTCACCGCGGCCGGCCGTTCCTCGACCTGGTGGCCCGCGTCCCTGCCGAGGCGCCCGCCAGCATCGTGGACCTGGGCTGCGGGCCGGGGAACATGACGGTGACCCTGGCCGAGCGGTGGCCCGAGGCCAGCGTGGAGGGCGTCGACTCCTCGGCAGAGATGATCGAGCGGGCCCGGACCGATCACGGCGCCGCGGCCGACGGGCGCGTCCGCTTCACCCGTGCAGACCTGCGCGACTGGTCGCCCACCGACCCGGTCGACCTGCTGATGTCGAATGCGACCTTCCAGTGGGTGCCCGGTCACCTGGAGCTGCTTGCGCAGCTGGTGGCAGGGGTTCGCCCGGGCGGCTGGTTCGCGTTCCAGGTCCCGGGCAACTTCGGCGAGCCGAGCCACACCGAGCTGGCGGCCGTCTGCGAGCAACCCCGCTGGCGCGAGCGGTTCGCGGGAGCCGAGCTGGCCAGGCCGTGGGTCGCCGAGCCCATCGAGTACCTCGAGCGGCTGACGGCGCTCGGCGCCGAGGTCGACGTATGGGAGACGACGTACCTGCACGTCCTGCAGGGCGAGGACGCCGTGCTGCGGTGGATCTCCGGCACCGGCCTGCGGCCGGTGCTCGACGTGCTCGATGAGCAGGAGCAGGCGCAGTTCACTGCCGACTACGGCGCCCGGCTGCGAGCGGCCTACCCGCAGCAGGGCTTCGGCACCGTGCTTCCCTACCGGCGGATCTTCGCGGTCGCCCAGGTCGGCGGGGTCGCGTGAGCGGCTTGGTCGGCCTGCACCACGTGCAGCTGGCCGCGCCTGCGGGCTGCGAGGAGCGGCTGCGTTGGTTCTACGGCACGGTCCTCGGCATGACCGAGCTGACCAAGCCGCCGGCGCTCGCCGGGCGTGGCGGGGTGTGGTTCCGGGCCGGAGCGCACGAGCTGCACCTGGGCATCGAGGTCGACTTCCGTCCCGCCCGCAAGGCCCACCCGGGCATGCTGGTCGAAGGGCTCGACGCCGTCGCGCAACGGCTCACCAAGCACGGCGTCGAGGTGGAGTGGGACGAGCTGTTCCCCGGCTTCCGGCGCTGCTACGTCGCCGACCCCTGCGGCAACCGCCTGGAGCTGCTCGAGCCGCGCGAGCCGTCCGGCGACGCCTGAGGGGCAGCTCGAGCCGCCGCCTGGCGACCTGTCTCGTCGCCGTGCAGGCCTGGCCTGGCCTCCAGGCCGGACAGGCCGTTCCACGCGAGGTTGACCAGGTGGGCGGCGACGTCGGCCTTCTTGGGCCGGCGCGCATCCAGCCACCACTGACCGGTGAGGGCCACCATGCCGACGAGCATCTGTGCGTACATCGGCGCGTGCTCGGTGTCGAAGCCGCGCGCTTTGAACTGGTTGGCCATGATGTGCTCGACCTGGGTCGCCGCGTCGCTGATCAGTGACGCGAAGGAGCCGGTCGCCTGGGCGACGGGCGAGTCGCGGACCAGGATGCGGAAGCCGTCGCTGGAGGTCTCGACGTAGTCCAGCAAGGCCAGGGCCGCGCGCTCGAGCAGCTCACGCGGCCGACCGGTGCTGGTCAGTGCGCCGGTGATGGCATCGAGCAGCGCACTCATCTCGCGGTCCACCACAACGGCGTACAACCCCTCCTTGCCGCCGAAGTGCTCGTACACGACCGGCTTGGAGACTCCCGCCTTCTGCGCGATCTCCTCGACGGACGTCGCGTCGAAGCCCTTCTGCGCGAACAATGACCGGCCGATGTCGAGCAGCTGCTCGCGGCGCTGCTTGCCGGTCATCCGCATGCGGACATCGGGCTTGGCGACCTGCTCGGCGGCGTTGCCCGCGGTCTTGGCGCTCGCGAACGTCCCCGGTCGGGCCACCCGGCCGTCGTGCCCCGTGGCCATCAAGCGGCTCGGCGTGCGTCGAGGCGCTCCTGGTCGGGCCACCGCACGTCGTAGGCCCACCCGCAGGTCTCGAACAGCTGGATCACCCGGGCACCGGAGTCGACCTGCCCCGTGAGTACGCCGGTGCGGGCGCACGTGGGGTCGGCGTGGTGCAGGTTGTGCCACGACTCGCCCATCGAGAGCACGGCCAGCCACCAGACGTTGCCCGCGCGGTCGCGGCTCTCGAACGGCCGCTCGCCCATCGCGTGGCAGATCGAGTTGATCGACCAGGTGACGTGGTGCAGCAACCCGACCCGCACCAGGCTCGCCCAGAAGAACGAGGTCAGCGCACCGTGCCACGACCAGGTCATCAGTCCACCCAGGATCGGCGGCACAGCGAGGGAGGCCGCGGCCAGCACGGGGAACGCGCGGCTGACGCGCACGATGTCGGGGTCGTTGAGCAGGTCCGGCGCGTACTGACGCTGCGGGGTCTGCTCGGGGTCGAACAACCAGCCCATGTGCGCGTGCCAGAGTCCCTTCACCAGCGCCGGCACGGTCTCGCCGTAGCGCCATGGCGAGTGCGGGTCGCCGTCCTTGTCGGAGAACTTGTGGTGCTTGCGGTGGTCGGCCACCCAGCGGATCGCCGGGCCCTCGATGGCCAGGCTGCCCGCGACGGCGAGCCCGACGCGCAGCGGGCGCTTGGCCTTGAACGAGCCGTGGGTCAGGTACCGGTGGAAGCCGACCGTGATGCCGTGGCCCGCGACGGCGTACATCACGAAGGACAGCACGACGTCGTGCCAGCCCAGCCAGCCGCCCCAGGCCACCGGGATGGCGAGCACGATCGCGGCGAAGGGCACCGCGACGAAGGCGACCAGCGCCACCTGCTCGGCCAGCCCCTTGCGTTCACCGCCCCGCGTGCCCGCGGGCAGGGGGTGAGCTCGGTCGGTGGTCGTGGCGGGAGGGGTCATGGGATGCGGCCTCGGCTCCTGGGACGGGAGGGTGTTTACGCCACCGTAACCTACGCTTGCGTAAGTTGGGGCCCGCCGGGTCGGGTCAGGCCCGCTCGGTCAGCACGACGGCGACCAGCACGCCGTAGGTCGACGAGCGGCTGCGTCGGATCAGCAGGTCGACCGGCCGTCGGTCGATGCGCTTGGTGCCGGTCCAGGTGCCGTTGGCCGCCTCGGTGACCCGCCAGCCGTCGTTGCCGGCCTGCTCCGCGGCGGCCGCGAGGTCGCGGCCGGTGACCCGGCCGGCCCGTGCCTTCAGCAGTCGCGTCAGGGTCGCGGGCTGACGGGTGCCCAGCGATGTGAAACCGATCTGCCCGAACAGCTGCGTCTCGGCCAGCCCGGCGATGTCGTGGGTGACGAGCGGGTCGGAGCGCAGCTTCGCGACCTGCGGGTCACCGCTGCTGCAGCCCGTCACGAGCGAGATCGCGAGCATGGCGCCGACGAGGCCGAGCGAGGTGCGGCGACTCATGGTGACCTCACTGAACCACCGTGGGAACCGCTCGCGCAAACCGTCGGGCTCTCGCGGCCCGTCCTACCGTCTAGCCTGGACCCGCCTGTCCGGTCCCGGGTCGTCCAATGGCAGGACGCTAGCCTTTGGAGCTAGTTATCGAGGTTCGAACCCTCGCCCGGGAGCCTTCTGTCCCGGCGTCGCGCCCGACGTCGCGCCACGTCCCGCGCGCCTGGACGTGACGCGCGCGCAGTGTGCCGGGCAGGTATCGTGAGGCACGCCCCCGACCGCCTCGCCCAGGAGCGCTCCCGCGTGAGCCCCGCCCGCCCGGCCGCCGTGGTCGTCCTCGCTGCCGGCGAGGGCACCCGGATGAAGTCGGCGATCCCCAAGGTGTTGCATGCTGTGGGCGGCCGCAGCCTGGTGCACCATGCCGTGGCGGCCGCCGCGCAGCTCGCGCCCGAGCACCTCGTCGTCGTGGTCGGGCACGGCCGCGACCAGGTCAAGGCGCACCTCGCCGAGGTGGCTCCGGAGGCTCGCACCGCCGTGCAGGACCAGCAGCTGGGCACCGGTCACGCCGTGGCCTGTGCCCTGGCCGACCTGCCCGACCTGCACGGCACGGTGGTCGTGACCTATGGGGACACCCCGTTGCTCACCGGCGCCACCCTGCTCGAGCTGGTCGCCACCCATGCCGACCGAGGCAACGCGGTCACGGTGCTCACTGGCGAGCTCGACGACCCGACGGGCTACGGCCGCATCCTGCGTGACGCGTCGGGAGCCGTCGTCGCGGTCGTCGAGCAGAAGGACGCGTCCGAGGAGCAGCGCGCGATCCGCGAGGTCAACTCCGGCATCTACGCCTTCGACGCCGCCGTCCTGGCCGAGACACTGGCCCGGCTCACGACCGACAACGCCCAGGGTGAGCTCTACCTCACCGACGTCGTGGGCATCGTGAGTGGCAGGGGCGAGCGGGTCGCCGCGTTGCCGGTGACGGACCTCTGGCAGACAGCGGGGGTCAACGACCGGGTGCAGCTCGCCGCCGTGCACCGCGAGCTCAACCGTCGTACCGTCGAGGCCTGGATGCTCGCCGGGGTCACCGTCGTCGACCCGGCCACGACGTGGGTCGATGCCGACGTGACGCTCGAGCCCGACGTCGTCCTCGAGCCCGGCACGCTGCTGCAGGGGCGTACGTCGGTGGGCCGCGGCGCCGTGGTCGGGCCCGACTGCCGGCTGGTCGACACCGAGGTGGGCGAGGGCGCCGAGGTCAGCAACACGACGTCGTACGGCGCCGTGATCGGCGCCGGGGCGACCGTGGGGCCCTACACCTACCTGCGACCGGGCACCCGGCTGGGCCGCAAGGCCAAGGCGGGCGGCTTCACCGAGCTGAAGAACGCCGAGCTGGGTGACGGCGCCAAGGTGCCGCACCTGTCCTACGTGGGCGACGCGTCGATCGGTGCGGGGACCAACATCGGTGCGGGCACCATCTTCGCCAACTACGACGGCGTCACCAAGCACCACACGGAGGTCGGCGAGCACAGCTTCGTCGGCAGCAACAGCGTGCTCGTCGCCCCCCTCGAGATCGCCGACGGCGCCTACGTCGCCGCGGGCTCCGCCGTCACCGCACGCGTCGAGCCGGGCGAGCTCGCCGTGGCGCGCGGCAAGCAGCGCAACATCCGCGGATGGGTCGCACGTCGCCGGGCCGGCAGCCGTACGGCGGCCGCGGCCGAACGGGCCGAACACTCCGGGGCCCACGCCGAGCAGGGCGACCCGACACGGCAGCATCACGAGCACGACCAACGCAAGGGACGGGACGCATGAGCTTCATCAAGACCACGGGCGAGAAGAAGCTCATGCTCTTCTCGGGCCGGGCTCACCCGGACCTCGCGGAGTCGGTCAGCCAGCACCTGGGCATCGAGCTGACCCCGACGACCGCCTACGACTTCGCCAACGGCGAGATCTACATCCGCTACAAGGAGTCGGTCCGCGGCTGCGACGCCTTCGTCCTGCAGAGCTGCACGTCGCCGATCAACAAGTGGGTGATGGAGACGCTCATCATGGTCGATGCGCTCAAGCGCGCGTCCGCCAAGCGGATCACCGTCGTCGTGCCGTTCTTCCCCTACGCGCGCCAGGACAAGAAGGGTCGCGGTCGCGAGCCGATCTCCGCCCGTCTGCTGGCGGACATGTTCAAGACCGCGGGCGCCGACCGGCTGATGGCCGTCGACCTGCACACCGCGCAGATCCAGGGTTTCTTCGACGGGCCGGTCGACCACCTCTACGCGCTGCCGCTGCTCGCGTCCTACGTGCGTCGCCGCGTCGACACGACCCAGGTCGCGATCGTGTCGCCCGACGCCGGACGACTGCGCCTGGCCGAGCGGTGGTCCGAGACCCTCGGCGGCGCGCCGATCGCCTTCATCCACAAGACCCGTGACCCCGATCGACCCAACCAGACCAGGGGCAACCGGGTGGTCGGTGACGTCGCCAACCGCGTCTGCATCCTGCAGGACGACATGATCGACACCGGTGGCACCATCACCAAGGCAGCCGACGCGCTGTTCGAGGCGGGCGCCGCCGACGTCATCATCGCCTCGACGCACGCCGTGCTGTCCGGGCCTGCGGTCGACCGCCTCAAGAACTCCCGCGTGAGCGAGGTCGTGGTCACCGACTCGCTGCCGATCGGCGAGGACCAGCGCTTCGACAAGCTGACCGTGCTGCCGATCTCCACGCTGATCGCCCGGGCCATCCGCGAGGTCTTCGACGACGGCTCCGTGACCAGCCTCTTCGACGGACACGCCTGAGGCCTGCCGCAGGAGGGCCGCCGTACGACCGCGGTTTGGGCCCGGCGAACGGCGCGGCTAGACTGCTGCGGTTGCCCGGCGAGGGACGCCGTTCAGGCTCCGTCATCGACGCGGTGGTCACGACTCGACATGCTCGTGCCGGCCTCTGCGCGCCGGCACCGACGACCACCGCAAGCGTTGCACGACGATGAGCTCCGAGGAGTAGGCACTGTGTCCGAGGTCCGACTGTCCGCCGAGTCCCGCACCGAGTTCGGCAAGGGCGCGGCCCGCCGCATCCGCCGGGCGAACAAGGTCCCTGCCGTGCTGTACGGCCATGGCGCCGACCCCCGGCACATCTCGCTGCCCGGTCACGAGCTCATGCTCGCCCTCAAGACCCAGAACGCGCTGCTCACCCTCGACATCGACGGCGGCGCGGACGAGCTCGCGTTGCCCAAGGAGGTGCAGCGGGACCCGATCAAGGGCTTCATCGAGCACGTCGACCTCGTAGTGGTCCGCCGCGGCGAGAAGGTCCACGTCGAGGTCGCCGTTCACCTGGTGGGCGAGGCGGCTCCCGACACCTTCGTCACGACCGAGCACCAGACGCTGACCGTCGAGGCCGAGGCCACCGCGATCCCTACGGGTGTCGACATCTCCATCCAAGGCCTCAAGGTGGGCACCCAGATCCACGCCAAGGACGTCAAGCTCCCCGCGGGTGTCACGCTGGTCACCGACGAGGACGCCTTGGTCGTCAACATCAGCGCGGCGACCACGGCCGAGGAGCTGGAGGCCGAGCTGGCCGAGGCTGAGGCCGAGGTCGGCATCGTGCACGAGCCCACCGAGGCGGAGCTGGCGGCCGAGGCGGAGGCTGCCGAGGCGACCGAGGGCGCCCCGGCCGAGGGTGGCAGCGAGGGCGAACAGGCCGGCAGCTGAGGCTGTTCACCCCGCGCCGGCCGGAGACCGAGGTGGCCGGTGTGCCAGGGGCAGCCGACGTCGCGGGACGCGACGTCTGGTTGGTCGTGGGTCTTGGCAATCCCGGGCCCGGCTACGCCGGCAACCGCCACAACGTCGGGTTCATGGTCGTCGACCTGCTGGCCCGGCGGATGGGCGGGCGGTTCAAGGCGCACAAGGCCCGCGCGGACGTGCTCGAAGGTCGCCTCGAGGGCCGGCGTGTGGTCCTGGTGAAGCCGCGGTCCTACATGAACGAGTCCGGCGGGCCGGTCTCCTCGTTGCGCGACTTCTTCAAGGTCGACCTCGACCACCTCGTCGTCGTCCATGACGAGCTCGACCTGCCGTACGGCGGCCTGCGGCTCAAGCTGGGCGGCGGCGACAACGGTCACAACGGGCTGAAGTCGCTGCGCCGGTCGCTCGGATCGGGGGAGTTCCAGCGGGCCCGGTTCGGGATCGGACGACCGCCCGGCCGCATGGACGCCGCGGCCTTCGTGCTGCGCGACTTCGGTGCCGCCGAGCGCAAGGACCTCGAGCTCAACGTCGACCGGACGGCCGACGCCGTCGAGGCGCTGGTCACCGACGGCCTCGAGCGCGCGCAGAACACCTTCAACACCTGAGCGACCGGGGCCGCCGTGAGCGGTCCACCAGGGCCAGGCCGTAGCCCACCGCAGGCCCCACCAGCAGCGCGAACATGACGGTGCCGAGCCCCACCGTCCCGCCGAGCAGCCAGCCCACGACGAGCACGGACACCTCGATGGACAGCCGGACCGGCGTGACCGGCAGCCCGGTCCGGCGGTGCAGACCCGTCATCAGCCCGTCGCGCGGCCCAGGCCCCATCGCGGCCGTCAGGTAGAGCGCGCTGCCGAGGCCGATCAGCGCGATGCCGAACAGCACCGAGGCGAACTGGGCCAGCGGCTCGCGGGGGGTCGCCAGGATCGGCACGGTGACGCCGATCGAGGCCGCGATGACCACCGCGTTGGCGATCGTGCCCAGCCCCGGTCGTTCCCGCAGCGGCAGCCAGAGCAGCAGCACCACCGCGCTGATGACGAACGTCGCGGCACCGATGCCGATGCCGGAGCGGACGGCGAGGCCCTGGGCGAGCACGGTCCAGGGGCTCACGCCGATGCCCGCGTCGACGAGCACCGCCTCACCGGTGCCGAAGAGCCACAGGCCCCCCACCAGGACGATCAACGTCACCGGCCCGGCGCGCCAGCGCGACGGTGCGCGCCACGGCGTGCTCGGCACGGTGCGGGCCGGTGCCAGCCGGCGTGAGAGGGCGCCCAACCGGCGCACTGCGCGGATCAACCGGTGTTGCGCAGGCCCGCGGCCACGCCGTTGACGGTGAGCAGCAAGGCCTGGCGCAGTTCCGGGTCGATGTCGCGCCCGGCCGCCCGTGCCTCGCGCGATCGGCGCAGCAGGGTGACCTGCAGCGAGCTGATCGGGTCGAGGTAGGCGTCGCGGACCTGCAGCGTCTGGGCCAGCAACGGGTTGTCGCCGACCAGCTGCTGCTGCCCGGTGGCGGCCAGGACCTCGCGGACGGTGGTCTCGTGCTCCTCGCGCACGATGTCGAAGACGCCGTGCAGCGCGGGGTCGACCAGCGAGTCGACGTAGATCCCGGCGATGCGCATGTCGGTCTTGGCCAGCGTCATGGCGACGTTGGAGAGAAAGGTCCGGAAGAAGTGCCAGCCGCCGTACATCTCGTCCAGCGTGTCGCCGAGGCCGGCGGCGCGCACCGCGGCCAGCCCCGACCCGACCCCGAACCAGCCGGGCACGATCTGGCGCGACTGGGTCCAGCCGAAGACCCACGGGATCGCGCGCAGGCCCTCGAGCCCGGCACCGCTGTCGGGCCGGCGGGACGGTCGCGAGCCGATGTTGAGGTCGGTCAGCAGCTCGACCGGCGTGGACTGCACGAAGTAGGCGGCCAGGTCGGGGTGCTCGACGAACCGGCGGTACGTCGTGTGGGCCTGCCCGGAGAGCAGGTCCATGACGTCGTCCCAGCGGCGCAGCGCCTCGGGTCCGGTGCGCGAGGAGCGGTGCAGGACGGTCGCTTCGAGGGTGGCCGCCACGGTGAGCTCGAGGTTCTCCCGGGCCAGTGCTGGCAGCAGGTACTTGTCCGAGATGACCTCCCCCTGCTCGGTCACCTTGATCTCGCCGTCCAGCGTCCCCCACGGCTGGGCCAGGATCGCGTCATGGCTGGGACCGCCGCCGCGGCCCACGGTCCCGCCGCGGCCGTGGAACAGGCGCAGCCGCACCCCGTGGCGCACCGCGACGTCGCGCAGCGCTCGCTGCGCGCGGTGGATCTCCCACTGCGACGTCGCGATGCCCGCCTCCTTGTTGGAGTCGGAGTAGCCGAGCATGACCTCCTGCACGTCGCCGCGCAGCGCGACGAGGCGGCGGTACGACGGTTCGGCGAGCAGGTCGTCGAGCACCCGGCCCGCCTCCCGTAGCTCCTGGACCGTCTCGAGCAGGGGTACGAAGCCGACGCGGGCCACGTCGCGCCCGAGGTCGACGAGACCCGCCTCCCGGGCGAGCAGCACCGCGGCGAGGACGTCGTCGGGGCCGCGGGTCATCGAGATGATGTAGCTCTCGCACACGTCGGGACCGAACCGGTCGAGCGCCTCACGGATGGTGGTGAACACGCCCAGCGTGCGGGTCCCCGCCTCGTCGAGGTCGGGCGGCGTCGGCGCCAGCGGTCGGCGCCCGGCAAGCTCCCTGCCCAGCACGGCCAGCCGGTGCCCGCGGGGCAGGTCGGCGTAGCGCCACGACAGCTCCCCGAGCCGGTCGAAGAGCTGGGCCAGCGCGTGGTGGTGCGCGTCGGCGTGCTCGCGCACGTCGAGCGTCGCGAGGTGCAGCCCGAACGCCGACACGGTGCGGATCAGCCGGTCGAGGCGGCCGCGGGCGGCGAGCTCGCCGCGGTGGGCCAGCAGCGAGTCCCGCATCAGGGCGAGGTCGGCGAGCAGCTCGGCGGTCCCCAGGTAGTCGTTGCCCGGCCGGTGCGGCCGGCCCGCCGCGATCCGGGCACGGGTGTTGGCCAGCCGCTGGGTGATGCAGCGACCCTTGAGCCGGTACGGCTCCTCCGCGTTGATGCGCAGCGCGCGCGGGTCCAGCTCGGGCAGCGCCGCGACGTCCCGGGCGATGCTGTCGAGCAGCTCCTGGCTCGCCCCGACGAGCCGCACCGACGGCGACAGGTCCTCCATCAGCGCCTCGACCAGTGCCGTCACGTCGCGGATGGCGTGCCCGTGCTGGAGGATGAGCACCTGCATCGTCACCGCTGGCGTGACGTTGGGGTTGCCGTCACGGTCCCCGCCGATCCAGCTGCCGAAGGACAGCGGCCGCGCGTCGGCCGGGAGGGGTACGTCGAGGGTGGCGAGCTCGTCGGTGAGCTCGTCGAGGACGTCACCGACCGGTCCCAGCATCAGCTCGTCGAGGTAGTACGCCGCGCCGCGCGCCTCGTCGACCGGTTCGGGGCGGTCCTGGCGCAGCTCGTCGGTCTGCCACAGCAGGTCGATGATCTCGGCGAGGCGCCGGTCGGTCCGCGGGTCGTCACCGCTCGGGTCGAGCTCGAGCAGGTCCGCGACCCGGCGCCGCTTGGACAGGATCGAGCGGCGCGCGGCCTCGGTCGGGTGGGCGGTGAAGACCGGCCGGACCGCGACCCGGGCGACGAGGTCGTGCAGCTCGTCCGGGTCGATCGCGGCCGCGCGGATACGCTCGACCGCGCGGGTGAGCCAGCCGCCCTTCAGCACCCGCTCGCGGCGCATCGCACGCGACCGGTGCACCTGCTCGGTGACGTTGGCCAGGTGGAAGTAGGTGCCGAACGCCCGCACCAGGCGGGCCGCCGTCTCGAGGTCGACCGAGGCGAGCAGCTCGGTCAACGCGGCCGCGTCCGACCGGCTCAGGGCGCGCACCTGCTCGACCAGGTCGAGCAGCTCCTGGCCCTCCTGGCGCACGAGCGACTCGCCCAACAGGTTGCCCAGCCTTCGGATGTCGGCGCGCAACGCGGCCGGCTCGTCCAGCTCGGGCACCGGTGGCGGCAGCGGCGTGCTCACGCGGATCTCCTCGCTGGCGGGGGCGGCGGTTACGACGATAGGCGTTGCGCCACCATCCGAGACGCGCGGATTCGCGATCCGAGACGTCGTTGCCGCGGCCAGGAGCGCCCGGTGGGCCGCCGCGCCGCACCGGCCGTCGGGCGCCCGACGTAGGCTGGGAAGGTCCCGGCCGCCCCTGATCCACCGCGGCCGGGCAGCCGTGTTGTCCCCATCCGCACCGGAGCCCTCGTGAGCCTGACCGGCATCCTCGACGCCCTGCTGGACTCGAGCAGTCCCGAGGGCGGCGATCCCGCGATCACCGCGGCGGTCGAGGCTGCCCGGACGGGCGTCCAGTACGACCTCGAGCTGACCGCCCCCGGCGGCGTGCGGCCGTTCGTGCTCGCCGCGGTGGCCGGCCGGGGCGGTCGTCCCGTCCTCGCGGTCACGGCCACCGAGCGGGAGGCCGACAGCCTGGTCACCTCGCTGCGCGACGTGCTGCCCGACGACGCGGTCGCCGGTTTCCCGGCCTGGGAGACGTTGCCCCACGAGCGGCTGAGTCCGCGCAGCGACACGGTCGGGCGCCGCCTCGCGGTGCTCCGGAGGCTGGCGCACCCCGAGGACGAGCCGCGTCGCGCCGGGCTGCAGGTCGTCGTCGCGCCGGTCCGCAGCCTTCTGCAGCCGATGGTGGCCGGTCTCGGACACCTCGAGCCGGTGGCGGTGTCGGCCGGTGACGAGGTGGACCTCGACGACCTGGTCGCGCGGCTCGCCGGTGCGGCGTACAGCCGGGTCGACCTCGTGGAGAAGCGCGGCGACTTCGCCGTCCGCGGCGGCATCCTTGACATCTTCCCGCCCACCGAGGAGCACCCGCTGCGCCTCGAGCTGTGGGGCGACTCGGTCGAGGAGATCCGCTACTTCAAGGTGGCCGACCAGCGCAGCCTCGAGATCGCCCCGCAGGGGCTGTGGGCGCCGCCCTGCCGCGAGCTGCTGCTGACCGACCAGGTCCGCGAGCGCGCCGCCGAGCTGGCAACGGCCTACCCCGGGCTGGGGGACGTCTTCGACAAGCTCGCGCAGGGCATCGCGGTCGAGGGGATGGAGTCGCTCGCGCCGGTGCTGGTCGAGGACATGGTGCTGCTGCTGGAGCAGATGCCCGCGGGCACCCACGTGGTCGTCAGCGACCCCGAACGGGTGCGCACCAGGGCGCACGACCTGTTCGCCACGAGCAAGGAGTTCCTCGAGGCGTCATGGGCCAACGCCGCGGCCGGTGCCGCGACCCCCATCGACCTCGGCGCCGCCGCCTACCGCAGCCTCGCCGACCTGCGCGGCCTCGCGGCGCGCTCGGGGACCCCGTGGTGGGCCCTCACGCCGTTCGGGTCGGACCCGGCCGAGATCGACGGCACCGAGCACGTCGACGGTCACCTCGACGACACGTCGGCGGTCGACGCGCGCGCCATCGACGGCTACCGCGGCGACACGGCCCGGGCCGTGGCCGACATCAAGGGCTGGATGGGCGACGGCTGGCGCGTGGTGCTGGTGACCGAGGGCCACGGGCCGGCCGAGCGGATGGTCGAGGTGCTCCGAGGAGAGGACGTCGCCGCGCGGCTGGACCCGACGGTCGACACGGTCCCCGACCCCTCTGTCGTGCACGTGACGTGCGGCGGGCTGGAGCGTGGCTTCATCAGCGACCGCCTGCGCCTCGCGGTGCTGACCGAGACCGACCTGCTCGGCCAGCCGGGCCCCTCCACCAGGGGCGAGCGGCGCATGCCGAGCCGGCGGCGCAACACCGTCGACCCGCTGCAGCTCAGGACCGGTGACTACGTCGTGCACGAGCAGCACGGCGTGGGCCGCTACGTCGAGATGGCTCAGCGCACCGTCCAGGGCGCGACGCGGGAGTACCTGCTCATCGAGTACGCGCCGTCCAGGCGCGGGCACCCGGGCGACCGGCTGTTCGTGCCAACCGACCAGCTCGACCAGGTGACGCGCTACGTCGGTGGGGAGCAGCCCTCGCTGCACCGGCTCGGCGGCGCCGACTGGCAGAAGGCCAAGGGCCGGGCCCGCAAGGCGGTCAAGGAGATCGCCGCGGAGCTCATCCGGCTCTACGCCGCCCGCACCTCGGCGCCGGGGTTCGCGTTCGGGCCCGACACGCCCTGGCAGCGCGAGCTCGAGGACGCCTTCCCCTACACGGAGACGCCCGACCAGCTCGGCGCCGTCGAGGAGGTCAAGCACGACATGGAGCAGACGGTCCCGATGGACCGGCTGATCTGCGGCGACGTCGGCTACGGCAAGACGGAGATCGCCGTGCGGGCCGCGTTCAAGGCGGTGCAGGACGGCAAGCAGGTCGCGGTCCTCGTCCCGACCACCCTGTTGGTCAACCAGCACCTGTCGACCTTCACCGAGCGCTACGCCAGCTTCCCGGTGACCGTGGGCGCGCTCTCGCGCTTCCAGAGCAACAAGGAGGCCGAGGAGGTCAAGGCGCGCCTGGCCGAGGGCAGCCTGGACGTCGTGATCGGCACCCACCGCATCCTGTCCAACGAGGTGCGCTTCAAGGACCTCGGGCTGGTCATCGTCGACGAGGAGCAACGCTTCGGCGTCGAGCACAAGGAGCAGCTCAAACACCTGCGCACCAACGTCGACGTGCTGACCATGTCGGCCACGCCCATCCCGCGGACCTTGGAGATGGCGGTGACCGGCATCCGCGAGATGTCGACCATCCTCACGCCACCCGAGGAGCGCCACCCGGTCCTGACCTTCGTCGGCGGCTACGACGAGAAGCAGATCGGGGCCGCGATCCGGCGCGAGCTGCTGCGCGACGGTCAGATCTTCTACATCCACAACCGGGTCGAGTCGATCGAGCGGGCGGCCGCCCGCCTGCGCGACATCGTGCCGGAGGCGCGCATCGCGATCGCGCACGGCCAGATGAACGAGCGCCCGCTCGAGCAGGTCGTGCTCGACTTCTGGGAGAAGCGCTACGACGTCCTGGTGTGCACCACCATCGTCGAGAGCGGCCTGGACATCTCCAACGCCAACACGCTGATCGTCGAGCGGGCCGACGTCATGGGACTCAGCCAGCTGCACCAGCTGCGCGGCCGGGTCGGTCGCGGGCGGGAGCGGGCCTACTCCTACTTCCTGTACCCGCCGGAGAAGCCGCTGACCGAGACCGCCCACGACCGGCTGGCCACCATCGCCGCGCACAGCGACCTCGGTGCCGGCATGTACGTCGCCATGAAGGACCTCGAGATCCGTGGCGCGGGCAACCTGCTCGGTGGCGAGCAGTCCGGACACATCGCCGCCGTCGGTTTCGACCTCTACGTGCGGCTGGTCGGCGAGGCCGTGGCCGACTTCAAGGGCGAGGCGGTGCAGGAGCTCGGCGACATGAAGGTCGAGCTGCCGGTCGACGCGCACCTGCCCCACGACTACATCCCCGGCGAGCGCCTGCGTCTGGAGGCCTACCGCAAGCTGGCGTCGGTGGCCACCGAGGAGGACCTGGCCGCGGTGGTCGCTGAGCTCGACGACCGCTACGGGCAGCTGCCCGAGCCGGTCACGAACCTGGTCGAGGTGGCCCGGTTCCGGCTGCTCGCCCGTTCCGCAGGGCTGACCGACGTGGCCAGCGCCGGCAAGCACGTCCGGCTCGGGCCGGTGGACCTGCGCGAGAGCCAGCAGATGCGCCTTCAGCGCCTCTACCCGGGCTCGCTGGTCAAGCAGGCGGTCCGTACCATCCTGGTGCCGACCCCCTCGACTGCCCGGGTCGGCGGCCAGCCGCTGCGCGACGTACCGCTGCTGCAGTGGGCGCGCGAGCTGATCGAGACCGTCCTGCTCGACGCGCCGGCCGCCCCGGCGGCAGGCTGAGGCACAGCGCCCACATGCACCACCCGACCCGCACCACCGCCGACCTCCGCACCACCGCCGACCTCCGCACCACGCGACAGAGAACCGATGAGAAGGACCGTGATGAACACCTCGAGCCGCCTGCGCCGCACGCTGGTCTCGGTCGTCGTCGCCCTGCTGGCCACGGGCACGCTCGCCGCCTGCAACGCCGACCAGCTGGGCGCCGCCGCGATCGTCGACGGCCGCACTATCACGACTGCACAGCTGCAGTCGGCGACGCGCTCCTACCTCGCCACCGTGCGCACGGCCGACAGCAGCAAGGTCCAGCTGCGCATCCTCGAGCGGATGGTCCTCTCTCGGGTCATCGACACGGCGGCCCGCAACGAGGGCGTCGGCGTCCGGGCCGGCACGGTCGCGCGCGAGCGCGACCGGGTGCTCAAGAGCGTCGGAGGCAGCCGCAAGGACCTCGTGCGTGCCCTCGCGCAGCAGCAGACACCTACGGTGCTGCCGCCCTCGCAGGTCGACCGCTGGGTGCGCGATCGGCTGCTCTACAACAAGATCGTGGCGAAGCTGGCCGGCGGCGGCGACCCGGCGTCCGCGGAGTCGGCCGCCAGGGCCACCAACGAACTGGTCAAGGCCAGCCGCTCGATGAAGATCACGATCAACCCCCGCTACGGCCGCTGGGACCCCGCCCGCGGCATCGAGTCGCAGATCAGTGGCGGGCTGTCCAAGACCGCCGCGCAGCTGACCAGTCAGAAGTGACCCGCCGGCCCGTCGTCCGCGGGACCGGGACCGGGAGGCAATGGTGAGCGGCGGCCGGCTGGTGCTGCTCTCGACGAGCCCGCGGGTGGCCCCGGGCCTGTTGTCCTGGCAGGCCTGGTCGGTGCTGCGTGCCGGGCGGGTCGTGGTCGCGGACCCCGCCCATCCCGTCCTGCCGTACGTCGGTGCGGCCGGCATCGAGGTCGAGGTGCCGGTGGACGCCGAGGGTGCACCCGCTCTCGCCCGGTGGCTGCTCGACGCGGCCGCGTCGACCCCCGCCCGGCCCGTGGTCCTGCTGCTCGACCCGCGCGGCGACGAGGCGTTCACCCTGGCGCTGAGCGGCCTGCTGGTCGGCGGTGCGGCAGGCGCGTTGCCCGAGGTCGAGGTGCTGCCGGGCTCCTACGACCTGCCTGGTGCCCGGTTGCTCGACCTGGTCACCACCATGGACCGGCTGCGCTCGCCCGGCGGCTGCCCGTGGGACGCCGAGCAGACCCACGAGTCGCTCGTGACCTATCTCGTCGAGGAGACCTACGAGACGCTCGAGGCGATCGAGACCGGTGACCGCACCCACCTGCGAGAAGAGCTGGGCGACCTGTTGCTGCAGGTGCTCTTCCATGCCCGGATCGCCGCCGAGCACCCGCAGGAGCCGTGGTCGATCGACGACGTCGCGGCCGACATCGTGGCCAAGCTGGTGCGCCGCCACCCGCACGTGTTCGCCGCCGAGGAGACTGCCGGGCGCGCCGCCACCACCGCGGCCACCGCGGCCCAGGTCGAGGCCGGCTGGGAAGCGCTCAAGGCCGCCGAGAAGGGCCGGTCCTCCTCGGTCGAGGGCGTGCCGATGGCGCTGCCGGCGCTCGCCCTCGCCGGCAAGCTGCTGCACCGGGCGGAGAGCTCGGGCGTCGTGGCCGAGCACGAGCCGGGTGACTCACTGGGCGGCGCGCTGTTCCGGCTGGTGTCGCAGGCCCGCACGGCCGGGCTGGATCCCGAGACCGAGCTGCGCGCGGAGATCCGCCGGTTCGTCGCCGCGGTGCAGGCAGCGGAGGATGCCGCACGCGAGGGGAGTCCCTAAGGTCGGGCGCGTGACCACGCAGCCGACCACCGCAGCTTTCGCCAGCATCGCCGGGCAGACCCTCGACGGGTTTCTCCAGCGCCATCCCGACGCCGCCACCGGCCTGGGCGACCACCGCTTCGACGACCGGCTGCCGGACCGGGGCGAGGCGGCCCTTGCCGAGGAGGCCCGGTGGGTGGAGGAGCGGCTGCTCGACCTCGCCGAGCTCGACGGCGCCGGGACCGCGGACTCACCGCTCGCGCCGGAGGACCGGGTCGACGCCGCCATCCTGCGCAACCGGCTGGAGCTGCGCCGCGTCGAGCTGCGCGACCTGCGCGAGCACGAGTGGAAC
Organism: Actinomycetota bacterium; assembly: GCA_030841035.1. Lineage (GTDB taxonomy): Bacteria > Actinomycetota > Actinomycetes > JACCUZ01 > JACCUZ01 > BP-173. Next base: position 30,238 of record JAVEDI010000054.1, read on the forward strand.
CCGCTGGTCGCCAACCCCGGCTCGGCGATCTATGCGCTGCTGGTCCGCGACTTCGCCCCCGTCGGCGAGCGGCTGCGCGCCGCGGCGGGGCGGCTCTCCGGCGTACCTGCCGCCCTGGAGACGGCACGGCGCACGCTGCGCGACATGCCGCTCGTGCACCTCGAGACGGCGGTCTCGCAGTTCCTCGGTACGCGGACCCTGCTCGCCACGGAGCTGGAACGCGGGCTGCGCGCGGAGCCGTCGCTGCGCGCGGAGGTGGAGCCGGTGCGCGACCGCGCGGTCGCGGCTCTCGACGAGCACGTGGGGTGGCTGCGCGGCCAGCTCGAGGCGGCGGACGGCGACCCGCGGCTGGGGGCCGAGCGCTACTCCCGCAAGCTGTCGCTGACGCTGGACACCGCGAGTGACGCCGACGCCGTGCTGGCCCGAGCCGAGGCCGACCTGGTGCGGGTCGAGGAGGCGATCGGGCAGACCGCCGCCCGGCTCGCCCCCACGGGTCCCGCCGACGGACGGGTGCGCCGCGTTCTTGATCGGCTCGCCGGCGAGGGCCACGTCGAGAACGACACGATCGTGGGGCTGTGCAAGGAGGCGATGGCCGACAGTGCCGCGTTCGTGCGGGAGCACGACCTGCTCACGGTCCACGACGACCCCGTAGAGATCATCGTGATGCCCGAGATACACCGCGGTGTCGCCGTGGCCTACTGCGACCCGCCCGGACCGCTCGAGGCGACGCCGCTACCCACCTACTTCGCGGTCTCGCCGACGCCGGCCGACTGGTCGCCCGAGCGGGTGTCGTCCTTCTTCCGTGAGTACAACTCGCACATGCTGCACAACCTGACGGTGCACGAGGCGATGCCGGGCCACGTCCTGCAGCTGGCGCACAACGCGCGCTTCGCGTCGCCGGTGCCGGTACGCAAGGCGTTGTGGAGCGGCTCGTTCGTCGAGGGCTGGGCGGTCTACGCCGAGCAGCTCATGGTCGACACCGGCTACCGCCAGGAGCAGGGCCTCGGCGACGCCCTGCGCATGCAGCAGCTGAAGATGGCGCTGCGGATGACCATCAACGCCATCCTCGACGCCCGGGTGCACGCCCGTGGCATGACCGAGCAGGAGGCGATGCGGCTGATGACCGAGCGCGGGCACCAGGAGGAGGGCGAGGCGGCGGGCAAGTGGCGCCGCGCGTTGCTGACCAGCGCGCAGCTCTCGACCTACTACGTCGGCTACGCCGAGGTGAGCGAGCTCGCCCGCGACCTCGCGGCGGCCCGCCCCGACCTGTCGCCGCGCGAGCGGCATGACGCGATGCTCGCCCACGGCTCACCCCCGCCCCGCCACCTGCGCACCCTCCTCGCCCTCTGACCCCCGTCCCGGCCTCGGGCGCGGAAGCCCGACCCGCGGGCCTGTCCCGACGTCCGGTCAGTCCGCGGTCGCGACCTTCCGCAGCACCTCGTTGAGCCGGTGCAGCACGTCGCCCAGCTCGCGGCGCTGCTCGGCGTCCCAGTCGCCGAAGTGCCCGGCGATGCGCGCCTGCCGGTGGCGGCGCAGCGCCCGGGCCGCGGCGACACCCTCCGGGGTGGCCTCCACGACCGTCGCGCGGGCGTCACCCGGCAGCGACGTACGTCGGATGTGGCCGGCCCGGTCGAGGGCGGCCAGCTGTCGGGTCACGGTGGACCCGTCCAGGCCCAGCGAACTGGCGAGCTCGGCGACGCGCTGCGGTCCACCGCTGCCCAGTCGGCGCAGCAGGAGGTAGGCGGCGCGCTCCATCGGGTACCTCTGCCGGCGCTGCACCGCCTCGAGCCAGCGGGCGAGCATCAGCAGCTCCGTCTCGATCTCATCGATGTCTGAAGGCGTCCGGGCCATGGGTGTATCATAGCGAAGATAACTGTACGATACAGCGATCTCGGAGCAGTGGTTGAAGCGATGACGAGTGCAGCAGCGCGCCCCGGCAGCGGAACCGGGTCTGCCGCCTCGGCCGAGAACCCCCACGGCCCGCACGGCCTGCTCGACGCGGTGAAGGGTCAGCCGCGCGCGGTCTGGGTGACGGCCTTCGCCGCGGTCATCGCGTTCATGGGCATCGGGCTGGTCGACCCCATCCTCAAGTCGATCGCGGCGGGTCTGAACGCGACACCGAGCCAGGTGACGCTGCTCTTCAGCTCCTACATCTTCGTGCAGGTGCTGTTCATGCTCGTGACGGGCGTGTTCACGGCCCGGTTCGGGGCCAAGCGCACCATGCTCGTCGGCCTGAGCCTCATCGTGGTGTTCGCCGGCCTGTCGGGCACCTCGACCTCCATCGCTGAGCTGGTCGGCCTGCGTGCGTTCTGGGGCGCGGGCAACGCGTTCTTCATCGCCACCGCGCTGTCGGTGATCGTGGGCTCGGCGGCCGGTGGCCAGACTGCCGCGATCCTGCTCTACGAGGCAGCCCTGGGTCTGGGGCTCTCGGTCGGGCCCCTCGTCGGCGCGGCCCTGGGCAACATCAGCTGGCGGGCGCCGTTCTTCGGCACGGCCGTGCTGATGGCGGCGGCCCTGGTGCTCTGTCTCACCCAGCTGCCGGGCGACGAGCCGACGCGCAGCGGCGTCTCGCTGCGCGCGCCAATCCTGGCGTTGCGCCACCGCGGTCTGCTCACCGTGTCGGTATCGGCCTTCTTCTACAACTACGGATTCTTCACGATCCTGGCCTGGACGCCGTTCGTGCTCGGTTGGGGTCCGACAGCCATCGGCCTGCTGTTCTTCGGCTGGGGCGTGCTCGTCGCGATCAGCTCGGTCGTCTGGGCGCCACGGCTGGCCGCGCGGCTCGGCCAGGTGCGGGCGATGATGCTCACCCTCGGCGGTTTCGCGGCGCTGATGCTCGCCGACGCGCTCGGCTCGCACGTCGTCGTCGCCACCGCGACCGTGCTGGTGGGGGCGTGCTGCGGCTTGCTCAACACCTTCTACACCGGCGCGGCGATGTCGGTCTCCGGCGCACCACGGCCGGTCGCCAGCGCGGGCTACAACTTCCTGCGGTGGTTCGGCGGTGGCATCGGCGCCTTCCTGGTCAGCCGCATCGCGCAGTGGACCGGTGACGACCAGCTGCCGTTCCTGGTCGCGGTGGGGGTGGTCGTGCTCGGGGCGCTCACCCTCACGATCGGGCGACACGCGGTGGGAGAGTCCCGCAGCGTGCCCGCCCTGGCGCCCGCGCTGGCCGACGCCGTCTGACGTGTCGCACCGCGCCCGCCGAGGGCCCATGCGGGTGCACCGGGCGAGGCGCAACGACGTACGGAGCGCTCCCGCCGGTAGCCTGGCGAGCCGGACCCGGTTACCTGTCGGGCCTCCCGACGTACCCCGCACGAAGGAGCCCAGCGTGGCGAGCATCGACGCCGTCGGAGCCCGCGAGATCCTCGACTCTCGCGGCAACCCCACCGTCGAGGTGGAGGTCGCCCTCGACGACGGCACCATCGCGCGCGCGGCCGTGCCCAGCGGCGCGAGCACCGGCCAGTTCGAGGCGGTCGAGCTGCGCGACGGTGACAAGAGGCGCTACGGCGGCAAGGGTGTCGAGAAGGCCGTCCTCGCCGTGCTCGACGAGATCGGCCCCGCCCTGGTCGGGTTCGAGGCCAGCGAGCAGCGCCTCATCGACCAGGTGGTGATCGACCTCGACGGCACGGCGACCAAGTCGCGGCTCGGCGCCAACGCGATCCTCGGCGTCTCCCTCGCCGTCGCGCGCGCGGCGGCCGAGTCCGCCGAGCTGCCGCTCTTCCGCTACGTCGGTGGGCCCAACGCGCACGTGCTGCCCGTGCCGATGATGAACATCCTCAACGGCGGCGCCCACGCCGACACCGGCGTCGACATCCAGGAGTTCATGGTCGCGCCGATCGGCGCCAGCACCTTCCGTGAGGCCCTGCAGTGGGGCGCCGAGGTCTACCACTCGCTCAAGGGCGTCCTCCAGGACGGCGGCCTGGCGACGGGCCTGGGTGACGAGGGTGGTTTCGCCCCTGACCTGCCCAACAACCGCGAGGCGCTCGACCTGATCGTCACCGCGATCGAGAAGGCCGGCTACTCGGTCGGCGGCGACATCGCGTTGGCGCTGGACGTGGCGGCGACCGAGTTCTACGCCGACGGCGTCTACACCTTCGAAGGGCAGCCGCGGTCCGCGGCCGAGATGGCCGCCTACTACGCCGAGCTGGTGTCGGCGTACCCCCTCGTCTCCATCGAGGACCCGATGAGCGAGGAGGACTGGAGCGGCTGGAGCACCCTCACGGCCGAGCTCGGTGACCGCGTGCAGATCGTCGGCGACGACTTGTTCGTCACCAATCCCGAGCGGCTCGCGCGCGGCATCGCGCAGCGTTCGGCCAACGCCCTGCTGGTCAAGGTCAACCAGATCGGCTCGCTCACCGAGACCCTCGACGCAGTGTCGATGGCCCACCGCGCGGGCTTCCGATGCATGATGAGCCACCGCTCCGGCGAGACCGAGGACACCACGATCGCCGACCTGGCCGTCGCCACCGACTGCGGGCAGATCAAGACCGGCGCCCCGGCCCGCTCCGAGCGCGTCGCGAAGTACAACCAGTTGCTTCGCATCGAGGAAGAGCTCGACGACGCCGCACGGTACGCGGGACGAGGGGCGTTCCCGCGTCATTCCGGATGAGGGCGGGCGGATGACCGACCCGCAGCCGTCGGGTCGGCGGCGCGCGAACTTCACCGGTCGTGCCGCCGTCTTCGCGCTTGTGGTCTGCATGCTGGCGATCTCGCTGGCCTACCCGCTGCGCGAGTACCTCGCTCAGCGCGGCGAGATCGGCAACTACCGCGCCCAGGTCTCGGCACAGCAGAAGCGGGTCGCGCAGCTGCAGCACCAGCGCGCGCAGTGGCGGGACCCGGCCTTCGTGCGACGGCAGGCACGCGAGCGGCTGCACTTCGTGATGCCGGGAGAGACGTCCTACGTCGTGCTCGGTCCCGACGAGGCTCCGGCTGCCGAGGGGGTGGCGGACGACACCCGGGCACCCGTGCCCCGCAGTCCGTGGTTCACGGATCTGTGGCGCAGCGTGGAGGTCGCCGGCAGGGCGAGGAAGTGATGGAGGCCGCCGACGTCGAGGCGGTGGCGCGACAGCTCGCCCGTCCGCCCCGCGGCCTGCGCCGGGTCGCGCACCGCTGCCCCTGCGCTGCCCCGGACGTGGTGGAGACGGCGCCGCGGCTGCCCGACGGCACGCCGTTCCCGACTCTCTACTACCTCACCTGCCCGCGCGCGGCGGGCGCCATCGGCACGCTCGAGGCGAGCGGCGTGATGCGCGAGATGACCGAGCGGCTGGCGGTCGACGAGGACCTGCGGGCCCGCTACGCAGCGGCCCACGAGGAGTACGTCGACCGGCGCGAGGCGCTCGAGCGGGTCCCCGAGATCGCCGGCGTCTCGGCCGGCGGCATGCCCGACCGGGTCAAGTGCCTGCACGTCCTCGTCGCCCACGCGCTCGCCGCCGGGCCGGGTGTGAACCCGTTGGGCGACGAGGCGCTCGCCATGCTGCCCGACTGGTGGGCGGCGGGCTCCTGCGTGCGGGAGCCGGTCAGCGGCGACGAGGAGGCGGCGCGGTGACCCGCGTCGCAGCGGTCGACTGCGGCACCAACTCGATCAGGCTGCTCGTGGCCGACCTGAACCCCGTCGCCGGCACGCTGCACGATGTTCACCGACGCATGGAGATCGTGCGGCTGGGTCAGGACGTCGACCGCACGGGTCGGTTCGCGCCGCAGGCCATTGCCCGGACGCTCGCGGCCTGCCGGACCTACGCCGACATCGTGCGCGACGCGCGGGCGGAACGGCTGCGGTTCGTGGCGACCTCGGCGTCGCGCGACGTGTCGAACCGGGAGGAGTTCGTCGAGGGCGTGCGCGAGGCGCTCGGTGTGGAACCCGAGGTCGTCACCGGTGACGAGGAGGCAGCGCTCTCCTTCGCCGGCGCGGTCCGTGAGCTCGCCGGCGAGGTCGCTGCGCCCGTCCTGGTGGTGGACATCGGTGGTGGCTCCACCGAGCTGGTGCTGGGCGACCGGTCGGTACGGGCCGCGCGATCGGTCGATGTCGGCTGTGTCCGGCTCACCGAGCGGCACCTGCACGCCGATCCCCCCAGCGACCGCGAGGTCGCCGCGGCGCGGGCCGACATCGACGCCGCCCTGTCCAGCGCGGCGCAGACCGTGCCGCTCGCCGACGCGAAGACCCTCGTCGGGCTGGCCGGCTCGGTCACGACGGTGGCGGCGATGGCGCTGGACCTGCCGCGCTACCAGCCCGAGCGCATCCACCACGCGCGCATCCCGGTGGCAGCCGTGCACGAGGTCGCGCACCGGCTGCTGACCATGACGCACGACGAGCGCGCTGCGCTGCCGTTCATGCACCCCGGCCGCGTCGACGTGATCGGCGGCGGTGCGCTCGTGCTCGCGTCGGTGCTCGACCGGGTGCCCGTCGAGGAGGTCGTCGTCAGCGAGCACGACATCCTGGACGGCATCGCGTGGTCGCTGGTCGAGAGCCACCTGTCCGGCTGAGACCGCCCCTTCCCGCCGCGCGGACCGCTGCCGCGCGCAGGCCGCAGACGGACACCCCCTGGTGTGTCGGGGCAGCCACCTGACAAGGTTCCCCCGCCGAGGATCGCCAGCCGGGCGCTCCCGCCGATCGAGGAGGTTCCCGCCCGTGGGTGAGATGGTCAGCTTCGCCAGCAACGGTGGCCGATGCGAGGGCTACCTCGCCGTGCCCGAGTCCGGCCGGGGCGCCGGCGTCATCGTCATCCAGGAATGGTGGGGGCTCGTCGGTCACGTGACCAACCTGGCCGACCGGTTCGCCGCCCAGGGCTACGTCGCCCTGGCACCCGACTTCTACCACGGTGCCACGACCGACGAGCCGGACGAGGCGATGCGGCTGCTGATGGGGATGGCGATGGACCAGGCGGCCAAGGACATCCAGGGCGCGGCCCGCTACCTCACGGCGCGCGAGGAGGTGACCAGCAGCGGCGTCGGTGCGGTCGGCTTCTGCATGGGTGGCTCCTTGGCGCTCTGGAGCGGAGCACTGGCCGAGGAGGTCAAGGTCGCGGTCGGCTTCTATCCCGCGATCCCGTGGGAGAACATGGCGCCCACCTGGGGCAACTACGCCAACAAGAGCGCGATGATCCACGCGTCAGAGGAGGACGGCACCTCCAAGTCCGAGGGGGTGCAGGCGGCGGTCAAGGGCATCCAGGAGGCCGGGGGCGACGTGGAGACCTACGACTACCCGGGATCGCGCCACGCGTTCTTCAACGACCAGCGCCCCGAGGTCTACAGCGAGGAGCACGCCACGACCGCCTGGCGGCGCACCATCGACCTGCTCGGCAGCCGGCTCTGAGGCATGGCTGATCGTCGGGTCCCGACCGACCGGTTCCCCAGCCCGGTCCCGCCCGGCACCGGGTGGCCGGGGGACCCGGCGACCTGCGCCACCCCCGTGGCGCGCCGTCCCGGCGACGTACGTCGTCGCGCGGCCGCGGCGCCCTCGTTGGCGCAGCTCAGCGCCGAGGTGTCGGTGTGCCGGGCCTGCCCCCGTCTCGTGCGGTGGCGCGAGGAGGTGGCGGTCGCCAAGCGCCGCTCCTTCGCCGGCGAGCCCTACTGGGGACGTCCGATCCCGGGTTGGGGTGACCCCGACCCGGCCGTGCTGGTCGTCGGCCTCGCCCCCGCCGCGCACGGCGGCAACCGGACCGGTCGCATCTTCACCGGTGACCGCAGCGGCGACTGGCTGTTCGCGGCGCTGCACCGGGCCGGGCTGGCCACCCGGCCGACGAGCACCCGGGCCGACGACGGTCAGCGGCTGATCGGCACCCGCATGGTCGCGGCGGTGCGCTGCGCACCGCCGGCCAACGCGCCCACGCCCGCCGAACGCGACACCTGCGCGCCGTGGCTGGACGCCGAGATCGCCTTGGTCCACCCCGGTCTGCGGGTGGCGGTGGCGCTCGGCGGGTTCGCGTGGCAGGCGCTGCTGGGCTCACTCGTGCGGCAGGGGGCCGCCGTCCCGAGGCCCCGGCCGAAGTTCGGGCACCTCGCCGAGGTGCGCGTCGGCGGGCTGCTGGTGCTCGGCTCGTTCCACCCGAGCCAGCAGAACACCTTCACGGGCCGGCTCACCGAGGCGATGCTCGACGACGTGTTTCGTCGGGCAGTGCAGGCGTCCGGGGACCGGCTACCTACGCTGGGTGCATGACGCAGGAACGCACCCGCATCCTGATCGTCGGCGGCGGCTACGTCGGCATGTACACCGCGCTGCGGCTGCAGAAGCGGCTGCGCCGCGAGCTGCGTGAGAAGAAGGTCGAGGTCGTCGTCGTCGACCCTCGCTCGTACATGACCTACCAGCCGTTCCTGCCTGAGGCGGCGGCGGGCAGCGTCGAGCCGCGCCACGTCGTCGTGCCCTTGCGCCGAGTGCTGCGACGGTGTGTGATCCTCACCGGCCGCGTCGACTCGGTGGACCACGGCCGGCGGGTGGCGCGCATCCAGCCGGTGCGCGGGGACGCCTACGACCTGAGCTACGACGTCGTCGTCATCGCCCCGGGCTCCATCGCCCGCACCCTGCCGATCCCGGGCCTGGCCGAGCTGGGCATCGGGTTCAAGCAGGTCGAGGAGGCCATCGCCCTGCGCAACCAGGTGCTCGAGATGCTCGACATCGCGACGAGCATCACCGACCACGCAGCGCGGCGGGCGCTGCTGAGCTTCGTGTTCGTCGGTGGTGGCTACGCCGGCATCGAGGCGCTCGCCGAGCTGGAGGACATGGCGGCCTACGCCATGCGCTACTACCCCGAGCTGTCCCAGGGCGACCTGCGCTGGGTGCTGGTGGAGGCAACCGGGCGCATCCTCCCGGAGGTCGGCGAGGACATGGGCCGCTACACCGTGGAGGAGCTGCGCAAGCGCGGGATCGAGGTGCGGCTCGAGACCCGTCTCGAGTCCTGCGTCGGCGGCCACATCGTGCTCTCCGACGGGGAGGAGTTCGACGCCGAGACGCTCGTGTGGACGGCAGGCGTCAAGCCGAACCCGATGCTGGCGCGCACCGACCTGCCCCTGGACGAGAAGGGCCGGGTGAAGTGCCGGCCCGACCTGCGGATCGACGGGGTCGAGGGCGCGTGGGCGGCCGGCGACGCGGCGGCGGTGCCCGACGTGACCGGGCCCCCCGGCGCGACGACCGGACCCAGCGCGCAGCACGCCGTACGACAGGGGAAGGTCCTCGGCGACAACATCGCGCGGCTGCTGCGCGGTGGCACGACCTCGGCCTACATCCACAAGTACGTCGGCTCGGTCGCCTCCCTCGGTCTGCACAAAGGTGTGGCGCAGGTCTACGGGGTCAAGCTGCGCGGCTTCCCGGCGTGGTTCATGCACCGCAGCTACCACGTCAGCCGGGTGCCGACGTTCAACCGCAAGGCCCGGATCATCCTCGACTGGACGCTCGCGCTGTTCTTCCGCCGCGACATCGTGTCGCTCGGCTCGCTGCAGCGGCCGCGTCAGGAGTTCACCGAGGCCACCCGGTGAGCCTGCTCGCCGTGACCGTCATCGGTCACGACCGGCCGGGCATCATCGCCGAGACGACGGCCGCGCTCGCGCGGCTCGGGGGCAACCTCGAGGACTCCACGATGACGATCCTGCGCGGTCACTTCGCCATGGTGCTGCTCGTCTCCGCCGACGTCCGGGCCGGCGACGTCGAGGCCGGCCTGGCGGTGCTGACCGTGGACGGCACGCTGAAGGTCACGGTGCGCGAGGTCCCGCAGGAGCCCGACGTCGCGCCCACCGGCGCGACGGCGTACCTCCTCTCGGTGCACGGCGCCGACCGGCCCGGCATCGTGTCGGCAGTCACGGCCGTCGTCGCGTCCGGTGGCGGCAACATCACTGACCTCTCGACGAGGCTCACGGGCGAGCTGTACGTGCTGCTCGCGGAGGTCGACCTGCCCGCGTCTGCCGACGCCGCCGGGCTCGGCGCCAGGCTCGCCCGGGTGGCCGACAGCCTGGGCGTCGAGGTGTCACTGACCCCCATCGACAGCGACCTGATGTGACGCTGCTGCCCCCGCTGCCGCACGGCCGGGTGCGTCCGGTCGTCCGGGCTCCCGCGGCGGTGCTGACCCGCAGGGCCGAGGACGTCGACCCGCGCGACCCCGAGGTGGTCCAGCTGGCGGCCGACCTCCTGGCCACCCAGCGGGTGTCGCCCGGGTGCGTCGGGCTGGCCGCGCCTCAGATCGGCGTCGGCTGGCGGCTGTTCTCCCTGGACGTGACGGGACACCCCAAGACGCGCTCCTGCCACGGACCGGTCGTGCTCGCCAACCCCAGCGTCGTCGCGGCCTCGCGGAAGGAGCGGGGCCGGGAGGGGTGCATGTCCGTGCCCGAGCTGACCGGCGACGTACGCCGCGCCACCCAGGTGCTCGTCGCCGGCGTGGTGCCGGTCACGGGGGCCGCGCTGACCGTGGAGACCGACGCGTTCGAGGCCCGGGCGTTCCAGCACGAGATCGACCATCTCGACGGCTTGCTGTTCCTCGACCGGGTGGCGGGCGCCCACGGGCTGCACGCGCGCTCGGTGTACCTGTGAGGGGTGGGCGCGAGGCAGTAACCTGCGCGCGCGGCCCCCGTAGCCCAACCGGCCGAGGCGCTCGTCTTAAAAACGAGGTCACATGTGGGTTCGAGTCCCACCGGGGGCACCCCACGATGGTCCACGCCGCTGCGTCGCACGGTGAGCGCATCGCGGCGGGAACGCCCCACCGGGCAGGGACGTTACGCTGGGTATCTGATCCCGTGCCGTGCGGGACGACCCCGGAGGGGAGTCATGCAGAGCCGCAACCCGGTCTTCAACAACAGCAAGGCGTTCAAGAACGGTGGCTACGCCACGTTCCAGGACGCCCCGGCTGCCAGCGCCACCCAGCTCGAGCAGATGTACACCGCCCCGGCCGCGACCGGGGTCGACACCGGCCGGATGACGATGGACGACGTCGTCGTCAAGACCGGCCTGATGTTCGCTGTGCTGCTCCCGCTGGCCGCGTTGAACTTCGTCATCGAGAGCCCGCTGCTCACCCTCGGCGGACTGGTCGTCGGGCTGGTGCTCGGACTGATCATCTCCTTCAAGCAGTCGACCAGCCCGGTGCTCACGCTGGCCTACGCCGCCGCCGAGGGACTGTTCCTTGGTGGCATCAGCAAGGTCTTCGAGGTCAAGTGGCCGGGCATCGTGCCCCAGGCCGTCCTGGGCACCCTCGCGGTGTTCGCGGTGGCACTGTTCGCCTACAAGAGCGGCCGGGTGCGGGTGACGCCGAAGTTCCAGCGCACCGTGCTCATCGCGATGGGCGGCTACCTCGTCTTCTCGCTGGTCAACCTCGTGGTGATGATGACCGGCCACGGGGGCGACTTCGGTCTGCGCCAGGGCGCGTTCGGTTTCGCGATCGGCCTGTTCGCCGTCGGCCTCGCCGCCGCCATGCTGATCCTCGACTTCGACTATGCGGAGCAGGGGGTGCGCAACGGGCTTCCGCAGCGCTACTCGTGGCTCGCGGCGTTCGGGCTCGTGGTCACCCTGGTGTGGCTCTACATCGAGATCCTGCGGCTGCTCGCGATCCTGCGCGGCAACGACTAGCCGCCACCACGACGGCAGAAGGCCGCCGACCCGCCCGGGCCGGCGGCCTTCGTCGTCTGCCCAGCCTCAGGTGGCGGGACCGGCCCGCTCGATGGCGAAGCGGACGGCGACCCGCCCCTCGCGCACCATCGCGGCGCGGTAGTCGTCCCAGTTGTCGTGCTCGCCGCTGGCCCGGCGGAAGTAGTCCACCAGCACGTCGAGCGCCTCGGGCTGCTCGACGATCTCCGCGGTCCCCTCGACCTGCCCCCAGTCGCCGAAGAACCCGTTGTTGAGCAGGCACAGCGCTATCGACGGGTTCCGGCGCAGGTTGCGTGTCTTCGCGGCGCCCTCCGTGGTCGAGACGACGACCCGACCCTGGTCGTCGACCACGGCGAGGACCGGCGACATCTGGGGGCGACCGTCGGCGCGGAACGTCGACAGCACGGCGCGGTGGTTGTCACGCAGGAAGGCGCGGGCGTCCTCGGGTGTCACGGCGCTGCCTGTCGAGGGGACACGACGTCAGGCGTGGCGGCGGGCGCCGCGCCGCTTGTCGTGCTCGTGCACGATCGCGGTCGCGTGGCCGTGGGAGAGCCCGTGTTCGTCGCGCAGCCAGTTGACGCGCTCCTCGAAGCGCAGCAGGCCGGGACCGTTCTCGAGGGCTTGGAACCACTCGGGCAGATCGCGTCCGGTGGCGACCGGCACGCGCTCGATCAGCTGCTGATGCGTTGCCTCGGAGTGGTGCAGGGACATCGGGCGCCTCCACGGGTGGTTCGTCAGTGGTCCATGGTCCGAGCCTGCCTGACGGAGGCGGGTCACCACAACCCCGGCAGGCGGGTTCGACCCGCTTCAGCCCTGCGGAGCTGCTGCGGGAAGCAGTGGGTAGGGACGCTGCCGGATCGTGGGATCGTCCGGACGTGGACCGCCGAACGATGTCGCTCAGCGGCACCCGAAGGCGGATGGCTAGGCTCCGGGCATGAGTGATGTCGACTCCCGGTCCGCCTCGTCTGCGGCCGCCGAGGTCGAGTCCCTGCTGTCAGTTCTCGAACGTAATCGGCGGACCTTCGCGTGGAAGACGTCGGGTCTGGACGAGGAGGGCATGCGCGCCACCACGGGTGCGAGTGCGATGACCCTGGGTGGTCTCGTCAAGCATGTCGCGCTGGTCGAGGCAGACTGGCTGGCTGTCAAGCTCGCCGGCCAGGCGTACGGACGCCCGTGGGACGGAGTGGACTTCGACGCCGATCCCGACTGGGAATGGCGCACCGGGGCGCTGGATGCTCCGCAGGACGTGCACGGACTCTGGCGAGACGCGGTCGAGCGGTCGCGCGAGCTGGTCGCCGAGGTGATCAGCGAGCGCGGGCTCGATGGACCCGCGTCCTTCACCTGGCCGGACGGGCGCACACCGAGCGTCCGCGTCATGCTCTTGGACATGATCGAGGAGTATGCGCGTCATACGGGCCACGCGGACATCCTGCGCGAGGCAGTCGATGGTCGCGTGGGAGAAAGCGCACCGCAGGACTTCACCTTCTAGAACGTCGGCAACGGCCGCTCTCGGCGCGCAGCGCCCGACCACGCCGCTGGCGGGGTGTTGGGAGACCGCAGGCGTGGCCTCGAGGAGATCCAGTGGCGTCGGAGTGCGGCACGTGCTCGGCAGCGAGCACCACCGCCTGCGACAGCTGCGCCTCGCGTCGCTTGCCGGCGACCCGCAGGCGTTCGGCTCCACGTATGCGCGCGAAGCCGCTCAGCCGATGGCGTGGTGGGAGCGGTGGGCTGAGCAGTCCGAGCGGGGAACCAGCCAGCGCACGTTCGTGCTCGAGGCCGACGACGGACGATGGCTCGGACTGGCGCTTGTCCGTCTTGACGAGCAGAGCTCCGGCTCGGCGGTCCTCAACGCGATGTGGGTAGCGCCCGCGGCTCGTGGTCGTCGCCTGGCCGCTCTGCTGTGCGAGGCGTGCGCCGGGTGGGCGGCCGAGCGCAGGTGCCTCGAGCTGACGCTCACGGTCGTGGTCGACAACGGCGCGGCTCGTCGCGCCTATGAGCTGGCAGGCTTCGCGGTCTGCGGCGAGACGACATGGGTGCGCGACGGGCGCACCCTGGAGGAGCTCGTCATGGCCCGCGCGCTGTAGCGCGCTCCGTTAGGGGACCCAGTCCTGCGACGAGGCCGGACCTGGATCGCCTACTGTGGCGGCGTGTCGCCCGCTGCGCAACATGACCGGCCGGCCGGGGCGGATCCCGCGAGCTGGGCGGGCGAGGTGGCGGCGGTGGCCGCCGACGTACGCCGCGTGGCCGAGCGCCTGAGCAGCCTCTCGCAGGCCCGCCTGACCGGCGCCGTACCGGGCTTCGCCAGCTGCGCGGACGCGGCGCGGCGGACCGCCCAGGTGCTCGCGGACGCCGCGGCCGGTCTGGAGGCGGGCCAGCACGCTCCGAGCTGGCGGGAGGTGCCGCTGCTGGGCGACTTCAGCGTCGCCGACCAGGTCGCGGTGACCGGCCACGACGCCGCGGCGGCGCTAGGACGTGCCGCGCCCACCGATCCCGCCTGGACCCGCGAAGGGCCTGCCGACGCCGGCCGGGTGCTGGCGGACGCCCGCGGCGCCCTCGCCGAGCTCCGCCGTCTGCTCTGAGCCGGGTGCTCGCGGCCGGCGTGGTGGCTAGGACAGCCGCTGCAGCACCATCGCCATGCCCTGACCCCCGCCCACGCACATCGTCACCAGCCCGAGCTCCTTGTCGCGGCTGACCAGCCCGTTGAGCAGCGTCGCGGTGAGGCGAGCGCCGGTAGCGCCGAAGGGGTGGCCGAGCGCGATGGCACCGCCGTGCACGTTGAGCCGGTCGATGTCGATGCCCAGCTCCCGGTAGGAGGGGATCACCTGGGCGGCGAACGCCTCGTTGATCTCCACGAGGTCGATGTCGTCGATCGTCAGGCCGCCCAGCGCCAGGGCCCGGCGCGACGACTCGACCGGCCCGAGGCCCATGATCTCGGGGGAGAGCCCCGAGACGCCGGTCGCCACGATGCGGGCGAGTGGGGTGATGCCCAGTTCGGCTGCTCTCGTGTCGGACATGACGACCACCGCCGCCGCGCCGTCGTTGAGCGGGCAGCAGTTGCCCGCCGTCACGGTGCCCTGATCCCGGAAGACCGGCTGGAGCGCGCTGACGCCCTCGAGCGTCACGCCGGGTCGGGGACCGTCGTCGCGGGTCACCACCGTGCCGTCCGGGGTGGTCACCGGCGTGATCTCGCGGTCGAAGAAGCCGTCGGCGATGGCCTTCTCGGCGAGGTTCTGGGAGCGCACACCGAACTCGTCCTGCTCGGCGCGAGTGATGCCACGCGAGGAGGCGAGGTTCTCGGCGGTCTGACCCATGGCGATGTAGACGTCGGGCAGCAGGGCGTCCTGGCGCGGGTCGTGCCACGGCTGGTTGGTCCTCGCGGTGGCCTCGGTCCGCGCCCGAGCCTCGTCGAAGATCGGGTTGAGGAACGCGTCCGGGGCCCCACCGGCGCCGCGGAAGGCCGCATAGCGCGAGACGCACTCGACGCCGGCCGAGATGAACGCGTGCCCTTCACCTGCCTTGATGGCGTGCAAGGCCATCCGCGAGGTCTGCACCGAGGACGCACAGAACCGGTTGACGGTCGTGCCGGGCAGGGGGTCGCGGCCGAGGGCGACCGCCACCCGGCGGGCCATGTTGACGCCCTGCTCACCCTCGGGCTCGGCGCAACCGAGCAGCAGGTCGTCGATCTCGCTCAGGCCGAGCGCCGGCACGGTGTCCAGCGCCGCCTGCACGATCGTGGTCGCCAGGTCGTCAGGGCGCACGTCCTTGAGCGAGCCCTTGAAGGCACGCCCGATGGGGCTGCGCGCCGTCGCCACGATGACTGCCTCGGGCATGACCGGCCTCCTCGGGAGGGGATGGGGGCACCTGCCGGCCATTCAACCTGCTGGCCGCTCGCGGCGCTGCCTCGGGCCGGGGTCAGGACGGTGCGGGGGAGGACTCCTCGGGCACCGGCTCGGTGCCGTCGGCAGGGTCGGTCGGGTCCGGCTCCGCGGCCTGCTCGCGGGCGTCGCCCTCGGCCGCTGCGGCCACGGCCGGTGCGGTCTGACGAGGGCGGCGACGCAGCAGCGCCCATCGGCCGCGCGGGCCACGCTCGGCGCCGCCCACCCGGGCGGGGCCGACCTCGGTGCCCGCCCGGTCGGCGGCCTCCACGGCGGCCACCGCGATCGGTCGCACGCCCTCGCCGCGCAACAGGTCGGGCCGCTGCTCCTCGGTAGCCTCGAACCACACCTCCAGGGACGCGCACAGGGTCGGCAGCAGCGCCGCGGCGGCGCTCGCGTAGCCGGCGACCGAGGGGTGGAACCGGTCGGGCCCGAACATCTCGGCAGGCGACGCCTCGAACTCCGGGCCGAGGATGTCCCCGAGTGAGACGCTGCGACCGCCCGCCTCGACCACCGCGATCGTCTGCGCAGCAGCCAGCGCCCGGCTGGAGCGGCGGGCGATCCAGCGCAGCGGCTGAGGGACCGGCTCCACGGTGCCCAGATCCGGACAGGTGCCGACCACGACCTCGCTGCCGAGCTCGCGCAACCGGCGTACGGCCTGGTCGAGGTAGCGCACCGCGGTGGGCGGCCGCACTCGGTGGGTAACGTCGTTGGCGCCGATCATGATCACGGCGACGTCGGGCGGCCGGACGCCGCTCTCCAGCAGGCGGGTGATCTGGCCGTCGAGGTCGCTGCTCTGCGCTCCCACCACCGAGACGACCGAGAGCGCCACCGGCCGGTCGGCGCACTCGGCCAGCCCGGCGGCCATCATGGCGCCCGGCGTCTGGTGCGGGTGCTCGACCCCGAGCCCGCAGGCCGAGGAGTCGCCCAGGACCGCGAGCCGGATGGCTGGGCCGCTGTAGTGGCGCCCGTAGACGCCGTCGGCAAGGGGTGGCGTCCCCTCCGGCTCACCGATCGCCCGGCGCGCGAGGGCGGCCTCCGTGCGGATCAGCCCGAACGCACCGGCGGTCAGCAGGCCCAACCCCCCGCCACCGTAGGCGGCAGCGACGGCGACCCGGCGTGCGCGGCTGGCCCGGCTCACCCTTCGCCCGCATTGCGCCGCAGGAAGCCGCGCACCGCCTCGCGAGCGCCCTCGCGGATCTCGGGCCCGTGCGTGAACGCCGCCACCTGGTAGTCCAGCTCGCCGAGCACGTGCGCGGTCTGCTTGCCCAGCTTCGCGTCGGTGCACGACGCCGCGATCGGCCAGGTCATGCGGGCGCGCATGTTCCAGATGCAGTCGCCGGTGACGAGCACCTGGCTGGGCTCGTGCAGCAGCGCGACGTGCCCCGGCGTGTGGCCCGGCGTGTGCAGCACGCGCAGGCCGCCGGCGACGTCGAGCAGCTGGCCGTCGCTCAGCTCCTCGTCGACCTGGGTCGGCAGGGAGCCCCGGCTGCGGCGCAGCAGCCGCCCGCCGAGCCCGGAGCGGTCGAGCACCGGCCCTTTGCCCTCGCGCACGTAGGGGGCGTCTCGTTCGTGCACGGCGACCCGCCCCGGCGTACGCCCACGCAGCGCCGACAGGCCTCCGACATGGTCGGGGTGCGCGTGGGTCACGATGATGCGCGTGACGTCGGACGGCGTCGCGCCGATGTGCTCCAGCCCGTCGACGATGCGCTGCGGTGCCCGCTTCGTGCCGGCGTCGACGAGCGTGACCTGACCGTCGTCGTCGAGGAAGGCGAAGGTGTTGACCAGGTCCAGAGGGGTGGTCGGGATGCGCCACACGCCGGGCGCGAGCTGCACGGCCGGTGTCCTCGCCACCCTCGGAATGTATCGGACACGCCTGACGAGGCCGCGTGCCGCGGCCTCTACGCTCTGACCATGGAGTTCGCGGAGTCCGTCGTCGACCTGATCGGCAACACCCCTTTGGTCAAGCTGTCCTCGGTCGCCGCCGACGTCCCCGCGACCGTGCTGGCCAAGGTCGAGTACTTCAACCCCGGGGGGTCGGTGAAGGACCGCATCGCGCTGCGGATGGTCGAGGCGGCCGAGAAGTCGGGCGAGCTGCCTCCGGGCGGCACGATCGTCGAACCGACGTCGGGCAATACCGGCGTGGGCCTGGCCATCGTCGCCCAGCGCAAGGGTTACGACTGCGTGTTCGTGCTCCCCGACAAGGTCTCCCAGGACAAGATCAACGTCCTGACGGCGTACGGCGCGCGGGTGGAGGTCTGCCCGACCGCCGTCGCGCCCGAGGACCCCCGCTCCTACTACTCGGTCAGTGACCGGCTGGTCCGGGAGATCCCGTCGGCCTGGAAGCCCGACCAGTACTCCAACCCCAACAACGCCCGTTCCCACTACGAGACGACCGGCCCGGAGATCTGGCGCCAGACCGACGGGCGTATCACGCACTTCGTCGCGGGCGTCGGGACCGGTGGCACCATCAGCGGCACCGGTCGCTACCTCAAGGAGGCCAGCGACGGCCGGGTCCGGGTCGTCGGTGCCGACCCGGAGGGCTCGGTGTACTCGGGCGGGACCGGACGGCCGTACCTCGTCGAAGGTGTGGGGGAGGACTTCTGGCCGCAGGCCTACGACCCGACGGTGTCCGATGAGATCGTGCCGGTCAGTGACCGCGACTCGTTCCTCATGACCCGACGTCTGGCCCGCGAGGAGGGCCTGCTGGTCGGCGGGTCCTGCGGCATGGCGGTCGTCGCGGCGCTGGGCGTCGCGTCGCGGGCGACCGCGGACGACCTCGTCGTCGTGCTGCTGCCCGACGGCGGGCGCGGCTACCTCGGGAAGATCTTCAGCGACGACTGGATGGCCGACTACGGCTTCACGTCGCGGGCGGTCTCCGGCGTGACGGTCGGTGACGTGCTGCGGCGCAAGGGCGAGGCGGCCCCGGCGCTGATCCACGTGCACCCCAACGAGACGGTTCGCGAGGCCATCGACATCCTGCGCGAGTACGCCGTCTCGCAGATGCCGGTCGTCAAGGCCGAGCCGCCGGTCACGGCGGGCGAGGTCGTGGGGTCGGTCATCGAGAAGGAGCTGCTCGACCTGCTGTTCTCCGGCCGGGCCCACCTGGCCGACCCGCTCGAGCGGCACATGTCCGCCCCCCTGCCGATCGTCGGCTCCGGCGAGCCGGTCGTCGCCGCGACCGCGGCGCTGGAGAACGCCGACGCCGTGCTGGTGCACGACGACGGCAAGCCGAGCGGCGTGCTCACCCGCCAGGACCTGCTCAGCTTCCTCGCCTCGGTGTGAGCATCCCATCGGGGGTCGCCCGGCGCGGGCCCACCCGCCAGATTGGAGGACGTCGCCCCGGGTAGGACGGCCCCGCGACCGTGACCGCACCCGACGTGCGACAAGATCACGGCGTACTCCCCTACCAGGTACTAGGAGGTTCGGATGACGCTCGACGACACGACCACCCCTGACGAGCGCGGCCCCGCCGACGGCGGTGCGGGCGGCGTTCCCGGGGAGAGCGACGGCGGAGCCGACGGCGGTGCCCACGGCCCCGCGGACGGCGGCGCGAGCGGTGCGCCCGGCGGCACTGACGGTGGCGCCGACGGCGGCGCCGACGCCGATGGTGGCGCGGACGGCGGCGCGGACGCTGGAGCCGACGGCGGCGCCTGAGCTGCCTGACGCCAGGAGCACGAGCTGACCAGCCCCGATGGCGGTCAGGGGGCGGCCGGGTCCGCGGTGACGGGACCCGGTCGCCCCGCGCTGCGCCGTTGCGTCGCCGCCGACCCCGACCTGTTCGCGCGCGAGCTCTGGTCGCGGGCGCCGGTGCTCTCGACGTACGACGCCCTGGGTGCGGTCGGCTTTGCGGACCTCTTCTCGCTCGAGGCCGTCGACGAGCTGCTCTCCCGGCGGGGGCTGCGCACGCCGTTCATCCGCATCGCGAGGAACGGCGAGCTGGTGGGTGAGCGGCGCTTCACCCGCTCGGGCGGCACCGGTGCCACCATCGCCGACCAGGTCGCGGACGACCGGGTGCTGGCGCTCTTCGCCGACGGGCACACCGTGGTGCTGCAGGGGCTGCACCGGCTGTGGCCCCCGCTCATCGACTTCGCGGGCTCGCTGACGAGCGACCTCGGCCACCCGGTCCAGATCAACGCCTACGTCACCCCACCGGCATCGCGCGGCTTCTCGGCCCACTACGACGTGCACGACGTGTTCGTGCTGCAGGTCGCCGGCGAGAAGCGGTGGCGCATCCACGAGCCGGTGCTGCGCGAGCCGCTGCGCTCGCAGCCGTGGACCGACCGCCGGGCGGCGGTCGAGGCCCGCGCCACCGAGCCTCCCGTCATCGACGAGGTGCTGCGGCCGGGTGACGCCCTGTACCTCCCGCGCGGCTACCTGCACGCCGCCGAGGCGCTGGGTGGCGTGTCCTGCCACCTGACCGTGGGCATCCACCCGATCACCCGCCAGGCGGTGCTGGCGTCGCTGGTGGCGTTGCTCGGCGAGGACTCGGCCCTGCGGGCCTCCCTGCCCCTCGGCGTGGACCTGTCGGACCCGGCGGCCATCGAGGCCGACGTGCAGGCCACCGTCGCGGTCCTCACCGAGCGGCTGCGGTCGGTGAGCCCCGCGGAGGTGGCGCAGCGGCTGGCCGAGCGCTCCGTGGCGAGCACCCGGCCGGCGCCGATCGCTCCGCTGGCCCAGGCGGGGGCGCTCGCGACGCTCGACGGCGCGAGCGTGCTCGTGGGGAGAGGCCATCTGCAGCACGCCGTCCGCGACGACGGTGATGAGGTGGTCCTGACGCTGCCCGACCGCACGCTGCGCCTGCCCGCCGCGCACGGCAAGGCGCTGCGCGCCACCCTGGACGGCGCTCGGATCGCCGTGCGTGACCTGCCCGGGCTGGACCTGGACGCCGCGCTCGCGCTGGCCGGTCGGCTGGTCCGCGAGGGGATCGCCGTCCTGGAGGTCCCGACCGGGACCGGCACCGGGCCCACCGCCGACCACACGCAGTGAGCGAACCCCGGTCCGCGGCGGCGCCGCGCGAGCGCTGCTCGTTCGCCGCGCAGCGCCGTGGCGACGCGCTGCCGGGGACTGCCGCACCGGCCCTCGGCTTCTTCCTGATCGAGCAGCCGGGGCCCTGGGGCCGTTTCGCGCTCACCCAGTCAGGCCTCGACCCCGTGGTGGGTCGTGGGGTGAGTGCGCGGGGGCTCGAGGCGGGGTTGCGGGTCCTGACGATCCGGCGGCCGGGACGCGCCGGGCCCGCCGAGGCCGCTGGTACCCGTCGACGGCGGTGGGCGCTCGTCGATGCACGGCCGGGCCGGGAGGTCACCCGCTGGGGGACGTTCGGTTCCGACGCCGAGCTGCTCGAGGTGCCCCTCGACGGCTCGGTCGGGGAGCCGTCGTACGACCCGTTGTTCCTCGTCTGCACCCACGGGCGCCACGACGCGTGCTGCGCCATCCGCGGCCGTCCCGTGGCGGCCTCGCTCGCCGAAGCCCGCCCGCAGCAGACCTGGGAGTGCTCGCACGTCGGCGGCGACCGTTTCGCGGCCAACCTCATCGCGTTGCCCCACGGGCTCTACTACGGCCGGGTGGACGCGCAGTCGGTGCACGACGTGGCCGCGGCGCACGAACGCGCAGAGGTGGTGCCGCGGCTGCTGCGCGGCCGCTCCCGCTGGCCACCGGCGACCCAGGCGGCTCAGCAGTATGCCCGTGAGCGGTACGGCGACCTGGCGATCGGCGCGTGGGCGGGAGCCGGGGCGCTGCCGCTCGGTGACGGGCGGTGGCAGGTGCGGCTGCGCCGCGACGGCGGCCACCTGGTGGTGACGATCGCCGCCACCGGTGGCCCCGAGCCGGGGCTGCTCACGTGTCACGCCACCCGACCGGCCCACCCCCCGCAGTACGAGGTGCTGTCCTGCGTCGAGGTGGGCTGAGCGCGGCGGCTCAGTCGGTGGTGGCCACGCCGACCGGGCAGGAGACGCCGGTGCCGCCGATGCCGCAGTAGCCGTTGGGCACCTTGTGCAGGTACTGCTGGTGGTAGTCCTCGGCGAAGTAGAACGGCCCGGCCGGCACGATCTCGGTCGTGATGTCGCCGTACCCGCGCTCCCGCAGCCGCGGCGCGAACGCGTCACGCGTGCGACGGGCCGCCTCGAGCTGCGCGTCGCTGGTCGGGTAGATCGCCGAGCGGTACTGGGTGCCGATGTCGTTGCCCTGGCGGAAGCCCTGGGTCGGGTCGTGCCCCTCCCAGAACGCCTTCAGCAGCTGCTCGTAGGTCACCTGCGACGGGTCGAAGACGACCTGCACGGCCTCGGTGTGGCCGGTGCGGCCCGAGCAGACCTCCTCGTAGGTCGGGTGGGCGGAGACGCCGCCCTGGTAGCCGGCGGCCGTCGACCAGACCCCCGGTGTCTGCCAGAACGTGCGCTCGGCCCCCCAGAAGCAGCCGAGGCCGAAATAGGCGACCTCGAGGTGCTCGGGATAGGGCCCCTCGATCGGGTTGCCGAGCACGGCGTGCAGCGCCGGCACGGCGTACGGCCGTTCGGAGCGGCCGGCCAGAGCGGTCTCGGCGGTGGGCAGTTCGCGCTTGAACCTGCTGAACAGCATGCAATGACCTCCGTGGGTGCCAACGTAGGGCTACGGCTGCGGATTCCGCGCGGGCCGACGGCAGCCGCCATGGGTGGTCGGCGGGGTGCTCGGCAATAGGCTCGGCTCATGCAGTTCGAGACCCGAGCCATCCACGCCGGCCAGGCCCCTGACCCGGTCACCGGGGCGGTCGTGCCGCCGATCTACCAGACGTCGACCTACAAGCAGGACGGTGTCGGCGGGCTGCGCGGCGGCTACGAGTACAGCCGCAGCGCCAACCCGACGCGGACCGCGCTCGAGGCGTGCCTGGCGGCGCTCGAGGGTGGCCGACGAGGGCTGGCGTTCGCGTCCGGCCTGGCCGCCGAGGACACCCTGCTGCGCAGCGTCTGCGGCCCGGGCGCCCATGCGGTGGTCCCCGGCGACGCGTACGGCGGCACCTACCGGCTGTTCGCGACGGTCGCGCAGCGCTGGGGCCTGGACTTCACGCCGGCCGGCGGCCACGAGGTCGACGACTTCCGGGCCGCGATCCGAGCGGGCACCACCAAGGTCGTGTGGGTGGAGACCCCGACCAACCCTCTGCTGGGCATCGTCGACATCGAGGCGGTCGCGCAGGTCGCGCACGAGGCCGGGGCGCTGCTGGTGGTCGACAACACCTTCGCCTCGCCCTACCTCACCCAGCCGATCTCGCTCGGTGCCGACGTCGTGGTGCACTCGACCACCAAGTACCTGGGCGGGCACTCCGACGTGGTCGGGGGGGCCCTGGTGGTCGCCGACGACGCGGTGGCCGACCAGATCGCCTTCCACCAGAACGCGATGGGGGCGGTGGCGGGACCGTTCGACTCCTGGCTGGTGCTGCGTGGCATCAAGACGCTGGGCGTCCGC
Source organism: Actinomycetota bacterium (assembly GCA_030841035.1). GTDB lineage: Bacteria > Actinomycetota > Actinomycetes > JACCUZ01 > JACCUZ01 > BP-173. The sequence continues at coordinate 53,104 of JAVEDI010000054.1, forward strand.
ATGGACCGGCACTGCGCCAACGCGGAGCGCGTCGTGTCGGTCCTCACCGCGCATCCCCGGGTCACCCAGGTGCTCTATCCCGGGCTGCCCGAGCACCCCGGTCACGAGGTCGCCGGCAAGCAGATGAAGGCCTACGGCGGCATGGTGTCCTTCCGGGTGGCGGGTGGACAGGCCGAGGCCGTCGAGGTCTGCAATCGGGCCCGGCTGTTCACGTTGGGCGAGTCTCTCGGCGGGGTCGAGTCGCTCATCGAGCACCCCGGCCTCATGACCCACGCGTCCGTGGCCGGGTCCCCGCTGGAGGTCCCCGCCGACCTGGTGCGCCTGTCGGTCGGCATCGAGGCCGCCGAGGACCTGGTCGAGGACGTCGCCCAGGCTCTCGGGTGACGCACGGCGCCACTGCCACCACCGGCGCGGTCGGTGGCCGGTGAGCGCTGCGGTGATGTGCATCGACGTGGGTTCGACGTTCACCAAGGCTGCTCTGGTCGACGTCGACGGCGGCGCCCTCCTGGCGACCGCGTCGGTGCCGACGACCGCGGCGACCGACGTGATGGAGGGGATCGACCGCTGCCGCGCCATGCTGGGGGCAGGTGACGACGTCCCCGCGCTCGCGTGCTCCAGCGCTGGCGGCGGCCTGCGCCTCGCGGTGGTCGGCTACGAGCGGGCGATCAGCGTCGAGGCCGGACGCCGGGTCGGCCTCTGCGCCGGCGCCCGGACCGCGCATGTCGCGTCCGGGCCGCTCGGCGAGGACGAGCTCGCCGGGCTGCGCGCCAGCCGACCGGACGTCGTGCTGCTGGCCGGCGGGACCGACGGCGGGAACGCCGAGATCCTGCTGCACAACGCCGCTGCGCTGGCCCGGGCCCAGCTGGCGGTGCCGGTCGTCGCGGCCGGCAACGTCGAGGTGCTCGACGAGGTGGTCGCCGTGCTCGAGGCGGCCGGCGTCACCGTCTATCCCAGCGCGAACGTGCTCCCGGTGATCGGCCGGCTGGACCCGCTGCCGGCCCGCGAGAGGATTCGAGAGGTCTTCATCCGCCACGTCATCGGCGGCAAGGGGCTGTCCGTGCGCGACGACTTCCGGTCGCTCGTCCGCGCCGCGACGCCTGACGCCGTTCTCGTCGGCGTCGAGCTGCTCGCCGACGGCACGAGCGGCGCTGCGGGTGTCGGTGACGTGCTGGTCGTCGACGTGGGCGGCGCCACCACCGACGTCTACTCGGTCGTTGCCCCGCGTGGAGAGGACGCCGCCCTGCACCGCGAGGTGGTCGAGGTCTTGTGGCGCTCCCGCACGGTCGAGGGCGACCTCGGCGTGCGCTGGAACGCACCTGGCATCCTCGACGCGGCCCTCACCGAGCGCCTGCTGAGCGCACAGCAGGCGGCGGCCCTGCGGCCGGCCGCGCTGCGGCGGGCGGCGGAACCGGCGTACGTCGCTGGGTCTGATCAGGAGCGCGAGACCGACGTCCGCCTCGCCGAGCTCGCGGTCACGGTGGCGCTGCGCCGGCACGCCCGCGGCGGCAAGGACCTGCGCGAGGTGATGCTGGTCGTCGGCTCCGGCGGCGTGCTGCGCAACGCCGGCGAGGCCATCAGGGCCCGGGTGCTGCGCCCGGCGGTGCGGGACTTCGGGGGCGGCTGGCCGGTCCCGGAGCACGCCCGCACGGTGGTGGACGCGTCCTACGTCCTCGCGGCTGCCGGACTGCTCGCCGAGCAGTACCCGCAGGCGGCGGCCGGCCTGCTGCGATCGGCTCTCCTGGGATCGGCCTGGACCGCCTGAGCGCATGACGGCGTCGGGCCTCAGGTGGAGGGCGTCGGGGCGGCCGTCGTCTCCGGCTCGGGGTCGGCCTGGGGGCGGTGGCGGGTCTCGCGGGACAGCAGTGAGGCGACCAGGCCGGCCGCGACCACCGCGGCCGTGACGCCGAACGCGGCGCCGAACGAGTAGCCGTCGGCCAGGTAGCCGGCAACCAACGGTCCCGCGACGGCGCCCACGTCGGAGGACATCTGGAACGCCGCCACCACCGTGCCGCCACGACCCACCACGACGTCACCGACGGTCGCGCTGGGCCCGACCGACAAGAACGCCGCGCCTGCCCCGAACAGCGCCATGGCAAGGACGTACAGGGGCAACGACTCGAACAGGGTGAGCACCAGGAGGCTCGCGGTGGCGACGGCCGAGCCGGCGATCATCGCCGGGCGTCGGCCGACCGTGTCGGCGAGCCGTCCGGCCGGCAGCAGCAGCGCGCCCTGGGCCGCGGCGGACACGAAGAACCCCACGCCGATCCACGTCGGTGACGTCCCGAGTCGCTCGGTGACGAACAGTGGCACCAGCGAGCTGCGGACCCCGAACAGTGCCCAGCCGTTCCCGAGGTTGGTGACCAGCGCGGCGCGGTAGCCCGACACCCGCAAGGCCTCACGCAGGGTGGTTCGCTGCAGCGCGGTGCTCGCCGCGACCTCCTTGTCGTGCAGCGGCGTGTGGGTCAGGAACAGCATGCCGATCGAGCCCGCCACGGCCAGCGTGCCGGCGTAGACGAAGAACGGCGCCCGGACAGATATCTCGGTCAGTACGCCGCCGAGGGCGGGCCCGGCGATGCCGCCGAGGAGGAAGCCGGCCTGCCACATGCCGGTGGCCCGGCCGCGCTGGTCGGCCGAGACGACGCGCAGCAGCAGCGACACCGCGGAGACCGTGAACATGGCCGAGCCGATGCCCCCGACCCCGCGCAGCAGCACCAGCTGGGTGTAGGACTGCGCGAGGCCTGCGAGGGCGCTGCTGACCGCGACGATGGCGATGCCGGACGCGAGCACGACCCGCTCGCCGACCCGGTCGACGAGGCGGCCGCTAGCGAGCGCCGAGACCAGGCGCATGAAGGCGAACGCCGAGATGACGGCGCCGGCGGCGGTGCGCCCGACGCCGAACTCCCGGGCGAAGACGGGGATGGCCGGAGCCACCACGCCGAAGCCCACGGCGACGCTGAAGGCGACGGCAGACAGCACCGCCACCTCGCGGGGCAACCCGTGGAACGGACGCCGGAGGAGGGCTCTCACCGTGGGTCGGGCGTGGCGGGGTCGGGCACCCACCGACCGTACCCGCGGCACGTGTCGGGGCGGTCCGGCGGGCCGTCAGACGTTCGCGATCCTGGCCCGGGGGTCCTCGGCCTCCGGTGCGAGGGCGGGCACGGAGCGCGCGGGACGACCACGCCCGGTCAGGTCGCCCGCGTCGACGCCGTCGAACCCGAGGTCGGTCAGCAGGTCGATGACGGCTGCCTTGGCGGCGGTGTCGTCGCCCGCGACCCGCACCGCCAGCTGGGGCGCGAGGCCGCCCATCGGCCCCGCCTCCGCCACGGCGAGCAGGTTGGCGCTGTCCAGCACGCTGACGACCGCGGCGCCGGCCAGGTGCTCGGCGAGCAGCCGGCCGGCTGACGTGTCGGCCTCCTTGGCAGCAGAGGAGGACCCGAACCAGTCCGTGGCCTCCGCCACGGTCCGGCCGATGAAGGGCTCGGGAGGCAGCTGCAGGGCCTGGCGCAGCGGCAGCACAACGACGATCACCTGCGACCGGCGCGCGAGGCCCTCCACGGTGGCGGCGTCGACCTGCGGGTGTGCGCGGGCAGCCTCGGGAGCGGCCGCGCCGCTCGCGTCGGCCGCGAGCACGTCGTGCCCGCGCGCGGCGACCCGGTGGCTCAGGACGATGGCCAGGCTCCCGGTCCCGATGATGCCGACGCGCATGGCGACTCCTCCCGGTCGGCTCATGGTGGTCGGGGCAGCGGTGCGCGTCATCCCCCGAACGCGGCAGCGTTCATCGGTGCGACGCGGCAGCGTTCATCGGTGCGGCGCGGCAGCGTTCTTCGGTGCGGCGCGGCAGCGTTCATCGGTGCGGCGCGGCAGGGTCGCCGCTTGCCCGGGACAGCAGGGCCCCGCTGCCGTGAGCGGCAGCGGGGCCAGCGCAGGCGTGCCTGCGCGATGGTGCCTGAGGGCCCTCAGTCGTCCCAGGGGCCGTAGTCGTCCTCGATCATGAGGCTCTCCATTCCCGTGCACATGCCGTCTGGAACATCACAGATGCGCGACGGCCACGATTGTCGAGTGGTCTTCCGTGCCCACGGCCGCTTCTGGCCTGGCATCGGGGGCCGGGCGCCGGAGGCGCACCGGGCAGCCGCTGTGCGGGCTGCGTACCTTCAGCGTACGCGGTGTGACGGCTTTCGTCACGTTCCGCGCAGTGAACGGTGCGTGACCACACGGTCGCCACGCGGGCTTAGGACGGTGTCTGTGCGCTCCCGGGTGCCGGGCAGCGCAGCCGTTTGCGCTCCCGCGTCTCGACGTAGGTGTGTTCGGACATGGGCGCGCCACACCGGGGGCATGGCAGATCAGGGGTGGCAACCGGCTTGGCGGGCTCGTCGTAGGGGCCCAGCTGCGCGGGGCCCAGAAACCGGAACAACGTGTTGTAGATGCGGTCCCCCAGGGAGCGCCGCGAGCCGGGCCGACCGGACTGCTTGGCCACAGTCACGAGCGTACGCCTGCGCCGCGGGCGCGGCCGACGTTGCGACGGGCGAGGTAGTCGCTGACGACGTACTGCCCGAGGTGGCCGGCGTCGGGCATGAAGACCCGACCGCCGTTGCGACGGGCGAGCTCGTGCACGAACGCCGTCAACCGCGGGTCGTCGTCCAGCTGGAACACGTTCACGGTCGCGCCACGGCGGGTCATGCGGTCGACCTCGGCCACGGTGAGCGCGATCGTCTCCTGCTCGGGTGGCCAGGCGAACCATGGTTGCCCGCCGGGCAGCAGGTGTGCCGTCGGCTCGCCGTCGGTGACGACGAGCACGACCGGCTCGGCGTCGGGGTGCCTGTCGAGGAACCGGCCTCCGAGCATGAGCGCGTGCTGCAGGTTCGTGCCCTGCACGTAGTCGGGCTCGAGCCCGGCGAGCTCCGTGGGGGAGAGCACGCGGGCATACGAGGAGAACCCGATGATCTGCAAGGCGTCCTGGGGGAACATGCCCGAGATCAGCGCCTGCAGCGCCAGAGCCGTGGCCTTGGCCGGTGCCCACGTGTCGCGCAGCACCATCGAGTAGGACAGGTCCAGCAGCAGGCACACCGCCGCCGACGTACGCCGCTCCGTCTCGGCGACCTCGAAGTCCTCGGGGAGCAGCCGTAGCCGGCGGTCGGCGGGCAGCCCCCCGCGACGTACGGCGTTGGTGAGCGTGCGTACGACGTCGAGTGGCTGCTCGTCGCCGAACCGCCAGGCGCGCGACGAGCCGGTCAGCTCACCGGCCTGCCCCGCGTCGTGCACGTCGTGCCCACCGGGCGAGGTTGCCCGGAGGTCGGCGAAGACCCGGCGCAGCGCGGTCTGGCCGAGCCGGCGGATCGCCTTGGGCGTCAGGTCGAGCCGCTCGCCCTGGCGGGTGACGTAGCCCTGCTCCTCCAGCTCGCGCTCGAGGCGGCGCAGGTCGCGCAGCGCGTCACCCGCGGTGCGGCCGAGAGCGCGGCGCACGGCCTCCTCGTCGATGTCCTCCAGGCTCGCGCCGGGGTAGTCCTGCCCGAGCGTCGACTCGAGCTCGTCGAGGTCCGCGAGGTCCTGCAGGGCGCTGGTCGCGTCGCCTGCCCCGAGTGGCTCGTCGCCGGTCATCCGGGTGCGGGACCGCCAGTCGAGGTCGGGCCGGCGCCCCCGAAGGGCATCGTTGAGCTGCTGCATCTGGCTGGCGAGGTCCATGTCCTCGAGTGCGGTCTGCATCAGGGCGGACAGCTCCGTGCGCTGCTGCGGAGTCAGCGACTGCATCATCCGCTCGGCCGCTGCGGCGCGTCGGGCGAGTGAGTCGACCAGCTCCTCGAGGTTCTGCGGGTCGTCGGGGAACATGTCGCCGTACTTCTGCATGAAGTCGTCGAACTGCTCCTGGGTGTGTTCGCCGCGCGCGTCGGCCTCCAGCATCGCGTTGAGGTCACCGAGCATGTCCTTGACGCGCTGCATCGCCTCGGGGTCCGGATTCTCCAGGGCCTGCTTCATGCCGCGGAACTGCGTGTCGAGCACCTCGCGGCGCAGCAGGTCCTTGATCTGCTCGTAGGTATGCCGCGCGTCGGGCGAGCGCCACTCGTAGTTCTCCAGGTCGCGCACGGCGCGCGCCGGGTCGCCCGGCAACGCGTCGAGCGAGGCTTCTCGCAAGCGCGCGTCGTCGCCCGGGTCGGGGAAGAGAGCGGCGCGCTCCTGACCCACGGCGGTGTCCAGCAGCCGGCGTACCTCCTCGAGCGTCCCGTCGAGGCGCCCGCGGTCACGCAGGTCACGCCGCTGCTGGCGGACCCGGCGCATCATCTCGTCGAGCCCTCGCATCCGGTCGCTGCCCTGGCGCAGCAGGTTGCGCAGCGCGTCGCGGGGTGTCATGCCGCTGAGCACGTCGTCACCGAGCCGGTCCAGCGCGCGGCGGACGTCATACGGCGCGGCGAGCGGGTCGGGCCCGTCGTGCCAGGCGCCGTACCGGTAGCCGGGGGAGCGACGGGACATCAGGACCGGCCGTAGACCACGACGTCGCCTTCGTCGCTGCTGTCCTTGCTGATGCGCCGATTGAGGAACAGGCCTTCGAGGGCGAACTCGAGTGCTGCTGCGGCGAGCGAGGGCGTCTCGTCCCCCTCGTCGACGCCGAGCTGGGCCATGATGTGCGAGAGCCCGGGCAGCGGGCCGACCTGTTCGAGCAGCCGGTGCCCTGGCACCAGGTCGCCGCTCTCGACGACCAGTCCCTCGTCGAACTTCTCGAGCAGCCCGCGCAGGTCCGAGGCGCCGAGGCGCTGGCGGAACGTCTCCACGATCGCGCGGCGCAGCAGGTGGGTGAGGATCTCGGCCTCCCGGCCTTCCTCGTCGACCTCGAACTCCACCTTGCCGAGCAACGACTCCACGGTCGGGGGCAGGTCGCAGACTCGCGCGACGGCCGGCGTCTCGCCGGTGATGGCGCTGCGCCGCAGCGCCGAGGCAGCCGTCGTCTCCGCGGCGGCGATGCCGAAGCGGGCAGAGACACCCGATCGCGCGTCGACCGCCGGCGACTCGCGCACGTGCCGCGTGAAGCGGGCGAGCACCTCCAGCAGGAACTCCGGCACCGGGGCTGCCAGGTTGGCTTCCTGGCGAACGACGCCGACCTCGTCGTCGAGCTCGAGGGGGTAGTGGGTGCGGATCTCCGCACCGAAGCGGTCCTTCAGCGGCGTGATGATGCGGCCGCGGTTCGTGTAGTCCTCGGGGTTGGCGCTCGCGACGAGCAGCACGTCGAGGGGCAGCCGCAGCACGTAGCCGCGCACCTGGATGTCGCGTTCCTCGAGGACGTTCAGCAGCGACACCTGGATCCGCTCGGCGAGGTCGGGCAGCTCGTTGATGGCGAAGATGCCGCGGTTGGTCCGGGGCACCAGGCCGAAGTGCACCGTCTCGGGGTCCCCGAGGGTGCGCCCCTCGGCGACCTTGATCGGGTCGATGTCACCGATCAGGTCACCCACGCTCGTGTCGGGCGTCGCGAGCTTCTCGCTGTACCGCTCGCTGCGGTGCTTCCAGGCGACGGGCAGGTCGTCACCCAGCTCGGCGTGCAGCCGCTGGCAGCGCGTGCACACCGGGGCGTAGGGGTGGTCGTTGATCTCGCAGCCGTCGACGACCGGAGTCCACTCGTCCAGCAGCTGCGCGACGGTGCGCATCAGCCGGGTCTTGCCCTGCCCCCGCTCACCGAGCAGCACGAGGTCGTGCCCGGCGAGCAGGGCTCGCTCGAGGGCGGGCAGCACGGTGGCGTCGAAGCCGACGATGCCGGGGAAGCGCGGCTCACCCGAGCGCATCTTGGCCAGCAGGTTGTCACGGATCTCGGTGCGCACGGGACGGTGCTCGTGCCCGGAGGCGCGCAGCGCGCCGAGGGTGGTGGCTCGTTCAGCGTGGGGCATGTCCTCGACGGTACGTCGGTGCCGCCACCTTGCCCACCGCGCCCCGGCCCCGGGGCCCGGGCACCCTCACCCGCCCGACGGCTGGGCAGGGCCCCCCGGCGGGCCGCCATGGCGAGGTGGTGCTTCGCCGCCCGTTGGATCGGCCGGGTGGGCGGACGGAACCACCTGCACGGCTTCACGGCCTCGGTGCTGACCTTCGGCTGAGCGGCGTCGTCCGCCACGCCTACCGGACGTGGTCGGCCTCGGCAGGGAGGACGGTGGCGGGGGCGGCCTCGGCATCGGCGTCGCTGTGGCCGCGCAGCGGCAGCTCCTTGATGAAGAAGGACAGCACGAAGGCGACCGCGACGACCGGGACGGCCACGAGGAACACGGTGTGCAACGAGTCGACGAACGCCTGGATCACGTCGGCGCGCAGCGCGGGGGACAGCGACTGGATGCGCTCCGGGCTCTTCGCGAGGTCGCCACCGCCGGACGCGCCGGCGGGCAGCCGCTCGGCGAGGTTGTGGCTCAGTCGGTTGGACAGGATCGTGCCGAACACGGCGGTCCCGACGGTCCCGCCCATGGAGCGGAAGAACTGCGAGGACGAGGTGGCGACGCCCATGTCCCGGAAGTCGACGGCGTTCTGCACCGCGAGCACCAACACCTGCATGACGAGGCCGAGGCCGGCGCCCACCACGAAGAAGTAGATGCTGTAGAGCCACGCGGGTGTGTCGACGTCGAGGCGGGAGAGCAGGAAGATGCCGATCCCGATCAGCGCCGTCCCCGCGATCGGGAACATCTTGTAGCGCCCCATCGAGCTGGTCGCCTTGCCCGAGCTGATCGAGCTGGTCAGGATGCCGAGCATCAACGGCAGCATCAGCAACCCGGCCTTGGTCGGCGACACGCCGTCGACGACCCGCAGGTAGACCGGGATGAACACGATCGCACCGAACATGGCCAGGCCGACGACGAAGCCGACCGCGCTCGTCACGCTGAAGATGCTGTTGCGGAACAGCCGCAGCGGCAGGATCGGCTCCTTGGCGCGGCGCTCCTGGAGCAGGAACCCCACGAGCAGCGCCGCGGACATTACGAGAAGTCCCAGGATGCTCGGCGAGGACCACGGGTACCGTTCGCCGCCCCAGACCAGGGCCAGCAGCAGGGAGCTCACACCGCCGACGATGAGGGTGGCGCCGAGGTAGTCGATGGAGTGCTCGCGGCGCTGGAACGGGATGTGCAGCACGGCATTGACGACGACAAGCGCCACGATGCCCAGCGGCACGTTGATGTAGAAGATCCACCGCCACGACAGGTGCTCGGTGAAGAAGCCGCCCAGCAGCGGTCCGGCGACGCTCGCGAGCCCCCAGACCCCGCCGAAGTACCCCTGGTAACGACCGCGCTCCCGGGGCGGGATCACGTCGCCGATGATCGCGAAGGTCAGCGCCATCAGCCCGCCGGCCCCGAGGCCCTGCATCGCGCGGGTCGCGACCAGCTGCCACATGCTCTGCGACAGTCCGGCGAGCATCGAGCCGATGACGAACACGACGATCGCGAAGATGTAGACCGGTCGGCGACCGTAGAGGTCGGAGATCTTGCCGTACAGCGGTGTCGAGGCCGTCGAGGTCAGCAGGTAGGCGGTGACCACCCAGGAGAGCTGGTTGAGGCCGCCGAGCTGCCCGACGATCGTCGGCAGGGCGGTGGAGACGATGGTCTGGTCCAGGGCCGCGAGCAGCATGCCCAGCATCAGTCCGCTGAGCACCACCATGATCTGACGGTGCGTCATGTACGTCGGTGCGGTGGCGCCGGGCGCGGGGGTCGTCGGCTCGTGCCGTGAAGCAGTGGTCACGCGGTCGTTCTCCTCTGAGATCGGTCCAGGGCGGCGGGCATGGGCGGCGCGCTGAGCGCGTCGGCGCAACGGGTGAGGGTGGCCGCGAGCACCGCGCGGTCCTCGGGGCTCCAGTCGGCGAGCGACCGCTCGAGCCAGGCGTGCCGGCGCGCCCAGGCCTCGTCGAGGACCCGGTCGCCGGCAGGGGACAGGTGCAGGCGTACGGCGCGGCGGTCGTCGGGGTCGTCGGTCCGGCCGACCAGCCCGTGCTCCTCCAGCGACCGGGCCTGCCGGCTGACGGTCGAGATGTCGACCATCAGGTCGGCGGCGAGGTCGGAGAGCCGGATCGAGCCGTTCTCCCGCAGCCGACTCAAGATGATGATCGCCTGCCGCTCGACGGGGTCGGCGTGCGCCGTGCGCCGCACCTGCTGCACGAGCCGGAACAGCCCGCGCAGCACCTCCTCGAGGGCCGGGTCGCTCGACGGCGGGCTCTGCTGGGGGTCATCGACGCGTGCCGCGCCGGGTGGCGTCGCCGTCTCGGTGGGGTGCACCCGGCAACCGTAGACTAATTGCCTGCACCATGCAACTATCTTGGGACACGCTGCCGGTCCCGCCCGCCTCGCAACGGGACGACCACCCGGCGACCTGTCAGACTGCGCCGCGATGAACGCGCACGTGATCGGGTCCGGGCCGGCTGAGCGGCCGGCGACGGTGACCGTCGAGGACATCCGCGCCGCCCGCGAGCTGTTGCGCGGTGTCATCCGTGACACCCCCGTCCAGGGTTCCCAGCCGCTGGGAGAGCGGGTCGGGGGACCGGTCTGGCTCAAGTGCGAGAACCTGCAACGGGCCGGGTCCTTCAAGATCCGCGGCGCCTACACGCGCATCGCCAGGCTCAGCCCCGACGAGGCGGCCCGCGGCGTCGTCGCGGCCAGTGCCGGCAACCATGCCCAGGGCGTGGCGCTGGCGGCGTCGCTGCGCGGCCTTCGCTCGACGGTCTTCATGCCCGAGGGTGCGCCCATCCCCAAGGTCGAGGCCACCAGGGCCTACGGCGCGCGGGTGCGCTTCCACGGCCACGCGGTCGACGAGGCGCTGGTGGCGGCACAGGCCTTCGCCGAGGAGACCGGCGCGGTCTTCGTGCACCCGTTCGACCACCCCGACATCGTGGCGGGCCAGGGGACGGTGGGCCTGGAGATCCTCGAGCAGGTGCCCGACGTACGCACGGTCGTCGTGTGCACCGGCGGCGGTGGCCTGCTCGCCGGCATCGCCACGGCCGTGAAGGCGGTGCGCCCCGAGGTGCGGGTCGTCGGGGTGCAGGCCGAGGACGCGGCGGCCTATCCCGGCTCGCTCGCGGCCGGGCACCCGGTGCCCGTCCCCGCCATGGCAACGATGGCCGACGGGATCGCGGTCGGTTGCCCCGGTCAGGTGCCGTTCGCGATCGTGCGCGACCTGGTCGACGGCATCGCCACGGTCAGCGAGGAGTCGCTCTCCCGCGCGATGCTGCTGACCCTCGAGCGGGCCAAGCTCGTGGTGGAGCCCGCCGGCGTCGCGGGGGTCGCAGCACTGCTCGACGCGCCCGAGGCCTACGAGCCGCCCGTCGTCGTGGTGCTCTCCGGCGGCAACATCGACCCGCTGCTGCTGATGCGGGTGCTGCGGCACGGTCTCGCGGTCGCCGGCCGGTTCCTGTCCTTCCGCGCCCGGATCACCGACCGGCCGGGCGCGCTGGTGAGGCTGCTCGCCGAGGTGGCGGCCGCCGACGCCAGCGTGCTCGAGGTCGAGCACGTGCGCACCGACCCGCGGCTGCGGGTCGAGGAGGTCGAGGTGGCGCTGCAGCTGGAGACGCGGGGTGCCGAGCACCGCGACGAGGTCCTGTCCCGGCTGCGCGGCGCGGGCTACACGCTGGTGTTCGGCTGACCGCCGCAACCCGTGAGTCGCTCGACGTGGCGGCGCAGCCCGTCCAGCAGCGCCGCCAGACCGGTCTCGAACAGCTCGTCCCAGTCGAACGCCGAGGCGTCCACCGAGGACATCAGCCCCGTCGCGTGCGGGTAGTCCTGCGCCGGCACGCTGGCGAGCCGGGCCGCCAGGAGCTCCTCGGTCAGCTGCGTTGCCCGCACCGGAGAGATCCCGACCTGGCCGATCGTGGTGCCGACGACGAAGAGCGACACCGCGTTCACGACGTAGACCGTGGTCAGGGGCCTCAGGCCCAGCGGGCCCATCGCCCGGCTCAGCCATTCCGCCAGCCGCCAGTACTCCGCGTGGCTCGCCGGGCGGGTGGCGAGGACCGGGACCGCACCCGGATGGCGCAGGAGGGCCGCGCGCAGGGCGCGGGCGCCCTCGCCGAGCGCCTCCGGCCAGGACATCGCGTCGGGCGTCTCCGGCAGGCGGATGTCGGCGTACACCGCCTCGGAGATGCCGTCGAGCACCGCCGCCTTGTCCGGGACATGGTGGTAGAGCGACATCGCCTCCACGCCGCAGGCCTCGCCCAGGCGGCGCATCGACAGGCCCTCGATCCCCCGCTCGTCGACCAGCCGCAGCGCCTCGGCGAGCACGCGTGCGCGGGTCACCCGCTCGCGTGCCGGGGGCTGGCTGCTCACGACACCTCCCGGCCGGCTACCGCCTTGACTGGCCTTACAACGTAAGGCAGCCTCGACGTACATCGTACGGCCGGCGCCTGCCCGTCCGGAGGGGGAACTGCTGATGCCCGACGCCATCGTCGCCGAGGACCTGGTGAAGACCTATGGCGAGCTGCGCGCCCTGGACGGCCTGTCGCTGGAGGTGCCCGAAGGCACCGTGCTCGGTCTGCTCGGCCCCAACGGCGCAGGCAAGACGACCACGGTGCGCGTGCTGACCACGTTGCTGCGTCCCGACTCCGGCAGGGTGCGGGTCGCCGGCGTCGATGTCCTCGCCGAGCCCGCCATGGTGCGCCCGCGGATCGGCCTCTCCGGGCAGTACGCCGCTGTCGACGAGCGGCTGACCGGGCGGGAGAACCTGGTGATGTTCGGACGGCTCTACCACCTCGGTCGCAAGGAGTCGACCGCGCGGGCCGCGGCGCTGCTCGACCGGTTCGGTCTGGGTGCCGCCGCCGACCGCGTCGTACAGACCTACTCCGGTGGCATGCGCCGCCGGCTCGACCTGGCGGCAGCGCTGGTCACGACCCCGCCGGTGCTGTTCCTCGACGAACCCACCACCGGACTCGACCCGCGGGCCCGCGTGGACATGTGGGGGGTGATCGAGGAGCTGGTCGACGGCGGCACGACACTGCTGCTGACCACCCAGTACCTCGAGGAGGCGGACCGGCTCGCCGACTCGATCGCGGTCGTCGACCACGGCAGGGTCATCGCCCGCGGCAGCTCCGACGAGCTCAAGGACCGCATCGGTGGCGAGACGCTCGAAGTGGTCGTCGGCGAGGACCACCAGCTGCCGGACGCCGTCTCGGCGCTCGCCGCGGTGGGACAGGGCGAGCCCGTGGTCGACGCGCACGCGCGACGGGTCAAGGTGCCCGTGACGACCGGAGTGCGAGCGCTGATCGAGGCCGTCCGCCGGCTCGACGACGCGCACGCGAGCATCCTCGACGTCGCCCTGCACCGCCCGACGCTGGACGACGTGTTCCTCACCCTCACCGGTCGCCCTGCGCAGGAGAGCGCGCCCGCCGCCGGCGACACCGCCGGCGAGGACGCCTCGCCGGCCGACGAAGCGCAGGAGAGGACCTCCGCATGAGCCTGGCCGGTGAGCTGCACGACGGGCTGATCCTCACCAAGCGCAGCCTGCTGCGCATCCCGCGGGTTCCCGAGACGCTGATGTTCGCGACCATCCAGCCCATCATGTTCGTGGTGCTGTTCTCCTACGTGTTCGGCGGGGCGGTGCCACTGCCCGGTGGGGCGAGCTATCGCGAGTTCCTGCTGCCGGGAGTGTTCGTGCAGACGATGTCCTTCGCCACCGCCGCGACCTCGGTCGGTCTCGCCGAAGACATGAGCAAGGGCCTCATCGACCGGTTCCGGTCGCTGCCCATCGCGCGCTCGGCGGTGCTCGTCGGGCGCACCACGGCCGACATGCTGCTGAACGTGTTCGTCCTCGCGGTGATGGCGGTCTGCGGTGTGCTGGTCGGCTGGCGCATCCACACCGACGTAGGGCACGCCCTGCTCGCCTTCGTGCTGATCACGCTGCTCGCGTTCACGATGAGCTGGATCGGCGCGCTGATCGGCATGTCGGTGCGCAGCCCGGAGGTCGCCAGCACGGCAGGCATCGTGTGGCTGTTCCCCGTGACGTTCGTGTCCAACGCCTTCGTGCCGATCGGCGGCATGCCCGGGTGGCTGCAGACCATCGCCAACTGGAACCCGGTGTCGACGTTCGTCTCCGCGGCGCGCGAGCTGTTCGGCAACCCCAACCCGTTCGGCAGCGGGCTGCCCAGGGAGCACCCGGTCGTGTTGTCCTTCGCCTGGATCGTCGTGCTGCTGGGCATCTTCGTGCCGCTCGCGGTGCGCAAGTACCGCATCGCCACCAGCCGCTGACCGCCGTACGACGTGGTGCTACGGGCGCGGCGCTCAGCCGACGAAGGGCGCGATGTCCAGGATCTCGACGGAGATCTTCTTGCCGCTCGGAGCGGTGTAGGACGTCGACTCGCCCTTGCGGTGCCCGACGATCGCTGTGCCGAGCGGTGACTTCTCGGAGTAGACCTCGAGGCCGTCACCGGCCACCTCGCGCGACCCGACGAGGAAGGACATCTCCTCCCCGGCCACGATCGCGGTCACGACGGTGCCCGGTGCCACCACGCCGGCGGGTGCGGCCGGGGGAGCGCCCACCTTGGCCGACTCGAGCAGCTGCTGGAGCTGGCGGATGCGTGCCTCGCGCTTGCCCTGCTCGTCCTTGGCGGCGTGATAGCCCCCGTTCTCGCGCAGGTCACCCTCCTCGCGGGCCTGCTCGATGCGCTTGACGACCTCCGCGCGACCCTCGCCGGACAGGAAGTCCAGCTCTTCCTTGAGCCGGTCGTAGGCCTCCTGGGTCAGCCAGGTGACGTTCTCGGTCGTCTCGGTCACGACGGGCTCCTGTGGTGGGGTATCGGTTGCAGCAGTGACGTGCGGATGAGGCGGTGCTGACTTCGAGGCTAACGCCGGACGGGTGGGTCGCGTCTAATCGGTCCTGTCTCAGCAGGTGCCGGTCACGGTGCTCGGTTTCACCGGTGGGCGGGGGCGAACGTCCCAGCCGGGTCCTCCTGGCGGTCGCCGGGCCGGCTCAGGGCGCGCCGGCGCGCTCCAGCCGACAGCCGACGAGCACGACCGTCACCGCGCGAGCCCGGGTGGTGACGACCGCCGTGGCCCGGCGGGTGCCGCCGGCGCCGGGGGGCAGTTTCAGCTGCCGGACGCCGACCGGCTCGCGGTTGCGGTCCTCCGCCTGCACGGTGCAGGTGACCGGCCGGTGGGAGGCGGCCGTCGCCTCCACGCTCACGCGCACCCGGTCCGCCCCCAGCACGCGGAACGAGGCGAGGTCGCCGCGTACGTCGGGGGTGGCCGCGCCGAGGGCGACCCACAGCACCCAGACGCCGAACGCCCCGACGAGGACCACGATCGCCGCGACCCCGCCGACCGGCAGCCGGGTGCCGCGCTCGTCGTACCGCCCGGGCGGGCGGCCGGGCGCGGAGTCGGGCATGGGACCTCGTGGGAGCGGCCGTCGGTGCTGTCGGGGATGATTGTGCCGTGAGCGAGCAGCTGCGGTTGATGGCGGTCCACGCGCATCCCGACGACGAGTCCAGCAAGGGCGCCGCGATGATGGCGCGATACGTCGCCGAAGGCGTCGACGTGCACGTCGTGACGTGCACGGGCGGCGAGCGGGGTTCGATCCTCAACCCGCGGCTGCAGCACGACGAGTCGGTGCTGGCCGACCTCGCCGATGTGCGGCGGCGCGAGATGGACGCCGCGCGCGCGATCCTCGGCGTCCGCCAGGACTGGTTGGGCTGGGTCGACTCGGGGCTGCCGGAGGGCGACCCGCTGCCGCCGCTGCCCGAGGGCTCCTTCGCGTTGATGGACGTCGCGGTCGCCGCCGCGCCGCTGGTGCGGCTGGTGCGATCCTTCCGCCCGCACGTGATGACGACGTACGACGAGAACGGCGGCTATCCCCACCCCGACCACATCATGTGCCACAAGGTCGCGATGCACGCTTTCGAGACCGCCGCCGATCCCGACGCCTACCCCGAGGCCGGCCCGCCCTGGCAGCCGCTGAAGATCTACTACAACCAGACGTTCACCAAGGCGCGCACCACTGCGCTGCACGAGGCGCTGCTCGCCCGGGGGCTGGAGTCGCCCTACGCCGAGTGGCTGGAGCGCTGGGAGGACCGTGAGGAGCGCACCCTCACCACGCGGGTGCCCTGCTCCGACTACTTCGAGGTGCGCGACCGCGCCCTGCTCGCCCACGTCACCCAGGTCGACCCCGACGGGTCCTGGTTCCAGGTCCCCCTCGACCTGCAACGTGAGGTCTGGCCGACCGAGGACTTCGAGCTCGCCCGTTCGGTGGTGGTCAGCGAGCTGCCCGAGGACGACCTGTTCGCGGGCGTGCGCGAGTCGATCGGCGCCGGCACGGGCGGCCCGTCATGAGCGGCGCGCTGCTGCTGGCCGTCGCCGACGACAAGGTGACGCCGGGGGTCCTCGGGTTCCTGGTGGTGGCCGGCCTGGGCGTCGCCACCTGGTTGCTGGTGCGGTCGATGGGACGCCAGATGCGCAAGATCGACTTCACAGAGGACGACGGTCCCGGCGCGGGCCGTGCGAGCGCGCCGGTGGGTGAGGCCCCCACCGGTCCGGCGCCGATCGCCCCGGTCTCCGGGGAGCCGTCCGAGAGCGGCGACGCCGAACCGGGGCCGGACGCGCGCTAGCGGTCCTTGTGCACCGGCGGTGGGTACTCCTGGCTGGCGGCCGTCAGCAGCGAGCGTTCCCAGTCACCGTCGCCCGGGTGCGAGACGCCGGACAGGAACTCCGGCACCCGTGCGGCGGGCATCGGTACCGCGAGGTGGAAGCCCTGCCCGACGCTGTACCCCAGCGACAGCAGCGAGCGCCACTGCTCGGGCCGCTCGATGCCCTCGGCGACCACGGTGGACAGGCCGAGGGTGTCCGCGAGATCGCGGATGGTGCGCACCAGCCCCGACTCCGAGTCCGTGCCGGGCAGTGAGTCGACGAACTCCTGGGCCAGCTTGAGACCGTTGACGGGCAGCATCTGCAGGTAGCTCAGCGACGAGTAGCCGGTGCCGAAGTCGTCGATGTAGAGGTGCAGGCCCAGGGCGGACAGGGCGTTGAGCCGGTCGATCATCGTCGCGTCGCCGGGCAGCAACACACTCTCGGTGATCTCGAGCACGACGGTCGAGGGGTCGATGCCGCTCTCCTCGATGATCTGTCGCACGTCCTCGACGATGGCCGGGTCCTGCAGCTGCCGACCGCTGACGTTCACGGCCATGTGCAGCTCGCTGTGGCTGGGGTGGTCGCGCTGCCAGGCGACGGCTTCGGAGATCGCCGTCCGCAGCACCATGCGGCCGAGCGGGACGATGAGCCCGGTCTCTTCGGCAAGCGGGATGAAGTCGCCGGGCTGCATCAGCCCGTGCTCCGGATGCCGCCAGCGCGCCAGGGCCTCGAGACCGCTGATCTTGCCTGACTCCAGGTCGACCAGAGGCTGGTAGTAGACCTCGATCTCGCCGCGGTCCAGAGCGTGGCGCAGTTCGCTGGTCAGCGACAGCCGGGCCAGCGCCGCCTCGTGCATCGTCGGGGCGAACACGGCGTAGCGGTTCTTTCCAGAGTTCTTCGCGTCATAGAGCGCCAGGTCGGCGTTGCGCATCAGGTCCTCGGGCAGCGCGGGGCCGGACTGGGCTCGCGCGATGCCGATGCTGGCACCGGTTGTGACCTCGGTGCCGCCCACGTGGAACGGCTCGGCGAGCCGTTCCACCAGCCGCTGGGCGATGACCACGCAGTGGTCCTCGCCGTCGAGGTCCTCGAGAAGGACCGCGAACTCGTCACCGCCGAGGCGGGCGGCGGTGTCGCCGTCGCGCAGGCAGCTGCGCAGCCGGGTGGTCATCTCGCGCAACAGCTGGTCGCCCGCTGCGTGCCCGAGGCTGTCGTTGACCGTCTTGAAGTCGTCGAGGTCGATGAACAGCACCCCGTAGCTGCCGGCACCGCGGGACCGGGCCATCGCGTGACCGAGCCGGTCACGGAACAGAGCGCGGTTGGCCAGGCCGGTCAGTGCGTCGTGGAAGGCCTGATGCGTGAGCTGCTGTTCCAGCTCGTGGCGCTCGGTGATGTCGTGGCAGGTCACCACGAAACCCATCAGGTCCTCGTCGATGACCTCGGTGACGACGGCGTCGACGTGGCGCGTGTGCCCGTCCTCGGAGTTCAGCCGGATCTCGCCCCGGGCCGGCCTCCCGCCCTGGGCGAGGCTCACGAGGTCGCGGGCGCCGTCGCGGTCTGCCGTCGTGACGACGTCCAGCCAGTTCAGGCCGAGCAGCTCGGGCGCCGGCATGCCGACGATGGGCTCGACCGCGGGTGTCACGTGCACGATGGTCAGGTCGTGGTCGAGGATGAGGATCACGTCGGAGGCGTACTGCAGCATCAGTCGCAGCCGTCGCTCGCTGCGGCGCTCGAGCAGGATCTCGCCGACATCGAGGCGCTCGAGTGCGAGCGCCATCGTCTTGGCCAACGACTCGAGCGCTGCGACGGTCTGCGGTGACGGCGGCTGGTCGGCGGCCAAGACGGCGGCCTCGCGGGCCGGTCCGCGCACCGGCAGCGCGATCAGCACGAGCGTCTGCGGCGAGGCGACCCCGAGCGCGGCGTGCAGCAACGAGGGTCCGGTCAGTACCCCGATGCCGGCGTCGGCCGTGGGGAACAGCTGCAGCTCAGCGGCGTCGAGAAAGGTGGCGGGGTCGACGTCGTCGGTCGCCTGGGCCACCGTGCCTCCCGGGTCGCCGTCGATGCGCCAGGCCCGGGCACCGGACTGGTCGACCAGGTCGACGGCGGCGGCGAGCGCGCAGTCGCGTACGGCGCCGCGGTCGGCCGCTCCGACGAGGGCGCTGGTGGCCCCGCGGAGCACGTGCTCGCGACGCAGCGCCCGGCGAAGGCTGCTCAGCAGGCTCACGATGCGCACCATGGCGAGGCTCCACAGCAGCACCGCGCCACCCACCACCACCGCCGTCGTACCCGGCCGGTCGGCGACCGGACGCAGGAGCACCAGGACCGGCGAGGACAGGCACGAGAGACCCAGCAGCACCGCGAAGCGCCAGGGCGAGGTCAGCCGTGAGCCCTGAGGCGGAGCCTGGACGGCGGTCATCGTCGGATGCAGCACGGCCACGACGACGAGCACGCAGCCCGCCAGGACCCCGAGGGCCACGGCCGGTTGGCCGCTGACGTCGGCGGCGACCTCGGCGGCGACGGCGGTGCCGAGGCCGGCAACGAACAGCCGGGCGGCCACATCATGTTGACCGCGGACGGCGAAGGCGAGCCGGGCCAGCACACCGAGCAGCAGGACGTCGCCCAGCGGGTAGGCGCCTCTGACGAGGGAGTGCCACAGGCTCGCGCTCCCGTCGTGGAACATCGGCTCGAACAGCACCAGCCAGCCGACCTGAGCGACCGCGACGCTCACGATGCACGCGTCGAGCAGGCTGGATCGGTCGGCTCGGATCCGCTGGCGCTGGAAGGCGACGACCGCCGCCACGAGGACCGGGTAGGCGAGCAGCCGGGCGAGGTCCACCACGGATGGCGCCTGATAGCCACCCAGTTCGACCGCATGGCCGAGCGCGAGGAGCGCCAGGCCGGCCGCGAGCAGGTAGCCGGGCACTCGGTCCGCAGGTGCCTTCCCGCGGGTCTGCCCGAAGATGACCAGTCCCGTCGCTGCGCCAGCGACGGCCCACACGGTGGCGCGCACGGTGCTGAGCGGCTCGACGAGGTAGACCGATGTGAGCACGGTCGCGAGGAGCACCGCTCCCAGCGCCGCCGTGGACCGCACGCCACGTTCGATCCCCAGCATCGATCCACCCCTCACCGGTGTCCGGACCTCTCCCACCTATCGGCGCGGCGGCGGCTGACTTGAAGTCGTGAGGGGTGTGAAGTCCCGTGCGCCCGGCCACAGCTGACCGTCGGGCCCCCCGCAGCTGGTGGTGTCGGTGAGAGCTAGCCCTGTGGTGACACCCCGCTGGGCACACCCGTGGGCTGGTGCTGAAGGGGGATCTGACTCGCACTGGCGGCCGCCATCGTGTTTGTGGCCTCGCCGATACGGAAGAACAGGGCGATCACCTCCATCGCGATCCTGATGAAGATGAGGTAGAGCAACGTGACCAGTGGCGCCAGGATGAGCGCGAACAGCGCAACGATGCCGCCACTCGAAAGGCCGGCGACGAGGCAGATGAGCCCGATCAGCAGGACCGTGCCCACCAGCAGTGCGTAGATGACACGCAAGAACTTCAGGGTGATGAAGGACGTGAAACCGAAGTCGAACAGGGCCGCAAAGAATCCCTTGCTCTCCAACGCGGACGTGGACATCGTGAACTCCCTCCTGCCCGGCCGCCGGACTAGGGCACGCGCGACGGAACCGGTGGAGCGGCGCACTTCCGATGCCGCTCGTCCTTAGCAGTAGACGCGCTCCCGGCATGATGAGGCACTGCGATGCTTGGTGCACGTGCCGGCCGCACGGTGCGGTCCCTCGGAGCAGCCGCCCAAGTCGGGCACGGGCGGACAAACGACAGGGAGAGCGGATGTGAACCGGCTTGCTGACTCTACGAGCCCGTACTTGTTGCAGCACAAGGGGAACCCGGTCGACTGGTGGCCCTGGACCGACCAGGCGTTCGACGAAGCTCGACGCCTGGACAGACCGGTACTGATCAGCATCGGGTATGCCGCGTGTCACTGGTGTCACGTCATGGCGCACGAGTCGTTCGAGGACGAGGAGACCGCGGCCTTCCTCAACGAGCACTTCGTCAGCATCAAGGTCGACCGCGAGGAACGGCCGGACGTCGACGCCGTCTACATGGAGGCCACCCAGGCGCTGACGGGGCACGGCGGCTGGCCGATGACGGTGTTCGCGACGCCCGAGGGCCAGCCGTTCTACTGCGGCACGTACTTCCCACCCACGCCGCGCCACGGCATGCCGTCCTTCCGTCAGCTCATCGCCTCCGTGGCGCAGACCTGGGCCGAGCGCCGTGCCGACGTGCTCGCCGCGGGCCAGCGGATCGTGTCGAGCCTGGCCGAGCGTTCCTCCGTGCCGTCCACGGGCGCGCCTCCCTCCGGCGCTGCGCTCGCAAAGGCGGTCACCACGCTGTCCACGCAGTACGACGAGGAGCGTGGCGGGTTCGGTGGCGCACCCAAGTTCCCGCCCTCGATGGTGCTGGAGCAGCTGTTGCGCCATCACGCCCGGACCGGCTCGAAGGAGGCGCTGCGACTGGTGAGGGGGACCGCCGAGGCGATGGCCCGAGGTGGCATGTACGACCAGCTCGCCGGAGGGTACGCGCGCTACTCCGTGGACGCCGACTGGGTCGTGCCGCACTTCGAGAAGATGCTGTACGACAACGCGTTGCTGGCCCGCTGCTACGTGCACTGGTGGCGAGCGACCGGTGACCCGCTGGCCCGGCGGGTGGCCCTCGAGACATGTGACTGGATGCTGGCGGACCTGAGCACGGAGGAGGGCGGCCTCGCTTCGTCGCTCGACGCGGACACGGACGGGGTCGAGGGCGCGACGTACGTCTGGACTCCGGAGCAGCTGCGTGACGTGCTCGGGGACATCGACGGCGCCTGGGCTGCCGGGCT
This sequence comes from Actinomycetota bacterium, assembly GCA_030841035.1. GTDB lineage: Bacteria > Actinomycetota > Actinomycetes > JACCUZ01 > JACCUZ01 > BP-173. Next base: position 74,526 of record JAVEDI010000054.1, read on the forward strand.
GCTGGGGGTGACCGCGGCCGGGACCTTCGAGCACGGCAGCTCCACGCTGCAGCTGCTCCGGGACCCCGACGACCCCGATCGCTGGGCCGGCGTGCGCGAGCGGCTGCTGGCCTCCCGCGCGACGCGGGCGCAGCCCGCCCGTGACGACAAGATCGTGGCGGCATGGAACGGGCTCGCAGTCGCGGCGCTCGCCGAGACCGGAGCCCTGCTCGAGCGGCCCGACCTCGTCGACGCGGCGATCAGGGTGGCGCGGCTGCTGCTCGACACCCATCTGGTCGACGGCCGGCTGCGCCGGGTGTCGCGCGGGGGGGTCGTCGGTCCGCACCCGGGCGTGCTGGAGGACTACGCCGACCTCGCCGAGGGGTTGCTCGCCCTGCTCGCCGTCACGGGCGACGCGCAGTGGCTCACGGCCGCCGGGACGCTGCTCGACGTCGTCCTCGAGGACTTCGCCGACGGTGCCGGCGGGTTCTTCGACACCGCGGCGACCGAGACCGACCCCCGACTGGCCCGCCGCCCCCAGGACCCGACCGACAACGCGACGCCCTCGGGCTGGTCGGCGGCGGCGGGAGCGCTGCTGAGCTTCGCGGCCTTCACCGGCTCGACACACCACCGCGAGGCGGCCGAGCGCGCGCTCGGCGTCTACGGCGCGTTGGCCGAGAGCCACCCCCGGTTCAGCGGATGGGGGCTGGCGGTGGCGGAGGCACTGCTCGACGGCCCCCGCGAGGTGGCCGTGGTCGGCCCGTCCGGCGATCCGTGCACCGCGCTCCTGCACGCCGTGGCGCTGCGCGGTACGGCGCCGGGGGCGGCGGTGGCGGTGGGCGAGGCGGGGACCACGGCCGCCATACCGCTGCTGCAGGACCGACCGCTGGTCGGCGGGAAGCCGGCCGCGTACGTCTGCCGGCACTTCACCTGCGACGCACCCGTCACCGACGCGTCGCAGCTCGCCGCCGCGCTGGGCGCGCGCCCGTGACGTGCCC
>JAVEDI010000090.1 GCA_030841035.1 Actinomycetota bacterium
CGAGCCGGAGGAGACCGAGCCGGACACGTCCCTGCGCGACGAGCTGGCCGAGACGGCCCGGGCCCGGCGCGGCGGCGAGGTCGAGGCCCGGCTCGCCGTACGAACGGGGGAGGAGCGCGCCCGCGCCCTCTCCGGCCGGGCCGACTCCCTGTCCCGGGCCGCAGCCGAGCAGCGAGCGGCACGGGCCCGGCAGATCGAGCGGCGCGAGCGCCGGGCCCGCGAGGCCGCGGTGGCGCGCGAGGTCGTGCTGGCCGCGCAGACCGCGCTCGGCCAGCTCGAGCACTCCATCGCGTTGGCGACGACCGATCGCGAGCAGGCCGAGAGCCTGCGCGCCGAGCGCGACGCCGAGCGTGCCGCGCTGCGGGGCCGGACCCGCGAGCTGTCGACCGAGCTGGACCGGCTGACCGACAGCGTGCACCGCGACGAGGTGGCGCGTGCCGAGCAGCGGCTGCGCATCGAGGCGCTGCAGCAGAAGGCCCTCGAGGACCTCGGTGTCGAGTCCGACGCGCTGCTGGCCGACTACGGCCCCGAGCAGCTGGTGCCGCCCTCGTTGAGCGCGCCGGGCGACGAGGAGGTCGACCCCGAGGCGCCCGAGAGCCGGCCGCGACCCTACGTCCGCGCCGAGCAGGAGAAGCGGCTGCGCGCCGCGGAGCGCGCCCTCGCCCTGCTCGGCCGGGTCAACCCGCTGGCGCTGGAGGAGTACGCCGCGCTCGAGGAACGCCACCAGTTCCTCGCCGAGCAGCTGGAGGACCTCAAGGCGACGCGGCGCGACCTGCTCGACATCATCCGCGAGGTCGACGAGCGGGTGGAGCAGGTCTTCACCGCCGCCTACCACGACACGGCCCGCGAGTTCGAGGGGGTCTTCGCCCGGCTGTTCCCCGGCGGGGAGGGCCGACTGGTGCTCACCGAGCCCTCCGACATGCTCGCGACCGGCATCGAGGTCGAGGCCCGACCGCCCGGCAAGAAGGTCAAGCGGCTCTCGCTGCTCTCCGGTGGCGAGCGCTCCCTGACCGCCGTGGCGCTGCTGGTGGCGATCTTCAAGGCGCGCCCGAGTCCCTTCTACGTCATGGACGAGGTGGAGGCCGCGCTGGACGACGTCAACCTGGGCCGGTTGATCGCGCTCCTGGAGGAGCTGCGGGAGGCCTCCCAGCTGATCGTGATCACCCACCAGAAGCGCACCATGGAGATCGCCGATGCGCTGTACGGCGTGTCCATGCGCGGCGACGGCGTCACCGGCGTGATCGGTCAGCGGCTGCGCGAGGCCGAGCCGGCCTGAGCGCGCCCGGTCAAGGCAGGCGCCCTGACCAGGCGCGGCACGCGGGACCGGCGCGTGGCGGTGCGGCTGTTTGGCTGGCCCGATCAGGGAGACTCTGTGGATATGCGCGCTTTTCTGATCGCAGACCTGGTCATCGGAGTCGTGGCCGCGCTCGTCGTGGCCTTCGTCGCCTTCCCCTATCGCGGCCGGACCGTGCCCAAGGCAGGACGGCTCTGTGACGCCGTCGCGGCGGTCGCGGACAAGGTCGACCCCGGGCCCGCACCGGTGCACGGCGTACTGAGCACGCCGGAGAAGTCCCGGCGGATGTCGCGCCGCTTCGAGCGCGTCGAGCGGGCGGTGCGGCACCCGAGCCGGGCGCTGGCCGCCGCCGGCCGCGGACGCGGCTGAGGCGCCCGGCGGCCGGCGCCCGGGCCGCCTGAAAGACTGACCGGATGGACCCGCTCACTCTGCTCGTCGTGGCTCTCGCCCTGCTCGGGGTGGCTGCCGTGGCCTCGCTCGCGCTCGTCCGCGGCCGCGGCCGCCGGGCCCCGCTGCCGCCGCCCAGCGAGGCCGGGCCGGGGCCGGTCGAGCCGGACGTCGAGCCGGGGCTGGTCGAGCCGGGGCTGGTCGAGCCGGAGGTCGAGGCTCCCGAGCCCACCGCGGGGCGCCTGGCCCGGCTGCGCTCGCGCCTCGCGCGCTCGCAGAGCGCCATGGGCCGCGGGTTGTTGGCCCTGCTCTCGCGCGACACGCTCGACGAGGCGACGTGGGAGGAGATCGAGGACACCCTGCTGAGCGCCGACGTGGGCGTCGGACCGACCCAGCAGCTGGTCGAACGGCTGCGCGCCCGGGTCTCGGCGCTGCCCGAGCGGGCTGCCGAGGACATGCGCCAGGCGCTGCGCGCCGAGCTGCTCGAGCTGATCGGCACCGAGGTCGACCGGTCGCTCGCCACGACGCAGGCCGGGCGTCCCGCGGTGGTCCTCGTGGTGGGCGTCAACGGCACAGGGAAGACGACCACGGTCGGCAAGCTGGCCCGGGTCCTGGTCGCCGACGGCCGCACCGTCCTGCTCGGGGCGGCGGACACGTTCCGCGCGGCTGCGGCCGACCAGCTCGCGACGTGGGGCGACCGGGTGGGTGCCCCGGTCGTGCGCGGGCCGGAGGCCGGCGACCCGGCGAGCGTGGCCTTCGACGCGGTGAAGCAGGGCATCGAGGGCGGGTACGACGTCGTGCTGCTGGACACCGCCGGGCGGCTGCAGAACAAGGTCGGGCTGATGGACGAGCTCGGCAAGGTCAAGCGGGTGGTGGAGAGGCACGGGCCGGTCGACGAGGTGCTGCTGGTGCTCGACGCGACCACGGGCCAGAACGGCCTGCTGCAGGCCCGCGTGTTCAGCGAGGTGGTCGACGTCACGGGCATCGTGCTGACCAAGCTGGACGGCACCGCCAAGGGCGGCATCGTCGTCGCGGTGCAGCGCGAGCTCGGCGTGCCGGTCAAGCTGGTCGGTCTCGGTGAGGGGCCCGACGACCTGGCTCCCTTCGAGCCCGAGGCCTTCGTCGACGCGTTGATCGACGGCTGAGGCAGGCGCGCACCGATGTCCGACGCTGCCCGCACGGGCGATCTTGAGGCGGCGCTGCGCGCGGTGGTGCCCGCCCTCGATGCCCACCTCGCGGCCCCCGCGACCGGCACCGCCTCCGGCGCCGATGCGTCGTGGCGCCCGCTGCTCGACACCCCGGTTCCTCAGCTCGGCGCGGGCGACGTCGAGACGCTGCGCGTGCTGGCCGAGACGGTCGTGCCCGACGCGATGCGGATGACCGCGCCCGGGTTCCTCGGGTGGATCACGACCGGGTCGACCGTCGTGCCGGCCGTGGCCCGGCTGGTCGCGACGCTGGCCGGCACGCAGCGCTACCTCGGCCACACGACCGGGCTGCTCGAGTCGGTCGCGCTGCGCTGGCTGGCCGAGACCTGCCAGCTGCCCCCGGAGATGGAGGGCGTCTTCTCCAGCAGCGGGTCGGTGGCCAACCTGCTGGCGATCGGGGCTGCTCGCCAGCGCGCCTACACGCGGCTCGGCCACGATGTGGCACGCGACGGCGTGCGCGACGTACCTCCCGGCCGCATCTACGCCAGCGTCGAGGTGCACCACTGCGTGCTGAAGGCAGCGGCCGTGCTCGGCCTCGGTCGCGACGCGGTGGCGCTGCTGCCCGTCGACGGGTCGCAACGGGTCGACCTCTCGGCGGTGCGCGCGGCGCTGTCGGCCGACGCGCGCACCGGGGTCGTGCCGGTCGCGGTGCTCGGCATCGCCGGCACGACCAACACGGGCGCGATCGACGACCTCGACGGTCTCGCCGACCTGGCGCAGGAGTTCGGCACGTGGCTGCACGTCGACGGCGCCTACGGCCTGTTCGGACGGCTCGACCCGCGGCTCGAGGCCCGCTACACAGGCGTCGATCGCGCCGACTCGGTGGTCGTCGACGCGCACAAGTGGCTGTGCGTGCCCACCGGCATCGGTGCCACGTTCCTGCGTGACCGCGCGGCGTTGGGCCAGACGTTCACCAGCGACCCCAGCGACTACCTCGAGGGGGCGTTCGAGGAGGCCGGCGATACCTCGTGGGCCACCTCGCCGTGGGAGGCGATGGGGCCGCCCTTCCACGACTGGACGCTCGACCTGTCCGCACCCGCACGCGGACTGGTGGTGTGGTCGGCGCTGCACGAGATCGGCGTCGAGGGGCTGCGGGCGCGGATCGTGCGCGACAACGACTACGCCCGCTCGCTGGCCGAGCTGGTCCGCGCCGATCCCTGCCTCGAGCTGCTGGCCGAGCCCGAGCTGTCGATCTGCTGCTTCCGCTATCGCGCTCACGGGCTGGACGAGGCCACCCTCGACGCACTCAACCGAGACATCGTGCGGCGCTTGCACGGCTCGACGCCGTACGTCCCCAGCCCGACCCTGGTCGACGGGCACTACGCCATCCGGCCCTGCTTCATCAACCCCCGGACCGAGCAGCGCGACGTGAGCGCGCTCGCCGCGACGGTGCGCCGCCTCGGCGACGCACTCGTGGCGGGGGCCGGCTGACCCACCGGCGCCGGCCCTGCGTCCGTGCCGCGATCGGTGCAGGATGGGCAGATGGCCGAGCGCGACGAGCCCACCGACATCGACAAGCTGCTGGCCGAGGTCGACGGCATGCTCGGCGACCGCGCACCAGCCCGACCGGCGGCCCGAGCGCCGGCCGCCAGGGCCGCGAGCGACGCGGACGAGCCCGCGGGCGTCGTACGCCGGGTCCGCGCCGCTGCGGTCTCCGGTGCGCTCGCCGCGGGCGTCGTCTGGGTGGCGTTCGCGCTGCTGCCGTTCCTGCGCGCGACCAGCGGGGCGGCCGGCGCCTTCCTCGCGGCCTTCGTCGCGGTGCTCGTGCTGCGTCGCCGCTGACGGCCGGTCTCGTGATGCGGACGGACTCCCGTCCGGTTACGCACCCGTAACGCCACCTGGCGAATCGTCACCTGCGCGAAACACTCGTGCGTGGCGAGCGAAACGTGGCCTCCCTAGCGTCACCGCAGACATCGAAGGGAGGGCCCATGCCCAAGATCGACTCCGGGGACACCGCCTGGATGCTCGCCAGCAGTGCGCTGGTGCTTCTCATGACCCCAGGCCTCGCGTTCTTCTACGGGGGCATGGTTCGCGTGAAGAGCGTCCTGAACATGATCATGATGAGCTTCGCGTGCATCGGCATCGTGAGCATCCTGTGGGTGCTGTTCGGCTACTCGCTCGCGTTCAAGGGCACCAACCCGCTCATCGGCGACTTCAGCGCCGTGGGCCTCAACGGCACCCTGAAGAGCGCGAGCGGCACACTGCCCGAGCTGGTGTTCTCGGCATTCCAGCTCATGTTCGCCATCATCACGCCGGCCCTCATCAGCGGTGCGATCGCCGATCGCGCCAAGTTCGGCGGGTGGGTGCTGTTCACCACGTTGTGGGTGACGATCGTCTACTTCCCGGTCGCGCACTGGGTGTTCTACTTCAACGACGGCAAGGGTGGCTGGATCGCGGACCGTCTCGGCGCTTTCGACTTCGCCGGTGGTACGGCCGTCCACATCAACGCCGGTGCAGCGGGCCTCGCGTGCGCCCTGGTGCTCGGCAAGCGCCGCGGTTGGCCGAAGGAGCCGATGCGCCCGCACAACCTGCCGCTCGTGCTGCTGGGGGCAGGCCTGCTGTGGTTCGGGTGGTTCGGCTTCAACGCCGGCTCGGCCGTGGCCGCCAACGGCCTCGCCGGCATCGCCTTCATGAACACCCAGGTCGCCACCGCGGCGGCGGCGATGGCCTGGATCGTGACCGAGAAGTTCCGCGACGGGCACTGCACCACGCTCGGGGTCGCGTCCGGCGCGGTCGCCGGCCTGGTGGCGATCACCCCGGCCTGCGGATCGGTGACCCCGATGGGGGCCATCGCCATCGGCATCGCCGCGGGCGTCCTGTGCGCCCTCGCCGTGGGGCTGAAGTTCCGGTTCGGGTTCGACGACTCCCTCGACGTCGTGGGCATCCACCTCGTCGGCGGCCTCGTCGGCACGCTGCTCATCGGCTTGCTCGCCAGCGCCGACGTCGTCGGCACCGACGGACTCCTCTACGGGGGAGGCCTGAGCCAGCTGGGCAAGCAGGCGATCGCCGCCGGGGCGGTGCTCGGCTACTCGTTCGTGGTCAGCTACGTCCTGGCGCAGATCGTGGAGAAGACGATCGGCTTCCGGATCACGCCGGAGGAGGAGGTGAACGGGATCGACACCACCGCGCACGCCGAGTCCGGATACGACTTCAGCTCGACGTTCGGCGGCGCCTTCGGGGGCGGCGGACCGATCACGAAGCCCGTCGGGGTCGCCGATGACGAGAGGAGCGTCAAGGCATGAAGCTCATCACTGCGATCATCAAGCCGTTCAAGCTGGATGACGTGAAGAACGCGTTGGAGTCCTTCGGTGTCCATGGCATCACGGTCTCCGAGGCGAGCGGCTACGGCCGGCAGAAGGGGCACACCGAGGTCTACCGGGGGGCCGAGTACACGGTCGACCTCGTCCCGAAGGTCCGTGTGGAGGTGCTCGTCGACGACGGCGAGGCCGAGGACGTGATCGAGGTCATCGTCAAGAGCGCGGCGACCGGGCGCATCGGTGACGGCAAGGTGTGGTCCGTGCCGGTCGACGTCGCTGTGAGGGTTCGTACCGGTGAGCGTGGCGCCGACGCTCTCTGACCAGCCCGACCCGGACAACCTGGGTCGAGGTTCGCTGGCCGCTGACTACACCGCGCGGCGTCGGGCCCTGCTCGCTTCGGCGGGTGGGCCCGGCGTCGCGCGGCGCAGGAGCCTCGCGGTGCTGACCGACGCCTGGTTGCGCCAGCTCTTCGGGCAGGCGACGGCGCCCACGCAGCTGGGGACGTCGGGGGTGGCTCTCATGGCGGTCGGCGGCTACGGGCGGGGGGAGCTGTCCTGGGGCAGCGACCTCGACCTGGTGCTGCTGCACGCGGAGCGCCGGCACTCCGCGGCGGTCAGCGACCTGGCCGACGCCATCTGGTACCCGATCTGGGACTCGGGCGTGCAGCTCGACCACTCGGTGCGCACCTTCGACGAGGCCCGGCGGCTGGCCAGCTCCGACTTCGCGGTGCTGCTCGGGCTGCTGGATGCCCGGCACGTCGCGGGGGACCCGGCAGTGGCCCAGCGGCTGCGCTCCAGCGTGCTCGGCGACTGGCGGGCGGCGGCGCGGCGGCGGCTGCCCGACCTGCGCGAGGCGTGGGAGATCCGCGGCCGCGAGCACGGCGACCTGCGGCACACCCTCGAGCCCGATCTCAAGGAGGGTCGCGGAGGTCTGCGCGACCTGGTGTCCTTGCGCGCGGTCGCGGCGTCCTGGGTGGCCGACCGGCCGCACCGGGACGTCGACGACGCCGTACGCCGGCTGGCCGACGTACGTGACGCCCTGCAGCAGGTCACCGGCCGGCCCGGTAGCCGCCTGGTGCTGCAGGAGCAGGACCAGGTGGCCTCGGTGCTGGGGCTCTCCGGCGCGGACGACCTGCTGCGCGAGGTCGGGGCAGCGGCGGCCGCGGTCACGCACGCGGCGGACGTGACGTGGCGGCGGGCCCTGCAGGCGGCCAGGCCGTCGCGATCGCGCTACATCCGGGGACGCCGCCCGGTGCTCAAGCTGCTGGGCCCCGGGCTGGCCGAGCACGACGGCGAGGCCGTGCTGACGGCGCAGGCCGACCCCACCGTCGACCCGATGCTGGCGCTGCGGCTCGCCGCCCGCGCTGCCCGGGCCGGGCTGCCGCTCTCGCCGAGCTCCGTCGACCGCCTGGTCGCCGACAGCCCGCCGCTGCGCGAGCCCTGGTCCGACGCCGCGCGCGACCTGTTCGTCGACCTGCTCGGCGCCGGCGCGCCCCTCGTGGCGGTCTGGGAGTCGCTGGACCAGTCGGGGCTGCTGGACCGGCTGCTGCCCGAGTGGGAGACCGTCCGGCACCGGCCGCAGCGCACCGCCCTGCATCGGTTCAGCGTCGATCGCCACCTGGTCGAGACCGCGGTCGAGGCCTCGGCCCTGGTACGTGCCGTGCGCCGACCCGACCTGCTGCTCGTCGCCGCGCTGCTGCACGACCTCGGCAAGGGCCTGCCCGGCGACCACAGCGAGGCGGGCGCCCCGGTGGCTGCCGGGATCGCCCGGCGCCTCGGCTTCACCGAGGACGACGTACACGTGGTCGAGGTCCTGGTGCGCCACCACCTGCTGCTGGTCACCACGGCCACGCGCCGTGACCTGGACGACCCGGCGACCGTCGCCGGGGTGGCCGACGCGCTCGAGGACACCGACGTGCTCGAGCTGCTGCACACCCTGACCCTTGCCGACGCGCGAGCCACCGGGCCCGGCGCGTGGAGCGACTGGAAGGCGGGACTCGTGGAGGACCTGGTGCGCCGAACGGCGCTGAAGCTGCACGGAGCCCCCCCGCCACCCGCTGCGCCCCTGACCCCGGCCCAGGCGACGCTCGTGTCGTCCGGGCAGCTCGCGGTGGTCGCCGCGCCGGACGAGGCGGTGACCTGGACGGTGACAGTGGCGGCGCCGGACCGTCCAGGCCTGTTCGCGACCGTCGCCGGCGTCCTCGCCCTGCACCGGCTCTCGGTGCGCTCGGCGCAGATCCGCACGGAGCGGCCGCCGAGCGGCGACGGGCCGGACATGGCCATCGACGTCTGGACCGTGATCCCCGAGCGGGACCACGAGCCCCGCTCCGACGCGCTGCGCAACGACATCGCGCGCGCCTTGGCGGGGGAGCTGGACCTCACGCACCGGCTCGCGACCCGTGACGCGTCGCGCCGGGTGCCCAGCGTGGCACCGCCCGCGCCGCGCGTCGACGTCGTCGAGGCGGCGTCGGAGACCGCGACCGTGGTGGAGGTCCGGGCGGGCGACCGCGTCGGGCTGCTGTACCGGCTGGGCCGCTCGCTCGCGCTGATGGGCGTCAGCATCCGGGCGGCCCGCGTCGTGACGCTCGGCGCCGAGGCGGTCGACGTGTTCTACCTGCAGGACGCGACCGGCGGACCGCTCGACGCGAGCGCCGCGCGCGAGGTGATCCGCCTGCTGACCGATGCCGCCACCTGACCCGGCGGGCCCGGGCCGGTCAGGCGGGGAGGGGTCGGGAGGCCCGCACGGGACCGCGGCGCAGCAGCTGGAGCGAGAAGACTGCCGCGAGGAAGCAGAGGCCGCCGGCGACGTACCAGGCCGGGGTGTAGGTGCCGAGGTGGTCGCGGGTGAGGCCGGCCGCGGTCGCAGCGACCGCGGCACCGACCTGGTGCGCGGCGAACACCCAGCCGAACACGACCGGGCCGGCGTCGCCGTAGTACTCGCGGCACAGCGCGACCGTCGGTGGCACCGTGGCGACCCAGTCGAGGCCGTAGAAGATGACGAAGACCAGCATGCTGGGGTGCGGGGACGCGGCGAACAGCTGCGAGACGACCAGCAGTGACAGGCCGCGCAGCGCGTAGTAGACGCCGAGCAGGAACCGCGAGTCGACGCGGTCGGTGAGCCAGCCGGAGAAGATCGTGCCGGCGATGTCGAAGAGCCCCACGAGCGCGAGCAGTCCCGCGGCCGTCGTCGTGGCCATGCCGTGGTCGTGGGCAGCCGGGATGAAGTGGGTGCCCACCAGGCCGTTGGTGGTGGCGCCGCAGATCGCGAAGCCGCCGGCAAGCAGCCAGAACGGCCGGGTCCGTGCTGCCCGGGTCAGGCCCAGCAGCGCCGTGCGCGCGGCGGCGGGGGCCGGTGGCGGCGGGGGCAGCACGGCGTCGCCGCCGTAGGGCGCGAGGCCGAGGTCGGCGGGGTACTCCTTGAGCAGCAGCAAGGCCAACGGCGCCACCACCAGCGCGCCGCCCGCGACGAGGAGCGCGGCGCTGCGCCACCCGTGCGACTGCGAGAGCCAGGCGACCACGGGCAGGAACACCAGCTGACCGGTCGCACCCGCCGCCGTGAGCACGCCGGTCACCAGCCCGCGCTGCCGCACGAACCAGCGGCCGGTGATGGTGGCGACGAAAGCGAGCGCCATCGAACCGGTGCCGAGCCCGACCAGGACCCCCCACAGCAGCACCAGCTGCCAGCTCGCGGTCATGAAGACGGTCAACCCGCTCCCGGCGGCGACCAGCAGCAGTGCGCCGGTCACCACCCGCCGGACCCCGAACCGGTTCATCAGGGCCGCCGCGAACGGGGCGGTGAGCCCGTAGAGCAGCAGGTTCACCGAGACGGCCAGCGAGATCGCGCCGCGCGACCACCCGAACTCGCCCCGCAGCGGGTCGATCAGCGCCCCGGGCGTCGCCCGGAAGCCTGCCGCGCCGAGCAGTGCGACGAAGGCGATGCCGGCGACCAGCCAGGCGCGGTGCAGCCCCGCAGTGCGTGGCTGCTGGGTGCCCGTGCTCGGTGCGCGGCTGGTCACAGCGCACCAGCCTGCGACACGGCCAGCCCGGACGCCAGTGCGGGGGGTCCGGCGCGAGGAGGGGCGGCTCGCGGCCGCACGTCGCGGCCGCACGACGCGGCGCACGACGCGGGCCACCGGTCGCGCGGGGCCCGGATAGGCTGGCGAGAGGCCATCGGCCGCCGTACAGCGTCTTCTCCCGCGAAGGACCCGCGTGTTCGCCACCCTCCAGGACCGCCTCGCCGCCACGTTCAAGAACCTGCGCGGCAAGGGCCGGCTGACTGACGCCGACATCGACGCGACCGCCCGGGAGATCCGGGTCGCCCTGCTCGAGGCCGACGTCGCGCTGCCGGTGGTCAAGGACTTCATCGAGGCGGTCCGGGCCCGTGCCAAGGGCGCCGAGGTGCATCAGGCGCTGAACCCGGCGCAGCAGATCATCAAGATCGTCAACGACGAGCTGGTCGAGATCCTCGGTGGCGAGACGCGCCGCCTGCGGTTCGCCAAGAACCCGCCGAGCGTGATCATGCTGGCCGGCCTGCAGGGGTCCGGCAAGACGACCCTGGCCGGCAAGCTGGCCCACTGGCTCAAGGGCCAGGGCCACCAGCCGGTGCTCGTGGCGGCCGACCTGCAGCGGCCCAACGCCGTGAACCAGCTGCAGATCGTCGGTGAGCGCGCCGGTGTCCCGGTCTTCGCGCCGGAGCCGGGCAACGGCGTGGGCGATCCCGTCGATGTGGCTCGGCGATCGATGGAGCACGCGAGGCAGAAGCTCTACGACATCGTGATCGTCGACACCGCCGGGCGGCTGGGGATCGACCAGGAGCTCATGCAGCAGGCCGCCGACATCCGCGACGCCGTGCAGCCCGACGAGACGCTGTTCGTCGTCGACGCGATGATCGGCCAGGACGCCGTCAACACGGCGCAGGCGTTCCTCGACGGCGTCGGGTTCGACGGGGTCGTGCTCACCAAGCTCGACGGTGACGCCCGCGGTGGTGCGGCGCTGTCGGTCGCGAAGGTCACCGGCCGCCAGGTGATGTTCGCCTCGAACGGCGAGCAGCTCACCGACTTCGACACCTTCCACCCCGATCGGATGGCGTCGCGCATCCTGGGCATGGGTGACGTCCTGACCTTGATCGAGGCGGCCGAGAAGGCCTTCGACAAGGGCCAGGCCGAGGAGATGGCCGGCAAGTTCGGCCGCGGCGAGGACTTCACCTTCGAGGACTTCCTCGCGCAGATGGAGTCGATGCGCAAGATGGGCTCGATGTCCAAGCTGCTCGGGATGCTGCCCGGCATGGGGCAGATGCGCGAGCAGATAGAGAACATCGACGAGCGCGAGATCGACCGGGTCACGGCGATCATCCAGTCGATGACCCCCCAGGAGAGGCGCGACCACCGCATCCTCAACGGCTCGCGGCGCTCGCGCATCGCCCGCGGTTCCGGCTCGTCGGTGAGCGCGGTCAACGGGCTGGTCGAGCGGTTCGTCGAGGCGCAGAAAATGATGCGCCAGCTCGCCGCCGGTGGCGTCCCCGGGATGCCTGGCCTGCCGGGGCTCCCCGGCATGGGCCGCGGCAAGAAGGCCAAGGGCAAGGCGGCGGCCAAGGGCGGCGGGAAGAAGGCCAAGGGAGCCCGGTCGGGCAACCCCGCCAAGCGCGCGCAGCAGGAGGAGGCCTGGGCCGCCCGGCAGGCCGGTGAGGGCGGGCCCCTCGACGTACCGGAGAACTTCGAGCTGCCCGACCAGCTGAAGAACCTGCTGCCCCCCGGCCAGCGCTGACGCTCCCACCGCCGCGCCGCTCCCCCCGCCGCGCCGCCCCCCGGGCGCCCGCCCCCCCGCCCCGGTGCCCACCGCCCCCCGCTCCCGGCCCGGCCCCCCCGTGCCCCCGCCCCCCCGCCCCGGTGCCCCGGTGCCCCGGTGCCCCGGTGCCCCGGTGCCCCGGTGCCCCGGTGATCGTGAGGGGAATCGGCGCGGATCGGGTGCCGGTCCTCCTCACGATCACCGGGAGGCGGGGGCGGGTGGCTGGCCTGTGGTGATCGTGAGGGGAATCGGCACGGATCGGGTGCCGGTCCTCCTCACGATCACGGGGAGGCGGGGGCAGGCGGGGGCAGGCGGGGGTGCGGGTGGCGGGCCTGGGCCGGGACCAGGGCCTGGGCCGGGACCAGGGCACGGCGGCGGGGATCAGCGGCACGGCGGCGGGGATCAGGGCACGGCGGCGGGGATCAGCGGCAGGGCGGCGCGCGACCATGGGAAGGTGGCACGCATGAGCGTGACTGCACTGCATCTGCGCGGGCTCGTGCTGCCCGACGACGACGAGCGTGACCTGTGGGTCGACGCCGACGGGCTGCTCCGCTACGACGCCGTGCCCGACGCGGTCACGATCGGGCAGCGCGCGTTCGTCCTACCGGGGCTGGTCGACGCGCACTGCCACGTGGGGCTCGACGAGGCCGGAGGGGTCGAGCAGGCCGAGCAGGAGCGGCAGATCATCGCCGACCGTGACATGGGCACCTTGCTCATCCGCGACGCGGGCGTGCCGGTCGACACCCGCTGGATCGACGAGCGCGACGACCTGCCACGCGTCGTGCGCGCCGGACGGCACATCGCGCGCAGCAAGCGCTACATCCGCAACTACGGTGCCGAGGTCGAGCCGGAGGAGCTGGTCGCCGAGGTCGAGCGGCAGGCCCGCCGCGGTGACGGATGGGTCAAGCTGGTGGGCGACTGGATCGACCGCGACGCGGGCGACCTCACGCCGTCCTGGCCGGCTGACGTGGCCGCAGCGGCGATCGCCCGGGCACACGAGCTCGGGGTGCGGGTCACCGCCCACTGCTTCGGGGAGCAGTCCGTCGCGCAGCTCGTCGCCGCCGGGATCGACTGCATCGAGCACGGCACCGGACTCACCGACGAGGTCATCGCCGCGATGGTCGAGCGGGGCACCGCGCTGGTGCCCACGCGGGTGCAGCTGGACAACTTCCCGACGTACGCCGCGGCCGGCGAGGCCAGGTTCCCGCGCTACGCGCGGCACATGCGCGACCTGCACGCCCGTGCGGACCAGACCCTGCGGTCGGCGTACGAGGCCGGTGTCGCGCTGTACGCCGGCACCGACGCGGGCGGTGTGCTCCCGCACGGCCTGATCGGCCGCGAGGTGCTGGCGCTGCACGAGCAGGTCGGCCTGTCCGCGGACGCCGCACTCGGTGCGGCCTCGTGGCGGGCACGGGACTGGCTGGGCCGCCCCAGCATGGCCGAGGGGGAGTCGGCCGACCTGGTCGTCTACGACCACGATCCGCGCGCCGAGCCGCAGGTCCTGCTCAGCCCCCGCGCGGTGGTGCTGCGCGGCCGGATCGTCGCCGGAGACCTCCGCTGAGCGCGCCGGCACCGGCTCTTCGCCGGTCCCTGAGCGCGCGATTCGGCCGGCTGGCGGGTTGTCTGGCATGATGGCCGGCTGTACACGGCGTACGGCGGTCCCTCTCAACCCCCGCGTGCCGTGTCCCTCGGCCGGCTACGACCGCACCCCCACGCGGGTCGGGCCGCCACCCGCATGCGAGCAGCAGGAGCTTCAACAACCGTGGCAGTCAAGATCAAGCTGATGCGCATGGGCAAGATCCGTGCGCCGTACTACCGCATCGTCGTCGCCGACGCCCGGACCAAGCGGGACGGTCGCGCGATCGAGGAGATCGGCAAGTACCACCCGACCGAGGAGCCCTCGGTCATCGAGGTCGACTCCGAGCGCGCCCAGTACTGGCTCGGCGTGGGCGCGCAGCCCACCGAGCCGGTTGCCGCGATCCTCAAGGTCACCGGCGACTGGCAGAAGTTCAAGGGCCTCCCCGGCGCCGAGGGCACCCTGCGTGTGGCCGGCGAGAAGACGGACAAGAAGGCCGTCTTCGAGGCTGCCGCCAAGGAGGGCGGCGGTGGCGACGCCGGCAAGGACGGTGCGACCACGCCGCGCAAGCGAGCTGCCAAGAAGGTGGCGGCCGAGGCGGCCGAGGGCACGCCGGCCGCCCGGCCGACCGCCGACGAGGCCGCGGCCCAGGGTGACGAGCGCGTCGCCGGGTCGGACACCGAGGCGCGCCCGCCCACCGATGCCACGGTCACCGAGGAGCCCAAGACAGAGGCGGGCTCCGACGACGCCGCGAAGGCCGACGTCGGCACCGCCCAGGGCGCGCCGGCGATCGAGCAGACCACGCCGGTGACCGACACGGACACCGCCAAGGACGAGGCCTAGCCGATGCTCGAGGAGGCCCTCGAGCATCTGGTGCGGGGGATCGTCGACCACCCGGACGACGTGCAGGTGCGCGACCGCAACAACCGTCGCGGTCGCATCCTCGAGGTGCGCGTGCACCCCGAGGACCTCGGCAAGGTCATCGGCCGCGGCGGACGCACCGCCAAGGCCCTGCGCACCGTGATCGGTGCCCTGGGCCCCGGTCACAATGTCCGCGTCGACTTCCTCGACGTCGACGAGCGCTAGCCCGCGCCCGGGAGTCGGCATGGCGGACGACCGCACGGTGGAGGTCATCGTCGGCCGGCTCGGCCGGCCGCACGGCCTCAGGGGCGAGGTGTCGGTCGAGGTCCGCACCGACGACCCGGAGGGACGCCTCGCGCCGGGCGCCGTGCTGCGTACCGATCCGGCCGCGGCCGGTCCGCTGACCATCGCGACGGGACGCGTGCACGGTGGTCGCCTGATGCTGCGCTTCGAGGGCTACGACGACCGCCGCGACGCCGAGCGGCTGCGCGGCGTGCTGCTCGTGGTCGATGTGGATGTCGACGAGCGGCCCGAGGACCCCGAGGAGTTCTACGACCGCCAGCTCGTCGGGCTGGCGGTGGTCACCGCGGGCGGTGAGCCCGTCGGCGCGCTGCACGAGGTGCTGCACCTGCCCGGCCAGGACGTGCTGGCCGTCCGGGGCGACGACGGCCGGGAGACGCTCATTCCGTTCGTGCACGAGTTCGTGCCCGAGGTCGACCTGGACGGCGGGCGCATCGTCGTCGAGCCGCCCCCGGGCCTGCTCGACGAGCCCGCGGCCGAGAGCTGACCCGTGCGGGTCGACGTCCTCACGATCTTCCCCGACTATCTGGCGCCGCTGCGGCTCTCGCTGATCGGTCGCGCCATCGACGAGGGGCGGATCGACGTGCGGGTGCACGACCTGCGCGACTGGACCACCGACCGGCACCGCACGGTCGACGACAGCCCCTACGGCGGCGGCGCCGGCATGCTGATGCGCCCCGAGCCGTGGGGCGCCGCGCTGGATGCCGTCCTCGGCGAGGAGCCTGACGTACGGGTGGTGGTCCCGACGCCGAGCGGAGAGCCCTTCACCCAGGCGTTGGCCCACGAGCTGGCGGCGCAGCCGCGGCTGGTGTTCGTGTGTGGCCGCTACGAAGGCATCGACCAGCGGGTCCTCGACGAGGTCGGCGAGCGCGCTCGGGTGACCGAGGTCTCGCTCGGTGACTACGTCCTGAACGGAGGCGAGGTCGCGGTGCTCGTCGTCGTCGAGGCGGTGGCGCGGCTGGTGCCCGGCGTGATCGGGAACGCCACCTCGCTGGTGCACGAGTCGTTCGCCGACGGCCTGCTCGAGGGACCGGCGTACACCAAGCCGTCCGTGTGGCGCGAGCGCGCCGTCCCCGACGTGCTCCTCTCCGGCCATCACGGCCAGATCGCCCGGTGGCAGCGCGACGAGGCGCTGCGACGTACGTCGGCGCGCCGACCCGACCTGGTCGCCGCGCTCGTGCCGGCGACGCTCGACCGCCGCGACCTGGAGGTCCTCGAGGCGTGCGGGTGGCGGCCGACGGCCGACGGCGCTCGATTGGAACGCAGCGCCGCGCCTGTGGCAGACTGAGCGGCTGTTGCCCTGGCCGACCGGCGCCCCTGCCACAGGGGAGGCGCAGTACTTCGGCCGAACCGGCACGCACGCCGACAACACAACCACGACCGACGTGGGTGACCTGTGGCACCGCGAGAGATGAGTCCCCATGCAGATCTTGGACGCCTTCGACGCCGCCTCGCTGCGCGACGACATCCCGGCGTTCCGGCCCGGCGACACCCTGAAGGTGCACGTCAAGGTCGTCGAGGGGACCCGCTCTCGCGTGCAGGTCTTCCAGGGCGTCGTCATCCGCCGCCAGGGCGACGGGGTCCGCGAGACCTTCACCGTCCGCAAGGTCAGCTTCGGTGTCGGCGTCGAGCGGACCTTCCCCGTGCACACTCCGGTGATCGACAAGATCGAGGTCGTGACCCGCGGTGACGTCCGCCGGGCGAAGCTGTACTACCTGCGCGACCTGCGCGGCAAGGCAGCCAAGATCAAGGAGCGCCGCGACCCCATCACCGGTCGCTGACGCCTGCCTCTCGCCGGACCCACTCGGGGCCAGCGGCACGTAGGCTTGTGACATGGCGTCGCGTGCCTGTGCGTGATGCGTGGGTGGCCCACCGCCACCCGGGGACGGAGGAACGCACACGATGACGAGCGACGACGGTCCGCGCTCGTCGGCACGGACGGGGGTCACCCCACCCGTCGCCGACACCGGGCCTGCTGTGCCCTCGTCCGACGAGCAGCCCGCCGCTGACCGGCAGCCGGCCCCCGACGGGGACCCGGCGGCGACCGCAGCAGGGGAGCAGGTGCCCGCCACACCGCCCGCTGACCGGCCGTCCGAGCGCGCGTCGGCCGCCGGACCTGCGTCCCGCACCGGCACCGGCAAGGACGCCGAGGCGCACAAGAAGTCGTTCCTGCGCGAGCTGCCCGGCATCGTGATCACGGCGCTGGTCATCTCGGTGCTCATCAAGACCTTCCTGGTGCAGGCGTTCTACATCCCGTCGGGCTCCATGGAGAACACCCTGCTCGTCAACGACCGCGTCCTGGTCAACAAGCTGGCCGACAAGCCCGACGAGGTCCGCCGCGGTGACGTCATCGTCTTCCGCGACCCGGGGGGCTGGCTGTCCGGTCCCGGCGAGATCGCCCAGAGCGGCGGGCTGCTCGCCACGGTCCGCAAGGGCCTGGTGTTCGTCGGGCTGGCCCCCGCCGCGGGCGAGGAGGACCTCATCAAGCGGGTCATCGGCGTGGGCGGCGACCGGGTCGACTCCAACGGCAGACACGCCATCACCGTCAACGGCGTGCCGCTCAAGGAGCCCTACCTGTACCCGACCGACCTCGACGTGCCCTCGGCCGAGCCGTTCTCGGTGGTCGTGCCGAAGGGTGAGCTGTGGGTCATGGGGGACCACCGCTCGGTCTCCGAGGACAGCCGGGCCCACCAGGGGCAGCCCGGGGGAGGGTTCGTGCCGGTCAAGGACGTCATCGGTCGCGCGTTCACGATCGTGTGGCCGGTCAACCGGGCCAAGCTGCTGCACCGGCCGGCCACGTTCGACCAGCCCAAGCTGACGTCGTCGTCGCGCTGACCCGTCGTACGCTGCTGGCCATGAGCACGGTCCCTCCCCTGCGCACCGTGCGGCGCGGGACCCCCGTGCAGGCGGTGCTGCCCCGCCCGCTGCCGCGCTTCGTCGTACGTCGCGAGGCCGGCTTGTACGCCTACGAGAAGGTCCTGTCGCGCGCCGGCCTCACGCCGGTCGCCGGGGCCGACGAGGCGGGCCGGGGCGCCTGCGCGGGGCCACTGGTGGTGGCCGCGGTGGTGCTGCCGGGCGGTGCCCGCGGCCGGGTGCCGGAGCTGGCCGACTCCAAGCTGCTCACCCCGGCGGCCCGGGAGCGGGTCTACGAGCAGGTCGTACGCCGCGCGGTCAGCTGGGCCGCCGTGGTGGTCCCCCCGGGTGAGGTCGACCGCATCGGGCTGCACGTCGCGAACGTGCAGGGCATGCGACGGGCGCTGGCCCGGCTGACGGTCACGCCCGCCTACGTGCTGACCGACGGCTTTCCCATCGCCGGGCTCGCCGCCCCGGGTCTCGCCGTCTGGAAGGGCGACCGGGTCAGCGCCTCGATCGCTGCCGCCTCCGTCGTCGCGAAGGTCACACGCGACCGCATCATGGCCCGCCTGCACGAGCGCTTCCCGACGTACGACTTCGCGGGGCACAAGGGCTACGTCACCGCGGTGCACAACGCCGCCCTCGACGCGCAGGGGCCCTGCCCGGAGCACCGGTTCTCCTACGTCAACGTGGCGCGGCGGGCGCCGGGCGACGCGCGTATCCCGACCCGCACGCTGCTGCGGGTCGCGGCCGGGGAGGACGACAGCGTCGTCGAGCTGGACATCGCTGACACCACGTCTTTCGAGGAGGTCGCCCGATGAGCGCCGAGGACCTCGAGAAGTACGAGTCCGAGATGGAGCTGCAGCTCTATCGCGAGTACCGCGACGTGGTGGGGCTGTTCACCTACGTCGTCGAGACCGAGCGGCGGTTCTACCTGACCAACTCCGTCGACGTGCAGCCGCGCAGCACCGACAACGGCGAGGTGTGGTTCGAGGTCACCATGGCCGACGCGTGGGTCTGGGACATGTACCGGCCGGCCCGGTTCGTGAAGAACGTGCGCGTGCTGACGTTCAAGGACGTCAACGTCGAGGAGCTGTCGCGCAGCGACCTCGAGCTGCCCAAGGACCAGGGCTTCTCGACCTAGCAGCGCCGACCGCCGCGCCGTCCACAGGCCGCCCGCTCTCGGGCGTCGTCCACAGATGACGCCGCGCCCGGCGCGCGGCGCCCCGGCTCGTCCACCCTGGATCCGGAGGTGGTGGGCGATGCGGGCCAGTGACGCTCTGGGTTCCTATGGCGAGCGGATGGCGGCCGAGCACCTGGTCGCCGCCGGCCTGACGATCCTCGAACGCAACTGGCGCTGCGAGCTCGGCGAGATCGACATCGTGGCACGCGACGGGGACACCCTCGTGGTCTGCGAGGTCAAGACCCGGGCCGGCCTGGGGTTCGGCTCACCGCTGGAGGCGGTCACCCCGGCCAAGGCGGCGAGGTTGCGCCGGCTCGCGGCCCGCTGGATCGAGGAGCGCGCCGTGCACCCGCCCGAGGTGCGCATCGACCTCGTGGCGGTGCTGCGACCGCGCCGCGGCCCTACCGAGGTCGAGCACGTGGCTGGCGTGGTCCGGTGACGCTGGCCCGGACCCGGTGCATCGCGCTGGTCGGCGTCGCCGGGCACCTGGTGGACGTCGAGGCGGACCTGAGCCCGGGTGTGCCGTCCTACGTTCTGGTAGGGCTGCCGGACGCGTCCCTCTCGGAGTCGCGCGACCGGGTGCGGGCGGCACTGGTGAACAGCCGCCAGCGCTGGCCCTCCACGACCCGGCGGCTCACCGTCAACCTGTCGCCGGCGAGCCTGCCCAAGCGTGGCTCGGGCTTCGACCTCGCGATCGCGATGGCCGTGCTCGCCGCGGACGGGGTGGTGCCCTGCTCGGTCGTGGCCGGCGCGGTGCTGCTGGGCGAGCTCGGGCTCGACGGGCGGGTCCGCGGGGTGCGCGGCGTCCTGCCCTCGGTGCTCGCGGCGGTGGAAGCGGGGGTGGAACGGGTCGTCGTGCCGGCGGACAACGCGAAGGAGGCCGCGCTGGTGCCCGGCGTGCACGTGACGGGCGTGCGGTCGCTGGCCGAGCTCATCGCGCTCGCGCGCGACGAGCGGCCGCCCGAGGACGTCCTGGACGTCCCGGACACGCAGCCCGACGTGGCGCCGGCGGTGCCACCCGAGCCACTGCGGCGGTTGGACCTGGCCGACGTGCTGGGCCAGGCGCTGGCTCGTGCGGTGCTCGAGGTGGCCGCCGCGGGCGGGCACCACCTGCTCATGCTCGGGCCCCCCGGCGCGGGCAAGACCATGCTGGCCGAGCGGCTGCCGGGCATCCTGCCGGGACTGGACACCGCCGCGGCGCTCGAGGTGACCGCCGTGCACTCGGTCGCCGGCACGTTGCCGGCGGGGGAACCGCTGGTCACCCGCCCACCGTTCCAGGCGCCGCACCACACGGCGTCCGTGGCAGCCATCGTCGGGGGCGGCTCGGCGCACGTACGACCGGGTGCGGCCTCGCTCGCGCATCGCGGCGTGCTGTTCATGGACGAGGCGCCCGAGTTCGCGCCGGCCGTGCTCGATGCGTTGCGCGAGCCGCTGGAGTCGGGGGAGATCTGCGTCTCCCGGTTGGCCGCCCAGGTGCGCTTCCCGGCCCGCTTCCAGCTGGTGCTGGCCGCCAACCCGTGCCCGTGCGGCCAGTCGATCGGCAAGGGGCTGGCGTGCACCTGCTCACCGATGGCCAAGCTGCGCTATTTCGGGCGGCTCTCGGGCCCGCTGCTGGATCGGGTGGACCTGCGCCACGAGATGGGGCCGCCCACTCGCAGCGAGCTGCTGGCCGACCAGGGTCGCGCCGAGCCCAGCGCCGTGGTGGCCGAGCGGGTGGCCCTGGCCCGCGAGCGGATGGCCGCCCGGCTGCGGGACACGCAGTGGCGGGCCAACAGCGAGGTGCCCGGTCACGTGTTGCGCCGTGACTGGCCGCTGCCG
The DNA here is from genome assembly GCA_030841035.1 of Actinomycetota bacterium. GTDB lineage: Bacteria > Actinomycetota > Actinomycetes > JACCUZ01 > JACCUZ01 > BP-173. The sequence goes on from JAVEDI010000090.1 coordinate 20,518, forward strand.
TGGGACGTGGTGGCGCCGGCCGAGCGAGCGCTCGACCGCGGGGAGCTGACCGCGCGTGGGGTCGATCGTGTCCTGCGGGTGGCGTGGACCCTCGCCGACCTGGTCGGGCTCGACCGGCCGGGCACCGCCCAGGTGGCGGCGGCGCTGCGCTACCGCGGCGTGCGGGACCGGGCGGCATGACCACGGTCCCCGACCCCGAGGTGTGGGCCCGGGCCGCGCTGAGCCGGCTGGCCGAGCCTGACGACGTCTCGCTGGGCGCACAGGTCGACGACCGGGGGGCGGCCCAGGTGCTGGCCGAGATCCGCGAGGGCAGCTACCAGTCCGCGCGCATCGGCTCCTACCGAGCCCGGCTGGCGACCCTCGACGTCGCCGCCGACCTGGCCCGCGTGCGGGGGCTCGGCGGCCGGCTGGTCACACCCGGCGCTCTCGAGTGGCCCGGCTGTCTCGACGATCTCGGCCCGCGCCGCCCGCTGATCCTCTGGGTGACCGGTGAGGGCGACCTGTCGCTGCTGACCCGCCGCGCCGTCGCGGTCGTCGGCGCGCGGGCCTGCAGCAGCTACGGCGAGCACGTCGCGGTCGACCTGGGGGCCGGGCTCGCCCAGCGCGGCTGGACGGTCGTGTCCGGGGCCGCCTTCGGCATCGACGTGGCGGCCCACCGCGGCGCGCTGGCGACCGAGGGCGGCACCGTCGCCGTGCTGGCCTGTGGTGTCGACATCGTCTATCCCAGCGCGCACGGGAGGCTGCTGTCCGCCGTGCGGCGCGGCGGGGTCGTGATCTCTGAGGTGCCGCCGGGCGCCCGGCCGACCAAGAGCCGGTTCCTCGCCCGCAACCGGGTGATCGCCGCCCTCAGCCGGGGAACGGTGGTGGTCGAGGCGGCGATCCGCAGCGGTGCCCGCAACACCGCCGGGCACGCGGAGAGCCTGTCGCGCCCCGTGATGGCGGTCCCGGGTCCCGTCACCTCGCCCATGTCCGCGGGCTGCCACGAGCTCATCCGGCTGGGCGCGTCGATGGTGACCGACAGCGCCGACGTCATCGAGCTCGTCGGGGCTCTGGGCGACGACGCGGCCCCGGAGCGCCGCGGCGAGCAGCGGGCCCACGACGGCCTCGACGAACCCACCCTGCGGGTGCTCGACGCGCTCCCGGTCCGGCAGTACGCCGGCCTGTCCAGCATCGCCCGGGTCGCCGGTCTCGACGATCCGACCGTGCTGCAGGCGCTCGCGCTGCTCACCGTGCGTGACCTCGCGGTCGAGCGCAGCGGCACCTGGCGGCGCGCGCTCGAGCACGGCCAGCCCCAGGTCCCGCCACGCGGCGGTGCTGCTTGCCACGGTGCGTCGGGGCCCGCGCAGTAGGCCCGTGACGGGTGAGTGGACCCTGCCGCCGGGACGGTCAGACGCCGGCGCTGACGGTCGCGCTGCTCTCGCCCTGCGGCGCCCGCGTGCTGTATCGGTAGGTCACGCCCTCATCCTGCACGATGTAGGTGTCCACTCCGCTGCGCGACCAGTGCAGGACGAGCAGGCCGTAGCGCTCGGCGAGGCGGACGAGCATGGGGAACTCGCTGACGTCGACGACCGGGCGCCCGGGCGCGGCGGCCACCGGCTGGACGGACAGCAGCAACTGACCGTGCTGGCGGCGGATCCGCTCGGACTCGGCGAGCGGCTGCGACCGACGGGCGATCAGGGCAAGCAGTCCGGCGATGACCGCGGCCAGGCCCACGGCTGCGGCCGAGACCTTCCGGGCCAGCGCCCCGGTCATCGAACGGCCCGTGAAGGTCAGCCGGCTCGCCGCCTGTCGGGTCGAGGTGACGGGGGTCGATTCCTTGATGGTCAGCTTGGCGCCGTCGCCGTCGGTCAACCGCAGCGCGGTCGGGTCGAGCTGGAAGCTGAGCGTGGGCTCGAACGGTTGGGTGGTGCCGGGAGTGCTCACCGTCGGGGCGATGGTGACGCTGACGGCGCCGGCCGGGATGCCGGTCGCCTTCCCCGCCGCGTCGGCGCGCCGCTGCAGAGCACTCAGGTCGAGGCTGACCCTGCCGTCGTACCTGCCGCCGTCGAACGTCTCCCGACCGGAGAGCGGGACGGTTGAGCGCCACCCGCTGGACGTGGCCAGCTTCGCCGCCACCGAGACGGTGCCGTGGCCGCCCGGCGACGCGCCGGTGAATCGCAGGCGGAGCGTGACGTTGTCCGTCAGCCGGCGGAACACGGGCTCCGGGGCGGTAACGGTGGTTCCGTCGTATGCCGGCGACTGCGGGACCGTCGCGGTGTAGGAGAACTGCATCCGCGAGGTGGCCTGAGTCGACGCCGCGGTGGCGTGCTCGACCGGTCGCGTCCAGGCCACGAGTCCCAGGGCCGACCCCGCAATGCCGAGCGCCGCGGCGACCGCAGCCGTGGAACGCAACGCGGGCGGCAGGGCTGGCGCCCCCGTCGCGAGCCGCGTTCTAGGAGGTGCGGCATGGCGGGACACGTTGCGTTCCTTCCTGCGGCGGCGACGGGTGCGGGTGAAAGCGGGGCCGCCGGTTGCGAACAGCGCGAACGCGGCGAGACCCAGTCCGCCAGGACTGGCGGCGCGCTTGAGCCAGAGTCCGCCCTGCGGGACGTGGAGGAGCGCCTTGCCGATCAGCTGGCTGTGCGTCGGCTTCTCCGGGTCTAGCCACGAGTTGTTGTCGCCCTTGAAGACGTACCGATCGCCTTCGATTGCCACGATGCGGTGCAGGACGACGGTGTTGAGCATCGGTGAGTCGTAGGCCGTAACGTCGCCGACCGCGTATGACGTCGCGGGACGAACGACGACGAGGTCCCCAGGGCTGAACCGCGGCTGCATGGAGACGCCATGCGTCACCACGGCTCGGGGCACCTGGTCGACAAGCAGGACGAACGGGAGCACGGCGACACACAGCCCTAGCGCCCATAGCGCTCTGGCACGCCGCATCACCGCGCTCCCGTCCGACCGTTGGGTGACGCCAGCCCTTCCCGCTAGTTGGCGACGAGCGCGAACTTGGTCGCGCCACCCACGGGCTGATTGACCGCACAGGTGTACGTCGTCTGCGAGGTCGCGTCGTACGTGCCGGCGTCGGAGCAGGTCGCGGGTGCCGCATCGTTGAAGGCAACCTGGATCGTCTTGCCAGTGGTGTCCGTGGCCAGGGTGAGCCCGACCGAAGTGATCGTGTCACCGGCAGCGTTGGTGTTGTAGGTGATGGCCGAAGCGGTCACCCCGGTGATGGTCTGGGACCCGTACCCCTTGACCACGCTCGGGGTGGGCACCTCGTTGCTGGCGGTGAAGGCGGAGCCGGCTGTGGCGATGACGCCGGCGATCGCGAGCGCTCCGAGGAGCTTGCTCTTGTGGTGCATGGGTGGTGGCGTTCCTTTCATTCGGTAGCCCGGCCGACCGCGTGGGTCCCGTGGCTTTGCGCCCCCGGCTCGCACCGGGTTTGCCCTTGTCTTGACGACCCTCTTGTCGTCCCCCCCGCCGATCACTTGACCGGTACACCCGATTTTGAGGCGGAGCTACCAGAACATGTGGGTTGTCGGTGGCAGGTGAGCTGGTGAGGGGGGAGCAGATCCAGGTAGCTCTCCCTATCTAGTCCTCGCCCGGACAACCGCTGGCGGCGCGCGGTCGAGGGAAGCAGCGCCGAGCCCCGCCACGCAGCGGTGGTGCTTGCAACGGTGGCTGCGGGCCCGCACGGTAGGCGCGTGACGGTGGCCCATGACTGACACGCCGGGCGAGCCCGACGGCGGTGGCGAGCTGCCGGCGGCGCTCGCCGGCGTCCTCGCCGACTACGAGCGCCACCTGCGATCGGAGCGTGGCCTGTCCCCGCACTCGGTACGGGCCTACGCCGGCGACGTGGGTTCGCTGCTCGAGCACGCCGCGCGGATGCGGCGTACGACGCCGGAGTCCCTCGACCTTGCGGTGCTGCGCAGCTGGCTGGCCCGGCAGGCCAGCTCCGGTCGGGCCCGCAGCACGCTGGCCCGCCGGGCCGCGGCCGCGCGGACCTTCACCGGCTGGCTGGCCCGCACCGGGCGAGCACCCACCGACGCAGGGGCCCTGCTGGGCACGCCGCGGGGCGGCCGGACGCTGCCCGGCGTCCTGCGTCAGGACGAGGCCGGCGCCCTGCTCGACGTCGCCGCCGTCGCGGCCGACGACGACTCCCCCCTGGGGTTGCGCGACGTCGCGATGCTGGAGGTCCTCTACGCCACGGGCTGCCGGGTGGGCGAGCTGTGCGGCCTCGAGGACGACGACGTGGACTGGTCGCGGCGGGTCGTCCGCGTGCTGGGGAAGGGTGCGAAGGAGCGGGTGGTGCCCCTCGGTGTTCCCGCCGTGCGGGCCCTCGAGGCGTGGCTGGCGAGGGGCCGTCCCCAGCTGCGGGAAGCGAACAGCGGTTCAGCGTTGTTCCTGGGGGCACGAGGTAAACGTGTCGATCCGCGTACCGTGCGCCGAGTGGTCCACCGCCTGCTGGCGCACGTCGCGGGCGCCCCTGACCTGGGACCACACGGCCTCCGGCACTCCGCGGCGACCCACCTGCTCGAGGGAGGAGCCGACCTGAGAACCGTTCAAGAGCTTCTCGGCCACGCTACGCTCGCAACGACCCAGATCTACACCCACGTGTCCGTTGACCGGCTGAAGGCGACATATGACCAAGCGCACCCACGGGCGTGACGGCACATCTGCCGCCGCGGCGCCGAGGGGAGGGGGTGCTGTGAGCGCGGTGCGAACGGCCGACGGGGAGCCTGCCGCCGAGAAGACCGCGGCGGAGGCCGCTCTGCGGGAGCTGTGGCAGGGATTCAAGAAGTCCGCTGACCCGGCCCTGCGCGAGCGACTGATCCTGCACTACTCACCGCTCGTCAAGTACGTCGCCGGCCGCGTCGGCGTCGGGCTGCCGCCCAACATCGAGCAGGCGGACCTCGTCTCCTACGGCATCTTCGGGTTGATCGACGCCATCGAGAAGTTCGACCTCGAGCGCGCGATCAAGTTCGAGACCTACGCGATCAGCCGCATCCGCGGCGCCATCATCGACGAGCTGCGCGCGATCGACTGGATCCCGCGCTCGGTGCGCTACAAGGCGCGCGAGGTCGAGAAGGCCTACGCGGCCCTGGAGGCGCAGCTGCACCGCACGCCCACGGAGGCGGAGGTCGCGGCCGAGATGGGCATCAAGCTCGACGACCTGCACCAGATCTTCAACCAGGTCTCGTTCGTCAACGTCGTGGCGCTCGACGAGCTGCTCAGCGTCGGTGGGGAGAAGGGCGACAAGCTCAGCCTCGTCGACACCCTGGAGGACACCAAGGCCGAGGACCCGGTGCTCGCCTTCGAGTCCGAGGAGACCAAGTTCCTGCTCGCGAAGGCGATCAACACGCTGCCCGAGCGGGAGAAGATCGTCGTGACGCTCTACTACTACGAGGGCCTCACGCTGGCCGAGATCGGCCAGGTGCTCGGGGTGACCGAGAGCCGTATCTGCCAGATGCACACCAAGGCCGTGCTCCAGCTGCGCGGCAAGCTGGCCGAGGGCCACGACTGAGTCCGAGGGTCAGGACCGCCCGGCTCACACGGAGTCGATCACCGACGTCGGTGCCATCACGATGCGCGGGTGGGCGACCGGGTCCAGCCAGCGCAGCAGCGCTCGCATGCCCGCTCTGCTGACCGAGACGCACCCGGCGGTCGGGTGGGGCGCGCTGACGTGCAGAAAGATGCCCCCGCCCGCGCCGGTGTCCGCCGTCCGGGTCGCGTACCGTTCGGCCCCGGCCCGGTAGACGCCTCCCGGCAGGTTGTAGTCGATCACCACGCTGTAGGCGTACTGGTCGCGGAAGTCCCACAGGCGCTCGGCGAGCCGCGGCCGCCACCGCGCCGTGTCGGTGCGGGTGAACTGGTAGACGTTGTAGGTGCGGGGGTCGCGACGGTCGTAGGGCCACCAGTCGTCGCGGTCGAAGCGCCGGAAGGGCAGCGCCGTGCCGGGGTCGGCGGCCGAGCCGAAGGCCCAGCGCAGCAGGTAGGTGCCCGACGGCGTCTCGCCGCTGTGCTGGCGCCGTCTGCCCGGCGCGGCGAATCCGTGACTGCCCAGCCGGGCCCGCATCGGCGAGAACTGCTCGTGCCAGCGTCCCGTCGCGTCGCGGCGGAAGGTTCGCAGGGTCGCCCACGTCGTCGTGAAGGAGCCCGCGGTCACGACCACGACCTGGCGCGCATCACCGAGGTGGGTCAACCGGCTCGGGTGCCAGGCCGGGACGGCGCCGTCGACCGCCTGTGCACGGCCGAGCAGCCCGACGACGAGCGCCGCGCTCAGCACGGCGACCATCCCCAGCCGCGGTCCCTTGCGCATCTGGTGATCCCTCCCGGGGTGTGACCCCGGCATTCTGCCCGTTCCGGCGCCGTCGGGGCGGTGGCCCGCCGCTAGGCTCGTCGGGTGTCGACCCGGCCGCTGACGGAGCAGCCCAACCCGCTCTGGGGCGAGGACTGGCCCCAGGTGCGCGAGCTGTGGCCGCTCGAGTCGACGGTCGTCCACCTCAACCACGGGGCGTTCGGTGCCGTGCCGACGGTGGTGCTGCAGGAGCAGCAGTCCTGGCGTGCCCGGATGGAGTCGAACCCGGTGCGGTTCTTCCTGCGGGAGCTGTCGCAGGCCCTGGGGCAGGCCCGCGCGGAGGTCGCGCGGTTCTTCGCCACCGACAGCGACTCGATCGCCTTCGTGCGCAACGCGACCACAGCGGTCAGCACCGTGCTGGCGACCCGCCGGCTGCAGCCCGGCGACGAGATCCTGCTGACCGACCACGCCTACGGCGCGGTCCTGATCGCCGCGCGCCGGTGGGCCGCGCTCTCGGGCGCCAGGGTCGTGATCGCGCCGGTACCGCTGCAGGGCGGCGACGACGAGGTGAGCGAGGCCGTCCTCGGCTGCGTCAACGGCCGCACCAAGCTGGCGATCATCGACCAGGTCAGCTCCCCGACCGCGCGCCGGATGCCGCTCGTCTCCCTCGTGCCGGCGCTGCAGGAGCGTGGCGTGCTGGTCATGGTCGACGGCGCGCACGCGGCGGGCATGCTCGCGGTCGAGCCGGACCGGCTCGGGACGGACTTCTGGACCGGCAACCTGCACAAGTGGTGCTGCGCACCGCGCGGCACGGCGGTCCTGCACGTCGCCGCGCCCCACCGGGCGTCGGTGCGTCCCCTCGTCGCGTCCTGGGCCGAGCCCGACGGCTTTCCCGAGGCCTTCAGCGTCGTCGGCTCCGACGACCTGACCGCTTGGCTGGCCGCCCCGCGTGCCCTGCGGCTGCTGGACCAGCTCGACCTCGCGCGGCTGCGCCGGCACAACGTCGAGCTCGCGGTGCTCGGGCAGCACACCGTGGCGGAGGCCCTGGGGCTCGAACGCTCGGCGTTGCCCCGGGACCCGGCGGTGAGCATGCAGCTGGTGCCGCTGCCGGCGGGCCTCGCGACCGACCCGGCCGCTGCTGCGGCCCTGCAGGCACGCATCGGCGAGCAGGCGGCTGTCGAGGTCGGCGTGACGACCTGGAACGGGCAGGGGTTCGTGCGCCTCTCCGCCCAGGCCTACAACGCGCCCTCGGACTACGAGCGGCTGGCCGCGCACCTGCCGTCCCTGCTCTGACGCGGGGCTGGCCGCGACCGGTCACCGGAGAGGGGGTCCGGGACATCACGGGCCCCAGATCGGCAGCAGGCGGACCCGCAGGTCCACGCCCAGCAGGCTCAGCGGGTCGAGGTAGGTCTCGCCCCGGCGCAGCCCCCAGTGCAGGCAGGCCTCCGGCGCGCAGTGACTACCCGCCGCGGACAGCCGGCCCAGCAGCTGCCCGCGACGTACGTCGGCGCCGCGCCGCACGACCGCGACCACGGGTTGGTAGGTCGTGCGCAGGCCGCCCGGGTGGTCGACGGACACGGCAGGCAGTCCGGCGACCGCGCCGGCGAACGCGACCACCCCCTCGCCGGCCGCGAGGACCGGGGTGCCGGGCCCGGCGCGCAGGTCCGCGCCGCGGTGGCCGGGCAGCCAGGGCGCGGGGGGCGGCTGGAACGGGCGAGCGATCGGTGGCCGGCCGGGCACCGGCCAGGTCCAGCGCCCCGGCGCCTGGGTCGTGGCCTCGACGGAGCCCGCCGTGACCGTCGGTGCACGGTCACCCGCCCTCACCCCCTCGGCGGGCCCGACCGGCGCCATCGCCGTGGCCGGCGCCGCGAGCGGGAGCAGCCACGCGAGGGCGGCCACGGTGGCCGGCAGCAGGCGGCGAGCCGCACAACGGGTCATCCACCCAGGATGGGTGGCGGCGGGCCGCGCCGCCCCGTCCGCGCCAGCATCTGTGGACCGCGGCCCCACGCGGAGCGCCTGTGGACGACCGGCCCGGCGGGCGCCGGCCTCGCCGCGATTTCGGGCCGGTGGTCGCCGCGTCGTACACTGCCCGAAGCGATCCACCGTTGTGGGTCGACTTCGCACGCCCGCATCCGCCCTCCCGGCTCGTCCGGGGGCGGGGGCGCGCTCACCGGTCCGCCCGACCCGCGATGGTGACGGCGGCGAGCGCGCTCGTCGGGCGTCAGGAGCGGACGGCCGGCCGGTCGTCCGCGACGAACCGAGCGCGGCCGCACCGCCGAAGCAGCGTGGCGCCGCAAGGAGAGGCTAGGCATGGCAGCGTCCGCCACGACGACCCAACAGGTCGTCAGCATGAAGCAGCTGCTCGAGAGCGGCGTGCACTTCGGTCACCAGACGCGTCGGTGGAACCCGAAGATGAAGCGCTTCATCTTCACCGAGCGCAACGGCATCTACATCATCGACCTGCAGCAGTCGCTGTCCTACATCGACCGCGCCTACGAGTTCATCAAGGAGACCGTCTCGCACGGCGGCTCGGTGATGTTCGTGGGCACCAAGAAGCAGGCCCAGGAGGCGATCGCCGAGCAGGCGACGCGCGTCGGCATGCCCTACGTCAACCAGCGCTGGCTGGGCGGCATGCTCACGAACTTCCAGACCGTGCACGGTCGCCTGCAGCGGCTCAAGGAGCTCGAGCAGCTCGACTTCGACGACGTGCCGGGTTCGGGCATGACCAAGAAGGAGCTGCTCGTCCTCAAGCGGGAGAAGGACAAGCTCGAGAAGACCCTGGGCGGCATCCGCGACATGTCGCGCATCCCCAGCGCTGTCTGGATCATCGACACCAAGAAGGAGCACATCGCCGTCGGTGAGGCCCACAAGCTGAACATCCCGGTCGTCGCGATCCTCGACACCAACTGCGACCCCGACGAGGTCGACTACAAGATCCCGGGCAACGACGACGCCATCCGCTCGGTCACCCTGCTGACCAGGGTCGTCGCCGACGCCGTGGCCGACGGCCTGATGGCGCGGGCCAGAGCCGGACAGGACGCCGACGAGAAGCCCACCGACGGTCAGCTGGCCACCGACGAGCCGCTCGCCGCCTGGGAGCAGGAGCTCCTGCAGCGCGGTACGGCGAGCGAGGGCACCCCGGCCGACGGCGAGACGATCGAGGGAGCCGGCGCCGAGGCCTCGGCGTCCGAGACCGCCGCCCCCGACACCGCCGCCCCCGACACCACGGCCCCCGACACCACGGCCCCCGACACCACGGCACCGGAGGCCCAGACGGCCCCGGCGCCCGAGGCCCAGTCCTAAGACACGAAGAGAGCGAGAGATGGCGAACATCACCGCGGCCGAGGTCAAGAAGCTGCGCGACGCCACGGGCGCCGGGATGATGGCGGCCAAGCGGGCGCTGGAGGAGTCCGACGGCGACTTCGCGAAGGCCACCGAGGTCCTGCGGATCAAGGGCGAGACCAAGGTCAAGGAGCGGGGCGCCGAGCGCACCGCCAGCAACGGCCTGGTCGCCGCCGCGGAGGGCGCGATGATCCGGCTCAGCTGCGAGACGGACTTCGTGGCCAAGAACGAGCAGTTCCAGCAGCTCGCCGCCGACATCGTGGCTCACGCCGCCAAGTCGGGCACCGGCGACGTGGCGACGCTGTTGGGTCAGACGCTGGCCGACGGGCGCACGGTAGCCGACAACATCGACTCGGTCGCCGCGGTCATCGGCGAGAAGATCGAGCTGTCCGACGCGGTCGTGCTCGACGGCCAGGTGGCGTCGTACATGCACCGGCGCAGCTCGGACCTGCCCCCGCAGGTGGGTGTCCTCGTCGAGTTCGAGGGCAGCGACCTGGAGACGGCCCGCGGCACCGCGATGCAGATCGCGGCGATGCGCCCGCAGTTCGTCTCCCGTGACGAGGTGCCCGCCGACGTGGTCGAGAACGAGCGACGCATCGCCGAGGCGACCGCGCGGGAGGAGGGCAAGCCCGAGCAGGCGCTTGCCCGCATCGTGGACGGGCGGGTCAACGGCTTCTTCAAGGACGTCGCGCTGCTCGAGCAGGCCTCCGTGCTGGACGGCAAGAAGACCGTGCAGGCCATGCTGGACGAGGCGGGAGTGACGGTGAAGCGGTTCGCTCGCTTCGAGGTCGGCCGGACCTGAGCCCGGCTGGCACACTGCGAGACGAGCAGGACAGGACAAGGCGCCCAGGCGCACCGTCGTACGACGCCGAGGAGGCCGCCGCCGTGCAGGGAGCCACCCAGGAAACCGAGCGGCTGCCCGCGGCCGCGTCCATCAGCAGCCGGCCGCGCGGTCGCCGAGTCGTCCTCAAGCTCTCGGGCGAGGCGTTCGGCGGCGGGCGGGTCGGCGTCGACCCCGACGTGGTGGCCGACATGGCCCGGCAGATCGCCGAGGTGGTGCGATCGGGCGTCCAGGTCGCCATCGTGGTCGGCGGTGGCAACTTCTTCCGCGGCCTCGAGCTCTCGCAGCGGGGCATGGACCGGGCCCGCGCCGACTACATGGGCATGTTGGGCACCGTCATGAACTGCCTGGCACTGCAGGACTTCCTCGAGAAGCAGGGCGTCGACACGCGAGTGCAGACGGCCATCACCATGGGCCAGGTCGCCGAGCCCTACATCCCGCGACGTGCGATACGGCACCTCGAGAAGGGCCGGGTCGTGATCTTCGGCGCCGGCGCCGGCCTGCCGTACTTCTCGACCGACACCGTCGCCGCCCAGCGGGCGCTCGAGATCGGCGCCCAGGCGCTGCTGATGGGCAAGAACGGCGTCGACGGCGTCTACGACGCCGACCCCAAGTCGAACGCCGACGCGGTCAAGTACGACGAGATCTCCTACAACGAGTTCCTGTCGCGGGGGCTGAAGGTGGCCGACGGCACCGCCATCACCCTCTGCCGTGACAACGGTCTGCCGATCATCGTCTTCAGTCTCTCCGGCGAGGGCAATCTCGCCCGGGCGGTGCAGGGAGCCAAGATCGGCACGCTCATCGGGCCCGACGCGTGAGCGCGACCCGGCCAGCACAGCAGGACCGACCGACCAGCGACGGACAACGGAGCGCACAGTGATCGACGACACGCTGCTCGAGGCCGAGGAGAAGATGGAGAAGGCCGTCTCCGTGGCCAAGGAGGACTTCGGCACCATCCGCACCGGCCGGGCCAACCCGTCGATGTTCGCCAAGATCGTCGTGGACTACTACGGCGCACCCACGCCGGTGAACCAGGTCGCGTCCTTCCACGTGGCCGACGCCCGCATGCTCACGCTGACGCCCTACGACAAGACCGCGCTGGGCGCCATCGAGCGAGCCATCCGTGACTCCGACCTGGGGGTCAACCCGACCAACGACGGCGCGATCATCCGGGTCGTGTTCCCGCAGCTGACCGAGGAGCGCCGCAAGGAGTTCATCAAGGTGGCGCGGCACAAGGCGGAGGACTCGCGGGTCTCCATCCGCAACGTGCGCCGGCACGCGAAGGACACCCTCGACAAGCTGGTCAAGGACGGCGAGGTCGGTGAGGACGACGTCGCACGTGCGGAGAAGGAGCTCGAGAAGGTGACGCACAAGTACGTCGCCGCCATCGACGACCTGCTCAGGCACAAGGAGTCCGAGCTCCTCGAGGTCTGAGGCGCTGGGTGCCGATGAGCCACGAACCCGCCACTGAGGAGCCGGACCGACCGGAGATCACGATCTCCGGTGCGCGCCCGCCCCACGGTCGGCACGCGCGCGGCGACGTACGACCCGAGGTCGCCACCTCGGACCCGCCCCCCGACCGCACGGCCCTGCCGGAGGAGGGCGAGAGCTCCTCGCCCATGGAGCCGGTGCCGATGGAGCCGGTGGCTCCGCCGCAGCGCCGGAGCCGGGCGGGCCGCAACCTCAGCGCCGCGATCGGCGTCGGTCTCGGCCTCGGCGCGCTCATCCTGCTCTCCCTCTACCTGGTCAAGGGCGTCTTCCTCGGCGTGGTCGCCCTCGCCGTCCTGCTGGGCCTGTGGGAGCTCTCGAACGCGTTGGGCTCCGGGCAGGTGCGCGTCCCGCTCGTCCCCGTGGGCGTGGGCGCGGTGGCCATCCTCGTCGCGGCGTACGCCGGTGGGCCTGAGGCGATGACGGCCGCGCTCGCCCTGACCCTGCTGGCCACCATGGTGTGGCGGCTTCCCGAGCACCCGTCGGGCTACATCCGCGACACCACGGCGGGCGTGTTCGTCACGATGTACGTGCCGTTCCTCGCCGGCTTCGCCGCGCTGCTGCTGCGCTCCGACGACGGCGCCGACCGCGTGGTGACCTTCATCGTCCTCGTGGTGCTCAGCGACGTCGGGGGGTACGCCGCCGGCGTGCTGTTCGGCCGCCACCCGATGGCTCCGACGGTCAGCCCGAAGAAGTCCTGGGAGGGGTTCGCAGGGTCCGGGCTGTTCTCCGCGGTGGGCGGCGCGATCATGCTGCCGGTGCTGCTCGACGGCCCGGCGGCCGCCGGCGCGCTGATCGGCCTGGCGGTCATGCTCACCGCGACGCTGGGCGACCTCGGGGAGTCGATGATCAAACGCGACCTCGGCATCAAGGACATGGGCAGCCTGCTGCCCGGCCACGGCGGCATCATGGACCGGCTCGACTCGCTGCTGCCCGCAGCCCCCGTCACCTACCTGCTCCTCGCCTGGATCGTGGGCCCCTGAGGGTTCACCTGCCACAATGGGAGCCGTCATGCCTGCCCCCGGAGAGCTCGTGTTCGCCAGCCCGCGCCGGGCCAAGCCGCCGCGCCACCTCGCCGACCTCGCACCCGGCGACCGAGCGGGCGCGGTCGTCGAGCTCGGCGAGCCTGCCTTCCGCGCCCGGCAGCTCTCGATGCACTACTTCGGTCACCACAGCGCCGACCCCGACGCGATGACCGACCTGCCCAAGGCGTCGCGGGCGGCGCTCGCGCAGGCGTTGCTCCCGCCGCTGTTGACTGCGGTGCGCCACCTGGACTGTGACGGCGGTGCGACCCGCAAGTCGGTATGGCGGCTCTTCGACGGCGCCACCGTCGAGAGCGTGCTGATGCGCTACCCCCAGCGCGTGACCGTGTGCGTCTCGTCGCAGGCGGGATGCGGGATGAACTGCCCGTTCTGCGCGACCGGCCAGGCCGGTCTGACCCGCAACATGTCGGCGGCCGAGATCGTCGACCAGGTCGTCGCCGCGGCGCGGACCCTCGAGGAGGGTGCGGTCGGCGACGGACCCGCGCGGGTGTCCAACGTGGTCTTCATGGGCATGGGCGAGCCCCTCGCCAACTACCGCGCGGTGGTGGGCGCCGTACGCCGGCTCACCGACCCGGTGCCCGACGGCTTCGGCATGTCCCAGCGCAACGTCACCGTGTCCACGGTCGGGCTGGTCCCGGCCATCGACCGCCTCGCCGACGAGGGCCTGTCGGTCACCCTGGCGGTCTCGCTGCACGCACCCGACGACGAGCTGCGCGACACGCTCGTGCCGGTCAACACGAGGTGGAAGGTCGGCGAGGTCCTCGACGCGGCCTGGCGCTACGCCGAGCGCACCGGAAGACGGGTCTCGATCGAGTACGCGATGATCCGCGACGTGAACGACCAGGCCTGGCGCGCCGACCTGCTCGGCACGCTGCTGAGGGGACGCCTGGTGCATGTGAACCTCATCCCCCTGAACCCGACCCCCGGCTCGAAGTGGACCGCCTCGCGGCCCCGCGACGAGAGCGAGTTCGTGCGCCGGCTGGAAGGGCACGGCGTCGCGGTGACGGTGCGCGACACCCGCGGCCGGGAGATCGACGGCGCCTGCGGGCAGCTCGCGGCGGTGACCGTTCCGGCATGAGCAGGCACCGGATGTTCCCGCGGGCCAGCCGGCTGCGCCGCGGCTACCACTGCAGGCAGGTCGAGCGGTTCCTGGCCGATGTGGAGCTGTCCTACACCGGTGCCCACCCACCGGTCACCGCGACCGACGTACGCCGCGCGGGGTTCGAGCTGGTGCACCACGGCTACGACCCCGGTGCCGTCGACAGCCGTCTCGACGAGCTCGAGGAGCGGCTGCTCGCCCTGCGCAGCGCGTCGGGCGGCGGCCGTCGCGGGCGCGACGACCCGAGCAGCGACCTGCTCTTCCTGCGCGAGGAGCTGGTCTCGCCCTACATGCGCCGCTTTGCACGGGCGGGCGCCTTGCGTCGGGGCTACGACATGGACGACGTCGACGACTTCATCGACCAGGTGGCCGACACCCTCGCCGGCGGCGACGCTCAGCTCACCGTCGACGACGTACGTCGCGTCACGTTCCGCCCCAGGCGCGGCGGCTACGACGAGCTCGCGGTGGACGAGACGCTCGACCGGGTCGTCGAGGCGCTGCTGATGCTGCGACGGCCGGACCCGGCGGGGGCGCGAACGCAGGAGGTGAGCTCCCCGGACTCCTTGGCGCCGCACCTGCCCAGAGGCGAGGATGCCGTCCATGGGTGACTACCGGGCCAGCTTCGAGCGCAGCCTCACCGACCCCGACCAGTTCTGGCGGGAGGCCGCAGGGGCCGTGACCTGGCGGCGCGCGCCCGAGCAGGTGCTGGACGCGAGCAACGCGCCCTTCTACCGGTGGTTCCCCGACGCCACGCTCAACACGAGCGAGAACGCCCTCGACCGTCATGTGCAGGCCGGTCACGGCGACCGGCTGGCGCTGGTGCACGACAGCCCGGTCACCGGCACGCAGACGTCGCTCACCTACGCCGAGCTGCTCGACCAGGTCGCTCGCTTCGCCGGCGCGTTGCGCGCGCTGGGTGTCGAGAAGGGTGACCGGGTCATCGTCTACCTGCCCATGGTGGCGGAGGCAGTCATCGCGATGCTCGCCTGCGCGCGCCTCGGTGCCGTGCACTCTGTGGTGTTCGGGGGGTTCGCGCCGGCCGAGCTCGCCGCCCGCATCGACGACGCCCGCCCCACCGTGGTCGTCACCGCATCGTGCGGCGTCGAGGTCGCGCGGGTCATCGAGTACAAGCCGCTGGTCGACCGGGCGATCGACCTCGCGTCGCACAAGCCGAACCACTGTGTCGTGCTGCAGCGACCGCAGGTCCGGGCCAGCCTGCAACCTGGCCGCGACGTGGACTGGGCGACGGTGCTCGCCGAGGCCGAGCCTGCCGGACCGGTCGCGGTGAAGGCGACCGATCCGCTCTACATCCTCTACACCTCGGGCACTACAGCGAAGCCGAAGGGCGTCGTACGCGACAACGGTGGCCACGCCGTCGCACTGACGTGGAGCATGGCGAACATCTACGACATCGGCCCGGGCGACGTGTGGTGGACCGCGTCCGACGTCGGCTGGGTGGTCGGCCACTCCTACATCGTCTACGCCCCGTTGCTCGTCGGCGCGACCTCGGTGATGTACGAGGGCAAGCCGGTCGGCACGCCCGACGCCGGCGCCTTCTGGCGGGTCATCGCCGACCACGGGGTCACGGCCCTGTTCACCGCCCCGACGGCCTTGCGGGCCATCAAGAAGGAGGACCCGCAGGGGTCGTTCCTCGAGAAGTACGACGTGAGCTCCCTGCGTACCCTGTTCCTGGCCGGCGAGCGGCTCGACCCCGACACCTGGGAGTGGGCGACCGATCGGCTCGACGTCCCGGTCATCGACCACTGGTGGCAGACCGAGACCGGCTGGCCGATCGTCGCCAACCCGGTGGGCATCGAGCTGCTGCCGGTCAAGCCCGGCTCGCCCACGGTGCCGCTGCCCGGCTGGGACGTGCAGGTCCTCGGCACCGACGGCAAGCCCGTCGAGGCGGGCGCGGACGGCGCGATCGTCGTCAAGCTGCCGATGCCGCCCGGCTCCCTGCCCACGCTGTGGAACGACGACGAGCGGTTCGTCAGCTCCTACATGTCCGCCTTCGAGGGCTACTACCTCACCGGCGACGGCGGGCGGATCGACGAGGACGGCTACGTCTACGTCATGGGCCGCACCGACGACGTGATCAACGTGGCCGGCCACCGCCTGTCCACGGGCGGGATGGAGGAGGTCCTCGCCGGCCACCCCGACGTGGCCGAGTGCGCCGTGATCGGCGTGGCGGACGCGATGAAGGGGCAGGTCCCGCGCGGCTTCGTCGTGCTCAAGTCCGGCGTGGACCGCGACGAGGAGACGCTGCGGGCCGAGCTCGTGCAGCTCGTCCGCGACCAGATCGGGGCCGTGGCGTCGCTCAAGGATGTGGCTGTCGTGGTCGGGCTGCCCAAGACCCGCAGCGGCAAGATCCTGCGCAAGACCATGCGCGGTATCGCCGACGGCCTGGACGAGCCGGTGCCCGGCACGATCGAGAACGCGGCGGTGCTGGACGACCTGCGCCCGGTGCTCCGACGGTCGTAGCGGTCCGCGGCCGAACGGCCCAACCTGTCACGAGGGAGTAACGGGGGACGCTCGGGGGGAGATGGTCGGGGCAGGCCGGCGCTCCCCCTCGGCGGCCGCTCCGCGAGAGGATCCCCGCTCTCATGTCCGTCACCCGTCCCACCCTGCTGGCGGTCGCCGCCGCCACCATCAGCGCCGCGTGCGTCGTCGCCATGGCCGGCGCCGCAGCCGCCCTGGACGTCTCCCCGTCCCCGACCGGCGCGGCGACCACCACGGCACCCGCGCCCGTCTCGCCGAGCCGGGCGGTGGCCACGACCCCGGCCTTCGCACCGGGTTAGGCCGACCTGAGTGCTGCGGTCCGCGGCCGCGCGGTGCACCATGCCGTCCATGAAGGTCGTGGTCGATTTCGATCTGTGCGAGTCCAACGCCATCTGCATGGGCATCGTCCCGGAGGTGTTCGAGGTGAGGGACGACGACTTCCTCTACATCCTCGACGAGAACCCGGCCGAGGCGCTGCGCCCGAAGCTGGAGGAGGCCGTCGCCTCCTGCCCGCGGGCGGCGATCAAGCTCGTCGAGGACTAGGAGCGCACGCCTGCTAACACCGGGTGCCCCGCCGCGATAGTCGGGGCAGGTGGTCGCGCGTCCCTGGGCGATCCCGCATCGTCGAGA
>JAVEDI010000103.1 GCA_030841035.1 Actinomycetota bacterium
CGGCAGGAAGTCGGCCGTGCGATCGACACACTGCTTCTCTCCGCCGAGGGTGCGCGCGGACTGGCAGGGGTCACCGTTCCGATGGACGCCGTGACGTCAGGCGAAGGTCTCGTCGCGTTCACCGATCCGCATCCGCGCGGCCCGATCGCCGCCATTACGCCGTTCAACTTCCCGCTCAATCTGGTGGCTCATAAGGTGGGACCGGCCATCGCGGCCGGTTGCCCCATCGTCTTGAAGCCGTCGGAGAAGACTCCGCTGACTGCGGGTCTCCTGGTCGATGCCTTCCACAAGGCGGGCTTGCCCGCCGGTCACCTGAACCTGGTCACCGGTGATCCCGCAGAGATCGCGGAGGCCGTTCTCGCGGACGACCGTATCGCGGTCATCACGTTCACCGGGTCGGCGGCGTTGGGCTGGTCGCTGAAGGCGCGGTCGCCTCGGAAGCACCACGTCCTGGAGCTGGGCTCGAACACGGCGATGGTCGTGGCGGACGACGCGGACGTCGAGAAGGCTGTGTCTGCAGCTGTCGCGGCTGCCTTCACCTTCGCGGGCCAGGCATGCGTTTCGCTTCAGAGGATCTACGTGCAAGAGGGAGTGGCCGACGACTTCGTCTCCCGCCTGGCCAAGGCGGCGGAGGGGTTATCTGCTGGCGATCCGGGTCGGGATGAGACCGTCGTCGGTCCCCTCATCACACCGCAAGCAACGATCCGGATCGAGCAGTGGATCGCCGACGCGGTGGCTGCGGGGGCGACGGTGGCGGCCGGCGGCCGGAAGGAGCACGGCGTGCTGCGTCCCACCGTCCTGCGCGACGTGCCGAGCTCGCAGAAGCTGATGTGTGAGGAAGCGTTCGGCCCGGTCGTCTCGGTCAACACCGTCGGCGCGCTTGATGAGGCCGTCGCTGCCGTTAACGATTCTCGCTACGGTCTCAACGCCGCCATCTACACCAAAGACATCGATGCGGCGCTGGCGTTCAGCAAGGCTGTCGAGGTCGGCAGCGTCCTGATCAACGTTCCCGCGTCGTTCCGCGCCGACCACATGCCCTACGGCGGCGTCAAGGAGTCGGGCCAAGGACGGGAAGGCGTCCCGTACGCGATCCGTGAGCTGACTGAACCTCGCCTAACCGTCCTTGGGATGTGAGAGTCGAGGGTTGGCACCTCGCTCGGGTCAGCCGGGCGGTTATCCCAGTCCTGACGGCTCCGCCTGCTGGCTGCGATCGGCCTCGAGACCGTGCCGGGGAATGTTGAGAACCAGGTCCGCGCAGCGACAACGACTCGATGCGGCCGGTGCAACTTCGGCGTACGAGTAGCAACGGGCCGTCGACCGCAGCCCGGTCCGGATCATGACAGGCTGCGCACGCAGGACGCATGCCACTCGCATGTCAGTGCAGCTGAGATCAACGACCACGCGGAGCGCGGATGCTCACTTTGGATGAAACTCGGTACGTCGGCGTCGACCTGGCATGGGGACAGCGCAACAAGACCGGTCTGGCGGTTCTCGACAACGCCGGTCGCCTCCTCGAATCGGTCACGGTCCGTACGGACGAGGAGATCGTGGCGTTCGTCCATCGACACGCCACCGACACCCTCGTGGCCGCCATTGATGCGCCCCTCATCGTTTCGAACGAGACCGGGCGTCGGCCATGCGAGGCCCTCGTCGGCGAGTGCTTCGCCCGCTTTGGAGCGGGTGCCTACCCAGCCAACCGGGCCAACCCCAGCTTCGTCCCGGAGCCACGCGGCGCCCGGCTCGCCGCCGAGCTGGGCTGGGAGATGGACCCCTCCGTGGCACCTGGCAGCGGCCGGCGGGTCTGCATCGAGGTCTACCCCCATCCCGCCATGGTGTCGCTCTTCCCGCTGGACTATGTGATCCCCTACAAGATCAAGTCAGGTCGGGACTTGCTTGCCCTCAAGGACGCGTATCGAAGGCTGCTTGACCACCTCGATGCCACCTGTGGCGACGTGCTCCGGCTCGCCGACTCCACACGCTGGGCCGCCCTACGGTCAACGGCATCCGGCGCAGAGCGTAAGAGCCAGCTGAACGCGATCGAGGACGAGATCGACGCGATATTCTGCGCGTATCTTGCGTGGCTGTGGGCCACAGAGCCTGAGCGGATGATCGTGTTCGGCGACTACTCCACCGGCTACATCGTCACCCCGATACCACCGCTACCAACCGTTCTCGCCGGTCGGCCGGCTCGTCGGAACGACCGGCGCGGCCGGGCTGGGACAGGGGACAGCTCGGCGGAGCTGGCCAGCAAGTTCCGCGCGGCCGTTCCACGGCTGACCACCCAGGAGAGCGAGATCCTCGCAGCGGTAACTGCCACGGTGGGGTCTCAACCCCATCCCTGACCGCGAAGACCAGTCTCGCTGAACCGCCCTGGTCTACACATCATTCCTTCTCTCTTAGTCCGCAGGGTGAGCCGGAGCGTTGCGCCGCCTTCCCAGCCGCCGAGATTGTCCGGGATCGAGGCGGGCCCTTGGGCCTGCACGAACGGGACGAGCGGCGCTACCCCCAGCGGGAGGCCGGGAGTGAGGCTAGAAGTGCGGCGCAACGCCGCCTTCTACCGCACAGGAGCTGAGATGAACACCCAGCTGAACTCGACCAAGCCCGACCCAACGAGACCCATGATCGCCGTCGGCTTCGACAACAGTTCGGCCGCCGTCGCCGCGTTGCGCTGGGCGGTGGAGCAGGCACGGACGGCGGGGTTGTCGCTGCGCGTGGTGTACGTGTGGGAGCTGAAGGCCTTGGCCATGGCCGCCATGTCCGCGGAAGCGTGGGAGACGGCAAGCGCGGACGCGCGAGCCCGAGCCACGCAATGGGTGCGTGACGCACTTGGCGCCGACCCCGGGATCCGTTGGTCCCTCGACATCGTCGAGGGACCGCCGGGACCTGCGCTCGTCACCCGCTCGCGCGGAGCGCGCCTGCTGGTCCTCGGCACCAAGGAGCACACGGGGCTGCGGCGCGTTGTCCTCGGGTCGGTCAGTCACTACTGCCTCTCGCATGCCGACCTGCCGGTGGTTGCGGTCCCAGCCCTCGAGGCAACAGCTGTCGCCTCGTAGGGATCGGCGAGGGCGGCGGGCGTGCCTCGTCGGGTTGTGGCAACTCCTGGGCCGCTTCTCTGAGCCAGCGTCAGTTCCTGGCCAGCGGTCTGTATTCGGCTCGCTCGACGTCGCGTCGGGCTCGCTTTCGAGGCCTCGTTGCTCGCGACCCTCGTCCAGCGCGGGGAGCGGCGGCCGTGCGGCCGGCCACCGCCGTCCGCGTCGCCGACTAGCCCGACGCCGCCAAGGGCCGCGTCCAAGGCACTGTACGGGCGCGCTGCGCCGCTATGGTGAGGTTGATCCGCGCGAGGTGGAAGAGCTCGGCGAGAAGGCGGTGAGGATGACGGCTCAGGAGGGTTTGTCCGGCTCGAGTCCGCTCGCCCGAGCCCGGCTTGACGAGCTTCTGCGCGAGGTGCTTGAGCGTGTCGGTGACGTGCTGGACAACCAGGAGCGGTTGAGCCGTCTGCTGGACGCCGTGGTGGTGCTGGCCGGTGACCTGGACCTGGACAGCGTGCTGCAAAAGATCGTCACCGCGGGCTGCGAACTGGTCGGTGCGCAGTACGGCGCACTTGCCGTGCTCAGCGGCGCGCGCGGCGACGACGAGCGGCGGCTGCGTCAGTTCGTAACACATGGACTCTCGGACGAGCAGCGTGAGGTGATCGGTGATCTTCCTCGCGGGCATGGTCTGCTGGGGTTGATCATCGACCGTCCCGAGCCGCTTCGGCTCGAGCGGATCGCCGACCACCCGGCGTCCTTCGGTTTCCCGGCCGCGCACCCGCCGATGGACTCGTTCCTCGGGGTACCGGTGCGGATCCGCGACCGGGTGTTCGGGAACCTCTATCTCACTGAGAAGCTGGGTGGCGGCTCCTTCACCACCCAGGACGAGCAGATCGTGGTGGCCTTGGCTGCCGCAGCCGGCGTGGTCATCGAGAACGCCCAGCTCTATGACGACGCGGCGCGGCGCCAGCGCTGGCTCGAGGCGGCGGCGGAGATCACCGCGGCGTTGATCGGCGAGATCAAGCGGGAGGAGGCCCTGCAGCTGGTGGCCGACCGGGCACGAGAGGTCGCCGGGGCCGATGTGGCCGCCGTGCTGCTGCGATCGGAGGAGTCTGCCGACCTGGTCGTCCACGTGACCTCGGGGACCGGCAGTGACTTGCAGGGGACCGTGGTCCCGGCGGGGCGGGGCCTGGTGGGGGTTGTGATGGAGACCGGGGAGCGGGTCGTCGCGCTCGATCCGCGCCATGACCCGCGCTACGACGAGGGGGGGCTGATCGCGGCCCTGTCCTGGCCGCAGATGGGTCCGATGATGGACCTACCGCTGTGCATGGCCAACTCCTTGGTCGGAGTTCTGGTGCTGGTCTGGTCGGAGGACCGCAAGGCCGAGTTCCTCGCCACGGACGTGGGCACCGCCGAGGCCTTCGCCGAGCAGGCGGCGTTGGCCTTGCAGGTCGCCAGCGCTCGCGAGGACAAGGCCCGGCTGGCGGTGTTCGAGGACCGCGACCGGATCGGGCGCGACCTGCACGACTTGGTGATCCAACGGTTGTTCGCGGTCGGTCTCACCCTGGAGAACACCGCACGTCTGGCCACCCGGCCCGAGGTGGTGCAACGGTTGTCGGGCGCGATCGATGACTTGGACGCAACGATCAAGGACATCCGGCACAGCATCTTCGACCTGGGCACCGGCCGGGGTGCAGCAACCGATCTTCGAGCCGCTCTCGGCCGGGTCCTGGAGGAGGAGGCCGTGGTGCTCGGCTTCCGGCCCAGGTTCACGACCGAGGGTCCGGTGGATTCTGCTGTCAGTGCCGAGATCCGGCCGCATCTGCTTGCTGTCCTGCGCGAGGCGCTGTCCAACGCGGCCCGGCACGCGCAGGCGACATCGGTCGAGGTGCGTTGCCAGGTCGGCACCGACGTCGTACTGATGGTGACCGACGACGGGAGAGGCATCGAGCAAACAGTGCCGACCGGCGGTATCCGTAACATGCGTGAGCGCGCCGAGACACTTGGCGGGTCGTTCGAGATCGCCCGGCACAGCCCAGCGGGTACGAGGGTCACCTGGACCGTGCCGCTGAGCTGAGCCCGAGCGCTCGGGCCGCTACCGAAGGACCAAAGTCCCGAATCGCCGTGCCCATCTGCCCCTGCGCTGGTACGAGCCGATGCTGTACACCTGAGGTCATGACATTCTCGCGCGAGGACGGGCCCATCCGCGTGTTCCTGCTCGACGACCATGAGGTGGTCCGTCGCGGCCTCGAGGAGCTGCTGGAGGCCGACGGCGACATCGAGGTGGTGGGTGAGTCCGCGTCGGCGGCGGAAGCGACCCGTCGCATCCCCGCACTTCGACCGCACGTGGCCGTGCTCGACGGCCGGTTGCCAGACGGCTCGGGCATCGACGTGTGCCGCGAGGTGCGCTCGCGGAACCCGGAGATCGCGGCGCTGATCCTCACGTCGTACGACGATGACGAGGCCCTGTTCGCCGCGATCATGGCCGGGGCCGCCGGGTACGTGCTCAAGCAGATCCGGGGCAACGACCTCGTCGACGCCATCCGCCGTGTGGCATCCGGGCAGTCGTTGCTCGACCCGGCGGTCACCGCCCGGGTCCTCGACCGGCTGCGGGCCGGCCCTGAGCAGGACAATGCCTTGGCGCCGTTGACCGACCAGGAACGCCGCATCCTCGAGCTGATCGGCGAAGGACTGACGAACCGCCAGATCGGTGAGCACATGTTCCTGGCCGAGAAGACGGTGAAGAACTACGTGTCGTCCCTGCTGCGCAAGCTCGGGATGGAACGCCGGACGCAGGCCGCGGTGTTCGCCAGCAAGCACCCGCAGCAGTAGACGGGCGGCCAGTGCCCCCATGATGCGCACTGTCAGTGCTTCCACGTGGTGCGCGACACCACGTGCACACGGCGGTCATCACCGAGCGAGGGGTCGCCGCGATGTTCGCGTACGACGAGAGAACCCACGCGCGGCATCTCGTCGAGGAGTCGGCCCACCCCAGCGTCCGCGACAAGCTGTGGGAGGAAGCGCTCACCCTCTGCCTCGCGGCCGCACTGACCGGGTCTCCAGGAGGTAGAGATGGATGAGAAAGCCGTGCGCGACATCGTGCAGCAAGCTGCTCGGGCGCCATCGGTGCACAACACGCAACCATGGCGATTCGTCGCGCGGGACAACGCGATCGAGCTCTGGACCGACCCGTCCCGTGGTCTTGCCGTGCTCGACCCCGCTGGGCGGGCGCGTCACATCTCGTGCGGGGCCGCAATGCTGCACCTGCGCGTCGCCTCGGCAAACGCCGGCTATGCCAGCACGGTGACGCTGCTGCCCGATCCGGCACACCCCGATCACCTCGGCGACGTCTACTTGGACCCGGCAGGCGAACCGGCCGAGGCCGATCGTGGGCTGGCCGCAGCGATCGAGGCGCGGCACACGGTGCGCGAGGCCTTCGCGGTTGCCGCGCTTCCTGCCGCCGTCGTGACCGAGCTGCGCCACGCCGCCGAAGTGGAAGGATGCTGGCTGCGCATCGTCGACGGTGCGGACGAGTCCATCGCCGTCGCCGCGCTGCTGGCCCGGGCCGACGAGATGGAACGGGCCGATCCCGCCTACATCGCCGAGCTTCGCCGCTGGACCGACCGCGCTGCCGACAGCAACGAGGGCGTCCCCGCGTCGGCGATCCCCGACGTGGCGCCGGCTGAGCGCGGCTCGATCTACCGGCTGCGTGACTTCGTCGCCGACCGCGAGAGCTCGTCAACGCGCGCTGCCGAGCCACCTCCGGTCGAGCGACCACTCGTCGTGGTCCTCGGCACACGCGATGACGACGTCGCCTCCTGGCTGGCGGCCGGTCAAGGGCTCGGGCGGTTGCTGCTGACCGCCCAGCGCGACGGCGTCGCCGCCTCACCCATGACACAGCCGCTGGAGGTGCCCGGCACCCGCGCCCGACTGGCCACCGAGCTCGGCGTCGTGGGTCACCCGCAGATGATTATCCGCCTCGGGTATGCCGGCGAGAATGCAGGGGGCGGCGCCGCCACGGCGAAACCCAGGCGACCAGTCGAGCAGATCATCACGCCACAGGTCCCGCCGGACTGAGGTCCTTCAGGCACCGGTGCCGGGACCTTCGTCCCTGACGCGGCAAGAGGGCACCATGCCAGGGTTGCCATAGGCCCGGAAGACGGGCGCACTTCCGGTCAGAGGGACCGGTCGACACGCAGAAGGAGAAGTACCGCTATGCGTCGCAAGACTCTTGACGCCCTCCTCGCCACCGGCGGACTGATGCTCGCCGTCGTCCTGCTCGTCGCCGGCGGCCTGCTCGTATGGGCACACTCGTTCGTCTCCGACCAGGTGAAGACGCAGCTCAGCCAGCAGCAGATCTTCTTCCCGCCGAAGGGTGAGGCGACCGCCGACCCGAAGATCGGTCCCTACATCAACCAGTACGCCGGCCAGCAACTGGTCAACGGTGCGCAGGCTCGCGCCTTTGCCGACCACTACATCGCCGTGCATCTGAACGAGAGCGGCGGCGGCCTGACCTACGCGCAGCTGAGCGCCAAGTCACGGGCGAACCCGAACGACGCCGAGCTGGCAGCCTCCGTACAGACCGCGTTCCGTGGCGAGACCCTGCGTGGCCTGCTGCTCAACGCTTACGCCTTCGACACGATGGGCAAGCTCGCGCTCTACTCGGGCATCGCTGCCTTCATCGGCGCTGGCGTCCTGCTCCTGATGAGCCTGCTCGGGTTCCTCCACCTGTACCGAGTCGACCCTGAGGAAGATGTGCTCGTCTCCCACGCACGCCACCCGGCGGTGGTCACCGCCTGACCCGTCGCCCGCGTCGCGAGGCCCTTGCCGGACATCATCCGGCAAGGGCCTCGTGACGTGCCGCTGCGCGGCCCGTTCGTCTAGCGGGACGAGCAGCCGATGCTGCAAGCGCACGGGGTGCGGTCGTGGGCATCGAGTCGACGTACGGCGACCGTAGACACGGCGTAAACGACCGTGACGTGCCGGTCTTCCTTGCGACAGCACCATGGCGCTCGAGGCAGAGCGGGCGTTTCGCGACGGGGCGGGAGAAGGCCGGTGTCCCGTTACTGTTCACCCCCTTCGTGGTGCCAGTCCGCAGAGGTAGGCCGTCGGCCACCGGACTCACGGAGAGGAACCGGAGATAGAGGCTGCAAACGGGATCGCCGCGCGCGGAAAGCACGTACGCCGACCGCGCACCTGCAGGCAGATCGGCCGGCCGCTCATCCCCCGGGGCCGGCTGTGGCGGATCGCGCCTGCGTGGCGCCGGTCACGGAATCGCGTGGCCATTCCCGAGGTGAGCGATCACGTCGGCGATCGGCCGGCGCGGGGTGGGGGTAACTGGGAAGCCATAGCCGAGGCGCATCAGCATCTGCGTGTAGCCGAGTCCGGTCGTCGGAGATCGGGTCAGCCAGCGCAGGTCGGGCTGCTCGAGCGGTTGGTTCATGAACGAGGCAGTCAGACCTTGGTTGGTCGCAACGAGCAGCAACCGCTCGAGCGCCTGTCCGGCGCGCACCCAGTCCACCGGCCCGTCGTGCATCGTGGAGAGGGTCGCGACAGTGGGGGTGGTCTCGAAGGCTGCCGTCGGACGCGTGAACCGCGCACCGTTGGCGAGATCGCGGAACGCCGCCCGGGTCTGCTCAGGGACCGGGCCGAGCGACTCCATCGGTACGCCGTCATGGCTGGGTTCGGCAGCGAGCCACGAGGTCCGTTCCGCCACCCCCATCGGGTTGTTGCGCTCCTCGAACTCCGCATCGTGTAGCAGGTCGACGATCCGTACGACCTCATCAGGGTCGTCGTAGATCCGTACGACGGCGTTCTCGCAGGCGACGGCCTCGACCAGCCGACCCAGCACCGATGCCGGAGGACGTCGGCTCCAGAACGGGTGGCGGTTGGTGTGTCGGGCCCAGATCGCTGGGTACAGCTCATCGAGCAGACCCGGTCGAAAATGCCGGTGATCGACCTCAACCGTGGCCACGTGGGTCGGGTTCTCGCTCGGCAACAGGCGCACACGAGGGTGGAAGCCAAGATGCGCCGCGGCCACCCGCAGGTTGAACAGGGCGGCGCCGCAACTGATCAGCAATGACCGTCCGCTGGCGTCGGCGATCGGCAGCTGGCGCCGCGGGTCCGCGTAGAGCTCGATGCGGCGTGGCCCCACCAAGAACCGCCAGGGCTGGCTGTTGTAGATCGACGGTGCCGCCGTCGCCGCCTCAACCAGCGTGCGCAAGACAGGCTCGTCGATCAGCGCACCGTGACCGTGCATTGCCGCTTGGGCGTCCATGGCGACCCTCCCGCGACCCAGCCGGACCGCTTCCTCGAGCCTGACGCCGAGGTCCGGAGCACGGCAGGACCGAAGGTCCCGGATGTCCGGGACATCCGCCTCAGGTTGGGTCCGCCGGTGACGCCGACGATGGACGAATGGCAAGGACACGGATCGTGCAACCCGACTTTGCGGCCATCGCGGGGGCGAACGTTACAACCCTGGCTGATCCGGGAGCCATGGCCACGCCCCGCAATGACGCTGCCCGTTTGGCGGACGGTGACGCGGTCCTGACCATTGGAAGACCCACCTGGCGGCATCCGGGTCTCGACCTCTACCGTCGGGGCTGGCCGGCCCCTTCGTCGTGGGTTGACTGCAGGTCTCTGCCTGCGAGGTGCCCGTTAGGCCGGCTTCGGATGGAGAGGTGAGGATGTCGAACATGGCGTCCGGGACGGCTGGTTCCTCGGCGGGCACCGATCGGTCGGAGGGCTTCGGCGAGCGGCTGTTGGGAACGATGATCGATCGGGCCCATGAGATGCCCCCGCAACTGATCGCCCCGCTCGTGTCGGAGGTGATCGCCGCAATCGGGGGCCGAGATGTCGCTGTGTACCTGCAGGACTACGACCAGATGACCTTGGTGCCGCTGCCCGGCCAGGGTCTGGTCGGTGGAGAACCGGAGCCGATCGAGGGGTCTCTGCCCGGCCGGGCGTTCCTGGGCGACGCGATGGTCGAACAGTCGGTCGACGACGGGGTGCGGCTGTTTGTGCCCTTGTTGGACGGCTCGGACCGGGTGGGGGTGCTGGCGTTCACCGCTGCCATCCCGGATGAGGACAGCCGGCGGCTGGCGCGGCGCTTCGCCGGTCTGCTCGCCGACGTGCTGGTCACCAAAGGCGGTTACACCGACCGGTTCTTCCAGGCCCGACGGCGGCGGCCGATGAGCCTGTCCGCGGAGATGCTGTGGTCAATAGTTCCGCCGCTGATGATGACGACCCCGCAGGTAGCCGTTGCCGGGATCCTCGAGCCCGCCTACGACGTCGGCGGCGACATCTTTGACTACGCCCTGAACGACGACGTCCTGCACGTCGCAATCATCGACGCGATGGGCCACGGGATGGGCGCGGCGGTGATGGCCACCGTCGCCGTGGCGGCCTACCGCCACGCCCGACGCGGCGACGTCGACCTGGCCGATCTCTACGCCGCCATCGACCACGCCGTGGCCGGGCAATTCGACCAGGACAGCTTCGCCACCTTGCAGATGGCCCGCCTCGACGTCGGCTCCGGGCTGCTGCGGTGGGTCAACGCCGGCCACCCACACCCCCTGCTGCTGCGCGACCGGCGGGTGGTGCGCACCCTGCACAGCCCGACCACGCTGCCGGCCGGCATCGGCGGCGCCACCCCGCACGTCAGCGAAGAAGCGCTGGAGCCCGGTGACCGCGTGCTGTTCTTCTCCGACGGCATCACCGAGGAACACACCACCGGCGGCGAGCAGTTCGGCGTCGCCCGCCTGGTCGACCAGCTCGAGCGCGCCGAGCAAAGTGGCGGGCCCGTCCAAGAGACCGTGCGCCGGCTCTCGCACGCTCTGATGCGCGCGCGAGGCGGGGCCACCAGCGACGACGCCACCCTTTTCCTCCTCGAGTGGCGCAACGAGCCAGCCGATCACCTAGCGAGAATCAACAAGGACGGTAGCCCGTAGACGACGGCAGCCGCACCGCCCGGTCGTGGGCAAGAACAACAGCCAGCACATGCCCCACCACGATGGCGGTGACCTGGATGAGCGCTACCAGGGCAGCCCCTCCGGACCTCCCGTCGACGACGAGGTTCGCGGTGCCCAGCCAGGCTCCGCGCCTGCTTGAGCCGTGGTCGCATTGAAGTCGTGCCGCAGTCATGTCCAGGACCTTCGACGGGTGCGGCGTCCGGTTTCGCCCCGCAAGGGATGGGCAGCCACTTTCCTACACGACATGACCTATGACACTGAGGAGCCTTCATGGCCAACATGAACACGCTGTCCCGTTCCCTGCACGACGTTGGTTTGGCGACGTGGTTCGGCGGAACGCTCGCCAACGCGGTCGCGCTGAACCCAGCGTCCGCCGAGGCAAAGGACCCGGCGTCAACAGGCGCCGTTGCGAACGCCGGCTGGGACCGTTGGACGCCGGTCAACGCGGCGGCGATCGGCGCCCACCTCGTGGGCTCGCTCGGGCAGCTGGCCGGCAACCGTGAGCGACTGACCATCCAGAAGGGAGTGGCCTCGATGGCACTGGCCAAGACCGCCTTGACCGGCGCGGCTCTTGGGGCGACTGCCTACAGCCGGGCGCTGGGCCGCAAGGTCTCCCGGCACGGCGCGGTGCCGGCCGACTCCGGCACCCAGCCCAACACCTTCACCCCCGAGGACGCGGCCGCGGCGCAGAAGAAGCTCCAGCTGCTGCAGTGGCTGGTTCCGGCGCTGACTGGCGCCCTGGTCGTAGTTAGCTCGTTCGCGGGCGAGCAGCAGCGCCCCGGCCAAGTAAAGCGGGGGACCGCCGCTCGGCTGCTGCCCGCACGCTGACCGGGCCCTGACGGCTTCGAGTAGATCCGGCCCCGGCCTTCGCCAACTCCGCGACTGGTTGCTGCAGGGGCTTCGGCGCGATCGCGCGGTCGGCGGCCCTCAGGATGAGTAGCGTCTCCACGTGACCCGCAGCTCCCGAGCGCGCGTGAGGGACACACATCAACTGCTGTGGTGCCCGGGCTAGGGTTGTGGCCCTCGTTCAATCGACGAACATACGGTCAAGATCGTGTCGGACAAGGATGACCCGAGAGGGGCATGACTGCGATGCAGATGAAACTCGAGCTGATCCCGCT
>JAVEDI010000006.1 GCA_030841035.1 Actinomycetota bacterium
GCGGCTCGGCGCGCAGCAGGTTCGCCGGGATCAGCTCCTCGATCGGCGGCTCCGGGACGCCGGCGGCGGGCAGCACCGCGGCGCGCCGGCCCGACTTCGACTTCTCGTAGATCGTCCGCGCCCGTTCACGCTGCATCGGTGTCTCGGTCAGGGTCATGCCGCCACCCCCTGTCGCTCGGCGGCGACCGCCGCGCCGAGGGCGTCGGCGAGGGCGTCGATCTGCTCCGGGGTGCGGCGCTCGGTGATCGCGATCAGGAGACCGTCCTCGTACTCGGGGTACTCGCGGCCGAGCGGGTAGCCAGCCGCGATCCCACGCTCGGCCACCCGGTCGAGGACTGCGCCGACCGGGGCATCGAGCTTCACCGCGAACTCGCGGACGACAGGGGCGTCGTGCAGCAACTCGACCCCCTCGACCGCGGCAAGGCGCTCGCGCGCGTAGGCGGTGCGCCGCACCAGCAGTTCGCCCAGCTCGCGGAAGCCCTCCCGCCCGAGCCAGGCCAGGTGGACCATCGCCCCGAGCGCGTTCAGCGCCTGCGCGGTGCAGATGTTGTTGGTCGCTTTCTCGCGGCGGATGTGCTGCTCGCGGGTCTGCAGGGCCAGCCGGTACGCCGGTGCGCCGTCGGCGTCACGCGACACACCCACGAGCCGGCCCGGCAGCGACCGTTCGAGGCCCTGACGCACCGCCAGGTAGCCGGCGTGCGGGCCGCCGAAGCCCATCGGCACGCCGAATCGCTGGGTGCTGCCGACGGCGATGTCCGCGCCCATCTCGCCGGGCGGTCGCAGCAGGGTGAGCGCCAGCAGGTCGGCCGCGACGGTGACCAGGGCGCCGCGTTCGTGGGCCGCCTCGCAGATCGCCGACAGGTCACAGACCTCGCCCGTGGCGCCGGGGTACTGCAGCAGTACCCCGAAGACCTCGTCCTCGGGCAGGCCGTCGCGCACGACGTCGGCGACGACCAGCCTGAGCCCGAGAGGCTCGGCCCGCGTCTCGACCACCGCGCGGGTCTGCGGCAGCACCGCGGCGTCGATGACGAACACCGCCGCGGCAGGTGCCGTGCTGATGCGCCGGGCGAGGGTCATGGCCTCCGCGGCGGCGGTCGCCTCGTCGAGCAGGGACGCGCCGGAGAGGGGCAGCCCGGTCAGGTCGGCCACCACGGTCTGGAAGTTCAGCAGCGCCTCGAGCCGACCCTGGGAGATCTCGGGCTGGTACGGCGTGTACGCGGTGTACCAAGCCGGGCTCTCGAGCACGTTGCGCAGGATCACCGGCGGAGTGACGGTGCCGTGGTAGCCGAGCCCGATCATCGACGTGACGACCTGGTTGCGGGAGGCCAGCCCGCGCAGCTCCTCGAGCACCTCGTGCTCGGCCCGGCCCGCCTCGATCGCCAGCGGACGGTCGGCACGGATCGAGGCGGGGGTGGCCGCGGCGACGAGGTCCTCGAGCGACGCGTGGCCCAGCAGGGCCAGCATCTTCGCCTGGTCCTCCACGGCGGGCCCGATGTGCCGGCGCGCGAAGGTGACCGTGGCGTCCAGCTCGCTGCGGCCGGCGGGGGCGGAGGTGGTGGGGTCGGTCACGACAGGTCTCCCGGGTCGACGGCGACGTGACCATGGACCCATGGACACGTGCTGCGGTCTCCCCCTCTGTCGCTGGCGCTCCAGAGCTGCCTCGTCCGCGTGGTCCGGCTGCCTGAGAGGTTCCGGGGAGGTTGCCCCTTCGGCGCCGCGCCACCGGTGCGGGCACCGGCGACACGGACTCTCCCACGCGGGATTGTCGGCAGTGCCGACTCTACCGCGGGCCCCCGCCGGGGCGGATCAGCCGGTCTGGCGGGCGCGCCGGCGCGCCGAGAGCTCGTCGTCGAGGCTGTCCTCGTGGCTGGCGTCGGGACGCTCGCCGGGCATCTGGGCCAACGACCCCTCGACCTCGCGCCACACGCGTCCCACGGCGATCCCGAACACCCCTTGGCCACCCTGCACGAGGTCGACGACCTCGTCGGCCGACGTGCACTCGTAGACGGTCGCTCCGTCGCTCATCAGGGTGATCTGGGCCAGGTCGTCGACGCCACGCTGGCGCAGGTGACCGACCGCGGTGCGGATGTTCTGCAGCGAGACGCCGGTGTCCAGCAGCCGCTTGACCACCTTGAGCACCAGGATGTCGCGGAAGCCGTAGAGGCGCTGGCTGCCCGACCCGTGCGCCGAGCGGATGCTCGGCTCGACCAGCCCGGTCCGCGCCCAGTAGTCCAGCTGCCGGTAGGTGATGCCGGCGGCGGCGCAGGCGGTCGGCCCCCGGTAACCCATGTCCTCGGGCAGCTGGGGCAGGTCGTCGGCGAACAGCAGCCCCTGCTGGCCGGCCCGCGTGCGCGCCTCCTGCTGCTGGCGCTGATCGGTGCCGCCAGCTGTCGGCGTGCCGCCGGTGCTCGTCATGGGGGTCTCCGTCTCGCGCCCGGTGGGGAAGGCCGCCCGACCCGGCTCGGGGCACCGGGGCGCCTCGGACACGGATCACACGGCTGGAGTTACAGCAAGGGCGTTCACCTGGCACGGTACGGGTGCGGGACCTCGCGGTCAACGACCGGGCGGCGTGTCCAGGGGACCCGCCGGCTACCGGTGCGGGCCGCCGAAGTCCTCGGGCGAGATCTGGTCGAGGAACTCGCGGAACTTCTCGACCTCGTCCTCCTGCTCGTCCGGGATGGCGATCCCGGCCTCCTCGAGCACCTCGTCGGCACCGAAGATCGGCGAGCCGGTGCGCAGCGCGACGGCGATCGCGTCGGAGGGCCGGGCGCTGACCTCCACGCCGCTGGCGAAGACCATCTCGGCGTAGAAGATGCCGTCCTGCAGGGAGGTGATGCGCACCTGGGTGAGCTGCTCGCCGGTCGCCTCCAGCAGGTCACGGATCAGGTCATGGGTCATCGGCCGCGGCGGCACGACGCCCTGCTGGGCGAAAGCGATCGCGGTCGCCTCGCCAGCGCCGATCCAGATGGGCAGGTAACGCTCGCCCGACGCCTCCTTGAGCAGGACGATCGGCTGGTTGGACGGCATCTCCACACGCACGCCGACGACGTCGAGCTCGTTCACACCGATCACCCTACTCGCCGCAGGGGCCGGTCACCGGACGCGCCCGCCGCCGTTCTCGATCGCGTCAGGGACCGACCAGCGATCGCATCGCGGCGCGTACGAGTGCCGTGTGCAGCCGGACCGAGAGTGCCGCCATCTCGCGGGCCACCTCCTGCGCCCTGGCCCGCGCATCCGGGCTGCGTTGGCGCAGCAACGGTGCGACGACCTGCTCGACCAGCGAGGTCTCCCGGTCCGCCGCGTTGCGGAAGCCGCGCAGGTGCCGCGGCTCGAGGCCGTACGCCGCCATCGCCGCGACGATCTGCGCGACGGCGAGGGCGTCGGCGTCGAAGTACGGCGTCCCCTCACGAGAGCTGCGTGGCCTGAGCAACCCGAAGCCCTCAAGCTGGTCGAGCAGCTCCCGCTCGATCCCGGTGGCCTCGGCCAGCTCGTCGCGGGAGAGCCGCAGGTCTGCTGCCTCGGCGCCGAACGAGCGCGCCGGCGGCTCGCCGTCGACGCCCGCGACCGTGACCGGGCGCGGCAGCTGCGCAGGGCCACCGGGCGGCTGCGGAGGTGCCAGCCCGCGGTCGATCGCCTCGAGGTGCTCCTTGATGACCCGTAGCGGGAGGTACTGGTCGCGCTGCGCACCGAGCACGTAGCGCAGCCGCGCGATGTCGTCATGGCTGAACTTGCGGTAGCCCGACGGGGTGCGCGCGGGCTCCACCAGCCCTTCCGACTCCAGGAAGCGGATCTTGGAGATGCTGACGTCCGGGAACTCCGGACGCAGCTGCGCCAACACCTCCCCGATGCTCAGCAGAGCGCGGGCAGGAACCGCCGGGCTCACGCCTGCTCGCGCCCGGTGGGGCCGGACGAGTGCTGCTGGCTGGGGTAGAACACCAGCCGGTACTTGCCGATCTGCACCTCGTCGCCCGGCCCGAGCCCGGCCTCGTCGATGCGTTCCCGGTTGACGTAGGTGCCGTTGAGGGAGCCGACGTCCCGCACGGCGAACCCGTCGGGTGTGCGGGCGAACTCCGCGTGCCGGCGCGAGACCGTCACGTCGTCGAGGAAGATGTCACTGGACGGGTGCCGACCGGCGGTCGTGATGTCGGAGTCGAGCAGGAACCGGCTGCCCGAGTTGGGGCCCCGGCGCACGACGAGCAGCGCGGAGCCGGGCGGCAGGGCGTCGACGGCGCTCTGGTCGGCCGCCGAGAGCCCCTCGCCCTTGTCGGGGACCTCGCCGACGTCCACGCCGTGGATGGTGATGGTGGACGTCTCCCCCGGCGAGCCGGACGGGACAGGGGCAGGTCGCAGGGCGGCGCCGCAGTTGCTGCAGAACCGGGCGTCCTCGGCGTTGCTGTGCCCGCACTGGGTGCAGAAGGGCATCTATCGGCCTCCCCGCTGCGGCTGACGCCGCACACGTCGTCTGTCGTCGGTTCTCGGATGGTGGGCTGCCCCGACGCTACCGGCTGGGCTCGTGAGAGACGGTGGTCTCACCCTCGACCGCAGGTCGAGGGTGACGCTACGTGGCGCCCGGCAACCGGTCAACACCGACGTCTCCGGACCCTCAGGACTGGTCGAGACCGGCCTGGTAGGCCTGCGCGTCCAGCAGCTGCTCGCCATCGGCCAGACCCCCGGCCGCCGGGCGGATGTCGATCATCCAGCCGTCGCCGTAGGGGTCGGAGTTGATCAGCTCGGGCGCCGCGTCGAGGCTCTCGTTGCGGGCCACGACGGTCCCGGAGACGGGCGCGTAGACGTCGGAGACGCTCTTGGTCGACTCGATCTCCCCGCAGGGCGTCCCCGCGGAGACCTCTGCCCCGACCTCGGGCAGCGTGACGAACACGATGTCACCCAGCGCCTGCTGGGCGTAGTCCGTCACACCCACGCGCACCGTGTCGCCCTCGCTGCGCAGCCACTCGTGGTCCTTGGTGTACTGCAGGTCCTCCGGGTACACGCGGTGATCCCTCCGTTGGCTCGCGTTCGCGTCCGAGCCTAGACCGGGGCGCAGGACGTCCGTCAGCCGCCGTTGTCCTCCGGGGCCGGGCGAGCGTACTGGGGCGCCGGAACGGGGCGCAAGGAGGTGATCTCCAGCCTGGCCAGCTGCGTCACGCTGCCCTGCGCGTCTCGTTGCCGCAGGACGTCGAGCACCCCGCCGGGGATGTCGAGGGCGGCGGCCAGCGTGCGCGAGTCCCCGATGACGCGAAAACGGTAGGGCGAGCGCAGGTGGGTGCCGTCGACGCTGATGCCACCGTCGTCGTCCGCGAGGTACGTCGACGCGGCGACCCGCACCGCCGGGCCGCCCACCGTGGCGATCTCGAAGGCTTCACCGCCCGCGTCCCGCAGCTCCTGCAGGGCGTCGAGCAGCACGTCGGAGCCGACCTTGCCGTCGGGGTCGCCGATGGTGAACTCGATACCGGGGCCGCGCGCGGGCACGGTGCCGGCCAGGATGGCGAGCGTCTCGCTGCGCGCCCGCGCGTCCTCGAGGGCCGCCCGGGTGCCGCTGCTGCCCCCGGTGACCCTCGAGCGGGTGTCCTCGAGGTCGCGGGCCTCGGCCTGCAGCCGCGCGGAGCGCTCGGTCACGTCGTCGAGGATGCGCACCAGGTCGCTCTGGCGCAGCCCGGTCAGCGCGACGTCCTGGTTGGCCCGCACCTGCACCGCGACGGCGAAACCCAGCAGGGCGCACAGCGCGGCGGCGACCAGCTGGCCGCCCGTCGGACGCGAGCGCAGCGCCGTCAGCAGCCGTCGCCGCCCGACGCCACGGCCCTCGGGCGCCCGGGGCGCAGCCCCGTCGGTGGGATCGGTCATCGTCCTGGTACCCCGCTGCTCAGGCGTCGAAGAGGTGCCGGCGGATCGCGGCGGCGTTGGAGAAGATCCGGATGCCGAGGACGACCACGACGCCGGTGGACAGCTGCGACCCGACACCGAGCTGGTCTCCGAGGTAGACGATCAGCGCCGCGACGAGCACGTTGGCCACGAAGGACACGACGAACACCTTGTCGTCGAAGATGCCGTCCAGCAGCGCGCGCAGGCCACCGAACACCGCGTCCAGCGCGGCGACCACCGCGATCGGCAGGTAGGCCTGCAGCCAGGTCGGCACGGTGGGCTCGAGGAACAGGCCGGCGACGATGCCGACGGCCAGCCCGAGTACCGCGATCACGAGCCGCTCTCCGTTCCGCTGGGGGCGCTGGCGTAGCGCAACGTGGCCCCGGCGGACGCCGCGAGCCGCACCGAGTCGCGGGTGGTGATCGAGTAGCTGATGCCGTAGTCCCGCAGCGCCTGAAGATAGCTGCCGCCGAAGCCCTCGGCGAACGCCGTCCGCACGTGTGGCGCGTCGCCCACAGCCACGACCTCGTACGGTGGGCTCAATGGCCGGAAGTCCACGAGCACCGCGTCGCCGGCCGACCGGATCGCGCTCAGCGCCGTCAGTCGCTGCCCGTTGACCGCCACGGCCTCGGCCCCCGCCTCCCACAGCTGGTTCACGACCGTCTGCAGGTCCCGGTCGGTGACCCGGCCGTAGGCGACCTGGCCGGAGCGCGGATCCACGTCCGCACCCGGCGCGTCGGCGCTGCGCGCGTCGTCCAGCTGCACGACCAGAGC
Source organism: Actinomycetota bacterium (assembly GCA_030841035.1). Classification (GTDB taxonomy): domain Bacteria; phylum Actinomycetota; class Actinomycetes; order JACCUZ01; family JACCUZ01; genus BP-173. Next base: position 6,634 of record JAVEDI010000006.1, read on the forward strand.
CGGGCCGCGCACCGCCGTGGCTCCCGTGGCGGCCTCGAGGGTTGTCAGGGTCCGGGTCAGCCGCTGACCCTCGTCGCTCAGCCGCAGGGCGTCACGCCGAGAGGTGTTCAGCCGCGCCCGCTCGCGCTCGAGCGCGGTGGCGAGCCGGTCGTTCTGCGCCGCCCGCCCGGCGATCTCGCCCGCGATCGCGTCCCGCTCCTGCGCGACGGCCGAGGCGCGGTTGCGCGTCTGCGCAGCGGATGTCGCCAGCAACAGGCCGACGGCGAGCACACCGACGAGCAACAGCAGGCGTGGCCGGCCGCGGCGGTGCTGCTCCTCCCCCGGCCGGCGGCGCGCGTGCGCCTCGGCGTAGCCCGCGTCGAGCGAGTGCGCCATCAGGTCGGTGAGCAGCGACATGGACGAGTCGCGGCGCACAGGTGCCGGCGAGCTCCGTCCCCTCATGGCTGTCATGGTTTCATGCGGGCGGCGCGTCGCCGCGCCGCGCGCGCCCGTCAGCTGTCCGCCCGCGAGACGACGTCGGCCCAGGTCTCGAGCAGGTGCGTCGCCGTCGTGTCGTCGGCTGCCTCGGCCCACAGGTGGGTGACCGGCTCGGCCGGGTCGGGCAGCACGAGTGCCCAGCTGCCGTCCTGCTCGACCACGCGTACGCCGTCGGTGGTGTCGAGGGTGCGCTCGCCGGCGTCCTCGATGACCGCGCGCATCACCATGCCCTTGGCCGCCCACGGCGTGGGCACCGAACGGCGCGCGATGTGGCTCTGCGGGATGCGCCGGTCGATCTCCGACAGCGGCAGCTTGGTCCGCGCCACGAGCCCGATCAGCTGCACGAACGCGGCGAAGCCGTCCAGCGCCGTGGAGAACGCCGGGACGACGAAGCCGCCCCTGCCGTCGCCGCCGAAGATGGCGTCGGGCCCCTCGGTGGCCGCGGTCAGCGCGGCCGGTGCGGTCGAGATCCAGTCGATCTGCACACCGTGGAAGGCGGCGACCTGCTCGGCGAGCCGGGTGGTGGTCACCGGGAGCGCGACGCGCCCGAGGCGCCGCTCGGCCGCCACCAGGTCCAGCGTCACGAGCAGCGCGCGCTCGTCGTCGATGATGCCGCCACGCTCGTCCACGATCGAGATGCGTTCGCCGACGGGGTCGAAGTGCACGCCGAACGCCGCTCGTGAGGACGAGACGAGCGTTCCCAGCCGCTTCAGCGCCTCACGGCGCTCCGCCGTGGTCTCGGTGGGCGAGGTCTCGTCGAGGCCGTTGTTGACGGTCAGCGCATCGACCCCGAGCCGACCCAGCAGCGAGGGGAGCACGAGCGCCGCCGTACCGCCACCGGTGTCGACGACCACCTTGAGCCCGGCCTCGCTCACCCCGGTCGTGTCGACCCGGCGCAGCAGCTCGAGTGCGTAGGCCTCCATGACGCGCGGCGGGAAGGCCAGGTCGCCGATCTCGCCGGGGAAGGCCCTGCGGTACTCGCCCCGGCTGAACGTGCGCTCGAGCCGGCGCTGGGCGACCTGGGAGAGGTCGGCGCCGCGGCCGTCGAGGAAGACGATGTCCACCGACTCCGGCTGGCCGGGCGTGGTCCGCAGGACCACCCCGCCGCCGCTGGCCTGCGCGGTCTCCAGCCGGGCGACCGGGACCGGCACGACCTCGAGGTCGACGACGTTGATCGCGCTCGAGGTGAGAGCGGCGATCACGGCCCGTTTGAGCGCGCGGGCGGCCCGGGAGACGTCACGTGACGTCGTGACCGTCGTGCCCTTCTTCAGGGTCGTCGCCCAGGCGCTCGCCAGCCGCACGGCCAGCTCCGGTGTGATCTCGACGTTGACGATGCCTGACACGCCGCGCGGCCCGAACAGGGTCCGCTGGCCGCGGGACTCGAAGATGACGTTCGTGTTGACGACGGCACCGGCGTCGACCGTCTTGAAGGGATAGATCTTGATCCCGGCCGAGACCAGCGCCTCTTCACCGATGACGCACTCGTCGCCGATGATGGCGCCCTCGTCGACCCGGGCGGCCCGCATGATGTCGGTGTTCTTGCCGATCACGCAGGCGCGGAGGTTGGTCTGCGGCCCGATGAAGACGTTGTCGTGCACGACGGCGCGGTGCAGGAACGCGCCGTTCTTCACGACGACGTTGCTGCCCAGGACGCAGAACTCCCGCAGCTCCGCACCCGCTTCGATCTTGGCGTAGTCGCCGATGTAGAGCGGGCCGCGCAGCACCGCGTCGGGGTGCACGTCGGCCCCCTCCGCGATGTAGACGCCGGGCGAGACCTCGAACGCGTCGAGCTCGAGGTCGACCTTCCCCGACAGCACGTCGGCCTGGGCGCGGAAGTAGGAGTCGTGCGTGCCCACGTCCTCCCAGTAGCCCTCGGCGACGTACCCGTAGATCGGCAGGCCGGCCTCGACGAGCTTGGGAAAGACGTCTCCTGACCAGTCGACGACCTCGCCGGCGGCCACGTGCTCGAAGACCTCGGGCTCCATGACGTAGATACCGGTGTTCACCGTGTCCGAGAAGACCTGTCCCCACGTGGGCTTCTCCAGGAACCGTTGCACCCGCCCGTCGTCGTCGACGATCGTGATGCCGAACTCCAGCGGGTCGGGCACGCGGGTGAGGCAGACGGTGACGAGCGCGCCCTTGTCGTGGTGGTACTTCACCAGGTCGGTCAGGTCGAAGTCGGTCAACGCGTCGCCGGAGATCACGATGAACGTGCCGTCGTCGAGCAGGTGCTCGGCGTTCTTGACGCTGCCGGCCGTGCCCAGCGGTGTCTCCTCGGTGGCGTAGTGCAGGACCATGCCGGCGTCCTCGCCGTCACCGAAGTAGTTGCGCACCAGGCTGGCGAGGAACTGCACGGTGACGACGGTCTCGGTGACGCCGTGGCGGCGCAGCAGCCGCAGCACGTGCTCCATGATGGGTTTGTTGACGATCGGCAGCAGTGGCTTGGGCATGCTGGCCGTCATCGGGCGCAGCCGGGTGCCCTCGCCTCCCGCCATGACCACTGCCTTCATGTGCCCGCGACCCCCACCCTCGCCGTCCGGTCAGCCGCGAGAACCTGGCGAAGCTGGACCACGTAGAGCCACCCCGCCCACCAGTACAGCGCGGTGCCCCATACGGCGAAGGCCCAGCCGAAGGCGTGGGCCACCGGGCCGACGAACGAGTCGGACTCGCCGAGCAGCAGCAACGGGAATCCGGCGAGCAGGTTGAAGGTGGCCGCCTTGCCGAGGAAGTGCACGGGCAACGGGCCGTAGCCGTGCTGACGCAGCACCGGCAGCGTCAGCGCGAGCAGCACGTCGCGAGCGACGAGTCCGAGCGTGAACCACAGGGGTACGACGTCGCGGACCGTGAGGCCGATGAGCGTGGCCAGGATGTACAAGCGGTCCGCCGACGGATCCAGCAGCTGACCGATCCTCGACATCTGGTTCCAGCGCCGCGCGATCTTGCCGTCGAGCCAGTCGGTGAAGCCGCTGACCATGAGGACCAGCACGGCGGCAGCATCGTGCTCGTGCAGCACCAGCCAGAGGAACAGCGGGACGCCCAGCAGCCGCAGGGCGCTCAGGGCGTTGGGAACCGTGGCCACCCGATCGCTGACCGGCCCCGATCCGCGCACGAAGTGGCCTCCCCTGGTACGTAGGCGTGCAACCCAACCCTAACCGGCCGCGCGCCCGGCGGGGCCGCCGTTCCGCAGGGGACCCCTCAGCCGTTCCGCTGCTGGCTCAGGACGGGCTGCGCTACGGTGCCCGCTGTCCGGCTGGCGAGATGCAGGGAGGACCGTGGGCGAGACCGGAAAGACGAACCCCTACCTGTTCGTGGTCGGTTGCCCCCGGTCGGGCACCACGCTGCTGCAGCGGATGCTCGACGCCCACGCCCAGCTGACCGTCGCCAACGACACCCACTTCATCCCCAAGGCGGTGCAGGACCTCGAGGTCGTCGGCGACCTGCCGCTCACCGGGGAGCTCGTCGAGCGGGTCCGCGGCTACCACCGTTTCCCGCGGCTGGGTGTGCCCGACGAGGCCGTCGACGAGGCTGCCGCGCGGGCCGGAACCTACGGCGAGTTCGTGGCTCTGCTCTACGACGCGCTGGCGACCCGGCACGGCAAGCCGCTCGCGGGCGAGAAGACCCCGGACTACTGCCGCGAGATCCCGGTGCTGCACGCGCTGTTCCCGGCCGCGCGCTTCGTGCACATCGTGCGGGACGGTCGCGACGTCGCCCTCTCCGTCCTGGAGTGGGCGCACGAGGGCAAGGGCCCCGGGCGCAAGGCGCTGTGGCGGGAGCAGCCCGTCGGGGTGAGTGCGCTGTGGTGGCGTGACATGGTCGAGACCGGGCGACGCGACGGCGCGGGCGTCGGTGATGCGACCTACCACGAGCTGCGCTACGAGGACCTCGTCGCCGATCCCGCGGGCCGGCTGCGGACCCTCAGCCGTTTCCTCGACCTGCCCTACGACGAGGGCATGGCGGGCTTCGCTGAGGGCCGCACCCGCGAGAAGCCCGGTCGCGACGCGAAGAAGGCCTGGCTGCCGGCCACCCGGGGCCTTCGGGACTGGTCGACGGCGATGGACGAGCGGTCGGTGCAGCTGTTCGAGGCGCTCGCGGGTGATCTGTTGTCCGACCTCGGCTACCCACGGCGGCACGAGCGGTTCCCCGCCGAGATCGCCGCGGTGGCCGACCGGTGCCGGAAGTGGTGGGACGACGACCGGGCAGCGCGCCCTCAGCGCACCCGCAGTCCTGTCTCGGAGGTCGAGTAGCCGCCGAGGGCGCCGATCGCGGTGCGGAATGCCGGCTCGCCGAGCAGCGCCACCAGCGGGGCCAGCACGCCCTCGACGTCGGCCGCTCGGGCCACCAGGTCGTAGGGCTCGTCGGCGACCGGGACGAAGTCCAGACCGAAGGCCCGTGCGGCGGCCTGGATGCCCAGCCCCGTGTCGGCCCGGCCGGAGGCCACCGCGGCCGCGACGGCGAGGTGGGTGTGCTCCTCGCGGCCGTAGCCCGAGACGTCGGCCGGGTCGAGCCCGGCGGCCGCCAGCAACGTGTCGAGCAGCACGCGGGTCCCCGCCCCGCGCTGTCGGTTGACGTAGCGCACCCCGGACCCGACCAGGTCGGCTACGCCCGACAGGCCCAGCGGGTTGCCCGGCGCGACGAGCAGCCCCTGGGTGCGGTGCACCAGCCGGATGACGGCCACGTCCTCGCCCGCGAGGACGCGCTCGACGTACGGCGTCGTGTAGCTGCCGGTCTCGGGGTCGAGCAGGTGTGAGCCGGCCACGTGGCAGAGCCCGTCGCGCAGCGCGACGAGCCCGCCCAGCGAGCCGACGTTGGACGACGCGAGGGTCAGCATCGGGTCGACCGCCCGTAGCTGCGACGCGGCGAGGTCCAGCACCATGTCGTGCGAACCGATCGCCACGATGGTGCGCTCGATGGCGTCCAGCCCGCGCAGCAGCTCCACGTCGACCTCGTCGCCGGGGTGGTGCCCTTCGACCCCGGTCGGCACGACGAGCAGCCCGTCGGCGCGCACCAGCGAGGTGAGCACCCCGGCGCCGCGCGGCAGCGGGGTGGCGACCAGGGCGCCGCCCACCCGGCCGAGCCGCACCCGCACCCAGTCGTCGGACCCGACGGTCGAGGCGAGCTTGCGGGCAAGGCGGGCGCGAGCCACCGGCCGGCGGGTGGGCGCAGCGCCCTGCAGGGCCGCGAGCAGCGGAGCCGCGAAGATCTCGAAGGTCAGGGCGGCCGACACCGCGTAGCCGGGCGCCCCGATCACGGGGGTCGCGTCGACCACGCCGAGCACGACCGGATGCCCCGGTCGCACGGCGACACCGTGCACGCACAGCTCGCCGACCTCGGCGACGACCCGCGCCGTGTAGTCGTCGCGACCGGCGCTGGACCCGGCGATGACGATGACCAGGTCGCTGGACCCGGCTGCCTCGCGGACCGCGGCGCTCAGCAGCGCGGGCTCGTCGCGCACGACCGGGTGCACGAGGGCGGCGCAGCCGGCTTCGCGCGCCTGGGCGGCGAGCATCAGCGAGTTGGTGTCCGGTATCTCGCCGGGCGCGAGGGGCTCGCCCACGGGGCGGATCTCGTCGCCGGTGGGGATGACGGCGACCACGGGCCGGCGACGTACGACGACGTGCGTGCCGCCCGAGGCGGCGACGGCGGCGGCGTCGACCGGCCGCAGCCGGTGCCCCTCGGGCAGCAGGAGCTCGGTCGCGCTGACGTCCTCGCCGATGGAGCGCACGTGGTGGTAGGGCGCCACAGCAGCCCGCACCTCGGCCGCCGTCGTCCGGCCGTCCCGGTCGCGGACGTGGTGCACGTCCTCGCGCATCACCACGGCGTCGCGACCTGCGGGCATGGGATCGCCCGTGTCGACCACCTCGAACGACCCGGCGGGCAGGAGCAGCGGAGTGCTCTCGCTCGCACCCAGCGTGTCGGTCGCGGTGACGGCGATGCCGTCCATCGCGGCGGAGTCGAACGCGGGCGAGGACCGGCTGGCCCAGACCGGGGCCGCCGTCACCCGGCCGACGGCCTCGGCGACCGGCACGGTCTCGACCGGCAGCCGGGACGGGCAGCCGGCGGCCCGCGCCGCCGCCGTCCAGGCCGCCCACGCCTCGGCAACCGGCACGTCGCGGACGAAGGGGCTGGAGGGCTCTGCTGCCGGACGAGAGGACGGCGGGTCGGACGACACTGCGGGCAGGCTACCGGTACGGCACGACGTCGACCTCGGCGCCGGCGTCCAGCCCGGTGGCCGGTTCCGGCACGAGGAGATAGCCGTCGGCGCGGGTCAGCACCGAGAGCAGCGCCGAGGCACCGAACACCGGCTCGGCGACCCCGCCGGCCAGCTGCACCTGCACGACGTCGAGGCGGCCAGCAGCAGACGGCACGGCGCGCGCCAGGGTGGCGCGCACCGTCGGCTGCGGCGCCGCGGCGGTGACCCCGGCGACCCGGCGCACCAGCGGCATGCCGACGAGCCGGAACACGACCAGGGCGGAGAGCGGGTTGCCGGGCAGGCCGAGGACCGGCACACCCGCGCAGTCGGCGAGCAGGGCCGGCTTGCCGGGCCGCAGCGCCAGCCCGTGCCAGAGCACGCCCGGCTCGCCCAGGGTCGCCACCGCTGCCGCGGTCTCGTCGCGGGCGCCGACGGACGAGCCCGCCGAGACGACCACCACGTCGCAGTGGCCGAGCAGCCCGCGCAGGACGCCGGCGAGGGCGCCCGGCTCGTCGCGCACCGGGCCGACCAGGGTCGGGTCACCGCCGGCCTCGCGCACCAGGGCGGCGAGCGCGCTGGAGGTGGCGTCCCGGACCTGGCCGGGCTGCAGGACGGCCGTGCCCGGCGCCACCACCTCGTCACCGGTCGCCACGACGGCGACCCGGGGCCTGCGGCGGACCGGGACCCGGGTGACCCCAGCGGCGGCGAGCAGACCGAGGTCCTGCGCCCGCAGGGGCCGGCCCGCAGGAGCGAGCACCGCGCCCACCGCGACGTCCTCGTCGGCGCGGACGACGCCCTCCCCCGGCGCGACGGGCCGCAGCACCTCGATGCTGCCCGGCATCGTCTCCTGCGTGTGCTCGACCATCACGACGGCGTCCGCCCCGGGCGGCAGCGGCCCGCCAGTGGGCATGGCGGCGGCCCGGCCCGTCGCGACGGTGACCTCGGGCGCTGCGCCCATCAGCACGGCCCCGACGACCTCGAGGTAGGACGGAAGTCCCTCCGACGCGCCGTAGGTGTCCGCGGCCCGCACCGCGAACCCGTCGACGGTGGAACGGGCGAAGCCAGGCAGCGGCCGGGGTGCCGTGACGTCGCGGGACGGCACCCTGCCGCACGCCTCGTCCAGGGGCACGGTCTCCTCGCCCGTGACAGCGCTCCCCGGCAGGTCGCGCAGGGCCGCGGCCACCGTGCGTGTGGTGAAGAACTCCCTGCCCCGGACCGCGGGTCGCCGGGACGACGCGTCGACCACGGGAGTCAGTCGCGCGGCATCGGCCGGGCGGCCGGCCCGCCGCGCTGCAGCCCCAGCGCGCTCGCGACCGGCCCGAGCGCCACCTGGCCGAGCCCGCAGATCGAGGTCTTGCGCAAGGTGCGCTCCAGCTCGAGCACGACCGCCCTGCCGGTGTCGTCCAGGCCGGTGCGGGTGCCGTCCGGGCCGGCGTCCTCGCGGGCCCGGCTCAGGATGGCGTGCGCCTTGTGGGTCCCCACCCGGCACGGCACGCACTTGCCGCACGACTCGTTGCGGAAGAACCGCAGCGTGTTGGTCGCAGCGGCGAGTACGTCGGTGCCCTCGGCCATCGCGACGACCGCCCCGGAACCGAGCATCGACCCGGCCTCGGCGAGCGTGTCGAAGTCCAGGCGCGTGTCGAGGGCGTCCGGCCCGAGGAAGTTCGACGAGGCGCCGCCGGGCTGCACCGCAGCGAGCTCGGCACCGTCGGCCATGCCGCCGGCGAGGTCGAGCAGCTCGCGCACGGTGCTGCCCATCGGCACGCAGTAGACGCCGGGTCGCTGCACGTGGCCAGACACGGCGAAGAACTTCAGCCCGACCGAGTCGCCGACGCCCTGCTCCCGCCACCAGCGGGCGCCGCGCTCGACGATCACCGGCACGTCGGCGAACGTCTCCACGGAGTTGATCAGCGTGGGTCGGCCCCAGAGGCCGAAGACGCCCGGGAACGGGGGCTTGTTCCGCGGCTCCCCGCGGTGGCCCTCCATGCACTCGAGCATCGCGGACTCCTCGCCGAGGATGTAGCCGCCGGGCGACACGAACAGCTCGACCTCGAGCCGCCGGCCGCTGCCCAGGACGTCGGCGCCCAGCAGCCCCCGCTCGCGCAGCCGGTCGAGCTCGTCGCGCAGCACGTCGGCCTCGGGCCCGTACTCGTGACGGATGAACACCCAGCCCTCTTCAGCTCCCACGACCACCATGCCCAGCAGCAGGCCCTCCAGCACGAGGTGCGGCTGGTCGGCGAGGATCTGACGGTCCTTGAAGGTGCCCGGTTCCGACTCGTCGGCGTTGCAGACGGCGTACGGCGCTCGACCGGCCGCGGCGTCGCCCTGACCCGCCACCAGCTCCCACTTCTTGCCGGTCGGGAAGCCGGCGCCGCCCATGCCCCGCAGACCCGACTCCTGCAGTGCGGCGACGAGGGCGTCGGCGTCGAGCTCGCCGGCCAGCAACCGTCGCAGCACGCGGTAGCGCTCGTCGCCCGCGGCGTAGGGGTCGTTGGGCCACGGCCGGTCCCGCCCGGACGGCGTCGGACCGGCGTGCTCGAGCGCGCCGCGGCGGGCCGCTTCGACCAGTCCGGCTGTCCGGTCGACGGATGCGGGCTCCTCGTTGACGGCGACGGCCGGTGCCACGTCGCAGCGCCCGAGGCAGGAGACCTCGACCAGCTCGACGTCGGTGTCCTCGCCGTAGGCCGCGCGCAGCTCGGCGATGCGCTCGTCGGACCCGCGCAGCCAGCAGGAGAGGTCGTGGCAGGCGTGCAGCGCGACGGCCGGCGGTGGCGAGGTACGGAAGTGCGGATAGAACGAGACGAGACCCTGGACCTCGTAGAGCGGGCGGCGGGTGTCGCGCGCGAGGTCGACCAGCTCCTCCCGGGGCAGCCAGCCGCGCCGCTCCTGGATCGCGTTCAACGCCGGGATCAGGCTCGGGCCGGGGAACTTCCCGGCCCGAGCCTCCACCCCCGCAGGGCGCTGCGGCCGACGCTGCTGATGCGGCTCGGGACGGACCTCGCTCACGCGCCGCTCCCCGGCGCGACACCAGCGTGGCCGCTACCGCCGGCGGCACCGGACGCCTCGATGGCGACCGCGCAGAACTTGAACTCGGGGATCTTCCCCACCGGGTCGATCTCGTCGATCGTCAGCAGGTTGGCCGCCGCCTCACGGAAGTGGAAGGGGATGAAGCAGTTGCCGCGGGCCTCGCGGCCGGAGACCTTCACGTGCAGCTCGATGGCGCCCCGGCGCGACCGCACGCGGGCGAGGGCACCGTCGACGAGACCGAGCATCGCTGCGTCCTCCGGGTGGAGGTAGACCTCCGCCCGCGGCGAGATGGTGTCGAGGGCGAAGGACCGTCGGGTCATCGACCCGGTGTGCCAGTGCTCCAGAAGGCGTCCGGTGTTGAGCACGAAGGGGAACTCGGGGTTGGGCAGCTCCTTGGCCGGCAGCCACTCGGCCGGCACGAGGTGGGCCAGCCCGTCGTCGGTGTTGAACCGCTCGTCGAACATCACGACAGTGCCGTCGCTGTTCTCCGGGTCGTCGTTGGGGTACAGCTTGCCCGTCGACCCGAGGTTGTCGTAGCTGAGGTTCCGGTAGGACGGCATCAGCGGAACCATCTCCTCGAAGACCTCGCGCGGCGTCTCGTAGGACCAGCCGAGGCCCAGCCGGTTGGCGATGTCCTGGATGATCTGCCAGTCCACGCGCGCCTGTCCGGGAGCGTCGAGCACCTTGTGACCGCGCTGCACGCGGCGGTCGGTGTTGGTGTAGGTGCCCTCCTTCTCGAGGTACGACGTCGCGGGCAGGATCACGTCGGCGAACTCGGCGGTCTCGGTGAGGAAGATGTCCTGCACCACCAGGAAGTCCAGCGCCGAGAGGGCCTTGCGCACCTTGTTGATGTTCGGGTCGGACAGGAAGGGGTTCTCCCCCATCATGTACATGCCGCGCACCCCGCCCGTGAGCGCGGAGCCGATGATCTCCGTGACCGTCAGCCCGCGCTCCGGGTCGAGCTCGACGCCCCATGCCTGCTCGAAGCGGACGCGCGCATCGTCGCGGTCCACCGACTGGTAGTCCGGGTAGAACATCGGGACCAGCCCCGAGTCGGAGGCGCCCTGCACGTTGTTCTGGCCGCGCAGCGGGTGCAGCCCGGCGCCGGGCCTGCCGACGTTGCCGGTGATCGCGCACAGGGCGATCAGGCAGCGCGCGTTGTCGGTGCCCGTCGTGTGCTGGGAGATGCCCATGCCCCAGAAGATGACCCCGGCCTTCGCCTCGCCCCACACCCGCGCGACACGGCGGATGACGTCGGCGGGCACACCGGTGATCTGCTCACCGCGCTCAGGTGAGTACTCGGCCACGGTCGCGGCGAGCGCGTCGTAGTTGCTGGTGCGCCTGGCGACGTAGTCGTGGTCGACGAGGTCGAGACGGATGATCTCGTGCATGACGGCGTTGTAGAACGCGACGTCGGTGCCGGGCTTGAGCTGGCAGAAGATGTCGGCGTGGTCGGCCACCTTGTCGGCCCGCGGGTCGATGTAGATGATGGTCGTTCCCTTGCGCCGGGCCTGCTTGAAGAACGACGACGCGACAGGGTGGTTCGCCGTCGCGTTGCTTCCGGTGATGATCGCGACGTCGGAGTTGATGACGTCGCCGTACGTCGTCGACACCGCACCCGAGCCGATGCCTTCGAAGAGCGCCGCCACGCTCGAGGCATGACAGAGCCGGGTGCAGTGGTCGATGTTGTTGGTGCGGAACCGGGTCCGGATCAGCTTCTGGAAGAGGTAGGCCTCCTCGTTGGAACACTTCGCGGAGCCGAAGCCGGCGATCGCGCCAGGGCCGTGCTCGCCGTGGATGTCGCCCAGACGCCGTGCGACGAGATCGATCGCCTCGTCCCAGGTGGCGGCGCGGAAGTGCGGCAGCACCTCGTCATAGGGCACCAGCCCGCCCGGCCGGCGCCGGCCCTTGTCGCTGCGGCCGCCCTTGCCGGGGCTCTCGGCGTCGCCGCGTACGTCGGCGGAGAGCGGACCCTTGGGATAGGCCTCGTCACGACGGATCAGCGGCGTGGTGAGCCGTTGCGGCGAGGCGGCGTAGTCCCAGCCGTAGCGGCCCTTGACGCACAACCGGCCCTGCGAGCCGGGCTGGTCGCGGCCCTCCGCGAAGGCGATCGCGCCGCGCTCACGGTCGACGAAGTAGGTGAGGGCGCAGCCGACTCCGCAGTAGGGGCAGACGCTGTCGACGGCGTCGAGCTCGGAGCGCGGGCGGATCGGCACGTCGTGGATGGGCTTGTTCGTGAGGGCGCCCGTCGGGCACGCGGCCACGCACTCGCCGCACGTCACGCAGGAGGACGAGCCCATCGGGTCGTTGAGGTCGAAGGAGATGCGCGTGGTGTAGCCCTTGCCGCTGCGCCCGATCACATCGTTGCCCTGGATGTCGTCGCACGCGCGCACGCAACGGTCGCAGAGGATGCAGGCGTCGTGGTCGACCGCGATCACGGGGTTGGAGATGTCGGTGCCGCGGCCGTGTCCCCCGGGCAGGTCCGGGTCCGACGCGTCGTAGCGCGCGGCGAGGGCGAGCAGCTGGTTGTCGCCGGTGGTCGTCTGCTTGGGGTCGCGGTCGGGGGGCGGCTGGTCGGCGACCAGCAGCTCGGTCAGCGTCGCACGGCTGCGCTCGATCTCCTCGTCGGTGGTGATGACCTCCATGCCGTCCTCGCACGGACGCACGCAGGCCGCGGCGTAGACCCGGCCCCCCACGTCGACCACACACAGCCGGCAGACGCCCACGGGGTCGTACCGCTCGTCGTGGCACAGCACGGGGATGTCGATCCCCGCGTCCCGGGCAGCCGACCAGATGGTGGTGCCCGCGGGCACCGTGACGGTCTGGCCGTCGATCGTCGCGGTCACCGTCTCGACCTTGCTCGGTGCCTCCTCGATGGCTGTCACGGCGACTCGGTCCGAGCTCGCCGTGCAGACCGTTGCGCACCCGCTGGACGTGAGGCCATGGGGGCATCCAAACACGAGGCGGGCCGAAACTCACGTGCGGACCCGCGTGGGAGGGACCGCTTCGGGTCAGCCGGTCAGCCGGCGTGCCGTCTCGGTGGCCGGCCGGCCCTCGGCGTCCAGCCCGCGGGCCTCGTAGTAGGCGTCGATCATGACGCGCAGCCGTTCGCGACTCAGCGCGCCCACCCGGCCGGACCCCAGGGTCAACGTGTCGTCCAGCAGCCGGGCGGGCAGCCAGTCGTCGGAGGGCACCCAGCCTTCCTGGGCGTTGTAGGCCCGCTTGGCCAGCACGATCCGCACCGCGGTCTCGCGCAGCTCGGCGGCGTCCACGTCCCAGCCCGTGACGAGGCTCAGCAGCTGCGCCCACTCGGCGAACGGCTCGTCGAACACGCCCCGCAGGAACTTGCAGAGGATGAGCGAGTCCATCACCGCGGCGCGGTCCTCGGTCTCCACCGCCGCGCGGGCGTGGGCAGCGCCCCCGTCGAGCCGGTCGAGGTCGCCGGCAAGGTCGGCTTCATAGGCGCCCGAGCGGTTGTGGTCGGCGCCGCGCGCGTTGACCGCCAGACCGAGAGCCATCGCGTGCAGGGTCCGCGGCTCGTAACCGGGCATCTCCATGCCCTTCACGTGTGGCGCGAAGTCACCGGATCCCTGACCCACCTGTTCGGCGGCGTGCTTGGACCCGCGTGCCAGCAGCGCGCCGAGCTGCGTGCCCTCGACGATCTCGTCGAGGGCACGCAGCACGGCTGACCCGTCGCCGAAGCGCAGCCACGGTGCGTCGATCAGGCCGCGCTCCGCGCACTCCATGGCCCAGGCGATCGTCCCGCCGGCCGAGATGGTGTCCAGACCCAGCTCGTCGCAGCGGGCGCTCGCCTCGAGCACCTCGTCGGGGTCCGAGACGCCGCACATGGGACCGAGCGCGAAGACGTTCTCGTACTCCACCCGCAGCTGCTTGCCGCCCTTGCGCCGGTAGATGTGCTCGCAGCCGATCGTGCAGGAGGCGCAGCTGTTCTTGGTGACGCCGCGCGCCTGCGCGAGATCCTCGGCGGCCAGCTGCTCGGCACCCTCGAACGTGGCGGTCTGGAAGTTGCGGGTGGGCAGCGTGCTGATGGCGTTGAAGGCGAGCAGGTTGGCCAGCGTGCCGAGCTCGCGGTACTTGGCCGTGGCGGCACCGAAGGAGCGGGCCCGCAGGTCTCTGGCGGCCGCCAGCACGCCGGCCGGGTCGGCGGGCGCCACCTTGGTGGTGGGGCGGACCGCGATGGCCTTGATGTTCTTCGCGCCGAGCACCGCCCCCAGGCCGCCACGCCCGGCGTGCCGGCCGTCGTGTGACACCGTCGCGAAGCGCACCTGCCGTTCGCCCGCGACACCGATGGCGGCGACCCGCCACGGGCGCCCGAACCGCTCCCGCACGCTCGCCTCCGCCTCGGCCGCGGACCGCCCCCACTCCCCCGCCGCGCTCACCAGCCGGACGTCACCACCCTCGATCAGCAGCACGGAGGGCTGCGACGCACGTCCGGTCACCACGATGGCGTCGTGACCGGTCAGCTTGCCGGCGATGGCGAAGTGGCTGGAGGCCAGTGCGTCGGTGAGGAAGCCGGTGAGGGGCGACTTCGCCACCACTGCGAACTTGGCGCTGGTGGTCAGCGGCGTGCCGACGAGGGGTGAGAACACGAACGCGAGCGGTGCCTGCGGGCCCAGCGGGTCGACACCCGGCGGCGCGAGGTGACGCATCAGCCAGACGCCGAGGCCGGCGCCGCCCACGTAGTCGCGCAGCACCCGCTCGGACAGCGTCACGGTGGTGGTCGTCGCGTCGGTGACGTCCACGACGAGTGCACGGCCGAAGTAGCCGCCCGCCACGCCGGCCGGGACCGCGGTGCCGGGGGCAGGTGCCGCCGTCACGCCCCGCTCCGCGGTCATCCGCCGGCGTCCGCGGAGAGGAAGGACACCTGGTCGCCGGTCATCAGCGGCAGGTGTGGGTCACGGCTGGTCTGGTCGCCGTTGAGCGCAGCCAGCACGTGCCGGTCGAAGGGGAGGCCGATCGCTTCGGCCGCGGTGCCTATCGTGGCGGCCCGCACGGTGCGCGAGCCCCGCCGGCCCTGCGAGGCGAGGACACCGAAGCACTGCACGGTGACCTCCGGCGCCGGGCGGGCGAGGGCCGCAGCGTAGTCGTCGGGTTCGTTGACGTTGACGACCGAGTCCAGCAGCGGGTCGGCCGCCGCGAGGCGGGCGTCCGCGTGCAACGCCGCGTCGTCCAGCCGGCGTACCTCGCACTCCTCGAAGAGGAACGCGGGTTTGAGCCGGTCGGCCTCGACCAGCTTCGCCACCCGGGGCGCGAGGCTCGTGCGGTAACCCGCAGCCAGCGGCTGACGGTGGCCGCGGGCCATCGGGAGGACGACGTCAGGGGGAACCCCTGCATCGTCGAAGGCGGCCAGCACGCGACCGATGAACGCGACCTGCAGGAAGGGCAGGTCGGTGGAGCACACGAACGCGACCTCTGCCCGGTCGGCCACGGCGGCGAGCCCGACGGCGATGCCCTGCAGGGGGCCGCGGCCCTCGACCGGGTCGTCGTGCACCTCGGCGGTGTCCGGCAGCTCGGGCAGCTCCTGTCCGGGCGCCCGGACGACCACGACGGGACCGCCCCCGGTGGCCTCCAGGGCCCGCGCGGCCACACCGGCGACCTGGCGCAACAGCGTCGAACCGTGCCACGGGAGCGAGGCCTTGGGCGTGCCCATACGTGACGACCGGCCCCCGGCGAGAACCACCGCGGCTGCGCGCATCACTGGATCGTAACCGCGGTGTCGAACCCGTCTCGATACGGTGCCCCGTGCGCATCGTCTCCCTGCTGCCCTCGGCGACCGAGATCGTCTACCGGCTGGGGATCGGCGACCAGCTGGTGGGCGTGACCGCAGAGTGCGACGAGCCACCGCAGGCCCGCCGCGAGCACCCCACCGTCGTCGACGGCCTCGACACCGCGGGCCTGACACCCGCCCAGATCGACGCTCGGGTCCGCGCCGTCGCCGCGGCCGGGGGCGAGCTCTACCGCCTCGACGAGTCGCGGCTGGCCGCTCTCGCGCCCGACCTGGTGCTGACCCAGGACCTCTGTGACGTCTGCGCGCTGCCCTCGTCGCAGGTGACCCGGGCGCTGCCCGGCCTGGGGGCAGAGGTGGCCGTCGTGACGCTCGACGCGCACCGCCTGGACGACGTACTGGAGTCCGTCCGGCTGATCGCAGAGGCCGCGGGGGCTCGTGACGCCGGCGCCCGACTCAGCGCCTCGCTGACGGCACGGTTGGCGCGCGTGCGCCACGCCGTCTCCGGTCGGCCCCGGCCGCGGGTGGCGGTGCTGGAGTGGGTCGACCCGCCGTTCGCCGCCGGGCACTGGGTGCCCGACCTGGTGACCGCGGCCGGTGGCGAGCCCGTGCTCGGGACCGCGGGAGGCCGTTCGCTCACCACCGACTGGTCCGACCTCGCGGCGAGGGACCCCGAGGTCGTCGTGGTCGCGCCGTGCGGGTTCCACCTGGCGGCAGCAGCCGAGCAGGCGGGGTCGGTGCTCGACCGGCTGCCCCCGTCGGTGCCGGTATGGGCGATCGACGCGGACGGGCTCGTGGTGCGCCCGGGCCCACGGCTGGTCGACGGTGTCGAGGCCCTCGCCGCGGTGTTCCACCCCGACGTCCTGGGTGCTCGCGCCGGCGCGGTGCGGCGGGTGCGCTGAGCCCGCGCACAGTGCGCCTGCCGGGGATGCATACCGACATATGCCGCGGTTGTTCGCCTTTCGGTCACCTGGCTGATCCGCTGCGGCCGCCTGGGAGCGGCACCGTCGGCACCGGCCTGCTGGCGCAGGCTCGACCGCTCCTCGAGGGGGCGGTCCCGGGTGCCCGAGGCAGGGAGAGCGCAGATGTCGGGACGAGCAGTGAGCCGGCGAACCAGGGTCGCGGTCGCGGTGGGGGCAGGGCTCGCCCTGGCGAGCGGCGGCGTCGCGGGCGCCGCCACGGGCCTCGACCGGCAGCTGGGCGAGCGCGTCGTGGGCCGTCAGGCGGACGGGTCGGTGCTGACGTCGCAGAACCAGTTCGTGACCCCGGCGGGAGACACCATCGAGCAGACCGGTCGTCCGATGGCGATGGCGGTGCGGCCCGACGGCAGGAGCGCGGTCACCCTGACCAGGTCAGGCAAGGGCCTGTTCACCGTGGTCGACCTCGTCGCCCGCGCAGTGCTGCAGCAGTACACGCCGCCCAAGGGCGTGGGCAGCAACTCCGTCGGACGCGGCGGGCTCCTGTGGTCGCCCGACGGTAGGACGCTGTGGGCCGCGCAGACGAAGAACCTGCTGCGCTTCACCGTGGGACCGGACGGCACCCTGGCCGACCCGGTGGCGATCCCGCTCGCCGGGGTCGAGGGCCGGCAGGCCCTTCCCACGTCGCTGGCCTGGGCGCCCGACGGCCGACACATCCTGGTCGTGCTCAACGGCAACAACACTCTGGGGGTGCTCGACCCGGTCGCCGGCCGACTGACAGGCGAGATCACCGTCGGCAACGCCCCGTCCTCCGTGGCGGTCGTCGGTGACGCGGCGTTCGTCAGCAACGAGGGCGGCCGACCGGCCACCGAGGGCGACGTCACCAACCTCTCCTACGGCACACCAATCGTGGCGGACCACCGCGACGGTGCCGCGTCGACCGGCACGGTGTCGGAGGTCGACGTCGCCGCTGGACGCGAGGTCCGCAGCTATCAGGTAGGCCTGGAGCCGACCGCGCTTCTCCCGGTGGGCGCCGACCTGTTGGTCACCAACGTCAACGACGACTCGGTGTCGGTCATCGACACCGCGGCCCACCAGGTCGGGCAGACGTTCTCGGTGAACCCGCTGCCGGGGGCGCCCGCAGGCGTCTCCCCCACCGCGCTGGCCATGCTGGACCCGACGCACCTGCTGGTGGCCCTGGGCCGCGACAACGCCCTGGCCGTCTACTCCTACCGCGGTGCCCGACGCACCCCGTCCTTCGAGGGCCTCATCCCGACCGGCTGGTACCCGGGCGACGTGTCCTACGACGCCACACTGCGACGGATCGTCGTGGCCAACCAGCAGGGAGTCGGCGCGCTGGGCGCCCCGAGAACCATCGATCAGGGGCCGGGCACAACACCGGCCACGGGGCACCAGGTCTACGCCGACATCGGCACCGTGCAGCTGACACCTGCGCCGACGGGGAAGACCATGCGCACGTGGACCGAGCAGGTCTTCGCCAACAACCGGTGGAACGGCTTGGCGTCGCACAATCGCCGCGGTGGTCACCACGAGGACGAGCCCGCGAGCGCCGCGGTGCCACGGCGGATCGGGGACCGCTCGCCTATCCGTCATGTCTTCCTGATCGTGCGCGAGAACCGAACCTACGACCAGGTCCTCGGTGACGACGCCCGGGGCAACGGCGAACCGTCGTACGCACAGTTCGGCGCGGCCGTCACGCCGAACGCACATGCGCTGGCGCGCGACTTCCCGTTGATCGACAACCTGTACGCCGACGGCACCAACTCCGCGGAGGGTCACAACTGGCTCGACGGCGCGTTCATGAGCGACTACCTGGCGCGCAACTACGCCAACTACGTCCGCAGCTACCAGACCGGTGACGCGCTGATGTACCCCAGGGCCGGCTACATCTGGGACAACGCGGTGGCGCACGGTGTGCGCACGCAGGTGTGGGGCGAGAACGCCAACGGCTTCGCGGCCGCCGACGGGAGTCCTCCCCAGGGCAGCTGGAGCGCGTGGTACCGCGACTCACGCATCCTCGAGGGCAAGGAGACCGGAGACCTGCACGCCCCGGTCGGCTTCTACCGCACGACCTCCGACATGCCCTCGCTCAACGCGCTCCTGCAACCCGACTACCCCAACTTCAACCTGGCGATCCCCGACCAGTACCGCGCAGACCTGTTCCTGCGCGACCTGGCGCACTACGAGCAGAGCGGCGACCTTCCCGCCCTGAACATCCTGTGGGTCATGACCGACCACACCTCCGGGACCGCAGCGGGCCTCCCGACGCCACGGGCTGCTGTCGCGGACAACGACCTGGCCACAGGACGGATCGTCGACGGCATCTCCCACAGCAGGTTCTGGAAGGACTCCGCCGTCTTCGTCATCGAGGACGACTCACAGAACGGCATCGACCACCTCGACGGACACCGCACGGTTGCCATGGTCGCGAGCCCGTACGCCCGACGTGGAGCGGTCGTCCACACCTACTACAGCCAGCTCAACGTGACCCGCACCATCGAGCAGATCCTCGGCCTGCCCCCCATGAACCGGATGGACCTCGCGGCCGAGCCCATGTACGACGTGTTCACCGACACGCCAGATCGCCGGCCTTACGACGTCCGGCCCAGCCAGCTGGCGCTGGACGAGCTCAACCGCGCACCCGCCACGCTGACCCCGGGCCCGGAGCACGACTGGGCCCGCTGGTCGCAGGGCCAGGACTGGTCCAGCGAGGACGACGTCAACATGGAGCAGTCGAACCGGCTCATCTGGTACACCTCCTCCGGCTTCACCGAGCCCTACCCCGGCGACGACAGGGTGCTGACGCCGGCTGAGGTGGCACGGCTGCACCCGCAGTCCGGCCGTCCCGACGGCGACTGAGGCGACGTCTCGGTGACCGGCGGACGGACTACTGCGCCGTACCCGGGCCGGTCGTCAGCGCGGGCAAGGCGGCGACTGTCGCGGTCCTGCCGACGAGCAGCTGTTGGTAGACGGCCAGGTAGTCCGCCGCGATCGCCATGGGCTGGAAGGACGCGGCGTACCGCCGGCCCTCCGCCTCGTCCAGGTGTGCGCGACCGTCCAGCACGGTCTGGATACCGGCCGCCAGGGAGGCGGGGTCCGGGGGGACGAGCAGGCCGCGCCGCTTCGCGAGGGTGACCGGCAACCCGTCGACGGCGCAGGCCACCACGGGTACTCCGAGCGCCAGAGCGGTGACGGCGCTCTGCGACCAGGCCTCCTCCCGGCTCGGCACCACGTGCGCCGTCGCGCCGGCGACGTAGCGGGCCGGTTCGTGGCTCCACCCGGTCAGCTGCACGCGCCGCCGCAGGCCCAGCCGGTCGACGAGGCGAGCGATCTCCCGCCGCATCGGACCGTCTCCCACCAGGTAGGTCACCGGGGGGTCGTGCAGCGCCGCCAGCGCGTGCAGCAGCAGATCGGGGCCCTTGTCCTCGCGCAGCCGCCCGGTGAACGTCAGCCGCGGACTGACCAACCCGGGGCGCGCCCTGCTGTGCAACGAGATCGCGGACCGGCCGGGCCGGATCTTCGCAGGTGCGACCCCGAGATCGCGCACGAACGCACTGGCGTCCGGACCGTGGACGAAGAACTGGTCCACGCGCCACGCTGCCTCAGCCGCGGCGTCGCGATGGTCACCCAACGGCCAGGTGAGGGAGTTGTGCTCGCTGGCCACGACGGGTACGTCGGGAGGCGTGCCGCGGGTCGCGGCCCACCACGCGCCGAACATGTGGGCATGGACCAGGTCGGCGGACC
This sequence comes from Actinomycetota bacterium, assembly GCA_030841035.1. GTDB lineage: Bacteria > Actinomycetota > Actinomycetes > JACCUZ01 > JACCUZ01 > BP-173. Next base: position 26,756 of record JAVEDI010000006.1, read on the forward strand.
CCAGCCGCGTGCCCAGCCATGCGGCGAACCCGGGGTCCGGTGTCCACTGTCGCCGCGAGCAGCGGACCTCGTCGTGCAGCCGCAGGACGTGCGGGTCGAACCCGAACTGGTGCGCCAGCGCGACGCCCTGGGGGGTGGCGTCCCCGGCGAGCAGGCGCGTCTCGACCCCGAGCCCGACCTGCGCTCGGGCCAGTCGCAGCATTGAGAGCTGGGCGCCCCCCGGCTCGAGCACGCCGATGACCCTGCAGATGCGCACAGCCGGAGCATGGGCAGCCCCGGCGACCTCGCGGTGAACGGCACGCCACGTGCTGGTCGACCATCAGGCGACCGGCAGGTGTACGCGGCGGCCGCGGACATCTTCCTCAGCCCGGCGGGGACGCCACGGGCCGGCCGAGGCCCGCGGCGGCCGCGACCTCGGCGGCGCTGCGGGCCGGGGCGGTCACGTCGAACCAGACGACGCGCAGACCCGCCCGGGCGGCCGCCTCGACGTTGTGCCGCTGGTCGTCGGTGAACAGGACGTCCCCCGCGGGCAGGTCCAGGGCCTCGAGCAGCAACTGGAAGGCGCGCGGGTCGGGCTTGAGGGCGCCGGTGACCGAGCCGTCCACGATGACGTCGACGTCGCGCAGGAAGTCGTTGCCCTCGATCCACGCGGCAGGGTGGAAGCGGGCCAGGTCGTTGGTGAGCACGCCGGTGGTGAGGCCCTTCTCGGCCGCCTGCCGCATCACCTGGTGCGACTCCGGCCGTACCAGCAGGGCCTGGTCCCCGTCGAACACCGCAGCGAACAGGTGCCGTACGTCCTCCCCGGTGGCGGCGAGGGCGTGCAGCTGCTCGGCCCGGCGCTGCCAGTAGTCCCGTTCGGTGATGTCCCCGGCGATCATCTCTCGCCAGAGCGGGTCGGCCCCCGGGTCGAACGGCCCGCGCCAGTCGAGCGCGCCCGGCTCGAGCCCGAGCCGGGCCTCGGTGTCGCGCAGCAGCTCGAAGGGGGTCAGGAGCACCGGACCGCCGAAGTCGAACACGACCGCGCGGACGACACCGTCACCGTGGCCGTCGCTGACGTCGACCTCCATCTTCTGCCCGTCACGGTCGGTACGCCGTGGCCGCGCCACGACGATAGGCGACCCCGCCTCGTACGACGGTGGTCCCCCCGGCGGTCCGGCCGCCAGACCCTGCCCTCAGGTGTGGCTGGCCCTGTTGCGGCCCCGCATCCCGGCGACCACCGCAACGCCCACCGCTGCCAGGGCGACCTGGACGACCAGCTCGACCCAGTCGATGCCGTTGGTGTCGCGCAACGGTCCGACGATGGCGCTGCCCACGAGGGCAGCCACGATGCCGACGAGGATGGTCAGCCAGATGGGGAGATCTTGCTTGCCGGGGACGACGAGCCGTCCCAGGGCGCCGATGATGAGCCCGATGATCAGGGCCGCGACGATGCCGCCGATGGTCATGGTTGTTCGCCTCCGCAGGGATCGAGCGGCACACCGGTCGGTGCGCCGCTGCGGTTGTGCCCCACGACCGGTCGCTTACACCCGGGCGGTTGCGAGGCCGCTGGTGCGCTGTCTGCCCCCACCGTCCGCGTCCAGGCACCTGCGGAAGATCGCCTCGTACCCCCCGACCATCCGGTCGACGCCGAAGCGGGCCTCGACGTGCGCGCGGCAGGCCGCTGGTGCGATCTCGGCCAACCGGCTCACCGAGTCGACCAGCTCCTGGAAGGTTCTCGACACGAAGCCGGTGGTGCCGTCGGCCACCACCTCGGGGACCGCTCCGCGGGCCAAGGCAAGCACAGGAGTGCCGCAGGCCATGGCCTCGAGCATCACCATGCCGAAGGGTTCCTCCCAGTCGATGGGAAAGACGAGCGCGGCTGCGGCGCCGAGCAACGCGTACTTCTCCTCACGCGTGACCTCCGCGCGCCACTCGACGCCGTCCCCCAGGAGCGGCCGGACGAAACCCTCGAAGTACGCGCACTCGGAGGCCTCGGTGCACTTCGCGGCCAGCACGATGTGCCGGCCGGTGCGGCGAGCGGCCTCGATCGCGACGTGAGGCGCCTTGTCGGGCGACATGCGACCGAGCCACAGCAGGAAGTCCTCCTTGTGCTCCCGGAACGGGATCTGCGCCGTCTCGAGCGCGTTGTGCACCACTCCTGCCCAGCGCAGCCGTGGGGCCAGCCGGATCTGCGCGCGGGAGATCGCCACGAGGCTGACGGCGTCCTCGGTGGCGCCCAGGTAGTCGCCCCAGGCGCCGCCGACCGGCCCATGCACCGTGACGACCACCGGCGTCCTCCTCCGCCCGGCCAAGGCCGGCCCGGCAGTCGAGTGGTCGTGGACCAGCTCGACGTCCAGGGCGCGCAGGATCCGGTCGGCCCGGGCCGCGTGGGTCAGCTCGACCAGGGGATCACCGAGCTGGTCGCTGCACGGCTGGTCGTACGTCGCCACGAAGTCGCCCTTGGTCTTCTGCCTACCTGCCCCGATCAGGGTCACGTCGTGTCCGCGCTCGACGAGCCCGTCGACCAACAGGGCGAGCATCGCCTCTATCCCGCCGTACGCCGCCGGTGGCACCTCGAAGAACGGCGGTGCCACGACGGCGAGACGCAGGGATCGGTGTGACATGACAGTGAACCCTCCTGGTCCCCCGAGCAACGTCGGCGACTGCGTGAGCTAGCCGCTCGCGGGCACGCCGGTGACGGCGGTCGATGGCGGCCTCGGTTCGTGCAGGACCTGAAGGCCCGGCGGCAGGCCGGTCAGCCGGGTCACCTCGTTCCCGCTCACGTCGAGGGACAGTCGGCTCTCGCCGAGGGGCAGGTGGTCGAAGCCGATGGTGGCCAGCCGTGGCGGCAGCGCGGGAGCCAGCCACGCCTTCCCGCGGGGCACCCAGGGGTCGAAGCGCAGGAGGGTCCGCAGCAGCTGCACGGGAGTCGCCGCGGCCCACGCCTGCGGCGAGCAGGACGTCGGGAAGGGCACCGGGAGGGGGTAGTCCTCGCGGGAGAAGCCACAGAACAGCTCCGGCAGCCGGCCGCCGAAGGCCTCGGCGGCGTCGAAGAGACCGAGTGCGATGCGCTGCGCGTGCTCGACGAACCCGTAGCGCATCAGACCGGCCGCCACGAGGGCGTTGTCGTGCGGCCAGACCGAGCCGTTGTGATAGCTCAGCGGGTTGTAGGCGCCCATCGAGGTGGCGAGCGTCCGCACGCCCCAGCCCGAGAACATCTCGTCGGACAACAGGTGCTCCGCTACCTGGGGCGCCTTGTCCTCGTCCACGATTCCGGTCCACAGGCAGTGACCCATGTTCGACGCCAGCGCGTCGACGGGTCGCTTCTCGCCGTCCAGGGCGACGGCGTACCACCCGCGGTCGGGCAGCCAGAAGCGCTCGTTGAAGTCCGCCTTCAGGGCGCTCGCCCGGTCCGACCAGGCCCGCCGTTCCTCCTCGTCGCCGCTCTCCCACGCGAAGTGGGAGCGAGCCAGGAAGGCCGAGTAGACGTAGGCCTGGACCTCGCTGAGGGCGATCGGGCCGCGGGGCAGCGTGCCGTCGGCGAAGTTGATCCCGTCCCAGGAGTCCTTCCAGCCCTGGTTGACCAGCCCCCGGTCGGTGCTCCGCTGGTACTCGACGAAGCCGTCGCCGTCACGATCGCCGTAGCTGCGGATCCAGGCCAGCGCACGGTCCGCGCTGGGCAGCAGCGTGTCGACCTCCTCCGAGGCGAGCCCCCAGCGGCGCAGCTCACCGAGCAGCAGGACGAACAGCGGCGTCGCGTCGGCGGTCCCGTAGTAGATCTTGCGGCCGCCGGGCACCCGCGAGGGCTCGCCACCGAGGCGGACCTCGTGCAGGATGCGGCCGGGCTCCTCCTCGGAGAGCGGGTCGACGTCCCGTCCCTGCAGCCGGGCAAGCGTCGTGAGCGTGCCCAACGCGAGCGACTGGTCGAGGGGCAACGCCATGTACGACGTCAGGAGCGAGTCGCGTCCGAACAACGCCATGAACCACGGGGCCCCGGCCGCCACGACGACGTTCTCCGGCGCATCGGGGTCCACGATCCGCAGGGCGCCGAGGTCGACCCGGCTGCGCTCCAGGATCACCCCGAGCGCAGGGTCATCGGTTCGCACGACGGGCGCGGACTCGCGCCACTGTCGCTCCTGCCGGGCGGGCGTCGTCTCCTCCAGGGCACGGTCGGTCGGGTAGCGCGGCGGCAGGACGACGCCGTCGATCATCGGCAGCACCTGCAGCGACGTACGCCATTCCCCGCGTGGCGGCACCACCGCCTGGAACACCAGCCCTGAAGGGGTGACCCCTGCACCGGATCCGGTGACCTGCACCCCCAGGGATGCGCCGCTCGCATAGAACCGTTCGAGGAGCAGCGCGCTGTTGAGGACCGACCTCGTCGGTCGAGGACGGTCCGGGACGCGACCCTCCTTCACCTCGAAGAGGTCGGCGAAGTCGCTGTCCAGCCGGATGAGCACCTGGACGGCGGCGGTCTCGTTGCTGAGGTTCTGCAGCACCAGGTCCTCACGCATCCCCTGGCCGACGAAGCGCTCCGCGCGCATCAGCACGGTGCTCTCACTGCGGCCCGGGCGCGGCGGGGCACGGCTGATGAACGTCGCCCGCCAAGGCTCGCCGACCGTCACGGTGAGCGACTCGATGCCGGCGCCGTCGATGGCTATCTCCCACGCGCTGAGGATCCGGGTGTCGTTGAAGAAGACACCGTGGGTCGAGCCGCGGATGTCGCCCGAGGGCGCACAGATGCAGAACGAGGACCCCTCGACGAGGGTGACGGCGCCGACGCCGACCGACGCCGGCTCGCCGGAGTACGACCACCCTCCCGTCATGTCTGCGGACCGTAGCCGCGCTCGACGGTGCGGGCATCACCCTCTGGAGGGTCACGACCGGTGCGTCGATCACCCACCCTGGTGATCTCACTCGCGGCGAACGCACTCCGGGCGCGGGTGGGTGACACTGGTCCCCATGAGGGTTGCCGCCCTGGGGGTCGCGGCCTCGCTGGCTGTCAGCCACGATCCGTCCCAGCTGTTGCCTGCGCGCGAGCAGATGGCGTTCACCCTCGGGTTCCACATCGTCCTCGTGCCCTTCGGGGTCGCCTTCACGTTCCTCATGCTGGTCGCCAACTACCGTGGTCTTCGCCACAACGACCCGCAGGCGCTGATCCTGGCCGAGCACTGGTCGAAGGTGGCCGCTGTGCTCTTCGCCGTCGGTGCGGTGTCGGGCACCGTCCTGACCTTCGAGCTGGGGCTGCTGTGGCCGGGTCTGATGGGGCGCTTCGGCGCGGCATACGGCATCCCCTTCGCCGTGGAAGGTGTCTTCTTCTTCCTCGAGGCCATCTTTGTCGCCATCTACGTCTACGGCTGGCGGCGGCTGGCACCGTGGCCGCACTTCTGGTCCGGGGTCCCCGTCACGCTCGCCGGGCTCGGCGGCACCGCCTCGGTGGTGGCCGCGAACGGCTGGATGAACCAACCCGGCGGCATCACCCTTCGGGGCGGTCAGGTCGTGGACGTCGATGCGTGGGCGGTCTTCTTCAACGGGGCGTTCTGGTACGAGGCGCTGCACATGTTCCTGGCCGCCTACATCGTGGCCGGGTTCGTGGTCGCCGGGGTCTATGCCGCGGCGATGCTCAAGGGCAGGCGGGACCGCTACCACCGGCTGGGGTTCCTCATCGGCTTCGGCACGGCCGCCGTGCTGATGCCGGTGCAGATCTTCGTGGGTGACGTGGCCGCCCGTGAGGTCTTCCACCGGGAGCCGGCGAAGTTCGCGGCTGTCGAGATGCTGCCGCACACCAGCACGCACGTCCCCGAGACGCTCGGCGGGGTGCTCATCGACGGAAGGGTCCGGTACGGCATCGACGTGCCCGACGCAGCCTCGATACTTGCGGGGTACCGCCCTTCGACGCGAATCAAGGGCCTCGATGCCGCGCCCGTCCGTCCGGCGGATCGACTGGTCACCATCGTCCATCTCTGCTTCGACGCCATGGTCGGGACCGGGTTCCTCCTGCTCGGTCTGTCGGCCTGGTTCGGGCTCGCGTGGTGGCGCCGGCGCGACCTGCCCCGCAGCCGTTGGTTCCTGCGGGCCTCGACGATCTCGGGCGTCGTGGCGGTCCTGTCGCTGGAGAGCGGCTGGGTGGTGACGGAGGTGGGCCGCCAGCCGTGGACGGTCGTCGGTCTGCTGCTCACCAAGGACGCCGTGACGACCACGGGCAACGTGTGGGCGTTCTTCTCCGGAGCGCTGCTCATCTACCTCGGCGTCGGCGTCGGTGCCGTCCTCGTGCTGCGGTCGATGCGTCGCCGGTGGGAGTCCGCGGCGCACGCCGTCGACGTGCCGTACGGCCCCGACGAGGCCAGGGTGCGCCAGGCGGCGGAGGGCAGCCGCGAATGAGCAACCTGGTGGCGGGCGGCTTGCTGCTGGGTGTCCTCGCCTACGCGGTGTTCGGCGGCGCCGACTTCGGGGCGGGGTTCTGGGACCTCACCGCCGGGGGGGCCGAGCGCGGCCGCGCGAAGCGTGCGCTCATCGACCACTCCCTCGGACCGGTGTGGGAGGCCAACCACACCTGGCTCATCTACTGCCTGGTGGTGCTGTGGACCGCGTTCCCCCGACCGTTCGCCGCCATCATGACGACGCTGTACGTCCCCCTGGGCCTCGCGGCCCTGGGCATCGTCCTGCGCGGCAGCGGGTTCGCCTTCCGCAAGGTCGTGGTCAGCACCGAGACGCAGCGGGTCAACGGCGCTGCCTTCGCGGCGTCCTCGGTCATCACGCCCTTCTTCCTCGGGGCGGTGGCCGGCGGCATCGCCTCCGGTCGGGTACCGCCGGAGGGGTACGGCGACCCGGTGACGAGCTGGGCGAACCCCAGCTCCGCGCTCACCGGTGCTCTCGCCGTCACGCTGTGCGCCTACCTCGCCGGCGTCTTCCTCACGGCGGACGCTCGCGCCGAGGGCGACCCCGCCCTGGAGACGGATTTCCGTCGACGCGCGCTGGCTGCCGCCTGGGTGGCCGGGGCCCTCACGATCGGGGGTCTCTGGGTGGCGCACACGGATGCGCCGCGACTGTTCGATCGGCTGCTGACGGGTCCGGGCCTGCCCGCGGTCGTCCTGTCCGTGCTCGCCGGTACGTCGGCTCTCCTTCTGCTGCGCCGCAACGCGCCCCGCAGCGCCCGGCTGCTCTCGGCAGCTGCCGTCGCCTGCGTGGTCGGCGCCTGGGGGGTCGCGCAGTACCCCTACCTGCTCGGCACCCACAGCACGGTGGCCGCCAGCGCCGCACCCCGGCCGTCGCTGGTCGTCCTCACGATCATCTTCGCGCTCGCGGCGGTCCTGGTCGTGCCCTCCTTCGGGCTGCTCTACGTGCTCCAGCAGCGGGGCCGGCTCAGCGAGAGCTCACCCGCGAGCGGCTGAATCCTGTGGTCACCCGACACGCCGGTGACCCCGCCTGAGGTAGGCGGGGTCACCGGCGTGTCCTGCGCGGTGCGGACGTTCGCGCTCAGCCCACGCGCACCGCGGCCCCCGTTGCGGTGCCACCCAGCGCAGACTCGACGCTGACCGTCTGACCATTGGCTGCGGCGAAACCCGGGGTGGACCTGATGGAGAAGGCTCCGGTGACATCCACGATCGCGCTGCCGACCACGGGGCCGGCCAAGCCACCGACGTGCGCCGTCACTCGCTGCCCGGCCAGGATGGAGCTGGTGCCGTCGACGCGCCACTCCTTCTTGCTCGCCGTGTAGCGAGCGGCGCTGACCGCCACCACGTCGGCCTTCGGAGTGATCTTCACCTTCTGGGTCTGCGACTTCTTGCCGGTGGCGTCGGTCACCGTGAGCTGGAACATGAGCGCCCCGTTGGCGGCGGGGTACTTGTACAGCGGGAAGCTGAAGGTGGGCTTGGCCGTGTTGGCTCCGGCAAGGGTCGCCACCGGGTCGTTGGCGCCGATCAGCTGCGCCCACTGGTAGGTCGCGGCACCGGCGGAGGCCGAACCGTCCAAGGTCACCGTCGTACCGCGTTGGACGCCCGTCTGGTTAGGTCCTGCGTTGGCGCTCAGCGGCGCGGCGGCGGTGACGGTCACCGTCACGCTGGCGGTCGACGGGCCGCCCACTCCGGTCACGGTCAGCGCGAACGTGTAGTCGCCCGGCGTGGCCGGCGCCGTGAACGTCGGCTTCGCGCTGGTGGGACCGGTCAGGTTGATCCCTGGCGGGCTCGTCCAGGAGTACGTCTGGACGTCGCCGCTGGACGCCGAACCGTCCAGGGTGACCAGCTGGTTCGGGACGACCGTCTGGTTCGGTCCGGCTGCCGCCATGACCGGGAGGGGGGCCCGGGCAGCACCGGTGATCGTGACCGGGATGCTCGAAGACCCTCCGCCGTCCGACTTCACCGTGACCGAGACGGGCGGGGCAGCCAGCGCCGCCACGGCGAGCGAACCGCCGCTGAGATCGCCGTATCCCACGGCGGTCAGCGTCCGTGGACCGACCGTGTCGCTGGAGACGGCGTTGACGGTGAGCTGCGAGGTGGAGGTGTCGTAGGTGGCCGTGCCGGCGACCTGGTCCACGACGTTGATCACCTTGTTGCTCACAGGCACGTCACCCACGTTGGACACCTGCACGCTCGCCGGAGGCTGCGCGCCTGTGTAGGCGACGCGGGCGAAGTAGTGCCCCGCGCTGCCGGTGAGCCCGGTGGCGGAGAACTCGCGTGCCGCGGCTGAGGGGTTGGCGTCGGTCACCTGGATGGACTGCGGGGAGGCCTCGGAGGTGGCGAACACGTCCACCAGCCCGGAGCCCGCACTGGTACGGGAGTAGGTGGCCTGCTCCGCGGTCACGCCGCTGGTGGTGGCCAGCTTGCCCTGCAGGGTGAACAGGTCGTTCTCCACGCAGTCGGCGGTCGGGCCGGCGACCGTGGGGCAGGCGTCGACCGTCGGGTTGGGGTTGATGCCGGGGCCCTCGATGCGGAAGATGTTGCTGCCGAACGGGCTCCCGGTGATCTTGTGCGGGGTCGCGCCGTCCCCGATGTAGGTGTCGGCGGCGGGCGCGCCAGCGACGCTGACCGGCTTGAGCGCGGGGTCGGTGGGATAGGTGTCCCAGGTGAGGAACGGCCCGACCGAGCCGCCGAGTGCGCCGGTGAAGTCACCGGCTCCGCCGATGCCGATGTCCTCGGTGTCGAAGAGCAGACCCGGGGTCTTGGCAGCGGTCTGCAGTGTCTTGACGCCGGCCGGCGAGGTGATCTTGTAGTCGACGCCGTCCGTCGCATTGGTGATCTTGAAGCGGACCCGGGAGAAGGTGATCTGGTCCCCCGCCGTCACCGGGCCGTTGCGGAACGCCTGCTCCAGGGCGATGTCCGCGGTGGCCTTGCCTGCGCGGGCCGTACTGATGCTGGAGTTGGCCAGCATGTAGAACCCCTCGTCCGGATAGTTACCCGGGAACGACACGTTCGCTGTCTCGTCCGGCAGGGGTCCGCGCGCCGGGCACAGGGGGTCCGCGGCGGTGACGCAGTTCATCAGCCGCAGGCCGTTCGCGTCCTTGTACCAGACGGGGAACCCGTCGGTGGCACTCACCGGGCCGACCGCGACCAGACCGGGTCCGGTGGTCCCGGGGGTCACGGCACCGGCCGCGACACCCCCGAGCAGTGGTAGTACGAGCAGCGCGCTGAGCGCGCCCACCCTCCTGTGTCCCCGCATGTGCCATGTCCCCTCGTCAGCAGCCGGATCACCAGCCGCACGGACGCCCCGACGTGGGGACGTACCACCAAGGTTGACCCGGCACCTCTGAGAAACCTCCCAGAATCCGCCCGGTACGAGGGGATCAGTCCCGCGCCCGGGACAGGAGGCAGACGGCGCGTGCGCTAGCGGTCCTTCCGCAGCTCGACGCGGATCACGCGGGGACGCCCATCAGCTCGGCCCACACCGTCTTGCCGTCCGCGTGGCGCTCCGTCCCGACGTGCGCCGAGAGGGCGTCCACCAGCACGAGGCCACGGCCGCCTTCATCGAGCAGCTCCGCCTTCCTCGGCCGCGGCGGTCGCGTGGAACCGTCGCAGACCTCCACGCGGATGCCGTCGGGCACCGGGCACAGCCTCAGGCGCACCTCGGTCCGCGCGTGCCGGACAGCATTGGCGACGAGCTCGGTCGTGACCAGGGCGGCGTCGTCGCACAAGCGGCCCAGTCCCCACCTGCGGCACTGCGTCTGGACCGCCGCACGCGCGGCGGAGGCGGAGGCCGGCTCAGCAGGCAGCAGCGTCTCGAACATGCGGCGGCCGTGATCCTGGGCGAAGCTCATCGCGATGCCCTCCGTCCCTCGAGTGCCGCCGGGAAGCCCCTACCCATGGACCGTCCGAGGGAACCGCGCAATCCCGGCATACCGTGAACCGCGCTCAGGCGGCGCAGTGCAGGCGGTTGCGGCCGTCGGTCTTGGCTCGGTAGAGGGCCGTGTCGACGCGCTGGACCAGGGCCTGCTGGGTCTCCTGCTGGTCCCACTGCGCGATCCCTATGCTGACGGTCTGACCCTCCGGGGTGTTGCTGCGCAGCTTGTCGAGCACGGTGATCGCGTCGTGCAGTTCGCAGTCAGGCAGTACGACGGCGAACTCTTCGCCTCCGAAGCGGGCGATGATGTCCGTGCCACGCAGCTGTCGTAGCCATGCGCGGGTGGCTGCCTGCAGGAACTGGTCGCCGGCCGGGTGGCCGAAGGTGTCGTTGTAGCTCTTGAAGTGATCGAGGTCGAGCAGGGCGACACACAGCGGGGCGCTGGGGGTGGCCCGGTCCATGACGTCGGGCAGCAGCTCGTCGAACGCTCGGCGGTTGGGGATGTTCGTCAGCTGGTCAGTGCGAGCCAGCTTCTTCACCGTGTCCAGCAGGTCGGCCTGCTCCAGCGCCACTGCGGCCTCGATCGCCATCAGGCTCACCGCCGCAAGTGCGGCTTCGCTGGGGGTGACTGCGTGGCGCCAGCCCACCGCGAGCACGGCCACGACCTGCCCGCGGCGCACGACCGGCTCATAGAGGAGGCTCACCGCATCGACCTGGGACCGCAGGTTCTCCGCGATCCGCTCGTCGCCGGCGGCGTCGGGGATGAAGAGTCGGCGCCCGCTGAGCATGCAGCCGGCGGCGGCGGACCTGGCCGGGTCCATCGCGACGGCGGCGGAGCTGGACTCGAAGCCCACTCCGGCCGTCCGGTGCAGGGTCTGCTCGTCGCGAGGCTCCAGGAGGAATCCCACCGCCGCCCCCGTCAGGTCTCTCGCACCTTCGCAGATGACCTCTCTCGGGTCCTGGTTGACCTGCATGCTGTGACGCACCCGGGCGACGGCCGCCAGCTGTTCGGCCAGCGCAGCGGTCTGCCGGGCCGCCTCGGCCGCAGCCGTCGTCTGAGCCTGCAGGGTGCCGACCAGCCGCTGCACGGAGATCCCGATCAGCCCCGCCACCAACATGACGGTGAGGCCGCGCTGCAGGTCGGTGGCCGGGTAGGCGGGCGGTCCCACGAGCAGCCACGGCCCGAGGAAGACCGCGCCCGTCGCCAGCACGGCGAGCCGCAGAGCCACCCGGCCGCCGTACATCGCGAGCCACACCACGGGAAGCAGCGCCAAGGTGCCGACGCCCGACCCCGATCCGCCGACCGCTACGCGCAACAGCATCACGACGACGAAGGACACGAGGGGCGGCACGTCCTGGGCCGCGGGGGGCAGTCGCCGCCACGGGAGGAAGAACGCCGCCACCATGAGCGCCGCGAACGCGCCGGCGAGCAGCAGCGCACCCGGTCGTTGCAGGGCCCCGAAGGCAAGCGAGACGAGCGCGGCCAGGGCGACCAGGATGAACGGCAGCGCACGCACCGGCGACCCGGGTTCGCTGCGCGACCACCCGCGGTCGCCCGAGGGGGGAACCACGGGCTCGGCCACACGGGAGGTGTCGACCACCGGCCGATCGACCTTGAGGTCGGTCTGTCCCGAATTAGCCGGTGATTGCGCTGTTGTGCGGTCCCGCGCCGGCCACGCCCGGCAGGCAGGACCGGGCGCACCACTCCCGCGGGGTCTCACCGTACGCCGCTCGGAAGCAGCGGCTGAAGTGCGCGGCGTCGACGAAACCGGCCGAGCGGGCGACGGCTGCGATGGTGCGGTGCCGCGAGCGCGGGTTCGCGAGCTCGTGCCGGGCGTGCTCGAGCCGCCGCGTGCGGATGTGCTCGGTGACCGTCTGACCGGTGGGACGGAACAGCCGCTGCAAGCAACGCAGCGAGATGCCGTGAGCCGCCGCGATCGAGGTGGGTCCGAGCGCGGGGTCGGCGAGGTGCGCATCGACGTAGCTGCGCACCCGGGCCAGGAACAGGTCGTCGCGCGCGCTGGGTGCCCCGCCGAGCGCCTGCTGCACGAGGGTGCCGACCAGGTCGACCGCGCGGCAGGTCAGCGGGCCGTTGTCACGCTGGTCGCCGGCCGCGGCGGTGACCGCGAGCTGGCCGAGGAACTGCCCGAGCAGCCGCGGGACCGTCCCCTCGGTGGGCAGGGCTACGGCCGGCGTGGCGGCGATCGTCGGCTCGGACCAGCCGAAGGACTGCCTGGGGAACTGGTAGACCGTCATGGCCCAGTCCGTCGGGAAGTGGATGTCGTACGGCGACTCGGTGTCCCAGAACGCCATCTCCCCCGGTGCGAGGACGGCCTCCCGACCGTGCTGCGCGACCACCCCGGTGCCGCGCGCCTGCACGCCGACCATGAGATAGGCCTGGCTGGACGCCTTGATGAGCGAGGGCGTACGGCGAATCGTCTGCGGTCGCGACCGCGCAGTGGCGATCCGCAGGTCGCCGAGCGAGTCGGTGGCCACCTGACCGGTGAACGGGCGGACGTCCGTCACCGCCACGTCCAGCGGGACGTAGTGTCGCCAGACGCTCTCGTGCCAGAGCGCGACACGGTCGCTGGGGCTGAACTGCGCGGACTCGTAGACGACCGGCATCGGCGGCCTCCTCAGCGTGGTCACGGCTGTGGTGCGGGCCCGATCCTCGCACAGGGACCCCGGCCCCAGCGGTGGTTCGGCTACTCGACCGCGGCGGCCGGCTCAAGCGCGCGCGGCGCCGGCACCGGGTCGATCTCGGTCGGTCCCGGCCGGGCCGTCTCCAACCCAGCCGGCTCCTCGTGCTCGACCAGGTTGACGACCCGGTTGGGCTGCTGGTTGAACTGCAGCTGGAACACGTCCGGCCGGGAGTAGTGCCCGACCGGGTCGGCCGCACCCTTGGCGATGGTGATCATCGAGAGGTCGATGTCGGCGTACAGCACACCCTCCTCGTCGGGGGCCAGGGGCGTCGCGAGCTCCTCACCGCCGGGGCCGTAGATGCGGGCGAAGCCGCCCCCGTAGCCGATCAGGGCACGGTGCTCGTCGGTCTGGCAGAAGAAGTCCTGCGCCTCCTTGGTGACCACCTGGGTGGAGCAGGCCACGAACGTCTGCCCCTCCATGGCGTACATCCGGGTCGCGATGACCTGCGCCTCGGCGCTGAACGCGTGCACGTGCGGCTGGTACAGCGACATGCCCGGCCAGCCGGCGATGTGCAGCTGCTCGTGCTGGCTGAACATGGCGTACTTGGTCAGGGTCTGGAAGTGCTCCCAGCAGTTCAGTGCGCCCACGCGGGCGAAGGGCAGCTCGTAGACGGTGATGTCCGAGCCGTCCCCCTCGCCGTACACCGAGCGCTCGACGTGGGTCGGCTTGAGCTTGCGGCGCTTGGCGATCAGCTCGCCGTCGGAGCCGATGACCAGCTGGGTCATGTAGAGGCTGCCCCCCGAGCGCTCGCTGATGCCGACGACGACGGCGATCTCGTGGTCCTTCGCGGCCTGCAGCAGCCGGGCGACGTGCGGCCCGTCCATCGTCGGCGAGTTCTGGTGGTACCGGGTGTGGTAGCCGTTGGCGATGCCGTACATCGGGCTGTCCACCCAGATCTGGTACGGGTAGCCGGGAATCCAGACCTCGGGGAAGGCGATCAGCTGGGCGCCGTTGCGGGCGGCCTCGGCGATCAGCGCGACCGTCTTGTCGACGGTGCCAGCCGCGTCGAACCACACGGGCTCGCCCTGGACGGCGGCGACGCGGAACGTGGAGGTGTAGTCGACCATGTGGTGATCCTTCGCTCGGCCCAGTGCGTGGGCGTCAGGCTAGGAGGGTTCCCACGGCGCGAGTTGTCCGTGCGCGTCAGGGTCCTTGACCGTACGCGACACGCAACCAGCCGGACCTCCTCGGCAGGGCGCCGGTCAGCCCGCGAGTCGCTGCCTACGGCGACGACGCCTCACCAGCCCTGCGCCAGCCGGTAGTAGCTCTGGTTCCACCGCAGCTCCTTCGCGAAGGTGCGGACGTCGGTGCCGGCGTCGATGACGAGCAGCTCGGTGCGCGCCATCTCGGCGAAGTCGGCCAGGGCTTCACGCCCGACCGCTGAGCTGAGCACGGTGTGGTGCGGGCCACCGGCGAGCAGCCAGCACTCCGCGGACGTGGTGAGGCTGGGCCTCGGGCTCCAGACCGCGCGCGCGACGGGCAGCCGTGGGAGCGGCTGGTCGGGCGCGACGACGTCGATCTCGTTGGCGGTCAGCCGCAGCCGGCCGCCGACATCGGACATGCCCACCACGAGCGCCGCGCCGGGTGCCGCGGTGAAGACCATGCGCACGGGGTCCTCACGGGCCCCGATCGAGAGCGGGTGGACCTCGACCGTCGGTGTCCCTGCCGCGATGGTCGGGCAGACCTCGAGCATGTGCGCACCGAGGATGCGCTGCTCGCCCGGACCCCAGTGGTAGGTGTAGTCCTCCATGAACGAGGTGCCTCCGGGGCAGCCGACGGCCATCACCTTGAGGATCCGCAGCAGCGCCGAGGTCTTCCAGTCGCCTTCGCCCCCGAAGCCGTAGCCGTCAGCCATCAGCCGTTGCACCGCCAGACCCGGCAGCTGCCGCAGGCCGCCGAGGTCCTGGAAGTTCGTGGTGAACGCGGTGAACCCGCCCGCCTCGAGGAACTGCCGCAGACCCAGCTCGATCCGCGCGCCGTAGCGCAGCGACTGGTGACGGTCACCGCCGCGGCGAAGCTCCGGGGCCACCTCGTAGGTCTCTTCGTACTCGCGCACGAGCGTGTCGACGTCGGCATCGGCGCTCGCGTCGACGGCGGTCACCAGCTCGTTGACGCCGAAGGCGTTGACCGAGACACCCAGTGTCGCCTGGGCTCCGACCTTGTCGCCGTCGGTCACCGCGACGTCGCGCATGTTGTCACCGAAGCGCGCCATCTTCAGCGATCGCGACGCCTGCCAGCCAGTGGCCGCGCGGGCCCAGTCGGAGACGCGCTGCGCGACCGCGGGGTCGGTGACGTGACCGGCGACCGTCTTGCGCGCGATGCCGAGCCGCGACTGGATGTAGCCGAACTCCCGGTCACCGTGCGCGGCCTGGTTGAGGTTCATGAAGTCCATGTCGAGCTCGGCCCACGGCAACGACTGGTTGGCCTGGGTGTGCAGGTGCAGCAGCGGTTTGCCGAGCGCCTCCAGCCCGGCGATCCACGCCTTGGCCGGGGAGAAGGTGTGCATCCAGGTGATGACCCCTACCACCGAGTCGTCGGCCGTCGCGTCGAGCATCGCCCGGCGGATGCCGTCGGAGGTCGTCAGCACCGGCTTCCACACGACGCGCGGCAGCGCGTGCAGCGACTCGCGGAGCTGCTCGCACACCTGCTGCGACTGCTGCGCCACCTGCGCGAGCACGTCGTCGCCGTACAGCGGCTGACTCCCCGTGAGGAACCAGATCTCGAGGTCGGCCGCGGTGCTCACCAGGACTCCTTCTGGCCGTAGGCGTTCTGATAGCGGTCGTGGAGCCGGTCTACGTCGGCGCTCGGGATCGGCAGCGGCTCGCCGAGCTGGCGAGAGAGGTGAACGGTGCGGGCCACGTCCTCGCACATGACGGCCGCCTTGACGGCGTCGCGCGGGGTGGCCCCGATCGTGAAGACACCGTGGTTCTGCATGAGAACCGCGGGCGAGCGGTGGCCGCGCAGCGTGGCGACGATGCCTTGCCCGATGGAGTCGTCGCCGATCAGCGCGAACGGCCCGACCGGGATCTCGCCGCCGAACTCGTCGGCCATCGCCGTGAGGACGCACGGGACGGCTTCCCCCCGCGCGGCCCAGGCGGAGGCGTACGTCGAGTGGGTGTGCACGACGCCGCCCACCTCGGGCATCGCGCGGTAGACGTAGGCATGCGCCGCCGTGTCGCTGGACGGCCTGTGGCTGCCCTCGACCACGGCACCGTCGAGGTCGCACACGATCATCGACTCCGGGGTGAGGTCGGGGTAGTCGACCCCGCTGGGCTTGATGACCATCAGGTCGTGGCCGACGACGCGGCCGGACACGTTGCCGGCTGTCCACGCCACCAGGCCGTACGCCCTCAGCTGCGCGTGCAGTGCCGCCACGGCCTCGCGGACGGCGGCAACCGCCGCCGCACGGTCGACGCCGACCGACAGCTGGGTGCTCATCGGGCGCTCGCCTCGCGTCGGATCCTGCGCAGGCGCGCCATCACGTCGTTGCCTCCTCGGCCGAACCAGTCGTGCAGGGCGCGGTACTCGGCGTACAGCGCGTCGTAGGCCGCGCCCCGGCTCTCGTCGGGCGTGTAGACGGCCGGTTCACGGCGTCCCATCGCTGCCGCGGCGGCTCGGACGTCGGGGTAGGCGCCGGCGGCGACGGCAGCGTGGATCGCCGAGCCGAGCGCCGGGCCCTGCGTCGAGGCGACGATGCTGAGCGGCAGCCGGGTGACGTCGCTGTAGATCTGCATCAGCAGCGCGTTCTTCACCAGGCCGCCGGCGATCACCAGCTCGGTGACCGGCACGCCGGCGGCCTGGAACGCCTCGACGATGGTGCGGGTGCCGAAGGCGGTCGCCTCGAGCAGGGCGCGGTAGACATCCTCCGGCCGCGTGGCGAGGGTCAGGCCGACGACCAGCCCGGAGAGCTCGTGGTCGACCAGTACCGAGCGGTTGCCGCTGTGCCAGTCGAGGGCGACGAGCCCGTGCTGCCCGACCGGCTGGCCGGATGCCTTCTCGGTGAGCAGCTCGTGCACGCCGACGCCACGGGCCGCCGCCTCGTCGACGTACGCCGCAGGAACGCACCGGTTGACGAACCAGCCGAAGATGTCACCGACGCCGCTCTGGCCCGCCTCGTAGCCCCAGAGCCCGGCGACGATGCCGCCGTCGACGACGCCGCACATGCCGGGGACCTCGGCGAAGGTGTCCGAGCTCATCACGTGGCAGGTCGAGGTGCCCATGATGGCGACCATCTGGCCCGGCTCGACCGCCCCTGCGGCGGGCGCCGTCACATGGGCGTCGACGTTGCCGACGCTGACCGCGATGCCTTCGGGCAGGCCGGTCCAGGCTGCGGCACGGGCCGTCAGTCCACCGGCGCGCGCGCCGAGCTGACCGACCGGCGCCGCGACCTTGTCGCGCACGAAGCCCGCGAAGGCGGGGTTGAGCGCCGCGAGGTAGTCCTCCGAGGGGTAGACGCCCTCCTGACGGATCGCCTTGTAGCCGTCCGTGCAGGCGTTGCGCAGGTAGTTCCCGGTGAGCTGCCAGACGATCCAGTCGGCGGCCTCGACCCAGCGCTCGGTCCGGGCGTAGACCTGCGGGTCCTCCTCGAGCAGCTGGAGGGCCTTGGCGAACTGCCACTCGCAGGAGATCTTGCCGCCGTAGCGCCCGATCCACGGCTCGCCGCGCTCGTGCGCGAGGGCGTTGATGCGGTCGGCGTGCGGCTGGGCGGCGTGGTGCTTCCACAGCTTCACGTAGGCGTGCGGACGGTCAGCCAGCTCGGCAAGCTCGCACAGCGGCGTGCCGTCGGCCAGGGTCGGAAGCACCGTGCACGCGGTGACGTCGGTCCCGAGGCCGATCACGTCCAGGGCCGGTACGCCGGCGGCCGCGAGCGCCTTGGGCACCGCCTGCCGTAGCACCTCCACGTAGTCGCCCGGCACCTGCAGCGCCCAGTCGGGCGGCAGTGGCGCGCCCGTCGCGGCCAGCACGTCGTCCATCACACCGTGGCGGTAGTCGTGCACCGCCGAGCCGAGCTCCGCGCCGTCCGACACCCGTACGACGACGGCCCGACCGGACAGGGTGCCGTAGTCCACCCCCACCACGACCGGCGTCCCGGGCTCCCGGGCCGGCGCGCCCGAGACGGTCGGCGCGCCCGAGGCGGTCGGCGCGCCCGAGGCGGGCTGACGGCGGTCTGGCCCGGGCACGGCGCTCCTTCGGCGAAGGACAGGCAGGACGCAGGTGAGGGATCACCCAGCAAGGCCGCAATTGTTAACGCTCACATCATCCGCGTCAAGGACCGGGAGTCGCGCCGGACGCACCGCCGGGCCGGGGTGCGCCTGCCGGCGGCCCGGTGCTGGCGCGGACGAGCAGCTGCGGCCGGATGGCCGGTCGCGCCACGGCGGGTCGTCCCTCGATCCGGGCCATCAGCAGCTCGATGCAGCGCCGACCGACCTCGCCGAAGTCCTGGCGCAGCGTGGTCAGCGGGGGCGGGTAGAAGGCAGCCTCGGGGATGTCGTCGAAGCCCACGACGCTGACGTCGTCCGGCGCGCCCAGCCCGGCCTCGGCCAGCGCCCGAAGCAGGCCGAGCGCCATCTGGTCGTTGGCCACGAAGATCGCGCTGACCTCGCCGCGCGCCACCGGGCCGGCCAGCTCGCGGCCTGCCGCGTAGCCCGACCGGGCAGTCCAGTCGCCGGCAAGCACGTCACGGACTTCTCGTCCGGCGTCGAGCAGCGCCGACTGCCAGCCGCGCATCCGCGCCTGCGCCTCCAGCCATCCGTCGGGGCCGGCCACGTGCACCACCGTCTGGTGGCCCAGCGCGAGCAGATGCCGAGTCGCCGCCCGGGCGCCGGCGTGCTGGTCGACCACAACTCCTGTTTCCGCAGCCAGGTCGGTGGCCTCGACCTCGACCAGCGGTACGTCGATGGAGAGGCCGCGCAGCGCTTCCACCGCGGAGCGCAGTGGGGAGATCGCCACGAGACCCTCGACACCGGCGCCCATCAGGTGGTCGACGGCCTCGCGCATGTGCCGGCGGTCGACCTGACGAAGGCTGACCAGGTTGATGAAGTAGCCGCCCGCCCGGGCGGCCCCCTCGATGGCGAACAGCGTGCTGGACGGGCCGTACTGCGAGGTCTCGACGCTGATCACGCCCAGGGTGCAGGTCGAGCGGGTCGCCAGAGCGCGCGCCGCGGTGTTGCGCCGGTACCCCAGCTGCGCGATCGCGATCTCCACCCGCTCACGGGTCTGCGGTGCGACGTTCGGATGGAGGTTGAGCACCCGCGAGACGGTCTGGTGGGACACCCCCGCCAGCCGGGCGACGTCGGCCATGACCGGCGCCGTCGCCCGCTCGTGTGGCCCGTGCGTCGTCACCTGCGTCACCCCTCATCCTGTGAACGCTCACACGACCGTCCCAAAACTAGCGGCGGCCGTCGACCTCCGCCATGGCTGGCGCACCCCGTGTCGCCGGCCGCAGTGGCTGTCTCGCGGCGGCTGTCTCGACGTGCCCCAGCGGCGACGGGACCCAAGGTCGCGACATATCGGATGGTGCTGCGGGCTCACCCTCGACCGGTCGTCGAGCACACGGCTACGGATCGGTGAGCTGCAAGTCCTCGTCCATGTGACGAACCGACGCTCATGCCGATGAGTGTGCGACTACTGAGGTGACATGTCGGGGCTCAGGGGATGTCGACTACCTCCCGGTTGCGCGGGAGTCTTCCATGGAAGCTGATGGGGATGGCCCCGGCTTGTTGGGGATCGATGGCATCCATGGCCTGAACGTGTACGTGGGGCTCGGTGCTGTTGCCAGAGTTGCCGCACTGACCCAACTCGTCTCCGATGCCAACGGACTGCCCGACTGAGACTCGAATGCTGCCCAACTGGAGGTGGCAGAGCGCGACGAACTCTCCGGTTCCCAACCCGATGATCACGTGATTGCCGCCCAACCCGCTCCAACCGCTGGCGGCTCGCCGCTGCTGGGTCAGGGCGTACCGAATCGAGGGGATGCCTCGGAATGCCTGGTGATCAGGTTCGCCATTGTGGAGAGCCACGACCACTCCGCGAGCGGGAGCGGTGAGCGAGCGTCCGAAGCCTGGAAACCTTTCGGGCGGCTCGGGACGCAGGATCGAGGTCAGCGAGAACCGCGCGCTCCGGCCACGCTCGTCAACCGGCACAAAGTCGATGGCGTACGCCGTGGCGAGAAGACGTGTTCCGTGGCTGGGCACTCGATCGGCGGGGCTGTTCTGCACCAACCATCGCCCTCGGAACGGGTACGCCAAGTCAAGAGTCCGTGGCACCAACGGGTCCTCGCGCTCGCTGACAATCAAACCCGATCCTGCCATAGCTCGTATCGAGTCGATGAAAGCGTTCCGATCTCCCGCAAGGGCCGTCAATGTGGCACGGAGCGCGACTACAGCCCATGCTTCCCGGCGTCGGCATCGTTCGGGACTGTCCTCCGGTGCGAGGACGGGGGTGGCCATGGCTGAAATGATTCCGGAGAAGCCGGTTCGCCAAGAGGAAATCACCATCGACGAACACACCACCGAGGCCGATGCGCCCAGCAGCTTGGCTGCGAGGGACGTCACAACCAAGCTTCGTGAAGGAGATCCACCAGCGGACGCGAGGAAGTATCCGGATCTCTTTGAAGCGGCGACGGCGAATCCGGCGACATTTAGGTGTCGACGGCAGCGACCTCCACGTCACCGTCCTCAACGCCGCCACCGGCGAGATCCTGCGCGACCTCGTCATCGACCCACGACCCGACTACCAACCCACCGGCCGACCACCCGGCCCCACAAAGAAGTAGGCCGAACCTGCAGATTGCAGGTCCGGCCTATTCCGATGTCCTGAGACATCACACCGGTCGGGACGACAGGATTTGAACCTGCGACCCCTTGACCCCCAGGCAGGTTCTGGGTGACTAGGTAGGTCCCGCGTCATCCGGTGCCGAGCGTGAACGTGCGGGTCAGGGCCACCGCGAGAGGCTGAATCCCGGCCTAGTCCAGCCAGGTCCGGCAGCATCTGTGAGAGACCGCGTGAGAGGTAGGTGACATGGAGACCATCCAGGGCAAGCGGGTCCGGCTGCTTGACACCTGGGCCATCCCCGGCGCGGTGATCGACCTCTGGGAGTGGCCCGACCTGGCACCGGGGGCCATCCTCCGCACCGGCACCATCGTGACCGTCAGGACCGGCCAGGAGATCGCTGCCGAACCGTTCCACGGGTGGGCCGGAACCACCGGGTACGCCGTGGTGACCGAGCCCGCGAGCGATCCGCTGGAGCGGTTGCAGGAAGCCGTGCGCCAGGCTCACCGGCGACACGAGTATCGGCACGCCGATGCGCAGTTCATTCAGGTGACTGACTAGGGCCTCGGTGTTGGTTCGATCTCATGGAAGCCAGCCTCCAGCAGAGCCTCAACCTGTGGGCCCAGGACGTTGACCATCGCGTCGAATCGGAACTCCAGGATCATCGCCTCGGCGTGCGGCACCAAGACCAGCCTCACGACCTCGCGGGCGGCTAGGGTCTCGGCGGGCACGACGTAGGCCCCGACGTACGGCAGCGGCATCATCGGGGGCCAGGTGTCGGTCCTTGTGAACCGCCGCTCCTGGTGGGACTCGGAGTCGTCAACCAGGAACCTGTAGGTGACCTTCACGCCCGAGACGCTAACCGACGCCACGATCAGTCGGCCAGCGCCGAGTTGGGGTCTACCTGGCGAAGGCGCTGCTTCAGGACGGCCAGTCGCTCGCGCTTGGCTTTTTCGCGTTCGTTCCGACCGAAGCCCGCGATACCGCCGACCAGGTAGTCCGAGGTCGCAAGTTCCATCTCCAGCCTTCTGATCTCGTCCTCTAGGTTCCTGGCCTTCACCACGGGGTCGTAGCGGCGAGCCGGTGTCGTCGGCGGTTGCTGGTTCTCGCCATAGAGGATGCGCGGCCTGCCGTCGTCGGTCCACGCGATCACCGGCTTGGGCCTGCCCTGGAACCCGATCTGCGCCATGCCGTAGCCCCACTCGGCGCTTTCCTCGATGATCTTCTCGATGGCCCGTCGCCGCGCTTCCTCCCGGTTAGCCTTCTCCGTACCCTCGCGCAGACGACGCTCGATCTGTTCGTTTCTGGAAGCCCTGTGAGCCTCCGCGATCTCTGAAATCGTCGGGATGCCCTCGTCGGTTGCGGGGTCGTCCACGTTGTCGGTTGCGTCGTCGTCCGCGTGGTCGGTTGCGGGCGTGGCCTCGGCGCTGGCTTCGTCGGTGACCGACGCTTCGTCCTCGACGGAGACCTCCAGGGTGTCCTCGGCCTGGAGGGCCACCACAGCGTCGCCTAGGTCTCGCTGAAGGTCTTGATTCAGCGCGAACTGCGCCTCGGCGCTGCCGATGCTGACCTTCAGCAACTGGCCCACCTTGTCCCGGAGCGGCACCCGCAGCCAGTAGAGACCCACGGCCACAACCGCAGGCCAGACCAGCACCTTCAGGTAGGCCAGGGTCAGCGTGGGGTCCTTGATCCACCACTTCACGGTCGCCACGGCGGCAATCGGGATCAGGACCCACCACCACCGCCGGGCCCAGGCCCGGAATCGAACCCGACGCGACGGGGCCTCTGTCGCCTGCGCTGCATCACCCATGCGCCCAGTCTGTAGTGGGCTACGGACACAACACCGGGCCGACACGCCCCGCGTCCCCGCTACGGTGCCCACCATGGCTGACAACATCACCGTGACGATCGAGCACCGCGCCGAGGGCTACTTGCTCAGGGTCGAGATTCCCCGGTCGCAGATCGACCACCTGGGCGGGGACGGTCACTGGGCCGGGCACCTTGACCAGGTGGTTCCGCTGAACGACTTGCCGCACGCCGAGGACTTCGACCAGCCGGAGTTGGTCCGCATCGAGATCGACGTGATCCCCGACGACGCGACGGACTGAGCGGGGCCGGACGTGAGAGAACCCCCAGCGGTCTGAGCAGACACCGGGGGCTCTCTGTCACCCATGGAGGACGCCGCACAAGGCGGACGCTGCCAACGCTAGGCGGCACCCCCGACAGAACGTCGCGCCGGCAGGTAGGCACCCCGGTCGGCCGCGAATCGGTCCCCGCGAGCGGCCTGGGCCTGACGCTCCCCCGATGCCCGGTGCTGCTCGGCCCGCAGGGTGAGCACCAGCCGGTCCAGGGCCTCCGACACGTCCTGTTCGACCATGCCCAGGTCGCGCCGGTCGTCGGGCCCGAGCCCGCCCCAGATGCCGAACGGGTCGCCCCGGCTAGGGCTTGGGCTAGGTGCTGGACGGTGACCGGCTCGCGCTGGCATCGGAGCCAGAGCAGCGGGTCCACGTTGTCGTCCGCGAGCCGACTGACCCCGGCGTAGTGGTTGTGCTCGACGGTGAGCGGACCTACCTCGTCGGCCACCGGCTTCAGGTGGTGCAGGGCGACCCTGCGGGCCCCGGCGTCACCGTGTAGCAGGACGACCGACCCGGCCCCAGCGGTGATCCAGCCGGACCCGTACACGTCGGCCAGGCTGATCGGCTTGCTCCCGTCGCCGCTGCCGCTGCGCTTGGTCTGGTGGTGCAGGGTCAGGACGTTGACGTGCGCGGTCAGGCAGGTCTGGATGGCCCGGTTGACGGCGGCCCCTACCTCGTCGGTGACCAGGCCGAGGGCGGCGTCTTTCAGTGAGTCGATCACTACCGTGTCGGCACCGGCCGCGAGGGCAAGGTCCATCAGCGTGTCTGTCTGGTGAGCGATATCCATGGGCGGTGGGCCTGCCCAGATGGCCAGGCGCTCGGCCAGCAGATCGCGGTCTCGTTCGTTCACCATTCGCCTGAATGACCTGGCGATCTGCCGAGGGCGGTCCATCGCCAGGTACAGCACCCGCGAGCCCGTGGGCTCCACCTTGTAGCCCAGCACGTCGGACTGGAGACCCATGCGGGCCTTGACGATTTGCTGGGCCAACGTCGTCTTGCCGACGCCAGGCGTGCCGGTCAGCACCAGCCCTTCCTCGTCACCCCAGAGCACTTCAGAGCCCTGGCCCCACACCGGGGACGTGCCGAGCGGCTGGTCGAGGATGAAGGCCGATCCAGTGACCATCCGGCGCTGGTATGCCATGACCCGCAGGTCTCGCGCCTCGTCTGGGGTCAGGTCGCCGGTCATGACGACCTCCTGGCGACCAGTTCGGCGTGAGTCGGGCTCTTGGCCAAGGCGGCCCAGTCGCGGGCACCGGCCACGTCCCAGGACGCCTCACGGACTCGCCGATACAGGGCGGCGTCCTCGTCGGCCATCTGCTGCCGGAGATCGCCTGCAACCCGTTCCGGCGAACAGTGGTCGCGCCATGCTTCGGCGGCCACGATGACGGCGGCCCAGCGGCGCTGGTCACCAGGCTGGAGGGCTTCCCACTGACGCGAGCCGTAGCGGGGAAGGTCGCCGTACTGGCAGGCCTGCCGGATGCGGGCCTCGGCCCATGGGGTGAGGTCAGCCATCGCTGGCCCCCTGGGTACGGGTCTCGCGGGCCCGCTCGCGGCGGATGCGCTCGGCGGCCCGGATCAGGGCTGCCCTGAACTGCTCCAACACGTCCGGCTTGGTGTTGCCCCGGACGACGACGCTGGTGGCGTTCTCGACCGCACGGGCGACGAACGGCGGGACCTCGGTGGTCCAGGTGGACACCCCCTGAAGTTGAAGTTCCAGGCGGCCACCATCGGGGACGTGGTGCCAGGGCGCGACCTCAACGTCACGGAACTCCAGGCGGCGGCCCTTGTTCGGCCTCAGGACGACGACGCCGACGGTGGTGATCCTGGGCCCGGTCGGCGTGCTCACTCGGGCACCTGCTCCCCGGCGAGCATGCGGCGCAGCGCCTCGGTGGGCACGTAGTAGCGCCGGGCGCTCATCTTGACGACGGGTATGCGGCCCTGCCTGATCCAGTCGTAGATCGTGGATCGGCTGGCGTCGGGGAAGATCGTCCCGGCCAGGGCCTCGGGCTTCAGTAGCGACGGGCAGGCGGGGTCGTTCAGGTCGAGCGGCTTGTTGTCTTGCGGGTTCACGGCGGACTCCGACGAGTTCGGGACGCACCTGGGGTGCGCCGGATGAACTCGCGGCGGTCCTCCCCGGCTGAAAGCCGAGCGATCAGCCGCTCTGCGGAGTTCCGGTGTCGGGCGCTTCGGCCGGGGATGGTGCTCTCGGTCGCTTCACGCCCGTCAGGCGCTTTACGCACCCGTCCGGCCACCCGCGTCACTGTGAACTCTGTCGCTGTTCGACCGCGAAACTGGTAGGTCCCACGGTACCGGCCGGGGCGGGCTGGCGCAAGCACCGGCGTCCAGGGTTGTGGACCGGACGTGTCGGATTCACTGCCGGCCATACCGTAGTGGGCTACGGGCCGTCCAACATATTTGACGTAGGCCGGTCCTGGCCGGTACATTCAGAGCATGACCACGCGAGGAACACCGGACGGAGCCTTGGCCCGCATCAACGCCTTGGTGATCCAGCGGGATGCCCTGGAGGAAGCCATCGACCGTGAGGTCGTCCTGGCCAAGGACCTGGGTGCGACCTACGAGGCCATCGGCATCGCGCTCGGTGGTGCAGGGGAGCCACAGATCAAGCAGACGGCGGCTGCCCGCCACAAGCGGGCTTCGGCGCGGCAGAGAGGACGGTGAGCCTGATGGCTGAGCCGATCAGGAAGTTGTACGCGGCCAACGGCAACGTGCGGGGTTACCGCGCCGTCGTGGACGTGGGACGTGACCCGGCGACCGGGAAGCGCCGTCAGGTGACCAGCACCCACACGACACTGAACGCCGCCAGGACGTGGGTGGCGCAGACCCGGACCCAGGTGGACAAGGGCACGTTCGTCTCCCGTGAGCGCACCACGCTGGCTGAGCACCTGGACTCATGGCTCGCCGGACGCACCGACGTGAAGCCCTCGACCAGGGCGAACTACCGGGACGCCCTCCAGGTGCCGATCCGGGCCCTCGGGGCGAAGGGTCTTCAGGAGGTCACCAAGACCGACGTGGACCGCATGGTGGCCGGGATGCTGGACGGCTCTCTGCGGCGCGTGGGACGCCCTGGGGCAGCCGTTGTCGCCTCGGGCGGTGCGGCTCACGCTGACGGTCCTGTCGATGGCTCTGGACGCCGCGATGGCTGAGGGTCGCTTGACGCGCAACGTCGCCCGGCTGGTGGCCCGTCCCCGGCAGACCAGGGCAGCCAAGACGATCTGGGAGGCACCGGAGGCCGCGACGTTCCTGAGCGTTGCCGACCAGGACCGGCTGGCCGGGGTGCGTGGCGGCTGAGCCTGCACGGTCTCCGTCGCGGTGAAGTTCTCGGGCTCTCCTGGGGCGATGTGGACTTGGACCAGGGTGTCGTGCGTGTCCACCGGAGCCGCGTGCTGGTGGGCAGCCAGGTCATCGACCAGGACACCAAGAGCGTGGCCGGTGAGCGGCTGGTGCCGCTCTCCCCCGACGCGGTGGCCACCCTGCGACGCACCAGGGCCACCCAGGCGGCAGAACGACTCCAGGCAGGCTCGGCGTACCAGGACAGCGGCAGGCTCGTCGTGGACGCCGTGGGGGCCCCCGTCAGCCCGCGCTGGTACGCCGACAGGTTCAAGGCATTGTCCCGCTCGGCAGGCGTGCCGGTGGTCAGCCTTCACACCGCCCGGCACGGGTACGGATCGCACCTGCTCGACCGGGGTGTCCCGCTGCCCATCGTCAGCCAGGTGATGGGGCACGCCTCGGTGGGACGTGACGGCCAGCGTCTACGCCCACGCGCTGAAGGGCGGGGCCGACGACCGCGTGAGAGCGGCCCTGGTGGCAGCGGGTCTCTGACCCTGATGTGAGTGTCAATCTCCGGTACCC
Source organism: Actinomycetota bacterium (assembly GCA_030841035.1). GTDB lineage: Bacteria > Actinomycetota > Actinomycetes > JACCUZ01 > JACCUZ01 > BP-173. The sequence continues at coordinate 53,485 of JAVEDI010000006.1, forward strand.
GGGCGACGTTTGCTGACCGGTACCTGCCCGACATGATCGTCTAGGCGGTGGTGTGGCGGGGCCGGCCGCCGGGGTTGGCGAACGCGCCGAGCTCGCGGGACCGGTCGTGGCGGATCGGGTGGACCCGCACGACGGCGCCGTCTTTGCTGATCTGCACCGACCCGGCCACGATCGCGACCTGAACCGACTGGCGGGCCCAGCGCATCCCGGCCCGATAGGCCGCTCCGGCGAAACTGATGGACCCGCTCGAGTCGACGGTGCGGGT
>JAVEDI010000007.1 GCA_030841035.1 Actinomycetota bacterium
GTCGGCGTCGTCGCTGATCGTGGGCGTCATCGAAAGGACTCCTCGTGGTGGATCCCCCCGGGCTCCGGATCTTGCTTCGAGTTCTTGGCCATCGTCGCGCAGCCGGCGAAACGGACACAGGGCCTTAGGGCCCGGTCCGGCACCGCAGAGGTCCCAAGTAACCGCGAGAAACGAACCCCGTGGCAGGGAGGCGTACATGGGTTGTCGGACATACACAGGCTTCTCCAGGAAGCCGAACGTCAGCTCGTCGCCATCGCGACAGACGCCGCTGCTCTGACCCTCCCCCGGGCTCTTGCACAGCCGGGTGGGCCGTCTGTTCGCACTGCCTCGGGGAAGCGCTCGATCGCTCCTCGGACGCGAGCTGGTGCCCCTCCTGCGGCCGGCCCGGCCCGGGCCGCCGGCGACACCTACCTCTGCCTGGACCGGGCCACGGTGGCCACACGACAGGCTGAACCGCGGAGGCAACAGGCACGGGTAACAGCGCCCTCTGGCGCATCGTCGTCGTCCGCATGGCCGGCGACCCACGCACCAAGGCTTACGTCGAACGACCCACCAAAGAAGGCCTCAGCACCACCGAGATCATCCGCTGCCTCAAGCGCTACGTCGCCCGCGAAACCTTCGATCTACTGTCCCGCGAACTCCTCGTTTCACAGTAGGAGCATCGCGTATGCATGGGTGTCGGTTCTGTCCACCAGCCGGCCATGCACCCAACACACAGGCCAGGTCCGCACCACCTTGGTGGATGGGGGGCTTGCATTGCCGTCCCGGCAGACACGACCATCTCCTTGGCCGCAGACGCGGACCGTGAGGCGCTGTCCACCCGTCGAAGACGATTCCAGCGGTTTGAGGTCGGAGCACGGTCTGCGACGAGCGCGCCACGCGCTGTGAGAGTGGCCTCATCCGAACGGTCAAATGATCACCGGTCACCTCCCTGCGGGCGGTCAGGCCGTGTCAGACTCTGGCGCCGGCAGGACAGCACCATCCGACGACCTGCCTTAGGGGTGGGGGCATCATGGGAGCACACGGGTTCGCACGCGGGACGACCATCGCCCGGGCGCTGGCCGTGCTGCTCGCGGCCACCGTCCTCGGCGCGACTAGTTCCGCCTCAGCAGCCTCGGCGCCGCCGCCGCCTCCCCCGCCGCCGGCGCCGGGATGCGAGTGGTACGGGGAGCTGCGCGAGAACGTCAAACTCACTGAGGTCGTCCCCGCACAGGGCTCGACCCGCACGCTGGTGATGGACAAGGTATTCAGCTCGGCACCGACGGAGGACTCCCCCTGCGCCGCGTTCTACTCCGAGACGATGGACGACAACTACTTCTCCAGCAACGACGGGTTCTGCTACCCCGACCAAGCGACTGCGCTGTTTGGGCCGGAGACCTACAGCGTGATCCTTACGGGAACCGGCTCGGGCACCGGCACTCTGAGCGCTCGCATCGCTGCGGAGGGGGCCGTGCCGTACGGGACCGCCGCCGGCAGCGGAGGCAGCTATGCGATCACCAGCGTCGTCGAGGGATCGAATGCGTGCGGTTCCACCGGCAGTGCTACCACTACCCAGGCGTCGGCGAATGTCAACGCCGAGTTGGGCGCCGTCTGCCAGCCGAAGAACAACGTCGTCAATGCGGGTGTCCAGTCGTTTGCCGGTGCCTGCCAGACCGTCGAGGCCGGGGACTACGGCACCACCACGACCGTGCGCAGCTGGCGGTTCGCGAAAACCGAGTGCGACCCGGCCGTCGACTCCGACGGTGGCGGAGTTGGGGACTGCGCGGAGTTCGACCAGAGGACTGACCCGGCCAACGCCGCCGATGACACGCCACAGCCTCGCGATTCGGATGGCGACGGCGTGCTCGACGGTGTCGACGCGTGCCCGACTGTGAAGGGGAACCCGGCCGCGGCCGGCTGCCCCGACGCGGACTTCGACGGTATTCGCGATAGCGCCGACAACTGCCCCGCGACCCACAACCCGGGGCAGCAGAACTCCGACTCTGTCGGGCCTGGCGACGCGTGTGAACCCGTCGACGCCGTCGACGACCCAGCCTCCGGGGTGATCTATGTCGACTACGACGGGAACCAGAGCGCGCCGCCGACCAAGGTCAGCGTGCTCGGCAACGACGTAGGGGGCGGGCGAGTGCTCACCAACGTCTCTACGGCCGCGAAAGGAACGCCGACCGCGAGCGCCGACTACTCGAGCGTCACCTTCACTCCGCCGCACAAGCGCTTCGTCGGCCCGGTCGAGTTCGGCTACGGCATCCGGCTGCGCCTGGACCCGCCGAACATGGTGCGCGACTCCGCCAGGGTCCGCCTGGTCTACCGCGCCTGCCGCACGCACACCCTCACGATGGCCGGCACCAACTTGGGAGTGACGACCGACTACGTCCGTGCGAAGGCACGGCTGCGGGTGTGCACCGACGGCGTGACCGCCTCGAGCTCGGTGCTCTCACAGAGCACCTGGGAGAAGCCCTTCCACACGACAGGTCTCCGTCTGCTCAACAAGGCCATCGGCGCCGCCGTGGCTGGCGCGACCCGGGGCGCGCTGAAGCTGGAGCTGGCCGCCGGATGGACCGCGGTCGCCAAGCCCGGGGACAGCGGTGTGGCGGCGCGGTACGTGGGATGTGACCGCTGGACGGTAGCGGCCCGCTACGAGCACCTGAGTAAGAAGAAGCGGCTGGCGATGGCGAAGCGGCTGCGTGACCGCCTGGGCAAGGTGGTGGGGGAGAAGGCCGCGAAAGCACTGGCCAAGGCGGTGATCAGCCACGACTTCGACCTGGGATGTTCCACGCACGTCGGCTACCGCAGCACGATGGGGGCAGCGAGCAGCACCGGGTACGACATCAAGATCCGGACCACGCGCAACACCGGGCTCGGGATCGAGGGCACCCGCCTGCAGGCCGACACCAGCAACAACCGCGGAGTTCACGGCCTGTTCGTTTACCACTGCCCGATGAAGAAGGACGCGACCAACCCCACCGACAGCGTGATCCATGTATCCGGCTGCAGATTGATCGAGCAGTAGCCGGGTTTTGACATGGCAGCTCCGCTGGCCGACCTCGGGCTGCTGCAAACCACCGCGGGAGCGGCTGCGCTGCTGCAGGCCGCTCTTCCGGTCGCGCTCCTGCTCGAGATAGGCACGCGATGGCCGCCCAGAGATGGGGTGCCCTGTCCCGGGTGCCTGGCACGAACACCTGCTGGAGATCGCTGGCGGCTGCTACGGCGGAGGTGACGCCGGATAATGGCGCTCCCGCCGTCGACGGGCGAGACGACGGCGCGGGCTGACCCGCTACCCGGTGCCCACTGCGCGAAGCCAGTCACGGACAAGATCCACTTCGCGAGATGAACAGACCGGGGGCAAGCTGTCGGTGCTGCACACCCCCCTGCGGATCAACATGGCCAGCCGCGAGTCGACGGCGGCGACGCCCGTTCCCGGCCCGCCCCGATGACCCGGGTCGGGCATTCCGAGCAACTCCGTGTTCCGACCGAGAAACTGCGGGTGCGCAGCGAGGGTCAGACCAACGACCCCCATGCGACGACCGACGCGGTCGCCGACGACGACCTCGTCCGGCGACACACCCGCAACGGACATCGCCGTGCCGGGTCGGCGAACACGGATCGAGGAGGGCAGCGACTACTACTGACCGTCCCGGAGGCCGCCGACAGGCTCGGCATCTGACGCAGCAACGCGGCGCCGGCGCGGAGCTTAGGCCTGAGCCGGGACCCAGTGCGCGGGTTCGAACCAGCACCTCGCCGTTGGCCTGGGTCCGCTCCTGTCTCCGACCGTCCACGCTCATCCGGTGCCGTGTCAATCTCCGGTACCCGGGCGACGTTTGCCGACCGGTACCTGCCCGACATGATCGTCTAGGCGGTGGTGTGGTGGGGCCGGCCGCCGGGGTTGGCGAACGCGCCGAGCTCGCGGGACCGGTCGTGGCGGATCGGGTGGACCCGCACGACGGCGTCGTCTTTGCTGATCTGCACCGACCCGGCCACGATCGCGACCTGAACCGACTGGCGGGCCCAGCGCATCCCGGCCCGATAGGCCGCTCCGGCGAAACTGATGGACCCGCTCGAGTCGACGGTGCGGGT
>JAVEDI010000008.1 GCA_030841035.1 Actinomycetota bacterium
ATCGTGAGGGGGATCGGCACGGATGTGGTGCTGGTTCCCCTCACGATCACGTGCGGGGACGGGGTCGCGCTCGGAGCGCTCATGACGGGTCGCGACGGGAGCTCACGACGGGTCGCGACGGGAGCGCCTACGACGGGTCGCGACCGGAGCTCACGACGGGAGGGGCGGTTGGGCGGGCTTCGGCGCGGCTCCGGGTGATCGTGAGGGGGATCGGCACGGATGTGGTGCTGGTTCCCCTCACGATCACGGCGCTGGTCGTGGGCTGCTGAGTCGGGCTGACCGGCGCGGCCGTCAGCGGTCGGCACCCGGTGCGGCGACTGCTGAGCGAGGTGGCGGTGATAATCGGCTCATGCGGCTGTCGGACTTCTGGGAGCGGATGAACGCCGCCTTCGGACCGCACGCCGATTCGCTGGCCGGCAACCACGTCTTCACCCAGCTGGGTGGCCGTACGGTCCGCCAGGCGCTGGCCGAAGGCGAGCCGACCCGCGACGTCTGGCGCGGCGTGTGCGAGGGCCTCGAGGTGCCCGCCCGGCTTCGGTGACCGGCGTCTCGACCCGGCACCGCGACGCCCGTGCGGGCCCGGCGTGTCGCGATGCCGGTCGAACACCTGTTCGGTAATGTCCACAGGGTCGCGTCGTCCACAGATGCGGCGGCGACCCACTGGTTCTGTCGGTGGCCGCCTCTACGTTCTTCGATGTGCCACCGACTTCCGCAGGCAAGACCGACCAGCGCAGACCCGCACCGGGTTTCTCCGATCCACCCCTCTCGTGAACGGGACGACAACCATGGCTCCTGCACCAGACCGCGACAAGGCTCTCGACGCCGCGCTCGCGCAGATCGACCGCCAGTTCGGCAAGGGCTCCGTCATGCGGCTCGGCGACGATGTGCGGGCGCCCATCGAGGTGATCCCGACGGGGTCGATCGCCCTCGACGTCGCCCTCGGCATCGGTGGTCTGCCACGCGGGCGGGTCGTCGAGATCTACGGCCCCGAGTCGAGCGGTAAGACCACCGTGGCGCTGCACGCCATCGCCAACGCGCAGAAGGCCGGCGGCATCGCGGCGTTCATCGATGCCGAACACGCTCTGGACCCCGGCTACGCCCAGAACCTCGGCGTCGACACCGACGCGCTCCTCGTCTCCCAGCCCGACACCGGTGAGCAGGCTCTCGAGATCGCCGACATGCTGATCCGCTCCGGAGCGCTCGACATCATCGTCATCGACTCGGTCGCGGCTCTCGTGCCCCGGGCCGAGATCGAGGGCGAGATGGGTGACAGCCACGTCGGTCTGCAGGCCCGCCTCATGAGCCAGGCGCTGCGCAAGCTGACCGGTGCGCTCAGCCAGTCCAAGACGACCTGCATCTTCATCAACCAGCTCCGCGAGAAGGTAGGCGTCATGTTCGGGTCGCCCGAGACCACCTCCGGCGGCAAGGCGCTGAAGTTCTACGCCTCCATCCGGCTCGACGTGCGCCGTATCGAGACGCTCAAGGACGGTCAGGAGGCTGTCGGCAACCGGGTGCGCGTCAAGGTGGTCAAGAACAAGATGTCCCCGCCGTTCCGCCAGGCGGAGGTCGACCTGCTCTTCGGTCACGGCATCAGCCGTGAGGGCGGGCTGATCGACGTGGGCGTCGAGCAGGGCTTCGTGCGCAAGTCGGGCGCCTGGTACACGTATGAGGGCGACCAGCTCGGTCAGGGGAAGGAGAACGCGCGGGCGTTCCTGCGCGACAATCCCGATCTCGGCGACGAGCTCGAGAAGAAGATCAAGGAGAAGCTCGGCATCGGGCCGCGGGTCGATGCACCTGCCGAGCCGGTCCCGGGGATCAAGCCGGCCGACCTCTGACGGGCTCCGCCAGCGATGTCGTCCGCCGACCTGCTCGCGGGCAGTGACCGCGAGCCGTCCCAGACCGCGCGCAGGTCGCGCCGTCCCGCACCCGGGCGGCGTGGCCGGCGCGTGGGACAGGGACCCGGAGGGCCCACCCAGCACGAGGGGCGCGACGGGCCGACGCCCGGCAGCAGCGCCGATCAGGTGCCCCACGCGGACCCCGCATCGGTCGCCAGGTCCATCGTGCTGCGCAAGCTCTCCGCGGCTCCGCGCAGTCGGTCGCAGCTCGAGGACGACCTGCGACGTCGCGACGTGCCCGACGCGGTCGCGGCGGCCGTACTCGACCGTCTCACCGAGGTAGGGCTGGTCGACGACGAGGCCTTCGCCGCGAGCTGGGTCCGCTCCCGGCACGCGACCCGGGGGCTGTCGCGACGGGCGCTGGCCCGCGAGCTGCGCAACAAGGGCATCGACGAGGAGGTGGCCGCCGGCGCGCTGCACGGGGTCGACGACGGCGACGAGCTGCAGGCCGCACGGACCCTGGTGACCAAGCGGCTGCGCAGCATGGGAGCAGTCGACGACCAGGTGGCCATGCGGCGGCTGGTCGCGATGCTGGCCCGCAAGGGCTACTCGGGCGGACTGGCGATGCAGGTCGTGAGGGCAGCTCTCGGGGACCGGACGCCGGGCTGACCGGCCGGCGGGTGACGAGGGCCGCGGGTGCCCGCCATACGTCGCGTTGGGTGACGGCCCCCCGGGCGCCTCGGCAGTTCCTTGACCGAGTTGTGACCCGGCCGTAGCCTCCGAAGGACAAGACAGGAATCACCCGCACCCCTGCGGGTCCGCGATAGCACCGAATGAGACGACTTCTTCCCGGCAGCTGACAGCCGGTGCGCTTCTTCTCGGTCGGCCCTCCGCCTCGGATGGAGCGCCGAGCCGCGGCGGTGAGCCCGTTGTGGCGCACCGTCCGCCTCGGGCACCCCACCGGGACCGTCGGGCCTGCGGACGCGTGTCGTGCCCGGTGACTCTCCTGGGCAGCCACCGTCCGCGGTGTCTCGGGAAGGAGGGCGCGATGTTCGGCGACATGGAGACCCTGCTGATCGTCTCCGCCCTGTGGATCGGGTTCGTCGGCCTGGTCCTCGCCCTCGTCTACGTCGTCCGTCGCCAGCGCTCCGGCCGTGACCGCGCCGCCGGTCGCGAGGAACATCGGGTCGCCACCCGCGCCCCGCTGCTCTCGCCGCCGGCGACGAGCCCACCGTCACCCACCGTCCTGCCCGCCGCTGCTCGGGACCCGGACGGGGCCCTCGCCCAGGTCGGGGCCGCCGACCTCGGCTCGCCCGCTGCGGCGGCCCCCGCACCGGAGTTCGCAGCCGAGGAGCTGCGCCGGCTGCGGGCGGAGGCCGAGGCGGAGTTCCGTGCACTGCGCGAGGACATCCGTGAGCAGCGTGCCGACCTCGAGCGCCGCGAGCACCGGGTCACGGACCGCGAGGAGCGTCTGGACGCCGAGTCGCGACACCTGCAGGAGCGTGCCCGGGAGATCGCCGACCACCACGCGGATCTCGACGCGCGACAGGCCGAGCTGGCGCAGCGCCGGCTCGAGCTGGCGAACCTCGAGCAGGAGCGGCGCCTGGTGCTCGAGCGCACCGCCGGGCTCACCGCGCAGGACGCGCGGGCCGAGCTGGTCGCGACCATCGAGAACCAGGCCAAGCGCGACGCCGCCCTGATCGTGCGCGACATCGAGCGGGAGGCCAGCGCCGAGGGCGAGAGCCGGGCCCGCAACATCATCGTGACCGCGATCCAGCGGCTCGCGACGGAGCAGACCACCGAGTCGGTGGTGACGGTCCTGCATCTGCCGAGCGACGACATGAAGGGCCGGATCATCGGCCGCGAGGGCCGCAACATCCGCACCTTCGAGTCGGTGACCGGGGTCAACCTGATCATCGACGACACCCCTGAGGCGGTGCTGCTCTCCTGCTTCGACCCGGTGCGCCGCGAGATCGCCCGGATCGCCCTCGAGGCGCTCGTCCTCGACGGGCGCATCCACCCGCAGCGCATCGAGGACGCCCACGAACGTGCCCGCGCGGAGGTCGAGGCGCTGTGCGTGCGAGCCGGCCAGGACGCCCTGCTCGACGTCGGCATCACCGACATGCATCCCGAGCTCGCGGTCATGCTCGGGCGACTGCGCTACCGCACCTCCTACGGGCAGAACGTGCTCAGGCACCTGCTGGAGTCCGCGCACGCCGCCGGGATGATGGCCAGCGAGCTCGGGCTCGACCCGGCCCTGATGCGGCGCTGCGCGCTGCTGCACGACATCGGCAAGGCACTCACCCACGACGTCGAGGGCTCCCACGCGATCACCGGCGCCGAGGTGGCGCGCAAGTACGGCGAGTCCCCTGACGTCGTTCATGCCATCGAGGCGCACCACAACGAGGTGGAGCCACGCACCGTGGAGGCGGTGCTCACCCAGGCCGCCGACGCCATCAGCGGGGGGCGTCCCGGCGCGCGCCGCGAGTCGTTGGAGGCCTACGTCAAGCGCCTCGAGCGGCTGGAGGAGATCGCCACGTCCTATCCGGGGGTGGAGAAGGTCTTCGCCATGCAGGCCGGCCGCGAGGTCCGCGTCATGGTGCTGCCCGAGGAGGTCGACGACATCCAGGCCCAGGTGATTGCTCGCGAGATCGCCAAGCAGGTCGAGCACGAGCTGACCTACCCGGGGCAGATCCGCGTCACGGTCGTGCGCGAGTCGCGCGCCACCGAGGTGGCCCGCTAGCCCTCGGCCACCTGCACGAGGGCCACCACGTGGCTGGGGTCCCCGCGCCGACGGCAGAGGCACGAGGAGCTCTGGCAGCGAGCTCGCGCGAGCCGGCGCGCCACCGGGCGCCGTACCCTAGGCCCGTCATGAGCGCGCGCAGCTATGAGGTCCGCACCTACGGGTGCCAGATGAACATCCACGACTCGGAGCGTCTGTCGGGGCTGCTCGAGGACGCCGGCTACGTCCGGGTGGGCGAGGGCGAGCAGGCCGACGTCGTGGTGTTCAACACCTGCGCGGTCCGTGAGAACGCCGACAACCGGCTCTACGGCAACCTCGGCCACCTCGCCCCGGTCAAGAAGGCCCGGCCGGGTATGCAGATCGCCGTCGGCGGCTGCCTCGCGCAGAAGGACCGTGGCGAGATCACTCGCCGGGCCCCGTGGGTGGACGTGGTGTTCGGCACGCACAACATCGGGTCGCTCCCGGCGCTGCTCGAGCGCGCCCGGCACAACGAGGAGGCGCAGATCGAGATCCTCGAGTCGCTCGAGGTCTTTCCCTCGACGTTGCCGACGCGCCGCGAGTCGCCGTACGCCGCGTGGGTCTCGGTCTCGGTCGGCTGCAACAACACCTGCACGTTCTGCATCGTGCCCTCGCTGCGGGGCAAGGAGCGCGACCGGCGGCCCGGCGAGGTGCTGGCCGAGGTCGAGGCGCTGGTCGCCGAGGGGGTGCTCGAGGTAACCCTGCTCGGCCAGAACGTCAACAGCTACGGCGCGGAGTTCGGTGACCGGCTGGCCTTCGGCAAGCTCTTGCGGGCCTGCGGCGCGATCGACGGCCTCGAGCGGGTGCGCTTCACCTCGCCGCACCCGAAGGACTTCACCGACGACGTGATCGCCGCGATGGCCGAGACGCCCAACGTCATGCACTCGCTGCACATGCCGTTGCAGTCCGGCTCCGACGCGGTGCTGCGGGCGATGCGCCGGTCCTACCGGCAGGAGCGCTACCTCGCCATCATCGACCGGGTCCGCGCGGCCATGCCCGACGCCGCGATCACCACCGACATCATCGTCGGCTTCCCCGGCGAGACCGAAGCGGACTTCCGCCAGACGCTGGACGTCGTGCGCGCCGCGCGCTTCGCGGGGGCGTTCACCTTCCAGTACTCCCCGCGCCCCGGCACACCGGCGGCCGGCATGCCCGACCAGGTGCCGAAGGCCGTGGTGCAGGAGCGCTACACCCGGCTGGTCGCCGCCCAGGACGCCATCGCGTGGGCCGAGAACACGAGGCAGGTCGGGCGCGTGCTGGCGGTCCTTGTCGCCGAGGGGGAGGGCCGCAAGGACGGCGCGACGCACCGGCTCTCGGGTCGTGCGCCGGACAACCGTCTCGTGCACTTCGCGCTGCCACCCGGCGCCGATGTGCCGCGCCCCGGCGACGTGGCGACGGTGCAGGTCACCTACGCGGCGCCCCATCACCTGGTGGCTGACGGCCACTTCGGGGGAGTACGCCGCACCCGGGCCGGCGATGCGTGGGAGCTGCGGGCCGGGGGGACGCCCGCCGTGCCGGGGGTGCTGCTCGGCATGCCCGGCGTGGGCGCGCCGGGCGCCGTGCCAGCCCCAGTCCCCGCAGGCGGTGCCTGCGGCTAGAGCGGCTGCGGTGTGGACCGGTCAGTCGTCGGGCTGGTCGCCCTGGTCGCCGCCCTGCCCCGGCTGCTCGCTGCTGGGCTGGCTGTGGTGCGTGTCGAACTGGTCGGCGTCGTCGCCGGCGTCCTCGCTGTCACCGGGTGCGGCGTCGCCCTGAGCGGGGTCGTCGGCATGGTCGTCTCCGGAGTCGTCACCGGAGGGGGAGCCCTGGTGGCCGCCGTGGTGGGCCTCGGTGTCGCCCTCGTCCGCGCGGCCCCGGTCGCTGTGCTCGGCGTCGCCGCTACCGGCGCCGCGCTGCACCGCAGCGCCCCGAGCGGCCTGGTGACCCGCGGCGGCGTGCGCGGCGCTGCCGTGACCTGCGTTGCCGGGACGAGCGCCGGTCGCCGCTGCTGGCGACCGCACGCCGTGGGTGTGCGCCTTCTCGGTGGCGCGGTCCTCGTCGGGCGCCCCGGCCTTGGAGTGGGCGGGCACGCTGCTCACGTGGGAGCCGGGGGTGGTCACCACGGTGTCGTCCGGACCTCCGGGCGGCAGCCCCGTCGCGGCGACTGCCGTCGCGCCTCCGAGCGCGAGCGAGGCGCCGAGCATGACCTTGGCCACCAGGCCGAGCCGGGCGACGCGCTGGAGCGGGAGCCGGATGCTCGCCGGCACGCGGCGACCGCTCGCTCGCGGCGCCCCGAGCGTGACGCGGGTGTCCTGCGACGCGGTCTGCGTCATCGCCACCTCGGCGTGGGCACGGTGTGACCCCAGACCCGACGCGCGCTGCGCGAGGAAGGCCGCCAGGGGCTCGCTGGCCGGAGGGGTCGGCTGATGACCCTGGGCGCGCAGCGAGCGCAGCAGGTCGGCCACCCGGGCGTCGCCAGGGTCGCAGCCGCCGCGCAGCAGGCGGTCGAGGTCGTCGTCGGTGCTCATCATCTCACCAACGCAATCGCCGCGGAGGCCGGTGAGGTTACGGCCGGTCGCGCCATGCTGCGGCGCAGTCGCGCCAGTCCGCGACGCTGCAGCTGCTTGACGGAGCCGACCGGCTTGCACACGACCGTGGCGGTCTCCTCGAGGCTGAGCTCGCCGATGATCCGCAGGAGGATGACCTCGCGCTGCTCCTCGGTGAGCAGCCCCAACAGGCGATGGACGTTCTGGTCGCCCAGACGGGCGAAGGCGTCCTGCTCCGCGCTGGCGACGGCCCGGTCGTCGGTGACCTCACCGGTGAGCCGCTCGTGCACCGCAGGCCCGCGTCGTTGCGCGTCCACCGCCTTGTGGTGCGCGATCGTGAACAGCCACGACCGGAACCGGGCGCCGTTGCCCTCGAACGTGGAGATCCCTTGGAAGGCCGCGAGGAAGACCTCGCTGGTCACGTCCTCCGGGTCGGCGGCGCCCCGCGCCCGCACATAGCCGAGCACGCCGGGGGACAGGGACTGCCACAGGAGCGCGAAAGCCCAGTCGCCGCCCGCCCGCCCCGCATCGACCCAGAGGTCGAGCTCCTCGCCCGTCATCAGCCGCCTTGTCCCAGACGATTCCGTGATCCGTACCCCTCGGGATCGACAGTCGAGCCGCCCGGGTTAAGCCGGTGCTAACGCTAGGTTGTCCGACCGTGCTGATCGCCGCGGCCGTGGTCCCGCATCCGCCCCTGCTGGTGCCCGGTGTCGCGGCCGGCGCTTCGCCGGAGGTGGAGGACCTGCGCGCGGCGGCCGTCGCCGCCGTACGCCGGGTGGTTGCGGCGGCCCCGGACCTGGTCCTGGTGGTCGGCGGCGGGCCACGGGAGGAGGTCCACGACGGCGCCGCGTGGGGCAGCCTCGCGCCGTACGGCGTCCCGGGACCGGCGGCCGGGCACGCCGGCCGCGCCACGCTGCCGCTGTCGCTGACCGTCGCGGGCTGGCTGCTCGACCAGGCCGGCGTGCCGCTGCGGCGCCTGGCCGTCAGCGTGGCCTCCGACGCGCCCGCCGCGGCGTGCGCGACGCTCGGTGCCGCCCTGGCCGGGCGTGCGCGGCGGGTCGGTCTGGTGGTGGCCGGTGACGGCAGCGCGCGGCGCAGCGTGAAGGGCCCCGGCTACCTCGACCCGCGGGCGGAGCCGTTCGACGCCCACGTCCACGCCGCGCTCGCCGCGGGCGACGTCGACGCGCTGCTCGCGCTCGACCGCACGCTGGCGGCCGAGCTCCTGGCCGCCGGCCGGGCGCCGTGGCAGGTGCTGGCGGGAGCCGCCCGAGGGCAGGCCTGGTCGGGGCACGTGGGCTACGACGCGGCGCCGTACGGCGTGTGCTACCTCGTCGCCACCTGGGAGCCGGCGGGCACCTAGGGAGCCGGTCGAGCCGGGGGCTCGTCGCGGATGTCGTCGTTCTTGCGGTCGAGCTTGTCCAGCGCGCCCTTCACAGCGGCTTGGCCCTTGCCGATCTGGCCGGTGTGCCGGCCCTTGGTCTTGCTGTCGGCGAGAGCGGCCGCCTTGTCGATGCCTTTCCCGATCTGCTCGCCGTGCTTGTCCACGGCCTGCTCGGCCTGCTTCCTGAACTTCTCGAAGATGCCCATGGAGCCACCGTAGTGAAGACTGCGCCTCCGTGGGATCGCGTCCAGTCGTCGTCGCCGTGGTGGGTGCGACCGCCACCGGGAAGAGCGAGCTGGCCGTGGCGCTGGCCGAGCGGCTCGGTGGCGAGGTGGTCAACACCGACTCCATGCAGCTCTATCGCGGCATGGACGTCGGCACCGCCAAGCTGCCGGCCGGACAGCGGCGCGGGGTAGCCCACCACCTGCTGGACGTCTGGGACGTCCGGATGCCGGCCAGCGTGGCCACCTACCAGGCCATGGCCGAGGGTGTGCTGGCGCGGCTGGCCGCCAGCGGGCGGGCCGCTGTGCTCGTGGGCGGCTCGGGGCTCTACGTGCGAGCCGCGCTGGGCGACCTGCACTTCCCGGGCACCGACCCGGTCGTGCGCTCGCGCCTGGAGGGCGAGTTGCTGGCCGAGGGGCCGGCCGCGCTGCACCGGCGGCTGGCCGCCGTCGACCCCGAGGCGGCCGGGCGGATCCTGCCGGGCAACGGTCGCCGGATCGTGCGGGCCCTCGAGGTGGTCGAGCTGACCGGTCGCCCCTTCGCGGCGTCGATGCCGACGTACGACGCCGTTGCGGCGGTGCAGGTCGGTCTCGAGGTGCCCCGCGAGCTGCTGGATGCGCGCATCGCCGCGCGCGTCGAGCAGATGTGGGAGCAGGGACTTGTCGAGGAGGTACGCCGGCTCGAGGCCGCCGGGCTGCGCGAGGGCCCCACCGCGAGCCGGGCGCTCGGGTACGCACAGGTGCTGCGCCACCTCGCCGGCGAGCTCACCGAGGACGTGGCCCGTGCCGAGACCGGGCGCGCGACCCGGCGCTTCGCGCGGCGGCAGGAGACCTGGTTCCGCCGCGACCCACGGGTGCGCTGGGTGGACGCGGCGGCCCCGGACCTGGTCGAGCAGGTCCTCGCAGTGCTCGCGCACGGCGGTTCCTGACCGGTATGTCCGGGTAGGGTCGCCGCGACACCTGGCCGACGCTCCCGGAGGTTCACCTCGATGCGACGCTCCCGGCTCGCCCTGCCCGCGCTCGCCCTGCTGCTGTGCGCCGGGCTGGTGTGGCCGACGGCCTCCTCCGCCTCTCCCGTGACGCGGCACACCGCCAAGAAGCCGACCGCTGTGGGCCGGGGGGGAGCGGTCGCCACCGTGGACCCCGAGGCGACGCACGCCGGTCTCGACGTACTGCGCCGGGGCGGCAACGCCGTCGACGCGGCCGTCGCGGCGGCCGCGACGCTGGGCGTCACCGAGCCCTTCTCGGCCGGCATCGGCGGTGGCGGCTACCTCGTCTACTACCGGGCCCGCGACCGGCGGGTGTTCACCCTCGACGGCCGCGAGACGGCGCCCGCGGCGATGACGGCCACGGCCTTCCAGGAGAACGGCAAGCCCATCGACTTCAACGAGGCCGTCACCAGCGGCCTGTCGGTGGGCGTCCCGGGGACCCTGGCGACGTGGCAGCGCGCGCTGGACCGTTGGGGGACCCTCTCGCTCAAGCAGGCGCTGGCTCCCGGACGACAGGTCGCGAGACGCGGCTTCGTCGTCGACACCACGTTCCGCCAGCAGATCCTCGACAACCAGGCCCGCTTCGCCGACTTCACCTCGACCCGCAGCCTCTACCTGCCCCGTGGCACGGTGCCCGCGGTCGGCTCGGTCTTCCGCAACCCGGCCCTGGCCCGGACCTACGCCAGGCTCGGCGCGCGGGGGCCCGACTGGTTCTACCGCGGCAGGCTGGGGGAGCGGATCGTCACGACGGTGCGCAACCCCCCGGTGCGCCCGGGGTCGACGCGGCCCGTGCGCAAGGGACGGATGCGGGCGGGCGACCTGCGGGCCTACCGCGTCATCGACCGTGTGCCCACGTCGATCGGCTACCGCGGGCTGCGCGTCTTCGGGATGGCGCCCTCCTCCAGCGGCGGCACGACGGTGGGCGAGGCGCTGAACATCCTGAAACGCAGCCCGCTGTCCACGCTGGGTCGAACCCAGGCGATGCACCGTTACCTCGAGGCCAGCGCGCTGGCGTTCGCCGATCGCAACAGCTACGTGGGCGACCCGGCCTTCGTCCCGGTGCCGCAGCGCGCGCTGCTCAGCGACGGCTTCGCGGCGGAGCGGTCCTGCGCCATCAACCCGGCGAGGGCCGCCGTCAAGCCGGTGCCTGCCGGTGCACCCGACGGCCGCTACGACACGAACTGCGACGGCAAGGTGGACACCCGAACGGCCGGAGGCGACCAGGAAGGTCTCTCGACCACCCATCTGGTGACGGCCGACCGGTTCGGCAACGTGGTGTCCTACACGCTCACCATCGAGCAGACCGGCGGCAGCGGCATCGTCGTGCCGGGTGCGGGCTTCCTGCTCAACAACGAGCTGACCGACTTCAACTTCGCCGCGACCGTGCCCCAGGACCCCAACCTGCCGGCGCCGGGCAAGCGGCCGCGCAGCTCGATGTCCCCGACCATCGTGCTCAAGCACGGCAAGCCCTTCCTCGCCGTCGGCTCGCCCGGTGGCTCGACGATCATCACGACCGTCCTGCAGGTCCTGGTCGACCGCATCGACCTGGGACTCACGTTGCCCCAGGCGATCGCGGACCCGCGCGCCAGCCAGCGCAACACCGCCACCGTGCAGGCCGAACCGGCCTTCGTCACGGCCGGCCTCGCGGCGCTGGGCCACACGTTCGTCCCGCCGCCTGCGCCCGGCGAGATCGGTGCGGCAGCGGGCATCGAGTTCCTGAAGAACGGTCGGCTGCTCGCCGCCGCCGAACCGGTCCGCCGCGGCGGCGGCAGCGCGGGAGTCGTGCGGCGCCACTGATCGCGCAGGCCCACGGCCCACACGGCTAGGCTGCGGGCGTGGGCGTCGCCTTCGTCAAGGGACACGGCACGGAGAACGACTTCGTGCTGCTGCCCGACCTGGACGCGACGCTGCACCTGAGCGCCGAGCTGGTCGCGCGGCTGTGCGACCGGCGCGCGGGCCTGGGCGCCGACGGCGTGCTGCGGGTGGTGCGCACCGCGGACGAGCCCGAGGCGCGCCACCTGGCCGCGGAGGCCGAGTGGTTCATGGACTACCGCAACGCGGACGGGTCCGCGGTCGAGATGTGCGGCAACGGCATCCGGGTCTTCGCCCGCTACCTCGTCGAGGCCGGCCTGACCGAACCCGGTGAGCTGGCCATCGCGACGCGGGACGGGGTCAAGCAGGTCCGGGTGGGCGCCTCCGGCGACGTGACGGTGGACATGGGTGTCGCGCGGTTTCCCGGCCCGGACGACGTCAAGGTGACCGTCGACAGAAGGGTGTGGCCGGCCGTCGCGGTCGACATGGGCAACCCGCACGCGGTGGTCTTCCTCGACGAGCTCGACGAGGCGGGCGCCCTGCTGGACGCCCCGCTGGTGGACCCCACCCCCCCGGACGGGGTCAACGTGGAGTTCGTCGTACGGCGGGGTGACGCGCACGTGGCGATGCGCGTGCACGAGCGTGGTGTCGGTGAGACCCGGTCCTGCGGCACGGGCGCGTGCGCGGCGATGGTGGCCTCGGCGCGGCGCGCGGCGCCCGACACGCCGGCGACGTACACCGTGGACGTCCCGGGCGGGCGGCTGACCGTGAGCACCCGCGAGGACGGGCACGTGGAGCTGACCGGGCCCGCGGTGCTGGTCGCCGTGGGCGAGTTCGCCGGCGACCTGCTCGGCAGCGTCGGATAGCACGACATGGGCAGGCGTCGGCGCGGACAACCTCGCCGAAAAGCCGTTTTGCGTGCGACCATGACTATCGGTCGGGGGCTCGAGAGGCAGCGCTGAGCTCCGCGGACCCGCTGCCGGCGCTGCCCGGTGGCACCGGGCGCCCCGCGCGCCAACCGCTCGACGCGCGTGACCAGACAGGAGCCCGACCCATGCATGTCCGCCGCCGCGTGGCCGCCTCGACCGTCACGGTCGTGGGGGCCGCTCTCGTGCTCGCCGGTGCCCATGTGGCCGCCGCCGACGGCGCCGGCCGTCTCGCCGCCGCCCCCGCGGCGGCCGCCGCGGGACCCGTGGCGCTGAGCATCGACGCCGCCACGGGCAAGGGCGGCCGCCGCAGCCTCAGCGCGCCGCTGCGCGTGCAGGTCACCGGAGGCACGCTCACCTCGGTCAGCGGCTCGGTCACCCCCATCGGCGTACCGCCCGGCCCCCGCACCATCGTGCTCGTGGGGACCGTGGCGCCCAGCGGCACGGCTTGGACCTCGCAGCCCCTGCTGCCCGCCCGCACCTACCGCCTGACCGCGGTCGCGACCGCACCCGACGGCAGCCAGGTCGCCAAGAGCGCTGTCGTCCGCACGGTGCCCCCCACGCGCCGGCTCAGTGCCACGATCAGTCCCGGGCCGCACAGCACGGTCGGCGTGGGGATGCCGGTCATCGTGCGCCTCTCCCGGCCAGTCACGGGCAAGGCGGCGAAGGCCGCGGTGCAGTCGGCCCTCACCGTCACCGCGTCCAGGCCGGTCGGCCAGGCGTCCTGGGGCTGGGTCTCCGACTCGCAGCTGCAGTACCGCCCCCGCGAGTTCTGGCCGGCGCGCACGACGGTCACGGTCAAGGCTGCGCTCGCCGGTGTCTGGGCGGGCCGCAACGGCGGCTGGGGCGTGGCCGACCGCAGCAGGCAGTTCACCGTCGGCCGATCCCAGGTCATGACCGTCGACGGCGTCCGGCACACGTTCGTCGTACGGCGCGGTGACACGGTGCTGCGCCGCGGCGGTGTCAGCCTCGGGAAGTCCGGGTTCACGACGCGGTCGGGCATCAAGGTGATCATGACCCGCGAGGTCTCGCGCCGGATGCGCTCCACCACGGTCGGCATCCCCGCCGGCAGCGCCAACTCCTACGACCTGGACGTGCCCTACGCGATGCGCGTGACGAACTCCGGCGAGTTCGTGCACGGCGCCCCGTGGAACCGCCAGATCGGCTTCGCCAACGTCTCGCACGGCTGCACGAACCTCACGCTGACCAACGCGATCTGGCTCTACCGCACCAGCCTGATCGGCGACCCGGTCGTCACGACGGGCACGGCGCGGCGCTCCGCGTTGGGTGACGGGCTCGGTGGGGCGTGGAACCTGTCCTGGAAGCAGTGGACCGCCCTCTCCGCGGTCCCGCAGTAGCCGGCCGCGGCACCCCGGCCCCCGTGGGGCCGTTACACCACGAGGTTCAGCAGGAGCACACCCGCGAGCCCCACGACCGAGATCAGCGTCTCCATCACCGACCAGGTCTTGATGGTCTCGCCCACGGTGAGCCCGAAGTACTCCTTGACCAGCCAGAACCCCGCGTCGTTGACGTGTGAGAAGAACAAGGACCCGGCACCGACGGCGAGCACGAGCAGCGCCAAGCCGGGCTTGTCGAGATCGGCGGCCAGCGGCGCGACGATGCCCGCGGCCGTGATCGTCGCGACCGTCGCCGACCCGGTCGCGAGCCGGATGCCCACGGCGACCAGCCACCCCAGCACGAGTGCGGAGATGTTCGCGTTCTTCGCCCAGTCGGCGATCACGTTGCCGACCCCGGCGTCGACCAGCGTCTGCTTGAAGCCGCCACCTGCCGCGACGATGAGCAGGATGCCGGCGATCGGTCCCAGCGCCCCACCCACGGTCGCCGAGATGCGCGTGCGGTTCATGCCGGAGGCCATCCCGAGGGTGAACATCGCGAGCACGGTGCCGGCCAGCAGAGCCACGACCGGCGCGCCGATGACGTCCAGCACCGTGCGCGCCCGCGACCCGTCGTCGAGGACCAGCTCGCCGAACGCGCGGGCCAGCATCAGCACGACGGGCGTGAGGACGGTGGCCACCGTGGCCCCCACGGAGGGCCGGCGTACGGCGTCGCGGCCCCGGACGTCCTCGGCGGGCGGCGGCACGTCGCCGACCACCGTGGTCCCCACGACGCTGCCCAGATCGCCGCGATCGCCAAGGTCGCCGCGGTCGCCCAGGTCGCCGTGGTCGCCGTGGTCGGCACCGAGGCGCGCCGTGGTCCGCCCGTCCGCGGGACGCGTGGCGCCCACTCCGAGGGCTTCCAGCAGCGAGCTGTGTGCGGACCCGGGCACGTAGCGGGCGATGAAGGTGCCGAAGACCGGCCCCGCGATGATCACGGCGGGGATCGCGAGCAGCAGACCGAACAGCAGGGTGAGCCCGAGGTCGGCCTTGAGCACGGCGATGGCGGCCAGCGGACCCGGGTGCGGCGGCACGAAGCCGTGCAGCACCGAGAGACCGGCCAGCGCAGGGATGCCGACCGCCATGAGCGGCAGCCGGGAGCGAGAGGCGACGAGCAGCACGATCGGGACGAGCAGCACCACTCCCACCTCGAAGAACAGCGGGATGCCGATCAGCGCCGCGACGCCCGCGAAGGCCCAGGGCAGCGCCCGTTCGGACACTCGGCTCACGGTGGCCTCGATGACCACGTCGGCGCCCCGGGACTCGGTGAGCAGGCCACCGATCATCGCGCCCAGCGCGATGAGCAGGCCGACGCCGCCGACGGTCGTGCCGACGCCCGCCGTGAAGCTGTCGATGGTCTTCTGCGCCCCCATCTGCGCGACCAGACCGAGCACGGCCGAGCCCATGATGAGGGCGAGGAACGGGTGCACGCGCAGCCAGGTGATGAGCAGGACCACCGTGGCGATGCCCAGCAGGGCGGCGACGATGAGGACCGGGTGGCTCGCAGTGGATGTTGCTGCCGCAGTGACCATGACGGCTCCTTCCGGGTGCGGTCCTCACGCTATGCCCGCTCAGGGGCACAGCGTCCATCCCCCCCGCGCGCGACGCGCGTGATCGCGCTTGAATGACGTGTGACCCATCGGGGCAGCGAGACGCAGGGCAGGGTCCCCTCGGGTGCCGTCATCGGCGTCGACATCGGCACGACCAGCACCAAGGCCGTGGCCTACGGCGCAGACGGCCGGCCGCTGGCCGACGCGTCGGTGGGCTATCCGCTGTACGAGCCCGAGGCGGGCTGGGCCGAGCAGGACCCCGACGAGATCTATGCCGCGGTGCTCGAGACCGTCCGCCGGGTGCGGGCCCGGACCGGCGAGGTGGCCGGGGTGTCGTTCAGCTCGGCGATGCACAGCCTCATCGGGCTCGACCCGCAGGGCAGGCCGCTCACCCGCTCGGTCACCTGGGCCGACTCACGCGCCGGCGCGCAGGCCGAGCGGCTGCGCGCCTCCGCGCGGGGGCTGGCGCTGCACCGGCGCACCGGGACCCCGCTGCACCCGATGTCGCCGCTGCCCAAGCTGCTCTGGTTCCACGAGCAGGAGCCGCGGCTGTTCGAGCGCGTGGGCCACTGGGTGGGCATCAAGGACTACGTCTTCAGCCGGCTGTGCGGCGCGCTGGTCACCGACTACTCCCTCGCCTCTGCGACGGGGCTGCTCGACATCCACCGGCTGCAGTGGGACGACCAGGCGCTCGCGATCGCCGGCATCACGGCCGAGCAGCTGCCCGAGCTGGTGGCGACCACGACCGTGCTCGACGGCCCGACGGAGGAGGCGGCCGCGGCGACCGGACTCGACGTACACACGCCGGTGGTGGTCGGCGCCGGCGACGGACCGCTGGCCAACCTGGGGCTCGGCGCCGTCCGCCCGGGCGTCGCCGCCTGCTCCATCGGCACCAGCGGCGCGCTGCGGGTGATGGTCGAGCGTCCGTCCGTCGACCCGCGGGGCGGCGTCTTCTGCTACGCGCTCACCGAGGACCGCTGGGTCGTGGGGGGCGCCATCAACAACGGCGGCGTCGTGCTCCAGTGGGCGGGGGACGCGCTCGCCCCGGACCTCGGGGACGAGCCCGAGACGGCGCTGCTCGAGCTGGCGGCCCGGGCGCCCGCCGGGTCCGGGGGGCTGGTGATGCTGCCCTACCTGCTCAGCGAACGCGCGCCGCACTGGAGCTCGCTGCCCCGCGGCGCCTACATCGGGCTGACCCGTGAGCACCGACGGGAGCATCTCGTGCGCGCGGCCCTGGAGGGCGTGTGCCAGCAGCTGGCGCTGGTGCTGGCCTCGATGCGCGCGGCCGGCAACGAGGTCCGGGAGGTCCGGGCGACCGGGGGCTTCGCCCGCAGTCCGCTGTGGCGCCAGATGCTGGCCGACACCCTCGGCATGGACGTGCAGTTCACCGCGGCCCACGAGGGGTCCAGCTTCGGGGCGGCCCTGCTGGGCATGCAGGCGCTGGGCATGGTGGCCTCCATCGACGTCGCGGCCGACCTGGTGACGGTGGAGAGCACCGTGCGCCCCGATGCGGCAGCCGCAGCGACGTACGCCGCGATGCAGCCCGTCTTCGCCGAGCTGTACGACGCACTGGTGCCGGCGTTCATGTCGCTGCGGCGGCTCGCGCCCGCCCTGCCGCGCGCCGGCGGGGCGCGCTAGCTCGTCGGCGCCGCACGGGGTCGGGCCCGTCGAGCCAGGCCCCGTGCAGCGCCGACCCTGAGGCCCGGACGCTGAGGGGTCCGGGGTGGCCCAGGGTTGCTCCCCGATGTGCGGTGGCCGTCCGCGAGCCACTCTGGGAAGCGTCGCCAACCAGCGACGGCAACCTTCCCGCGACGAGCGTCGCACTCAGACAAGGACCCGATCACCATGGACAACATCCACCGCACCTTCGCCCAGCACGGCCTGGTCCGCGCCCGCCACGGCAGGGTGCTCGGCGGCGTGTGCGCCGGCCTGGGGCGGCGCGTCGGCCTCGACCCGTGGCCTGCGCGGCTGCTGTTCGTCCTGGTGCTGCTCGCGGTGCCCGGCTGCCAGCTGCTGGTCTACCCCCTGCTGTGGATCCTGATGCCCTCCGAGGCCAAGGCCGCCCGCCTGCAGGCGAGCGCCCACCCCGCAACCGGCGCACCGGCCGCCTGAGCTGGCGTGGCCCGGCTGCGGGCACGGGCCGCCGTCAGCCGATCGCGCCCGAGGCCGTCGTCGTGAGGGCCTGACGGCGCCGCCGCGCCTCGGCCAAGGGGGCGTCCGGCGGGACCCGGCTGCGCAGCCCGAGGCCCAGCTCGGGGCCGACCCAGCTCACCTCCGACGGGCGGGGCCGGGAGCGGTCCGTCAGGAGCAGCTGCCACCGCACGACGTCCCCGAGCGGCAGGTGGACGGCGGGGGACACGGGAGGAGTGCTCATCCCGCCACTGTCGGACCCGGCCGGTCACCCCGCATCACCGGATCGCGCGGTTCGGGCGCCGACCATCTCCTCGGACGTGCGCGGGTCGTCCGTGATCGTGAGGGGGATCGGCACCAGAACGGTGCCGATCCCCCTCACGATCACCGGGAGTGGGGCGGGAGGAGCGGGAGGAGCGGGAGTGGCGCAGCCCGGCAGCTAGGAGGACGGCACCATCCAGTCGAGCACCGGGCTGCCCTGCAGAGCGACGATCACGCACATGATCACCAGCATCAGCAGGCTCCACCCGATGACCTTGCGGAAGATCACGCCCTCCTGTCCCGCCAAGCCGACCGCCGAAGCAGCGATGGCCAGGTTCTGCGGGCTGATCATCTTGCCGAGCACGCCACCGGAGGAGTTGGCCGACGCGAGCAGCAGCGGGTCGAGCCCCGCCTCCTTCGCCGTCTGCACCTGCAGCGCACCGAACAGCGCGTTGGCCGAGGTGTCCGAACCGGTCACGGCGACACCGAGCCAGCCCAGGATCGAGGAGAGCACCAGGAAGACGCCGCCCGTCTGGGCGAGAAGCGCGCCCAGCGTGCCGGTCTGGCCCGACTGGTTCATGACGTAGGCCAGCCCCAGCACGGCCATGACGGTGAGGATCGCCCAACGCAGCTCGATGTAGGTGTCGACGTACGCCTTCAGTGCCCGTGCGGGTGAGACCCTGAGCACGGCCATGGTGATCAGACCAGCGAGGATCATCAGGGTGCCGGCGGCGGCCAGCCAGTTGAAGGTGTAGGTCATCGAGGCCTGCGGGTCACCGGAGCCGGTCCGCACGTCGAGACCCGGCCAGCCGAACTTGTAGGTCCACGGCTCCTTGCCGAGCGCTGCCTTGACTGCGCCGATGTTCACGATGGCGAAGATGACGATGATGATCCCGTACGGCGCGTAGGCCCGCGCCACCTCCGCGGGTGCGTCGTGCACGTCCGCGTCCGAGCTCGCCCCCGGCACGCGGCCGACGCCGCCGGCCGCCCGGCCCGTCCCGCGCCCGATGTCCTCGGTCCCGCCCGTCGCGGTGGCCGTGCCGGCGCGGCCACGGGTGCGCACCGTCGCTCGTGTCTCGGCGCGAGCCTCGAGGACGTCCTCGTCATCGGTCGCGATGGGCGACTCCACCGGCGACCAGACGCGCAACAGCCCCACGACGGCCATCGCGGACACCAGCGAGGCGATGATGTCGGTCAGCTGGACGGAGATGTAGTTGGCCGCGACGAACTGCGCGGCGCCGAAGGACACGCCGGCGACGAGCGCAGGCAGCCACGTCTGGCGAAGCCCGCGCCGTCCGTCGACGACCAGCACCAGGACGAGCGGTACGACGATGGCCAGCAACGGTGTCTGCCGCCCGACCATCGCGCCCAACGTGTCGACGTTGAGCCGAGGATCCTTGGCGACACCCGAGGTGACCGTGGCGAGGGTCACGATCGGCGTGGCCAGCGCGCCGAACGCCACCGGCGCGGTGTTGGCGATGAGGGCGACCGAGGCCGCCTTCACCGGCCGGAAACCGAGCGCCATCAGCATGACCACGGTGATGGCGACCGGTGTGCCGAAGCCGGCGAGCGCCTCGAGAAGGGCACCGAAGCAGAACGCGATGATGATGGCCTGCACTCGCTGGTCGGGGGAGACCTTCGTGAAGGACCGCCGCAGGACGTCGAAGTAGCCGGTGACGACAGTCAGGTTGTAGACCCAGATCGCGTTGATGACGATCCAGAGGATCGGGAAGAAGCCGAACGCGGCTCCTTCGGTGGCCGACAGCACCGTCTGCCCGACCGGCATGGAGTACACGGCGATCGCGACGACCACCGCCACGGCCAGGGCAACCACCGCGGAGATCCACGCCTTGATCTTGAGAACACCCAGCATGACGAACAGGGTCGCGAGGGGAAGGACGGCGAAGATGGCGCTCAGTGCGAGCGAGTCACCGATCGGGTCGAGATGTTGTCGGTACATCGTGTCCTCACTTCTGCAAGAGGGATCTCTTCTGGAACGTCTCTGCCGGTACGGCGCGCAGCGAGGCGTCGAGCACCTCGACCGTGTGCGCCATCGCGATCGCCGACCCGGCGGCACCACGGCGCCGGAAGGCGGTGGCCACCTGCATGAGGCACCCCGGGTTGGCCGTCACCAGTACGTCGGCACCCGTGGCGAGCACGTTGGCGGCCTTGCGGTCACCCAGCGGCTCTGCCGCGTGCGGAGCGAGCAGGTTGTAGACGCCGGCCGAGCCGCAGCAGATCTCCGACTCGGCGATCTCGCGCAGCTCGAGACCGGGGATCGCGTTGAGCAGCTCCCGGGGCTGCGCCCGCACCCCCTGAGCGTGCGCCAGATGGCACGCGTCGTGGTAGGCCACCGTGACCGGCAGCGGGTGGCGCTGGGCGACGGGTCCCAGCTCGACGAGCACCTCGCTGACGTCGCGCACCAGGGCCGCCAGTGCGGCGGCGCGCTGCGCCATCTCGGGCTCGTCGGCGAACAGCTCGCCGTACTCCTTCATCGACGACCCGCACCCCGCGGCGTTGACGACGACGCGCTCGACGCCCGCGCTCTCGAACGTCTCGATGACCGCGCGGGCGAACTTCTTCGCCTCCGCCTCCCGGCCGTTGTGCACCGAGAGCGCCCCGCAGCAGCCTTGGTCGCGTGGGATGACGACGTCGCAGCCCTCCATCGCGAGGACCCGCGCCGTCGCGGCGTTCACGCCGGGGAAGAAGGCGCCCTGCACGCAGCCGGTCAGCAGGCCGACGGTGGCGCGCCGCGTGCCGCGGGCACTGACCCGCTCGGGCAGCGGGCGGGCGCTGGACGACGGGCCCAGCGGCGGGGCCAGCGACTCCATCGTGGCGATCACCGTGGGCAGTCGCCGCAGGACACCGCTGCGCCGCACGACGCGCTGCAGACCGCTGGCCTGGTAGGCCCGCAACGGGCCGCGCAGCAGTCGCAACCGTCGCGGGTGCGGGAACGTCGCGAAGATGGCCTCCCGCAGCAGCCGCTGGCGCAGCGGCCGCCGATGGTTGCGCTCGACCTGCCCGCGCGTCGCCTCGATGAGCTTGTCGTACTGCACGCCCGAGGGGCAGGCGGTCACGCACGCCATACAGCCGAGGCAGGCGTCGAAGTGCCCCGCCATCGAGTCGGTCATCGGCTCACCCTCGAGGGCGCCCTTCATGAGGTAGATGCGCCCGCGTGGCGAGTCCATCTCCTCTCCCCACAGCACGTACGTCGGGCAGGTGGGCAGGCAGAAGCCGCAGTGCACGCAGTCACCGACCAACGCGGCGTCGGGCGGTCGGTGCTCGTCGAACGCACCCGAGGGGTCGAAGGTCGCGACGCCGTCGACGACGCCGGTCATCACCGGCTGGTCACCATGGGCGCTCGAGTGCGCGGTGCTCATCAGATCCCTCCGACGAAACGGCCCGGCGAGAGCCGGTGGACAGGGTCGAGCTCGTGCTTGAGGCGGCGCATCAGGGCGAGGCCGGGCACCGGGCCCCAGAGGTCGAGGCCCTCGCGCAGCGGCTGCGGCGCCGCCAGCACCAGCACGCTGCCGTCGTACGCCGCGATCCCCGCCCTCAGCTCGTGCACGAGTGACGCGACGGCCTCGGGCGGCCCGTCGCCCGGCGTCGCGGCGTGCACGACGCCCGCGGCGCTGGCCCGCGACGCGAGGGACAGCCCGTGCTCGGCGGCCCTGGCGTGCGCCCGCCGCATCGTCGTGCCCACCTCGGTCAGCGGACACGTGAGCTTGATCGCCACGTCGTCGGGTCCGAAGGGATAGTGCCCCCACCACGGGGGTGCCGCGCCGTCGCCCACGTCGGTGTCGAGCAGCCGGGCGACGGCGTCGGCCCGCTGCTCGACACCGTCCTCGGTGCCCTCGAGAAGCACACTGACCTGCCTCGGGCCCTCGGCGGGCCAGTCGACGTCGACGGCGCTCGGCACGGTCTGCGAGGCCAGCACCGCGCGCAGCGCCGGCCCGATGTCGGCGGCGTCGGAGATCGTGCGCGTCACGTGGTGGGAGCGCACCGGTCGCGGATGCAGCCGGAAGATTGCCTCGGTGATCAGCCCCAGGGTGCCGTAGGAGCCGGTCAACAGCTTGCCGAAGTCGTAGCCCGCGACGTTCTTGACGACCTTCCCGCCGGCCTTGGCGACGACGCCGTCGGAGCGCACGAACGTGACCCCGATCAGCAGGTCGCGCAGCGTGCCGCGCAGCAGCCGGCGGGGGCCGCTGGGTGACGTGGCGATCGCGCCGCCCACGGTCGAACCGAGCGGGTCGTCGAACGCCAGCTCCTGCCCGGCCCCGCCCACCACCTCCTGCAGCGTGGCCAGCGCAGTGCCCGCACCCACCACGGCGACGAGGTCGCCGGCCGCGTGCTCCACGACACCGGACAGCCGCGTGGTGTCGACGATCAGCTCGACGCCGCTCGGCGTCGCTCCCCAGTGCAGCTTGGTGCCGTGGCCGCGGGCGACGACGCGCAGCCGGTGGTCGGCCGCGACACGCAGCACGTCCGCGGCCTCGCGGGTCGAACCGGGCGCCGCGACGAGGCGCGCAGGTAGGCCGCCGACCTCGTCGCCGTCCTCGGCGCGGCGCACCTGGTCGTCACAGGCCTTGGCGAGCTCAGCCAGCACGTCGCTGATCTCGCTGGCCTGCAGCGCGGGGTCGGTCGGCGGCGAGGACACCGGTCAGAACACCTCCGCGACTCCGCTGGCGGCCAGGGGGTGCACGCCCTTGTGGCGGCCAGGCACCTCGCCGCACAGCCGCGGCGTGGGGAAGATCTTGCCAGGGTTCGCCAGACCCAGCGGGTCGAAGGCGCAGCGCAGCATCTGCATCGTGTCGAGGTCGTCGTCGGTGAACATCCGCGGCATGTACTTCGCCTTGTCCGCACCGACGCCGTGCTCGCCGGTGATGGAGCCGCCGTACTCGATGCAGAGGTCGAGGATCGCGCCGGAGATCGCCTCGGCCTTCTCCGCCTCGCCGGGCACGGACTCGTCGAAGAGCACCAGCGGGTGCAGGTTGCCGTCGCCGGCGTGGAAGACGTTGGCCACCCGCACACCCGAGGGGCCCTCGGTGCCCTGGCCCTGCTCTCCGTCGGAGAGGGCGGCGATGCGACGCAGCACGGCGGGCAGGGCGGTGCGCGGGATCACGCCGTCCTGCACGATGTAGTCGGGGCTGATCCTGCCGACCGCCGCGAACGCAGACTTGCGGCCCTTCCAGAACAGCGCCCGCTCGATGTCGTCGGCCGCGATGCGGATCTCGAACGCCTTGTTGTCGCGGCAGTGCCGCTGCACCTCACCGAACTGCGCCTCGACCTCAGGCGCCGGCCCGTCGAGCTCGACGATCAGCACCGCCCCGGCACCCTGCGGGTAGTCGCAGTGCACGGCAGCCTCGGCGGCCTCGATCGCGAGCGCGTCCATCATCTCCACGGCGGCGGGCAGCACGCCGGCCGCGATGATCGCCGACACCGCCCCGCCGGCCTCGTCCGTGGACGGGAAGGCAGCCAGCAGCGTGCGCACCGCCTCCGGCGCGCGCAGCAGCCGCACCGTCACCTCTGTCGCGATGCCCAGCGTGCCTTCGGATCCCACGAAGGCGCCGAGCAGGTCGTAGCCGGGCGGGTCCGGTGCCTTGCCCCCGAGCCGGACGATCTCACCGTCGGGCGCGACGAGCTCGACGCCGGTCACGTGGTTGGTGGTGAAGCCGTACTTGAGGCAGTGGGCGCCGCCGGAGTTCTCCGCGAGGTTCCCGCCGATCGAGCAGATCTGCTGGCTGGAGGGATCGGGTGCGTAGTAGTAGCCCTCCGGCGCGGCGGCCTTGCTGACGTGCAGGTTGATGACGCCCGGTTGCACGACGGCCCGCTCGCCGGGCGCGTCGGTCTCCAGGATGTCGCGCATCTGCGACGTCACGACCAGCACGCCCTCGGCAGAGGGCAACGCCCCGCCGGACAACCCGGTGCCCGAGCCGCGGGCGACGTACGGCACCCGCTCGTCGACACAGGCCCGGACGACCGCCGCGACCTCGGCGGTCGTGTGGGGCAGGACCACGATCGCCGGCGTCACCTTGTAGTGGGCCAGGCCGTCGCACTCGTACGTGCGCAGCCGGTTCCGGTCGGTGATGACCGCGCCCTCGCCGAGGACAGTGCGCAGGCGCGCCGCCAGCCGGTCGAGGTCCCGCGGCCGCCGCTGGGCTGTGGTGGCCACGGCCTACGGCATGCGCTCGTAGGCGGGGATGGTGAGGAAGTCGGCGAGCTCGTCGGCCAGCGACATGTCGGCGAACAGCGTCCTGGCGTCGTCCCACCGGCCCTTGGCGAACGCCTCCTCGCCGAGCTTCTCGCGGATCACGGCGACCTCCTCGTCGATGATGCGCTCGACGAGGTCACGGGTGACCGTGGGGCCGCCCGCCAGCTCGACGTCGTTGTGCAGCCACTGCCAGGTCTGCGACCGGGAGATCTCCGCGGTGGCGGCGTCCTCCATCAGGTTGTTGATGCCGACGGCTCCTGAACCGCGCAGCCAGGCCTCGAGGTACTGGATGCCGACGCTGATGTTGCCGCGCAGCCCCGCCTCCGTGACGTCACCCGGTGTCGAGCGCACGTCGAGCAGCTGGTCCGCGGTGACACTGACCTCTTCCCGTAGCCGGTCGCGTTGGTTGGGCTTGTCACCGAGCACCGCGTCGAACGCCTCGCGGCAGGTCCCGACCATGCCGGGATGCGCGACCCACGACCCGTCGAAGCCGTCGCCGGCCTCTCGGGTCTTGTCGTCCTTGACCTTGGCGTAGGCCGCCTTGTTGGTCTCTTCGTCCTTGCTGGGGATGAACGCGGCCATGCCGCCGATCGCGTGTGCGCCGCGCTTGTGGCAGGTGCGGACCAGCAGCTCGGTGTAGGCGCGCATGAACGGCACCGTCATCGTGACCGAGTTGCGGTCGGGCAGCAGGAAGTCGCGACCGCGGGTGCGGAAGGACTTGATGACGCTGAACATGTAGTCCCACCGTCCGGCGTTCAGGCCGGCCGAGTGGTCGCGCAGCTCGTAGAGGATCTCCTCCATCTCGAACGCCGCGGGATAGGTCTCGATCAGGACCGTCGCCCGGATCGTGCCCCGCGGCATGCCCACGTGGTCCTGGGCCGCCACGAACACGTCGTTCCACAGCCGCGCCTCGAGGTGGCTCTCCATCTTGGGCAGGTAGAAGTAGGGGCCGAGACCGCGCTCGATCTGCAGCGGTCCGCTGTGGAAGAGGTACATCGCGAAGTCGAACAGCGACCCCGACACCGGCTGCGCGTCGACGAGGACGTGCTTCTCGTCCAGGTGCCAGCCGCGCGGCCGTAGGACGATGGTGGCCGTCTCGTCGTTCAGGACGTAGCTCTTGCCCTCGGGGGAGGTGAAGTCGATCGTTCGCTCGATGGCGTCGCGCAGGTTCAGCTGACCCCCGACCATGTTCTCCCACAGGGGGGTGTTGGCGTCCTCGTGGTCGGCGAGCCAGACCTTGGCGCCGGAGTTCAGCGCGTTGATCGTCATCTTGCGGTCGGTGGGACCGGTGATCTCCACCCGGCGGTCCTCCAGGCCCGGTGCCGGGTCGGCAACCCGCCAGGACTCGTCCTCCCGGACGTCCTTGGTCTCGGGCAGGAACTCGAGGGTCCCACCCGCGGCGAGGTCGGCATATCGCTGCTGACGAGCCTCCAGCAGGTCGCGCCGGCGACCGTCGAACGACCGGTGCAGCTGGGCCAGCAGGGTCAACGCCTCGGGTGTGAGGATCTCGTCGTAGCGCTCGTGCATGGGCCCGGTGACCTGGACACCGGCGGGTAGCTCCGTGCTCGCCATCGCTGCGCCTCTCCTCATGCAAGTGGTCCGGACGGTAGACCGCCCGGACAATCCGGTCAACGGACGGGTAATACGGGTATCCCCACGCGCGGCGACGTGACACCCTGGGCAGTCGCCAACGGGATGATCCGACCATCCGAGGACGTTGACCTTCTCACATGACCACTGCTCCCCGTGAAGACGCCGTCGCCCACGACACGGCCACCCACCTGCACCTTCCCGACCCCGGCGAGGCCTCGGCCTTCGACGGCGACCAGCTCGACCGTGCCGACCGTCAGGCGTTGCGACGGGTCGCCGGTCTGTCGACCGAGCTGCAGGACGTCACCGAGGTCGAGTACCGCCAGTTGCGCCTGGAGCGCGTCGTGCTGATCGGCGTGTGGACCGAGGGCTCTGCCGAGGACGCCGGGAACTCGCTCGCCGAGCTGGCAGCCCTCGCGGAGACGGCCGGCTCACAGGTGCTCGAAGGCCTCATCCAGCGGCGTGACCGTCCCGACCCGGCGACGTACGTCGGCTCCGGCAAGGCGCGCGAGCTGCGCGACATCGTCGTCGCCGAGGGCGCCGACACCGTCATCTGCGACGGTGAGCTGACGCCGGGCCAGCTGCGCCAGCTGGAGGAGGTCGTGAAGGTCAAGGTGATCGACCGGACCGCGCTGATCCTCGACATCTTCGCCCAGCACGCCAAGAGCCGCGAGGGCAAGGCGCAGGTGTCGCTCGCGCAGATGCAGTACATGCTGCCGCGGCTGCGCGGTTGGGGCGAGTCGATGTCCCGCCAGGCCGGCGGTGCCGGTGGCTCGGCCTCGGGTGGCGTGGGTACCCGTGGCCCGGGTGAGACCAAGATCGAGACCGATCGTCGACGCATCCGCACCAAGATGGCCAAGCTGCGTCGCGACATCGCCGAGATGCAGACGTCGCGCGAGACCAAGCGCCAGGAGCGCCGCCGCAACGAGGTCCCCTCGGTGGCCATCGCCGGCTACACCAACGCGGGCAAGTCCTCGCTGCTCAACCGGCTCACCGGTGCCGGAGTGCTCGTCGAGAACGCGCTGTTCGCGACCCTGGACCCGACGGTGCGCCGCGCGCAGACCGAGGACGGCCGTGACTACACCCT
Source organism: Actinomycetota bacterium (assembly GCA_030841035.1). GTDB lineage: Bacteria > Actinomycetota > Actinomycetes > JACCUZ01 > JACCUZ01 > BP-173. The sequence continues at coordinate 26,671 of JAVEDI010000008.1, forward strand.
GGCCGACACGGTCGGCTTCGTGCGGCACCTGCCCCACGAGCTGATCGAGGCGTTCCGCTCGACGCTCGAGGAGGTCGCGGGGGCCGACCTGATCCTGCACGTGGTCGACGGCTCCTGCCCTGACCCGGAGGCCCAGCTGGTGGCCGTGCGGGAGGTGCTGGCCGACGTCGACGCCCAGGGCATCACCGAGATCGTGGTCATCAACAAGGCCGACGCGGCCGATCCGGTCGTGCTCGACCGGCTGCGCAGGCGCGAGACCCGCTCGGTCGTGGTGTCCGCGCACACCGGCGACGGTCTCGACGAGCTGCGTGCGCTCATCGCGCGTGAGCTGCCTCGCCCGTCGCTGCCGGTCCAGGTGCTGCTGCCCTACGGGCGCGGTGACCTGGTCTCGCGGGTCTACCAGGAGGGTGAGCTGCTCCAGGAGGAGCACACCCCCGAAGGAACGCGGCTGCGTGCGCTCGTCACCGCGCCCCTGGCGAGCGAGCTGGCGGCGTACGCCGTCGACGCCTCCCGCCTCTGACCGGGCGAGCGCCACGAACTTCCTGCCGCGCCCGTGAACGCGGCGTGCGTCCACGCCGTATCCCTGGTGACCCGGGAGGGCGTGCACGGGGGCACGACGGGGTAGGTCGCCCGCTGCTCGCGCGGCGGGCGACCCATCGATCCGGCGAGCGGTCCGTGGCCAACCCCCCCGCGCCACGGACCGCCCGTCGGTGATCGCGACCGACGGGCTCAGGTCTGCGGGCGCACCACGACCTTGACGGCCGCGGGGTCGTCGCGGCCGGCGGTCAGCGCGGCCGCCGAGTCCTGCAGGGCGAACGAGCCCGTCACCAGCCGATCGAGGTCGACTCGGCCGCTGCTGACCAGCGCGATCGCGGTGGGCCAGGTCCCGGCGTAACGGAACGTCCCGGCGATCTCCAGCTCGCGTTCCTGCAGGTGCGCCACCGGGAGCGCCAGCTCGTCGACGCCCATGCCGACCAGCACCGCGCGGCCGGCCCGGTCGAGCACCGCGAGCCCGTCCAGCGTGGCCCGGGCGTTGCCGGAGCACTCGAGCAGGATGCCCGGGCGGTGGTCGAGGTCCGCGAGGCGTGTCTCGCGTACGTCGACGACCTGCGTGGCGCCGAGGTCCTTCGCCAGCGCCAGCCTCGAGGGGTTCACGTCCGACACGACCACCTCTGTCGCGCCGAACGCGAGCGCCGTCTGGGCCGCGACCAGGCCGATCGGTCCGGCGCCGGTGACCAGGACCCGGGACCCCGCGGTCACGCGGCCCTTGCGGCAGGCCCAGACACCGACCGAGAGCGGCTCGAGCAGCGCGGCCGCGTCGTCGCTCATGCTTCCGGGCACCGGGTGCGCGAACGCCTGGTGCACGGCGACGCGTTCGGCGAGCGCACCGTCGACGGGAGGCGTCGCGAAGAACACCATCTCCGGGCACAGGTTGTAGCGTCCGGCCAGGCAGTGGACGCAGGTCAGGTCCGGCACGCCGGGCTCGATCGACACGCGCTGCCCGATCCGGTCACGTGGCACCCCCGGACCGACCTCACTGATCGTCCCCGACGCCTCGTGGCCCAGGATCAGCGGCGCCTCGACCACGAAGTGCCCGATCCGGCCGTGCTCGTAGTAGTGCGTGTCGGAGCCGCACACGCCCACCGAGGCGACCTCGACGACGACCTGACCCGGGCCCGGCACCGGCTCCGGGCGCTCCTCCACCACGAGGTCCCTCGTGCCGCGCAGGACTGCTGCCCTCATTCGCGTCTCCTCCGCGTGGCGCGTGGGATCAGGTCTCCAGCCGCGCGCTCGGCTGCACCTGGATCTTTCGTCCGACCCCCTGCTGGAACTGCTCGAGCGCCTTGGGGTAGTCCTCGAGGTCGAGGCGGTGGCTGATCATGACATCCGGCTGCAGGAAGCCCGCCTCCAGCAGCTCTCCGGCCCGCTCGAAGCTGTGCAGCACCGCCATGGAGCCGACGATGCGGATCTCCTGGTTGTAGACGCGGTAGGGCTCGAACCGGGCGACCGCCTTCTCGTTGGAGACTCCGAACTGCTGGAAGGTGCCACCGCGGCCGACCCGCGACAGCCCGTCCTCGATGGCCGCGACCACGCCCGTGCAGTCGATGACGACGTCCCACCCCCGGGGCCGGTCCAGCTCGTCCGCGCTCGTCACCGTCGCGCTGCAGCCCAGCAGCGTTGCCGTCTCGAGCCTCGAGGGGTTGAGGTCGACCATGCTGACGCTTGCCGCCCCGGCCCGCTTGGCCAGCTCCATCATCATCAGGCCCATGGTCCCGGCGCCGTAGATCAGGTAGTGGTCTCCGAGCCGCGGCGCCAGTACGTCGAAGCCACGCACCGCGCACGAGAGCGGCTCGATCAGCGCTGCGTCGGCCGTCGCGATGCCGTCGCCCAGGACGAAGCAGTTGGCGACGGGCGCGACGGCGAAGTCGGCCGCCCCGCCGGACGTGGTGACGCCGATGGCACTCCATCGCTCGCACAGGTTGCCGCGGCCACGGCGGCAGTAGTAGCACTCGCCGCAGTGCAGCGAAGGGTCGACGGCCACCCGCTGGCCCACCGCAACCTCGGTCACGTCGGCGCCGACCCCGACGACCTCGCCGGCGAACTCATGACCGGGGACGACCGGGAGGGTCGGGGCGAACTCGCCGTCGAGGATGTGCAGGTCGGTTCCGCAGATGCCGCAGCCGGCGACCGCCACGATGACCTCGCGCGGGCCGGGGGAGGGGTCCGGGACGGTGCTGACCTCCACCTCCCCCGGGGAGGTGATGACGGCGGCTCTCACTTGATGGCTCCCAGGGAAAGGCCGCGGACCAGCTTGTCCTGCGCGGCGAACCCGGCGACCAGGACCGGGAAGGACACCAACGTAGCCGCCGCGCACAGCTTGGCCAGGAAAAGCCCCTGGCTGCTGATGAAGCCGACGAGGAAGACCGGGCTGGTCGACGCCCTGGTCGCGGTCAGGTTCACGGCGAACATGAACTCGTTCCAGCTGAAGATGAAGCAGATCAGAGCGGTCGCCGCTATGCCCGGCATGGCGATGGGGCGGATCACCTGCCAGAGCACGCGCAGCAGGCCCGCGCCGTCGACCTCTGCGGCCTCCAGGATCTCGCGCGGCACCTCCGCCAGGAACGACTGCATCAGCCAGACGGCGATCGGCAGGTTCATCGACGTGTAGAGGATGACCAGCGTGTAGACGTTGTCCAGCATGCCGAGGTCCTTGACGATCAGGTAGATCGGGAGCAGCGCCGCGATCGCCGGCAGGAACTTGGTGGACAGGAAGAAGAACAGGACGTCGGTCCACTTCTCGACCGGCTTGATGGCCAGGGCGTAGGCCGCGGGCGTGGCCAGGGCCAGCACCAGGACCGTCGACACGATGCTGGCCGTGGCGGAGTTGATGAGGAACGGCGCGACTCCGCGGTCGAAGAGCAGCCCGTAGTTCCCGGTGGTCAGCGGGGCGAAGATGCTCGGCGGGTTGGTGGCCGCGTCGGCTTCCTTGTGCAGCGACGTGAGCACCATCCAGCCGACCGGCGCGAAGAAGAGCAGGGTGAGTGCCCAGGCGGCCAGTGCCCACACCGGCCCCCCGCGGGCTGCCTGGTCGTCGCTGGCCTTGCGGGCCCGTGACCTGCCGGGACGGCGTGGCAGTCGCGCGCCCCGGTCGGGACGGCGGGTGGTGGCCCGTTGTTCCGCGGGGGGTGTCAGGGTGGTCATCGGGCCATCTCCTCGCGGAAGAGGGACGAGATCACGCGCAGGGCGAAGGTGGCCACGATGATCGTGCCGATGACGACCACGACGCCTGCGGCGGCGGCCTCGCCGTACTCGTACTTGCGGAACATCGTCAGGTAGATCTCGTAGGGCAGCGTCGTCGTCGCGGTGCCCGGGCCGCCCTGGGTGATGGTGAAGATGGCGTCGAAGGTCTGCACGATGTAGATCGACCCCAGCAGCACCGAGAGCTCCATGTACTGCCGCAGGTGCGGCAGCGTGATGAACCGGAAGATCCCGATGCCCGAGGCCCCGTCGACGCGGGCCGCCTCGAGCACGTCACCGGGCTGGGCCTGCAACCCGGCCAGCAGGATCAGCATCATGAACGGCGTCCACTGCCAGACCAGGGCGGCGACGACCGCGGTCATCGGGTAGTCGGAGACCCAGTCGACCTGCGGGCCCTCGCCGGCGCCGACCGCCCGCCAGATCGCGTTGAGGGTGCCGTTGAGCAGGCCGTAGTCAGGGTTGTAGAGGGCGTGCTTCCACAGCAGCGCGGCCGCGACCGGCATCACCAGGAACGGTGCGATGAGCAGCGTCCGGGCAACGCCGCGACCAGGGAAGCGGCGGTCGAGCAGCACGGCCAGCAGGAGGCCCAGCACCAGGCTGACGAGTACCACGGACGCGGTGAGGACCACCGTGTTGCGGACCGCGTTGCGCAGGCGCGGGTCGGTGAAGACCGTCTGGTAGTTGTGCAGGCCCACGAACCCCTTGTCGCCCGGCTGCAGGACGTTCCAGTGCAGCGAGGAGATGACCAGCGTCACCAGGAAGGGGATCTGGGTGACGACGACGAGGAAGGTGAGGGCCGGCAGGAGGGGCGCCCGGCGCCGCCACCGGGCGGCGCGCTGGCTCGTGCTCCCGGTGCGCGGACGCGCACCGGGAGCCGTCGTGGCGGCGGTGGCCATCTCAGCCCTGGTACTTCTTGGCGACGGCCTCCGCGAGCTTCTGACCGTCGGCCAGCGCGGCATCGACGCTCGTCTTGCCGGCGATGGCGGCACTGACCTGTTGCGCCACCTTCGTGCCGAGGTCCTGGAACTCGGGGATGGCCACGAACTGCACGCCCACCGTCGGTCGCGGCTGCACGCCGGGGTTGGTGGGGTCGGCCTGTTCGATCGCCTTGAGCGTGATGTCACCGAAGGCCGCGGCGGCCTTCTTGTAGTCGGGGTTCTGGTAGGTGCTGGCCCGCTTGCCGGCGGGGACGCGTGCCCAGCCGAGCCGCTGCCCGACCAGGTTCTCGTACTGCTTGCTCGACGCCCACAGCATGAACTTCGCGGCTGCGGCGGCCTTCTTCGTCGTCTTCGGCATCGCCCAGGCCCAGGCCCACAGCCAGCCGCTGTTCTGGGTCTTGGCGACCGGTGCGTAGGCGTAGCCCACCTTGCCGGCGACCTTGCTGACGCTGGGATCCTCCAGCGATCCTGCGGCACTCGTCGCGTCGTACCACATCGCGACCTTCTCCTGCGCCATGGCGTTGAGGCACTCGGTGAAGCCGGCCTGCGCGGCCCCCGGCTCACCGTGCTTGCGGACGAGGTCGACGTAGAACTTGGTGGCGGCGGTGAAGCCCTGCCCGTCGACCTGGGCCTGCCAGTCCTTGGTGAACCACGTGCCGCCGAAGGTGTTGACCACCGTCGTGAGCGGTGCGAAGACCTCGCCCCAGCCGGCCAGCCCGCGCAGGCAGATCCCCTTCATACCGGGCTTCGCGCCGTCGACCTTCGCGGCGATGTCGGCGACCTGCTGCCACGTCGGGTGCTCGGGCACCGTGATGCCCTTGGACTGCATGACCTCCTTGTTGTACATGAGGAAGGAGGACTCGCCGTAGAAGGGCAACGCGTAGAGCTTGCCGTCCTCGCCCGAGAGCGACTGCACGATCGGCTTGAGCAGGTCGGCCTTGTCGAACGACGTGTCCTTGTCGGCGTAGGAGTCCAGGGCGTTCAGCCACCCGTTCTTGTGCCAGATCGGCACCTCGTAGGCGCCGATGGTCGCGACGTCGTACTGGCCGGCCTGGGTGGCGACGTCCTGGGTGACCTTGTCGCGCAGCTCGTTCTCCGGAAGGATCGTGAAGTTGACCTTGATGCCGCTGTCCTTGGTGAAGCCGTCCGCGGTCAGCTTGGCGATGTCCTCCATCTGCGGATTGCCGACCATCAGGACGTTGATGGACGAGGATCCGCCCCCGGTGCCGCTGCCTGTCCCGCCGCCACCGCCGGCGCCGGAACAGCCGCTGGCCGTCACCGCCAGGACCGCGAGCGCTGCGACCACTCCTCGGGCGCGCCACTTCTGTGCTGCAGACACCTGTCCTCCTCGCGAACGTGGCCCTTGCGGTCACCGGTCGGATCGAGCACGATGGTCCGGGGCGCTCATATGAGCGCCGCTGTGCTCACCTGAACACCCGCTATGCAACAACCGCGCGGGTCGGTTGTCAATGGCTGGCGCCCGGGTGTGGGAGCGTCAGGCGGAGGAGGTGTCGGATGGAGGTCGCCGCCGGACTCGGTGGTCCTGCCGAGCTGGTGCTGACGGCGTCGGTCGCGCGTCGTTACTACATCGACCACCGGTCCAAGACCGAGCTCGCCGAGGAGTTCCGCATCAGCCGCTTCAAGGTTGCCCGGCTGCTGGACGCCGCGCGGGCCAGTGGGCTGGTCCGCATCGAGATCGGTTGGCCCGGGGTGATCGACGTGGAGCTCTCCGGCCGGCTGCAGGAGCGCTTCGGCCTGCTGCACGCCGTCGTGATCGACGCGCCGGAGGAGAACGCGGCGGCGCTGCGACGGGAGCTCGGCCTGGCAGCGGCCGCGCTGCTCGAGGAGATCGTCACCGATGCCGACGTGCTCGGACTGGCCTGGGCGCGGTCGGTCAGCGCGATGACCGCGGCGCTGCGCCGGCTGGCCGCCACGCCCGTCGTGCAGCTGACCGGCGCCCTGTCGCATCCCGACATCGAGGACAGCTCCATCGAGCTGGTGCGCGAGGTCGCGCAGATCTCCGGGGGACCGGCGTACCTCTTCTACGCGCCGCTCGTCGTGCCGGACGCGGCGACTGCCGACGCGCTGCGCCGTCAGCCCGAGGTCGCGAGGGCGTTCCGCCAGTTCGGGTCGGTCACCAAAGCGGTCGCCGGAGTCGGCCGGTGGGCCCCGGGGCAGTCGACCGTCTTCGACGCCACAGAGGACAAGGAACGCCGCCAGCTGGCGCGCGCCGGCGTGGTCGCCGACATCTCCGGCATCCTGCTGCACGCCGACGGGTCGCCGGTCGAGACGCGCCTGACCGAGCGGATGATCGGCATCAACGCTGCCCAGATGCGCGCCATCCCACAGGTGATCGGGATCGTCTACGGTGCGGTGAAGGCACCCGCCGTGCTCGCCGCTGTCCGCAGCGGCCTGGTCAAGGGCCTGGTCACCCACACGTCGATGGCGCGAGCGATGCTCGCCGCCGGATGACCGTGGAACAGCCGCTGCTCGGCGGCACAGCGAACCGTGGCCGGGTGGTGCGCGTCGGCGACACGGTACGGCGTCCGTTGCGCCCGGCGAGCGCGGCGACGCACGCCCTGCTGCGGCATCTCGAGGCGGTGGGCTTCGACGGTGCGCCGCGGCTGCTCGGCGTCGACGACCGCGGTAGGGAGGTGCTGTCCTACGTCGAGGGCGAGGCGGTCGTGCCGCCGTACCCCCCCTGGGCCATGACCGATGCCGCGCTGGTCAGCGTCGCGCACCTGCTGCGTGACTACCACGACGCGACCTCGGGCTTCCGGGCAGACCGCCACGAATGGTCGTCCACCGTCCCCGCACCGTTCCGCGGTGACGGGGTGACGACGCACAACGACCCCAACCTCGACAACATCGTGTTCCGCGACGGTCGCGCCGTCGCCCTGATCGACTTCGACCTCGCCTCGCCGGGGTCGCGGGCGTGGGACGTCGCCTGCGCGGGCCGGCTGTGGGCTCCGTTGCGGGCCGCGGTCGATGTCACCGATGCGCGTCGAGGAGCCGGCGTCGAGCGCTTCCGTCGGTTCGTCGATGCCTACGGCCTGACGGGCAAGGAGCGGGCGTCGGTCGTCGAGGCCGTCCCTGAGACCCACGACTGGTGCTACGCCGTCGTGGCCGGGGGTGCGCAGGCGGGCAACGAGGGCTTCGCCGACTACTGGTGGCACGGCGGCGCCGACCGGGCGGCACGGACCCGCGCATGGTACGCCGGCAACCTCGCCGCGCTGAGGGAGTCGCTCGCCTGAGCGCCCGGCGTCGGCCGGCGCGACGCCGGACCGTGGGAGACTCGCCCCCGTGAGCCGCCCGTTCCGCCAGGTCGACGTGTTCGCGAGCACGCCGTACCGCGGCAACCCGGTGGCGGTGGTGCTGGGCGGCGACGGCCTCTCGACCGAGCAGATGCAGCGCTTCGCCCACTGGACGAACCTTTCCGAGACGACGTTCGTGCTACCTGCATCGAGCGCAGCTGCCGACTACCGGGTGCGCATCTTCACGCCGGTGAACGAGCTGCCCTTCGCCGGTCACCCGACGCTGGGCACCTGTCATGCCTGGCTCTCCGTCGGCGGCACGAGCGCCGTCGAGCGCCCCGGCGTGGTGGTGCAGGAGTGCGGCGCGGGTCTGGTCAGCGTCCGGCGGGCCGGGAACGAGCTGGCCTTCGCGGCCCCGCCGCTGGTGCGCAGCGGCGCCGTGGACGACGCCACCCTCGAGCGCGTGGTGCGACAGCTCGGCATCGACCGGGCGGACGTCGTGGACGCCCAGTGGGTCGACAACGGTCCCGGTTGGGTGGCGGTGCTGCTCGCCGACGCCGCCGCGGTCCTCGCGGTGCAGCCCGGACCTGTCGATCTGATGATCGGTGTGGTGGGGCCGCACCCGCCGGGGTCACCGGCGGCGTTCGAGGTGCGCGGCTTCTTTCCCAAGGACGGTGTGACGGTCGAGGACCCGGTCACCGGCAGCCTCAACGCCTCGCTGGCCGAGTGGCTGCTGCGGACCGGGCGGGCGCAGGCGCCGTACGTCGCCTCCCAGGGCGCCGTGCTCGGGCGCGAGGGCCGCGTCCACGTCAGCCGCGACGACGAGGGCACGATCTGGGTCGGCGGCGCCACCGTCACCTGCGTCGCCGGCGAGGTCGAGCTCTGACGCGCGCCCGGCCCGACCGCTGCTGTGCACGCTGCACGGCTGTGCACAGCCCTTGCTCGGCTAGCCTCGGCTGTCGTGCCTGCCGCCGACCCACCTGCGCCCGACGACCGGCGCGCTGACCCGACCCGGGGTCCCTCCGTCCGGGCTCTGCTGGACGCCGCGGTGGCGGCGCTGGGCGGCCAGGAGCGCACCGGCCAGGTGCAGATGGCCGAGGCCGTCGAGGCCGCCATGCACGACCGCCGGCACCTGCTCGTGCAGGCCGGCACGGGCACCGGCAAGTCCCTGGCCTACCTGGTGCCCGCCCTGCTGCACCGGGCCGCGCAGGGCGGCCGCGACGGCTCGACAGTCGTGGTCGCGACGGCGACGATCGCCTTGCAGAACCAGATCGTCGAGCGCGACCTGCCGGCGCTGCTCGACGCGGTCGAGCCGCTGCTCGGGCGGCGCCCGTCCTACGCCATCCTCAAGGGCCGCTCCAACTACCTGTGCAGGAACAAGGTCTTCGGCGGCATGCCCGAGGATCCCGAGGACGCCCTGTTCGACGCGTCGCCCACGACGTCCCTCGGCCGCGACGTCGTGCTGCTGCGGGGGTGGGGCGAGCAGACCGAGACCGGTGACCGCGACGAGCTGGACCCGGGCGTTGCCGACCGCGCGTGGCGTCAGGTCAGCGTGACGGCGCGCGAGTGCCTCGGAGCCGCCAGGTGTCCCTTCGGTCCCGTGTGCTTCGCCGAGCTGGCACGCGACCGGGCCGGCGAGTCGGAGATCGTGGTCACCAACCACGCGCTGCTCGCGATCGACGCCCTCGAGAGCTTCGCCGTGCTGCCCGATCACGACGTGGTGATCGTCGACGAGGGGCACGAGCTCGTCGACCGCGTGACCGGGGTCGCCACGGACGAGCTCACGCCCGCCATGGTCGCGCGGGCGGCCGCACGGGCCGCGCGACTCGTCGAGGGCACCGAGGACCTCGCCGCGGCGGGGGAGGCCCTCGAGGGCGTGCTCGCGAGCGCCGAGGAGGGACGCATCGTCGAGCTGCCGGAGGCCCTCGCCGCGGCGATCGCGCGGGTGCGCGACGCGGCCGGCTCGGTGACCGGCGAGCTGGCCCGGGTCAGGGGCGACGACGAGGGTGCCCGCAAGGTGGCCCAGGCAGCCGTCGGCGCGGTCCATGACACCGCCGGGCGCATCGTGGGCCACTCGGCCCACGACGTGGCGTGGCTCGCTCGCGACCGCCGCGCGCAGCGCGCCGGCGCGACACTGCACGTTGCCCCGCTGGCGGTCGACGGCCTGCTGCGCGAGGCGCTCTTCGGTCGGCGCACGGTCGTGCTCACCAGCGCGACCCTGCAGCTGGGCGGCAGCTTCGAGCCGGTGGCCCGGCAGCTCGGGCTGACGCGCGAGGCCGCCGCCGACTGGGACGGTCTCGACGTCGGGTCGCCCTTCGACTACCAGCGCCAGGGCATCCTCTACGTCGCACGCGGGCTGCCACCCCCGGGGCGCGACGGCGCCTCGTCCGCGGCGATGGACGAGCTGGCGGCTCTCATCGAGGCCGCGGGTGGCCGCACCCTCGGGCTGTTCTCGTCGATGCGCGGCGCCGAGGCGGCGGCCGAGCAGATGCGCGCCCGGTTGCAGGTCCCGGTCCTGCTGCAGGGCGAGGAGCGGACGGCGACCCTGGTGCGGCGGTTCGCGGCCGACGAGCCCACGTGCCTGTTCGGCACCCTGTCGCTGTGGCAGGGCGTGGACGTCCCCGGTGCCGCCTGCCAGCTGGTCGTGATCGACCGTATCCCGTTCCCGCGCCCCGACGACCCGCTCATGTCGGCACGGGCTCAGGCCGTCAACGAGGCAGGCGGCAACGGCTTCATGACCGTCTCGGCGACGCACGCCGCCCTGCGCCTGGCTCAGGGCGCGGGGCGGCTGATCCGTCGCGGGAGCGACCGAGGAGTGGTGGCCGTGCTCGACCCCCGGCTGGTGAGCGCGCGGTACGGCGACTTCCTGCGCGCCTCGCTGCCCCCCTTCTGGCTCACCTGCGACCGTGACACCGTGGCCGCTGCGCTGCAGCGGATCAGCGGCGCCCCGCCCCGCGCGGCGTCGCCTGCGTGACCTGTCGGGCCTCTGCTCTGCCGGCCCGCACGGTGCACACGTTGCGCTGGTTGCTGCTGAACGTGTTGTGCTCGGCCTCGGCCCGCCGGCCCGCCTGGTAGAAGAGCACGCCGCACGACTCGGCGCCGGCCGGGCCGGTGTAGAAGTTGTCCGTCACGACGTTGCGCTCGACGCGCGCCGTGGCGCCGAAGCCCACCTGCACACCGTTCTGTGCGATCTCGGGCACCCTGCCGAGCCCGGCCACGGTGTTGTCGAAGATGCCGCCCGCGACGGAGCCGCTCAGGACGATGCCGCCCTTCTGGTAGCCGCGCACCTCGTTGGCGGTGACGGCGACGTACACGTCGTGTCCGCCGGGCCCGAACGGCTCGTTGCGCACCTCGATCGCGTTGCCCTCCTGGCAGCCGCTGCCGGCTTGCGCCAGGCCCAGCACCCGGTTGTGGTCCAGGACACCACCGGCACCGTCGAGCAGCAGCCCGCGCAGCCGCTCCGTGCCCGCGTCACAGACGTCGCCCAGCTGGTGGGCCCGCACCGTCAGGCGACGGATGTTGGCGACGCGACCGGCGTTGGTGACCACGGCACCGCGGAAGTGCCCCCCGGCCGGGTCGTAGGCGGTGATCGTGTGGCCGGCGCCGTCGAGCGTCATGCCGTCCGGGACCGTCACCGTCGTACTCGTGGAGCAGTCGCCGAGCAGCCGTCGCGTCCGGTTGGCCGCGTCGTCCTGGAACTGGCAGCGGCCCAGGTCGACACCGAGCACCACCGGGTCGTGGTCGGACGAGCGGTAGGCCGTCGGCGTGTAGCGGTCGTCGGGCTTGAACTCGGTGTTGTAGTCGATGACCGACGGTTCGTCGGCGTTGATGTGCCACTCCGTGGCACCGACGACCTGGCGCTCGGCCGAAGCCGTCGCGAGTCCGTGGTCGAGGTAGCCGGACAAGCCGTCGAACACGTAGGAGTAGGCGTCGGCGCCGACGAACCGCCCGATCTGGTCGTGCAGGCCGCTCGATGTCAGTGTCTCGATCGGGTCCTCGTGCCCGTAGGAGTTGAAGTCGCCGATCGCGAGCACGTCGGGATCGCCTGACCTGGCCTGCACGGTGTCGATGAACGTCCGCAGCCGTTCGGCCTGCTGGACCCGCCGGGCGTTCCAGCAGCCCTGGCCGTCACCGCTGTCGGTGTTGCCGGCGCGGTCCGGGTCGGTCGCGGTGGGGCACGAGCCTTTCGACTTCAGGTGGTTGACGAGCACGTTGACCGTCTCGCCGTTGGCCAGCAGCCGGAACGTCTGTGCGAGCGGTGGCCGGTTGTTGACCGGGTCGGGGTCGCTGATCGAGTCGCCGACGGTCGCCACCCGCGTCGGCTGGTAGATCATCGCAACCTTGATCGCGTCGCTACCCGTACCCGTCGCCGGGTCGGTCACGGCGGCGTAGCGCCCGGGGTCGCCGAGGTAGTCGTTGAGCCCGTCGACCAGGTTCTGCACCGCGTCGGTGCCGGGCAGGTTCTCGATCTCGCTCAGGCCGAACACGTCGGCGTCGATGGCCGACATCGCTGCGAAGATCTTGGTGCGCTGCCGGTCGAACTCCGTCGCCGTGTTGGCCCCGCGGGGCTGCAGCTGGCCGCTGGGCGTGCTGCCGTCGTCCAGCGTCGTGAAGTAGTTCAGCACGTTGAAGAAGGCCACCGTCAGGTTGCCGCCGACCGCGGCCGGCGCCGACGTACGCGTGTTGACCTCGTCGAACGTGGGGGCGTGGGTGGGCTGCAAGCGGTAGCCGCGGATCGCCGTGTTGCTGTTGACCGGCCCCTCGTCCAGGATCGCGTCGATCCCCGAGACGGTGTCACCTGCGCGGCGGACACCGTCGGCGCCGAGGTAGGGGACCGGCGCCGGGTTCTGGGCGGTCGTCGCGTCGTCGAGCACGATCATCGACCGGCGGTTGAGAGCGGCGAGTGCGCCGGCCTCGGGTGACCCCGCGCGGAACTGGTTGGTCGGCTGGAAGAGCCGGCCGCCGTAGCCGAGCGTGAGCTGGCCGAAACGGCCCTGGAAGAAGTTCTGCTGGACGGTCAGGGTCTGGGGCAGGGTGACCTTCATGCCCTCGTAGCGCTCGAGGTCACCGTCGGTGGGGAACGAGACGGCGGTCGAGGGGATCTCGGTGCCCGTGGCGCAGACCGCCAGCTCGTCGACGGTGTCCAGCTCGGTCTGGTTCTGGAACTCGGTCACGCGACCATGGACGTGCACCGTGTCGCCCTCGTGCACGTCCAGGCCGGACAGCGGGCTGGACGGCGGCACGAAGACGAAGATGCCCTCCGAGGTCAGCGGGTCGTCGTCGGGCGCCGGGTCCTGGATGAAGAAGCCGCGCATTCCGGCGTTGCCCTGGAAGTCACCGGTCACGACCCCCTCGGTGGTGCGCGGCTGGTTGGTGGCCGGGCTCGTCGCCCCGCTGCCCTGCAGGACGTGGATCGGGGTGACGTCGGCGCCGCAGGCGGAGACGGCCGACGAGCGGGTGGCCGTGGCAGCCAGTGCGGTGGCGAGCAGCGCGAGGGTGGCGAGCAGGGCCAGCGTGGCGCGACCGGCGGGCGTCCGCCCGGGGCGGGTGCGCAGGGCTGCGGCAGGGGTGGGGGCAGGCAGGGTCACGAAGGTCCTCCGTGGGTGAAGGGCGCCCGGGGGTCTCCCAAGGGGTCGGGGAGGAACGTAACGGGCGAAGGTGACCTGTCGGAAGTGTCCGGATGACGATCGGGCGTCCAGGTGCGGCACCATGCACGTCATGCCGGGCGCCGACACGGGACTCTCGACGATCATCAGGCCGATGCTGGCGACGCCCGGCACGCTGCCGGCACCCTCCGAGGAGGACCGCTGGGCGTTCGAGATGAAGTGGGACGGCGTCCGTGCGGTCGCCTACGTCGACCCCCGGGCGCCGCGGGACGCCGCCCTGCGGCTGATGACGCGCAACGACCGCGAGGTGCAGGCGACGTACCCCGAGCTGCGCGCTGTGCTCGAGGCGGTGGGCGGCCACCGGGCCGTCCTGGACGGGGAGGTCGTCGCGCTCGACCGCAGCGGGCGCCCCAGCTTCGGGCAGCTGCAGGCCCGCATGCACGTCCAGCACCCGTCGCGGGCCCTGCTCGCGCGCGTGCCGGTGACCTACCTCGTCTTCGACCTGCTGCACCTGGACGGCACCTCGCTGCTCGCCCAGCCCTACGACGAGCGTCGGCGCACGCTGCTCGCGCTCGGCCTGGAGGCCGAGCGGGTCGCCACGCCCCCGGCGTTCGAGGGCGACGGCGCGGCCGCGCTCGCGGCGTCGGCGTTGCAGGGGCTGGAGGGGGTCCTCGCCAAGCGGCGCGACTCGCCGTACCTGCCCGGCCGGCGGTCGCCGGCGTGGGTGAAGGTCAAGCACGTGCGTACCCAGGAGGTGGTCGTGGCGGGCTGGCAGCCGGGGGAGGGCCGCCGCGAGGGCGGCATCGGCTCGCTGCTGCTCGGGGTCCACGACGAGCAGGGCAGGTTGGTCTATGCCGGCCACGTCGGCACCGGCTTCACCCAGCGGGCGCTCGACGACCTCGCCGCCAGGCTGCGGCCGCTGGCCCGCACGACCTCGCCGCTGGCCGACGAGGTGCCCCGGGCGCAGGCGAAGAACGCCCACTGGGTCACGCCACGGGTGGTCGGCGAGGTGGCGTTCAGCGAGTGGACCCGCGACCGGCGCCTGCGCCATCCGAGCTGGAGGGGCCTGCGGGTGGACAAGTCCGCGCACGACGTGGTGCCCGAGAGCTGAGTCCGCCCTCGTGGCGTCACCGGTTACGGTCAAGAGGTGCCCGCACCCCTCCCGTTCGATAGGCCCATGGTCGCGCAGCCGGGCGGTGCACGACCACCGGCCTATCGGAGGCCGCGGCGGGCCGTCCTGCTGGTCGGCGTGGCGGCGCTGCCGGTGCTGCTGGCCGGCTGCGGCTTCGTGAACGCCAAGGAGCGCCCCACCGGCAACGGCACGCCGACGGCGTCGCTGACCGTGACGAGCAGCGCGTTCGCCGACGGGGCGGTGATCCCGCGGGCGTTCACCTGCAAGGGCGCGGACGTCTCCCCGCCGCTGCAGTGGTCCGGCGTCCCTTCCGGCGCCCGCTCGCTGGCTCTGGTCGTCGACGACCCCGACGCGCCCGGCGGGACGTTCACCCACTGGGTCGTGTTCGACATCGACCCGACGGCGACCTCGCTCGCAGCCGACGCGGTGCCGCCCGGCGCCCGACAGGCCCGCAACAGTGCCGGGCACGCCAGGTACGACGGTCCGTGCCCGCCCAGCGGGAGGCACCACTACCGGTTCCGCGTCTACGTGCTGCGCTCACCGTTGACCGTGCCGAACGGCGCCGACAAGGACCAGGTGCTCTCGGCGATCGACGCCAAGGGGCTGGCCGACGGCACGCTGACCGGCACGTTCGCCGCCGGAGGCTAGATGTTGTGCCCCGTGAGGTTGTTGACGGGGATGCGGCTGATTGGGGGTTTGCCGTCGAGCGCGGTGTGGGTCCTGTGATGGTTGTAGGTGTGGAGGAACTCTGGCAAGGCCGCGGTGCGCTGGGTTGAGCTGTTGAAGACCTGCCGGTAGGCCCATTCCTCGAGCAGGGTCCGGTTGAAGCGTTCGGCTTTGCCGTTGGTCTGGGGCCGGTAGGCCCGGATGAACCTGGCCTCGGCGCCGATCTGGGCCAACGCGTCGCGCCAGGCGCGGGAGTTGCGGTAGGCGAACGCGTTGTCGGTCATCACCCGCTGGATCCGATCGACTCCATGGGCGGCGAACCAGGCCGCGGCCCGGATCAGGAACCCGGCGCAGGTCTGGCCCTTCTCGTCGGGATGGATCTCGGCGTAGGCCAGCCGGGTGTGGTCGTCGACCGCGCAGTGCACGTAGTCGTAGCCGACCCGTCGTCGCGCCCCCTGCTCGGTCTTGGTGCGACGGTGCTGCCAGGAGTCCCGGCCATGGACCCGCCAGCCGCCACCGGGACGGATCACCCCGAGCTTCTTCACGTCCACATGCACCAGCTCGCCCGGCCGGGCCCGCTCGTAACGGCGCACGACCTCACCGGTGGGCCGGTCCAGCCACACCAGCCGGGGCAGCCGGTGCCGGACCAGCACCCGGTGCACCGTCGAGGCGTTCAACCCCAGGATCCCGGCGATCCGAGCCGGACCCAGCCGGCGGTCCCGGCGCAACGCCAGGATCGCCGCCTCGGTGGCCGGATCGGTGCGAGACGGGCA
>JAVEDI010000063.1 GCA_030841035.1 Actinomycetota bacterium
AGAGCATCGGGGTCTCGAAGGTCAGCGACCCGCGCCACATCGTGCCGATCCAGTTGAAGAACTTCACACCGGTCGGCACAGCGATCAGGAACGTCATGAAGCTGAAGAACGGCAGCAGCACCGCGCCGGTCGGGAACATGTGGTGAGCCCACACGGTCATCGACAACGCGGAGATGGTCAGCGTGGCGAACACCAGGCCGCGGTAGCCGAAGATCGGCTTGCGGCTGAAGACCGGGATGATCTCGGTGATGATGCCGAAGAACGGCAGCGCCACGATGTAGACCTCGGGGTGGCCGAAGAACCAGAACAGGTGCTGCCACAGGATCGGTCCGTAGTTCGCGGTGTCGAAGACGTGCGCGCCGAACCGCCGGTCGGCCTCGAGCGCCAGCAGCGCCGCCGCGAACTCCGGGAAGGCCATCAGCACCAGCACGCTGGTGAGCAGGATGTTCCAGGTGAAGATCGGCATCCGGAACATCGTCATCCCGGGCGCGCGCATGCAGAAGATCGTGGTGACGAAGTTGACCGCGCCCAGGATCGTTCCGAACCCGCTCAGTGCGAGACCCATCGCCCACAGGTCGCCGCCCTGACCGGGCGAGAAGGCCTCCGTCGACAGCGGGGTGTAGGCGTACCAGCCGAAGTCAGCCGCTCCCTGGGGGGTGAGGAACCCCGACACGGTCATCAAGCCGCCGAACAGGAACAGCCAGAAGCTGAGCATGTTCAGGCGCGGGAACGCCACGTCGGGAGACCCGATCTGCAGCGGCATGACAAGGTTGGCGAACCCCACGAACATCGGCGTCGCGAACAACAGCATCATCAGCGTGCCGTGCATGGTGACCAGCTGGTTGTACTGCTCCCCGTTGAGGAACTGCGTTCCGGGGCGGCCCAGCTCGGCACGCATCACCATCGCCATCAGCCCTGCGAGCAGGAAGAACCCGAACGCCGTGACGACATACATCGCTCCGATCACCTTGTGATCGGTGCTGCTGAGCCACGAGACGACCTTGCGGCCTCCCCGGGGACGTGGGGTCAGCGGACTCGCCGTACGGGGCGGGGCGATGGTCTGAGTCATGCAAGGGACCCCCGGGTCGGGCACGCGCGCGGACTCCGCCTGCGCAGCAGGCCGTTGCGCAGGCCGGGTGGCTTCCCCTCGGGTCCAGGCTCAAACGTCAGGATCTGCCCGGCCGGATCCCGCCGGGATGCACGGTGCCCGGGTGCTGGCACTGTCCCCCATCGAGGCGATGCCCCGAGCCACGGCGCTTGTCACGCTGGCGGCGGACGCAGCCGTCGAGGCGCTTCCTCGACACCCGGGACCTGTGCCCGACGAAGGGACTCATGAAGATCGCGATGGTGTCCGAGCAGGTGAACCCCCGTGCCATCGCGGGTGGGACGGACGGCGGGGGCCGGGGCCGATGTGTGACGGGCCTGGCTCGCGCTCTCGCCCGGGCCGGCCATGACGTGGTCGTGCACACCCGTCGCGAGGACCCGCAGGCGCCGCACCGCACACCGCTGTGCGACGGTCTCACGGTAGAGCAGGTGCCTGCCGGTCCGCCGCGGCCGATCCCGCGGGACACCCTGCTGCGCCACGCGGGCGCTTTCGGTGGTAGCCTCGCCGAGAGCTGGTCGCAGGAGCGACCGGACGTCGTCCACGCGCACGCCTGGATGAGCGGTCTGGCGGCGATGGTGGGCGCCCGCGGCCTGGACCTGCCGGTGGTGCAGACCTTCCATGCCCTGGGCACGGTCGAGCGCCGCCACCAGGGCAGAGCCGACACCAGCCCCCCGGAGCGGTCGAGGCTCGAGGCAGCCATCGGGCGCAGCGTCCGGTGCGTGATCGCCACCTGCCACGACGAGGCGGAAGAACTGGTCCACATGGGCGTGCCCCGCCGCCGCATCTCGGTCGTGCCGGTCGGCGTCGACGTGGACCACCTGGCCGAAGAGGGCCCGACACTGGCGCGATCGTCATCCAAGAGGCTCGTCACGATCGGGCGCCTCGTCCGGCACAGGGGGATCGAGACGATCATCGAGGCGCTACCCCGACTGCCCGACGTCGAGCTGCTCGTGGCGGGCGGCTCGACCGGCGAGGACCTCGGCGAGGATCCCGACGTACGGCGGCTGCGTCGGTGCGCCTTCGACCGGGGGGTCTCCGACCGCGTGCAGCTGCTGGGGTGGGTGCCGCACAGCGACGTACCGCGGCTGCTCCGTTCCGCCGATGTGTTCGTGACCATGCCGTGGTACGAGCCGTCCGGCACGACGGCGCTCGAGGCGATGGCCTGTGGCCGGCCGGTGGTGGCCGCAGCCGTCGGCGGCCTGCTGGACACCGTCCTGGACGGCGCGAGCGGCCTGCTGGTGCCACCGCGACGACCCGACCTGCTGGTGAGCGCGCTGCGGATGCTGCTGGGCGACACCCTGCGCCGGGAGGAGATGGGCATGTTCGCCGGCGTGCACGCGCGGGCCCGCTACAGCTGGCCGCGGATCGCCGCCGAGACGCTGCAGTGCTACACGTCCGTCCTCACCGAGCAGCCCCGCGCGATGGCCTCCATGAGCCCGCCGCGGTAGCAGCCGTCAGTGTCGGGGCGGGCCCAGGCGCTCGGCACGCTGGACCGCCTCCAGTCGTCGGAGCCGTCTTTCCAGGTCGACGGGCACGCGTCGACGTCGGGCCAGCGCCGCAGGCATCCTGGGCACCGCGGCTCGGACACCGGCACGTCCGTCGCGGCCGCTGCGAGCGGCGGCGATGGTGCGACCGAGCGCGACCGTGACAGGACGACGCATCCACGCGGTCAGGACGGCGTTGCGGGCGAGAAGTGTCTGGCGAGTCGAGGAGTCGGCCGACGGTGGCGGCACGTGGTGGGCCACGACGTCCTCGACGTAGGCGAGCCCCCAGCCCGCGCTGAGCAGATCGAGACAGACCCGCTCCTCCTCACCGGGGAAGAAGACGACGGGGTCGAACCCACCAGCGGCCAGGAACGCGGTCCTGCGGACCACGGCCCCGCACGCGAGGAATCCCGCGATGTTCGGACCGGGCAGGTCGCTGTCGCGACCGAAGGGCGCGCGCGACATAGCCTCGCTGACGGCATCGAGCCGGTGCTCGGGCCCGACCAGCACCCGGCCGGCCAGCACGGCGAGGCGGGGGTGCGCGTCCAGCACGGCGACGGCCCGGGCGAGGGAACCAGGGGCCCACCACGAGTCGTCGTCGGCGAAGGCGGCGTACGTCGTCGAGGCACGACGCACGCCCAGGTTGCGCGCCACCGCACCGAGGTTGCGCGGCAGGCGTAGGCACACGGCGTCTGGACGAACCTGCGCCACGACAGGCCCCAGGGGCGGTGAGGAGCCGTTGTCGACCACGATGACGGCCGCCTCGTGGTGACCCAGCGACACCCGCAGGTCCTCGGTCCGGTTCATGGTCATCACGACCACCGTGACGTCCTGGGCACGCTCGACCACAGGGGGGCCAGGCTCCTGCTCCTGCTCCTGCAACGACATCGCGGCACTCCCTGTCCGTCACGCGCGACGCGGGTCGGGACGCCACCTCTTCCCCCCCGGCTGACCTGGAGGACCCGATGAGCGTCCTTGGCTCCCCGCTCTCCGCCTAGCCGACCGGTCGCCGCTCAGCTGTTCCTGGCCGTGTTCACCAGCTCTTCGAGCATGCCGTGCAGGTGAGCGGCCGCAAGCTCGATGTCGATGTACTGGCGCTGCCCGGCGCGCGACTCGGCCGCCAGGACACCGCAGCGGTGCACCTTCTCGAAGTCTCCGTACGGGAACCCGTAGTGGGACTTGGTGTTCTCGTCGGTCTGGTCGTCGACACCGAGGTACCAGCGGCCGTAGTCGGCCATGCCGTGCTCCTCGATGTAGCTGTTCTCCCGCTGCGCGGACGGCCGATGCTCGCTCCATCCCTCGCGTTCATCGAGTACGACATGCCCCTGCTGGACCAGCCGGCGGGCGTGCTCGTACGCCCGCCGGTTGAGTGTCAGTGCCATGCCTGCGCCTCCTGCCTGTTCCCGGCACCCGTATGCGGGACCGTCAGGACACCTTGATCTGACGGCGGTTGGTACTGGTGGCCTTCGGGATGCGCAGACGCAGCACACCCTCGTCGAGACTCGCCTCGACGTGCTCCTCGTCGATGGGGTCCGGGAGATTGATCTCGTAGAGGAACCGTCCCCAGGAGCGTGTCCGGCGGCGCAGCAGCCCGACCCGCTCCTTCTCCTGGCGTTCCCCGCTGACGACCACCCGCTGCTCCGCGACCTCTACGTCGATGTTGTCCTTCTTCACCCCTGGGAGCTCGATGTCCACGAGATAGGCGTCATCGGTCTCCTCCACGTCTGCCACCGGCGTGAACACCTCGCTGATCCCCATCTCGGGCCACTGCTCGTCGAACCATCGACTCAGCTGGTGGCTGAGGTCGTTGAACTGCTCCATCGCGCCGGGACGGTCCTGCACGGTCTCTCGTCGCCGCAAGGACATTGCCATGGCGCACCTCCTTCCGCCACGGCGGCGGAGCGCTGGCCGCGCCGCACTGCGACCATGGCAGCCCTCAGCGTCGGGGCCCGCACGGCGTCCCCGCATCCCGCACATCGGTGCAACTTGGCAGGCGGCGCGACCGCAGGGCCGCTAGGCCGGCGCGTCCTCCGGCGGGGTCCCGGTCGCCGGGACCACCAGCACCTCGTCCTGCTTGCTGCGCTGCAGCCGGAACAACGCCACGTAGAGGACGACGCTGATCAAGAAGCCGACCTCGAAGGTCAGGTCGCCGAACGAGGGATGGGCCTTGGGCACGACGCCGACGTACTTGGACTGGTTGGAGAAGAGCCACACCGAGACGACCACGCCGACCAGCATCGCCACGAACCCGGCAACCGGGTTGTGCGAGCGGTCGAAGAGGAAGCCGTCCACGCGGTGGCGGCGCCGCAGCACCCAGTCGGCGAGGTAGACGGCCAGCCACGGACCGATCCAGTAGGAGATGATCAAGAGGAAGTTCTCGTACTTCGCCCCCGCATCGTCGAGGCCGGTCCAGGCCACGACGCTGCCGACGACCCCGAACACGACGGCGACGATGGCCCGCCGCAGCCGCATGGGCAGCCGGACCCCCATGGCCAGGAACGACATGGTGCCGGAGTAGATGTTGATGACGTTCGCCGAGATGGCGCCGATCGCGATGGCCAGCAGCGTGAGGTGGGCGACGACGCCGGGCAGGTGCCCGGTGAAGGCGGCCGTCGGGTTGTCCGAGGTCTGCCCGGGGATGCTCACGGAGGCGGCGCCGACGATCTCGAGCACCACGCAGGACACGAAGACGCCGAGCCCGGCGTAGATCCCTGCGGGGCGGCCGGTGCCCGGTGGCAGGTAGCGCGTGTAGTCGGTGGCATACGGGTTCCACCCGGCGGCGTAGCCGAAGGTGGCCCCGACCGTCAGCAGGAAGCCGCCGAGGCCACCCTTCCCGCCTGCGACGGAAGAGGGGTCCGCCTTGCTCAGGATCACGACCGACGCCACGAGGAAGATGACCGCCAGCAGAGGGAGCACGTAGCGCTCGAAGCTCTGGATCAGGTTGTGACCGAAGAAGGCGATCACGATCTGCGCCGCAACGACGATCAGCAGGCACAGTCCCTTGGAGAGATCCGTCAACGACGCCAGGGCGAGTGCCCCGCTGACACTGTTGACCGCGAACCATCCGACGCCGGCCACCACCGCGTTGAGTCCTGCGGGCAGCAGGTTGCCCAGGTGGCCGAACGCGATACGGCTCAGGATCATCTGGGGTACGCCGAACTCGGGGCCGCGCGAGGAGAGGATCGCGTGCGTCAGCGAGCCCAGCGCCGTACCGAGGAGGATGGCCGCGACCGCCTGCCAGAACGTCTGACCGAAGAAGGCGATGGAGATCACGCCGACGAAGATCGTGGCGAACTCCAGGTTCGGGGACATCCACGTCCACAGCAGGCTCCTGGGTCGCCCGTGTCGGTCCGCCAGCGGGATGAGCTCGGCGCCGCCGGGCTCCACCGCCACGACCCGTGCCCCGTACTCGCCTTCCCGGACTTCGGCGACGATGCCGCCGCTCTCGGTCCCGACTCCACCCATCAGAGAGACCTCCTTCTGCGCCACCGCGGACTGACCCTAGCGATCAACGCGGGATCCGGCGAGCAGGACTTTAGGAGCGGTAGAGGCACGGCGGATGACCGCGGTGTTTCGGGCTTGTTGCCCCGCCCCGGTCGGGGGTCTACCCGGCGGCGTCGCGGGCCGCCAACGCCCGTTGACCGCCCTCGCGCAGCACGCCGAGCGGGACCTCCGTGCCGGTCATCAGCAGGACCTGCAGGACGGCCTGGTGCACCAGGAGGTCGAGCCCGTCGACCACCGGGCCGCCGGCTGCGCCCCATGCCGTGCCCAACGGTGTGGCGCCGGAGTCGTAGACCACGTCCAGCAAGGTGCCCGGCGCGTCCGGCACGGCGGCGGCGAGGTCGTCGCTTACCCCGACGGGCGTCGTCACGATCACGACGGGGGCCGCGAGGCCTTCGCGCCGCTCGTCCCACGGGCGCACGGTGCACGGCAGTCCCAGTGACGCCGCGCTCGCCAGCAGCTGCTCGGCCCGCGCCGGCGTCCGCACGTATGCCGTCGCGGCGTCCGCGATCTCACCCAGCGCCGCCAGCGCGGAGCGGGCAGTGGCGCCCCCGCCGAGCACCGCGCCGGCCGGCACGCGACGTACGCCGCGTTCGCGCAGACCGTTCACCATCCCGGCCACGTCGGTGTTGTCACCGCGGCGGCGTCCGTCGGGCTCGAGCACGACGGTGTTCACCGCTTCGACGACCCGGGCCGTGTGCGAGACCTCGTCCATGCACGCGAGCGCTGCCTGCTTGAGCGGCATGGTCAACGAGAGGCCGCGCCACGAAGAGTCCAGTCCGGCGAGGAAGCCGGGCAGCCCCGCCTGGTCGACGTCGTGCCTGCCGTAGTGCCAGTTCAACCCGAGGTGTTCGTACGCCGCTCGGTGCAGCGCAGGAGAGAGGGAGTGCGCGATCGGCGAACCCAGCACGGCGCAACGCCGACGCGCCAGCTGGTCGCCCGACATTTCGCTACCTCCTCGTGAGCCGGTCAGCGGCGGCCCGCGAAAGAGTAGCCCGTGGCAGCCGCCGCCTCTCAGGCCGCACACGGCCCGGCCCGGCCGGTCAGCTCCCGTGCGCGACGGCGCGCAGCCGTGCTCGGACCAGCGTCTCCCCCCGCACGGTCAGCCGCCCGCCTGAAGATCCAGTTGAGAGGTTCTCAAGAGGCGGCCCGGCCATCCTCGGTCACATGAGTCCTCTCCTGGCCCGCTACCGGGAGCGCCTGGCCGGCGCCCACCCCACCAGCGAGTTCCGGGCGCGGCTCGCGGCCGCCCGCGCGAGCGGCTAGGTCGTCCCGGCCGGCCTCTCGCACGGACACCGCTCGTCATCAGACGCTTCTTCCGGTCTGACCTGCACGTTGTGAACGACCAGGGGAGGGACGCCGTGTATCGCGGGCCAGGCACGCCACAGGCGCTACGGCGGCTGCGGTCGGCACGCCTGGTCCTGGCCATCCTCGGCGCCCTCTCGTGCGTCCTGCTCACCGCCGGACCGTCCTCGGCGCTCGACCGCGCCGGCGCGCCAGCCTGCTCCGCAGTGCGCCCGTGCGCGAGCCCTCACGTGCCCGGCCATCACGCCCACCGGAGGGCGACGCCGCAGGCCGTCCACGGCGGACACCAGCTGCGCGCGCGAGCCTCGCACCCGTCGATCGCCGGTTTCCACCCTGCCACCGTGGCGGCCGGACAGCCGGCGCTCGTCACGGCCGGGTCTGCCGGCCGGTCGAGGCCGCACCGCGCGGCTCCCGCGGCCGCCGCTCCCCGCGCGCCACCCGCCGTCTGACGGCGTCGACCCCCAGACCCACCGGGTCCGGCGCACCGCGTTGCGCCCGTTGACCGGTGCGCCCTGTCCCCTGCAACCGCCTCGCCGTCCTGGTGACCACCCGACGTGCCGGCAATGCGGCCCCAGCCTCACCCGGCTGCGGGCCGACCACCTCACGCGTACGCCACCGCCTGACGTCCTCCCGTCCCGGGAGCGCGGCGTCGGTCACCACTCAAGGAGCTTCCCCATGTTCGGTCCGTCCTTCCCGCGCCCGCGACGCACCCGCGTTCGCGGCCCGGTCAACAGCCGCGCCGTGCGCGCGGCGCTTGTCGGCACCCTCGCCGTCAGCCTGTCCGCCACCGCCGTCATCGGCGCCACGAGCGCCGCCGCGGCCATCCCTACCTTCCCCGACAACCTGATGGTCTTCCCCAACCGCGACTTCGTGACCGTGGAGGGCTACCAGAACCACATCGGCGAGACCGCCACGGTGGAGATCGTCCGACCGGGCGTAGGGATCGTCGGCTCCGCCCAGGGCGTCGTTGCCGAGGGCGATGTCGCGTTCGAGATCAACCACCCCGGCGGCTACTGCTGGGGAGCCGGGACCGGCCTGCAGGTCACCCCCGACATCCAGCCGGGCGACGTCGCGTCCATCCGCTTCGGCGACGTCAAGGCCGGTGAGACGCGAGTGCAGGACGGCTTCGTCACCGCCGACGCATCCCTGAGCACCACGACCCTCGACGGGGACACGGTGACCGTTCACGGGCACCTGGGCGCCGACGTCATCAAGGAGAACACCGAGCAGCGGATCATCGAACCCGGCCTCACCGACACCGCCATCGGTCGACGTGACATCCGCGCCGTCCCCGGTCCCCTGACCGCCGCTGCGAAGGGCGGCTACTCCTCCAGCCTGGAGTTCAACGACGCCGACCACACGTTCACCGCCACCTACCTCTTCGACGACCCGGCCGTGGCCAAGATCGCCGCCAACGCCGGGCTGGGCGAGCGGCTGATGGCCTGGGAGCTCACCGACGCGGACGCCAACCGGCAAGGCATGACGATCGCGGAGTTCGGTGAGCCCGGCGGTCCGGGGCTCGGCGGCTGCCCCAACGGACCCCTCCAGTCCGGACCTCCCGGACCGACCGACGTGCGCGCGGCGAACGTCTCCGGTGGTCTGAGGCTCACCTGGACCCCGGCCGTCGCCCTGCCCGGCACACCAGCCGTCACCGGTTACCGCGCCACCGCCGTCGCCCAGACCAGCTCCAACGGCGAGCGGGCCGAGATCGGCCGGCGCATCACCGGGCAGGCGGCGAAGGGGACCACCATCACCGGCCTGGTCAGCGGCGAGACGTACGACGTCGAGGTCGTCGCCGTGTCGAGCGTCGGGACGACCTTCCCGCCCGTCACCGCCGCCCCCGAGGCCGACGTGACACCGCCGACGGTGTCCGCCTCGCCGGCCGGCGGCTCGTTCCCGCTCCCGCAGAAGGTGACCCTGAAGGCGAGCGAGTCCGGTTCGGACATCTACTACACGACCGATGGCACCGACCCGGTTCAGGGCGACGTGCTCGACGTCGCTGCGCTGACCTACACCGAGCCGTTCGTGGTGAGCGAGACGTCGACGGTGAAGTTCGTCGCGTTCGACCCGTCGGGCAACGTGTCGGCGATCGGCGAGCAGACCATCACCATCACCAACGACCCCACGCCCGACGCGCCCACGTTCGGCAACCCGGTCATCGGCCAGGGCACCATCACGTTGAGCTGGACCACCGGCGCCGGCACCACGCCCATCACCGGGTACCGCGTCCAGGTCTACGACAAGGACGCGGAGCCGGTCGGCGGGCCGCTGGACACGACAGAGACGACGCTGGCTGTGGGCGACCTGGTCGAAGGCCGCGACTACCTCTTCGGCGTCCGGGCCGGCAACGCGAACGGCTACGGACCCGAGTCCGCAAGGCTGGGTCCGCTCACCCCCAAGGGCGCGGTCCTCGCCAACGCCGGAGCCGACCAGGTCGGCGTGGTACGCGGCACCAACGTGACGCTCAGCGGGGCCGGTTCCAGCAGCGCCCTTACCTACCGGTGGACGCAGCTGCAGACCGGCACGACCGTGCCGGTCGGGGCGTTCGACCCGGACAAGGTCACGGTGCTCAACAGCGACACGCTCACCGCCGGCTTCGTCATGCCGTTCTACGCGTACCCGATGACCAACAAGCCGCTGACCTTCCAGCTCTCGGTCACCGACGGCACCACCACACGGGTCGACGAGGTCGTGGTCACACCACGCTCGGACGTCGTCACCATCGGCACGGCGAAGTGGAAGAACAACGACTTCCGGATCACCGGCACCGCCAGCACGGTCGGCAGCGTCATCACTGTCCGCTCCGCTCCTGACGCCACCGGCAGGGTCAGGGTCTTCGGGACGGTCGCGGTGACCGCGGCTGCTGCTCCGGCGGTCGGCGGAGTGTGGGACCTGCGCATCAAGGCGGGCCCCGGCCTGCCGACGGCCAATCCCGGCAAGGTGTTCGCCGATTCCAAGCTCGGTGGCACCGCGGGACCGTTCACCGTCAGCGGTTAGGACCGTTCGCCGTCAGCGGTCAGGCCCGTCGACGTAGCAGGGTGGGTCGGCGCACCAGCAGGTGCGCCGGCCCACTCTCGGCTCTACAGGCTGCGCACCCAGTTCTGGCCGACCAGGTCATGACCGAAGCTGTGGTGCGGCTCCTCCTCTACGAGGGTGAAGCCGGCCGCCACGTAGATGCGCCGCGCGGCACTCAGTACGTCGTTGGTCCACAGCGTGATCGACGAGTATCCCGCCCGCGTGGCGAAGCGGAGACACTCCTGCACGAGACGAGTCCCGATGCCCAGGCCCCGCGCGGACGGCTCCACCAGCAGGATGCGCAGCTGCGCGGTGGTGGCATCCTTGCTCACGCAGAACACACACCCGACCGGCTCGCCGTCGACCTCGGCGATCCATGCCGCCTCGCGTGCCGGGTCGTGCCCGGCCACGTGGTCGGACACGATGCGGGCCACCAGGCCCTCGAAGGTCGCGTCCCAGCCGTACTCCGCGGCGTAGATGGCGCCGTGGCGCGCCACGACCCACCCGTAGTCGCCCGGCTCGGGGGCGCGCAGCACCACCGCCCGCGGCGGCGGCTGCTGCCGCCCGAGCAGCGTGCGGACGGTGTCCATCGCCGCCACCAGTCGCTGCTGATCGGCCACTGGGAGCTCGGCCAGCATCCCGGCGACCTGCTCGGCGGAGCGGGCGTCCAGGGTCGCGAAAGCCGCGCGTCCCTGCTGCGTGAGCCGAAGCACCTGTCGCCGGGCGTCAGCGCTGGACCGCTCCCGGGTGATCAACCCAGCGTCCTCGAACCGGCCGGTGATCCGGCTCAGATAGGCGGCGTCGACCCGCAGGCTGCGACGCAGCTCCGCGGCAGCGGTCGCCGGCCGCTGCGCCAGCTCGAAGAGCACCCGCGCCTCGGTCAGCGAGTACGGCGTGTGCAGCAGCCCTTCGTCGAGCACTCCCAGCACCGAGGTGTAGAAGCGGGTGAACGCCCGCACCGCGGCAACGCGAGCGGCGTCCGACCTCGCCATCGTGGCTCCAGTCCGATGATTCTTTGACTCCGTCCGACAATACGCGGCTCTCCCCCGGCCGTCCAGGCTCGCGCGCGGGGCGCAGGTCCCCCTACGGTGACGTGTCCACGTGCACACGGCCGCCGGAGCGGCCCGAGCGTGACCCCTAGGAGAGCCATGGTCGCCCTTCTCGACTTCATGAACGCGCTGTCCAGCGGAGCCATCAGCGTCATCGATCTGACCTCACCGCTCTCGTCCGAGACGCCGATCCTCGAGCTGCCACCCGACCTGGGCCAGACCCAACGCTTCGAGCTGCAGGAGATCAGCCGGTACGACGACCGCGGCCCCGCCTGGTACTGGAACAACTTCCGCACCGGTGAGCACACCGGCACCCACTTCGACGCCCCTAACCACTGGGTCACCGGCCGGGACAAGGACGACATCGCGTCGGTGCCGGTCCGTCGACTGATCGGCCCGGCCGCCGTGCTCGACTTCTCCGCCCAGGTGGCCGACGATCCCGACTTCCTCATCGAGATCGACGACGTCCGGGCCTGGGAGGCCGACCATGGGCCGCTGCCCGAGGGGGGATGGCTGCTCGTCCGGACCGGCTGGGATGCGCGGACCTCCCAACGCGACGCCATCAACGCCGACGGGGCCGGCCCACACAGCCCAGGGATGTCGGCCGAGTGCGCCCGATGGGTCGCCGAGGAGTCACCGGTGGTGGGCCTGGGCGTGGAGACGGTCGGCACCGACGCCGGCGCGGCACACTCCTTCGACCCGCCGTTCCCGTGCCACTCCTACCTGATGGGCAGCGACAAGTACGGCCTGACCCAGCTGCGCAACCTGGCGCAGCTGCCCGCGACGGGAGCCGTGGTCATCGCCAGCCCGCTGCCCATCGTCAGCGGATCCGGGTCACCGGCCCGGGTGCTGGCCCTCGTGCAACGCCAGTGAACGTCGCGCGGGCCGTCGGCCGGGCGCTCGCGGCCGCCGGCGTAGACCATGTCTTCGGCGTCGTCGGCTCCGGCAACTTCCACGTCACGGATGCCCTCACGCAGGGCGGGGCGCGTTTCGTGGCCGCCCGGCACGAGGGCGGCGCAGCCACCATGGCCGACGCCTACGCACGGATGACCGGTCGGGTGACGGCCCTCACCGTGCACCAGGGGTGCGGGCTGACCAACGCCATGACCGGCATCACCGAGGCGGCCAAGAGTCGCTCACCGCTGCTCGTCCTGGCGGCGGAGGCGACGCACCGGTCGTCCAACTTCCACGTCGACCAGGAGGCTCTCGCGCGCGCGGTCGGTGCAGTCCCGGCCCGCATCACCTCAGCGGAGACCGCCGTCGAGGAGGCTCTCGCTGCAGCCGGCACCGCCTTGCACGAGCGCCGCGCCGTCCTGCTCAACCTGCCCCTGGACGTGCAGGCTCTGGACGCGCCGGAGTGGTCGCAGCAACCGCAGCTACCCGGTGGCCCGGCCGCCACGTCGCCGGCCGAGGCGGACGTGGACCGCCTGGTGCTCGCGCTGCTGCAGGCCCAGCGGCCGGTCTTCGTGGCGGGCCGCGGCGCCCGTGACCCCGCAGCTGCTGCGGCCGTGGCCGAGCTTGCTGCCCGCTGTGGCGCCCTCCTGGCGACGTCGGCGGTGGCGAAGGGCCTCTACCACGACCACCCGTGGTCGCTGGACGTGTCCGGCGGCTTCTCCTCACCCACGAGCGCCGACCTCATCCGTGGCGCCGACCTCATCATCGGCTGGGGCTGCAGCCTGAACATGTGGACCATGCGTCACGGCGGGCTGATCGCCGAAGGCGCCGAGGTCGTGCAGGTCGACGACACCCCGGCCGCGCTCGGTGCACAGCGAGAGCTGACCTTCGGGGTGCTCGGGGACGTCGCCCAGACCGCCGAGGCTGCCCTTGCCTGCTTGGGTGAGGCGACGTCCGACGACACGCAGCGGACCGCGACCGGCTACCGCAGCGAGGCGGTGCGGCACCGGATCGCGGCGTCCGGCCGGTGGCGGGACGTGCCCTACGCCGACAACAGCGGGGACGGTCTGCTCGACCCACGAACCTTGACCCTGCGGCTGGACGAGATCCTGCCGCGCGAGCGGGTCGTCGCCGTCGACTCGGGCAACTTCATGGGCTACCCGAGCATGTTCCTGTCCGTCCCCGACGAGCAGGGGTTCTGCTTCACGCAGGCCTACCAGTCCATCGGACTCGGCCTCGCGACAGCCATCGGCGCCGCTCTCGCCCGCCCCGACCGGCTGCCGGTCGCAGCGCTCGGTGACGGCGGCTGCCTGATGGCCGCCGCGGAGCTCGACACGGTCGTGCGGCTGGGCATCCCGATGGTCGTCGTCGTCTACAACGACGACGCATACGGCGCAGAGGTCCACCACTTCGGGCCCGAGGGGTTCGCGCTCGACAGCGTGCAGTTCCCCTCGACCGACATCGCCGCCATCGCGCGCGGCCACGGGTTCACCGGGGTCACCGCGACCGAGGAGGCCGACCTCGCGCCGGTCGAGCAGTGGCTGGCCGGTGACCGGGCCACTCCCCTGCTCATCGACGCCAAGGTCACCAGGACCGAGCCCGCCTGGTGGCTGGAGGAAGCCTTCCGCGGTCACTAGCGGCGCGCGCTGTGTTTGCCCGTGGGCGGGGCGGGCACCGGCTCGCATGGCCTCCCTGACGCCCGAGGAGCAGATCGGTCTGCCGGTGCTCGAGTGCCAGTGGCAGTCGGTGGCCTTCATCCACTGGCCGGTCGAGACATCGGTCGTCCAGGCGCTCCTTCCGGCCGGCCTGGTCGCCGATGAGCACGACGGCTCGGCGTGGCTCACCCTCACCCCCTTGCGGATGGCCGACGTCCAGCCGCCAGGAGGTCTGACGTGGCCTCGGCTGTCGTTCCCAGAGATCAACTTCCGCACCTACGTGCAGGCGCCGAACGGGCACGACGGCATCGTCTTCCTGGCCATCGAGGCGTCCAGCGAGCTCTTCACCAAGGCAGCCCGAGCCCTGGTGGGAGCGCCGTACCAGCTCGGTGACCTGAGCCTGACCGAGCACGGCGGCAAGACGACCTACGCGGGCGCGCGGCGGGACGGCCAGGGGTCCTACCTCATCACCCTGCGACCCGGAGCGCCGATCGAGGAGCCCAGCGAACGAGACGTCTGGCTGACCGGGCGGTGGCGGCTCTACACCCGGCACATGGGCATGCTGCTGGAGACCCCGGTCGAGCACGAGCCGTGGCCGCTCGCGTCCGCAACGGTCGACGAGCTGCACGAGACGATCAGCAGCCTTGTCGGCCTACCGGGGCCCGGCGCAGAGCCGCTCATCCACTACGCAGCCGCCGTGCGCGACGTGCGCATCGGCATGAGCCGGCGGGTGGGCTAGGTCGGTGGACGCCGCGGTCAGGTGATGTCGACCGGGACCTCGTAGACCTCGGTCGTGGGATGCCCGGCCCGCTCGTGAACGCGCTGGACACTCTCCTTCGACGGGCCGGTGGACAGGCAGAACACCTTGCCCGACTCCGGGTCGAGCCAAGCCCGCTCGAAGTGGACCCCTTCCTCGCCCTCGAGGGCCAGGTCTCGCTCGTGAGCCTCGCGCAGCTGCTCCTCGGTCACGCCGACGAAACCGCTGTGCACGTCCATGAACTTGGCCATCACTTTGCTCCCTGCTGCATGCGGGTGAACCGGACCGCCTCAGGTTCGTGGAGGAGGCCGCCACCGCGCATCGGTCAACTGACCTAACTGCGGCCTGCCCGCTACCGTGTGGACCGGGAGGTTGGGGTGCCTGCTGAGACCGTGGTCGCGTCGCCCGTCCTGGTCGGTCGCGACGAGTTCCTCGCCCTCGCGGATCGTCGCCTCGAGGAGAGCGCAGCCGGTCGGGGCCGGCTGCTGTTCGTGTCGGGTGAGGCGGGCATCGGCAAGACCCGGCTGCTGTCCTCCATCAGCCGGCGTGCCGAACGGCTGGGTTTCGCGATCATCCGCGCGGCAGCCTTCCCCGGCGACACGGAGGCCACCGGCGGTGTGCTGCTCGACCTGGCCGGCGACCTGCGGGCAGCTTCCGACCCGAGCTCGCAGGTGGTCGGCCGTGCGCTGTCGGACCGGTTTCGGGCTCCCCTTGCCGAAGAAGGCGACCCCCACCGGCAGCGCCGTCTGCTCGTGCAGGACCTCGTCGACGCCCTGTCGCAACTGGACCGCGACCGGCGCCTGCTCATCGTGCTGGAGGACCTGCACTGGGCGGACCAGCTCAGCCTCGAGGTCATCGGGCGGGTGGCAGCGCGGCTCAGGGCCCATGCGACTCTCGTCGTCGGCGCCTACCGCAGCGACGAGCTCTTCCCCCAGGTGCCGATGCGCCGGTGGCGGGGGCGGCTGGTCTCCCAGCGCGTGGCCGAAGAGATCCGGCTTCCGCGGTTGAGCGTCACCCAGACGGCCACGCTGACGAGCGCGGTGCTGGGCCGACCCGCGCCCGCCCACATCGTGTCGGCGGTCCACGACCGCAGCGACGGCATCCCCCTGCACGTCGAAGAGCTGCTCGCCGCAGCCGGCGACGCAGCGATGGCGCCGCACCTCGCTGGCGGCGTGCAGGGTCTCGGGGTCCCTGACACCCTCGCGGATGCGGTGCTTGCTCGCGCGCAGGCCCTGGATGATCCGGTTCGGGCCGTCGCGGCCGCGGCCGCAGTCATCGGTCGGTCCTTCGACTTCGACCTGCTCACCGCGGTGACGCAACAACCCCCCGAGTCCGTCGACCGGTGTCTGCGCCAGCTCCAGTCGGTCTACCTGGTAGAGGCAGGCGCGGACGAGGTGAGCTTCGACTTCCGGCACGCGCTGATCCGGGACGTCCTGTACGCCGACATCGCGCTGCCCCGCCGCCGACAGCTGCACGAGCGCGTCGCGCTCGTCGGTGTCGAGCGCGGCTATCGCGACGCTTTCGTGTCGGCACACTTCGACCAGGCGGACCTGCGGGCATCGGCGCACCGGCACGCCCTGCTCGGCGCACGCGAGGCGACAGCTGCCTCCGCGCACCGTGAGGCGCTGGGGCTCTACCGGCGTGCGTTGCGCAACCTGCCCCCTTCGACCAGTCCCCACGACCACGCCACGCTGCTGGCGGCAATAGGGGCCGAGGCCGCCGCAGTCGACGACAACGTGGCCGCCGCCGAGGCCTACACGCAGGCGCACACCGTGTGGACGCGGTGCGGTGATCGCCTCGCAGCAGCGACGGTGGTGCCACCGCTCGTCGCGGTCAGCCACCTGCTCGGTGAGGCACTGGAGCGCCGGGTACGCCGCCTGGAGAGCTCCCTGGCCAGCCTCGACGACGTACCGGACGCGGAGAGGGTGAAGGCGCACCTGTTGAGTGCACTCGCAGCGGCGTACATGCTGGACCGTCGCCTCGACGAGGCAATCTCCTACGGCGAGCAGAGCCGCGCAGTCAGCGACCTGGCCCGTGACGGACGCCCGAGCCTGAACACGGCTGCAACGCTCGGCTCGGTGCTGCTCTTCGCCGGTGAGATGGACAGCGGATGGGCACTGCTCGAGGACGCCGTCGCCCGGTCCGTCGACAGCCGACTCGAGGCCGAGGCTGCACGCAGCTATCGCATGATCGGGTCGTGTGCGTCGGTACTCGTCGAGTACGACCGCGCCGAGCACTGGCTCTCGCGCGGCATCAGCTACGCCGAGACGGTCGAGCTGCTCAATCACCGCAACTACCTGACAGCACACCTGGCGCACGTCGAATGGGCGTGCGGCACCTGGAGCAGCGCGCAGCAGACAGCGGAACGCGCTCTCGTCGACGGGCACGGCGGCACGACGACCCAGATCACCGCCCAGTACGTCCTGGGCTACCTCGCGATGGGTCGTGGCGAGTGGACCAGGGCGACCGAGCTCCTGGACGAGGCGCTGCAGCACGCCGAAGCGATGGGCGAGCTCCAACGCATCTCTCCGGCGCTATGGGGGCTGGCCGAGACCGCTCTGCTGCGCGGTGACCACGACACGGCTGTCGCCTTGTGTGATCGCGGGTACGCCGCCTCGGACCAGGTCGCCGACGCCGCCTACCTGTTTCCCTTCCTGCTCACCGGGACCCGCGCCCGGTTGGCCCGACACGACCACGACGGCGCCGCCCAATGGCTCGACCAGGTCGAGAAAGCCTTGACGCGCCGGGAGATCCCCGGCACCCTGCCCGCGATCGAGCACGGCCGGGGGCTGCTCCAGCTGGCCGGCGGCAAGCACGACGCGGCACGTGCGACGCTGCACCGCGCCGCCGAGGCATGGCGGGGACGACGGCGCTTCTGGGAGGGCAGCTGGGCGGTGCTCGACGAGGCGCGCGCGGCGATGACCTCCAAGCGGTACGCCGAAGGTCGCGCGCTGGCAGCCATGGCCGCAACCGCCGCGCAGCACGCCGAGGCCACGACCCTCCTGGCGGCGGCCGACGAGCTGCTCCACGAGACCCCGGGCAGCCGCCCGGCTCAACCGTGGCACCCGTTGACGGCCCGCGAGTTCTCGGTCGCGAGGCTCGTCGCCGACGGCCTGACCAACCGTCAGATCGCCGAAAGACTGGTCCTGTCACCGAAAACCGTCTCCGCGCACATCGAGCACATCCTGAGCAAGCTCGGTGCCGCGCGCCGGGCCGAGATCGCCGCATGGGCCGCCAGAGTCGGCGTCTGAGCGGTCAGGTCGTCGGTCGGCCGTCGGCCGCGTTGCGCAGGGCAGCGACGTCGAGCTTGCTCATGGCGAGCATCGCCTGCATCGCCCGCTGGACCCGTTGAGGGTCCGGGTCGTTGAACAGCTCCACCATCGCCGTGGGGACGACCTGCCAGGACAGACCGTAGCGGTCCTTGAGCCAGCCGCAGGGTCCTTCCTCGCCTCCCTCGGACAGCCGGTCCCAGAAGTAGTCGACCTCCTGCTGGTCCGCGCAGCTGATCTGGAAGGAGACGGCCTCGTCGAACGCGAACTGGGGGCCGCCGTTGATGCCGACGAACCGCTCACCGTCCAGCTCGAACTCCACCGTCATCACCGTGCCGGCGGGTCCCGCACCGCCCTCGGGGTAACGCGCGACGTGCACGATGCGCGAGTTGTCGAAGACGGAGATGTAGAAGTCGGCGGCCTGCTCGGCCTGCGTGTCGAACCACAGGTTCGGGATGATCTTCTGCGGCATGGCGCCGGGTCCTCTCGGGCGGTGGCAGCGGGAGCTCCCCGCGACGGATACTGCACTCTCGGACGTCCTCGCGGAAGGCACTCATCGCCGCTGGGACCGCTGCGCCAACTCCCGCAGGACCACGCTGAAAGTCCCCGGCGCGGCTGCCAGGCGGTAGTCGGGCAGCACCCCGGGTCCGCACGAGGCGGTCCCGATGCCTTGCTGAGCGGCGTCGAGGTGGACGAACAGGCAGCCCTCGTCGACGAGCTCGACGGTGTGCCGTGCGGCGTCGAGCTGCTCGGTGCTCCAGCGACGTACGGTCAGGTGGGTCGTGGGCGACCCCTCGATACGCAGGCCGGTGCCCGACGCGTCGGTCAGCGTGGCCCACCGGACGTCGGCGCGGCTTCCGTTCTCCTGGGGAAACACGTACGGCGTCTGCAGCGCGTCAACGGTCTGGGAGAACCGGCTGACCCACGTGCCGTGCCCGGTGTCGGCGTATGCCTCGCCCGGGCCACGGCCGAACCAGCTGACACGGTCGTAGTCGCGCGGGACCCGCAGCAGCACCCCCATGCGTGGCAACGGAAAGGGCAGCTCGGCTTGCACCTCGACAGTGACGTCGAGGCGCAGCGCACCGGGCCCGTCACCCGGCGAGGCGCCGGCTGCCGACCACCGGTAGGTGACGCCGAAGCCGATGTCGGTGGCCGCCGGCGCGACCCGTTCCTGAACGACGACGGCGTCGTCGCGCACGTCGACCGCGAGGGTCCGGTGCGTGAGCCGGTCCAACCCGAACTCCCGCCACAACGGCGTGAGTGGCTCCCCGTGCTGACCGGAGTCGTTGTCCGTGGGCGCCCGCCACAGGTACAGCCGCGGTGACTCGAGGATCTCCAGCGCCCCGAGGCGCAGCAGGCGTCCGGATCGGCCGTCGATGAGAGCATCACCGATCATCACGTCGGGTCCCCGCCGAACGGCGGCCCCGTGGCCGGCCGGGGGCCGGGCCGGGGCAGGACCGGCGAGGGCTGCCTGAGCCCTCGACAGGACGTGCCCGGCCGACGCCCAGCTCTCGTCGCGCGCCAGCTCTGCGGTGACCGTCACCCAGCGTTCTCCCGAAGGCGGCACGGCGAGATCGACGGCCTCCGGCGGGAGGCCCACGACGGCCGCGTCGCCGGGCCCCAGTGGGGGCACCTCCAGCTCACCCCGGGCCACCTCCACGCCGTCGTCCTCCAGCCGCCAGCGGAAGGCCACCGAGCCGAGGTCGCGGAAGTCGTAGCGGTTGGTGATGCGCAGCTTCTCCCCCTGGGCCGTGAGGGCGACCGGCGTGACCACCGCGGCCAGGTCGTGCAGGCCCGGCGACGGCGTGCGGTCGGGGAACACCAGGCCGTCGGCGACGAAGTTCCCGTCGTGCAGCTGCTCACCGAAGTCTCCACCGTAGGCGAACCGCTCACGGCCCAGCTCGTCGCGCTGTCGGAGGCCGTGGTCGATCCACTCCCAGACGAAGCCGCCCATGCAACGGGACGACGACTCGAACAGGTCCTGGTACTCCTGCAAGCCGCCGGGCCCGTTGCCCATGGCATGCGCGTACTCGCACTGCACGAAGGGCATGTCGCGCCGGCGCTCGTCGAGCGCCGCGTCGGGCAGCGGCTCCTCCGAGCGCGTCGCGATCGCAGCCACCTCGGCGTGCGTGGCATACATCCGGCTGTAGACGTCGACGTCCCGGCAGGACCAGTCGTGCTCGTAGTGGATGGGCCGCGCGGGGTCACGCCCACGCACCCAGGCGGCCATCGCCGCGAGATTCTGCCCCTTGCCGCTCTCGTTGCCCAGCGACCACATGATGATGCTC
This sequence comes from Actinomycetota bacterium, assembly GCA_030841035.1. Lineage (GTDB taxonomy): Bacteria > Actinomycetota > Actinomycetes > JACCUZ01 > JACCUZ01 > BP-173. The sequence goes on from JAVEDI010000063.1 coordinate 20,323, forward strand.
GGGTGGTTCTTGTCACGCTCGACCGTGCGTCGCATCCGGTCGACCATGGCGTCCCGCCACCGCGGGTCGTCGGAGGGGTTGCCGCGCCAGTCCACGAACAGGAACCCGTGCGTCTCCAGGTCGCACTCGTCGACCACCCACAAGCCGTACTCGTCGCAGAGGTCGAGAAACTCCGGGTGTGGCGGGTAGTGACTGGTACGGACCGCATTGATGTTGTGCCTCTTCATCAGCAGTACGTCGGCGAGCATCTCCGCCGAGGTGACCGCCCGGCCACGGTCCGGGGAGAACTCGTGGCGATTGACCCCGCGCAGCTTGACCGGCCGGCCGTTCACGAGGAACACGCCGTCGACGATCGCGACCGAACGGAAGCCGATGTGCAGGGCGACCCGCTCCTCCCCCGCCGCACCGGCTGCGACCACCTCGGCGGCATAGAGCCGCGGCACCTCGGCCGACCAGGGCTGCACCGCGGGAATCTCGATCCGGGTCCCCGTCGGCGCGTCGACGGCCAGCTCCGGGACCAGCACCCGTGCCCCCACGGGCGTGTCCACCCGCAGGATCCCGGCGCCTGAGCCGGCGTCGAAGTCGGCGTGCACGAACACGTCCTCGAGTCCCGCGGCCGGCCGCGCGAGCAGCAGGACCTCACGGAAGATGCCCGAGAGCCACCACATGTCCTGGTCCTCGAGATAGCTGGCCGAGGACCACTGGTGGACTCGGACCGCCAGGACGTTCTCCTGCTGGTCACGCAGCAGCTCGGTGACGTCGAACTCGACCGGCAGCCGGCTGCCCGCCGACGTCCCGACCTCGGTCCCGTTGATCCACACCTTGAGAGCGGAGTCGACCCCTTCGAACCGCAGGACAGCCCGCGAGCTGCCGGTGAGGAACCCCTCGGGCACCGTGAAAGTGCGCCGGTAGTCGCCGGTGGGGTTCTCGTCGGGCACGAAGGGTGGCTCTACCGGGAAGGGATAGCGCACATTGGTGTAGGCGGGGGCGCCGTAGCCGTGCAGCTGCCAGTGCGCCGGGACCGGGATGGTGTCCCAGGTCGCGTCGTCATGTGCGGGCGCGGCGAAGTCCTCACTCAGGTCCGCCCGCGTCGCGTACCGGAACCTCCACCGGCCCGACAGGTCCACGCTGGGCGCGCTGGAGCGCAGCCACGCCCGCGCGGGGCGCGCACCACGCACCGGGAACCGGTCCTCGAACCAGCGGCCGCTGAGACCTTGTGCGTCAGCAGTCGAACTCGTCGCGCGGCTCATCCCTTGGTCGCGCCCAGCGTCAGGCCGGCGACGAACTGCTTCTGCAGCAGGAAGAAGATGATCAGCGGGGGCAGCGCCACCACGACCGATCCGGCCGCCACCAGGTTGTTGTCGGTGAAGAACTCGCCTCGCAGGTTGTTCAGCGAGCTGGTGATCGGGAACTTGTCGCCGCTCTGCAGCAGTACCGTCGCCCAGAAGAACTCGTTGTAGATCCAGGCGACCTCCAGCGTGGCCAGGGCCGCGAGCGGCGGCCGACACAGCGGCAGCGTGAGCTGGAAGAACTGGCGAACGACCGACGCGCCGTCGACCTGGGCCGCCTCGTAGAGCTCCCTCGGCAACGCCTTCATGTAGTTGCTGAGCACGAAGGTGCAGAAGCCGGTCTGGAACGCCGTGTTGACCAGGATCAGGGCCCAGTAGCTGTTGAGCAGCGTCCCGGAGTCGCTGATCCAGAACGGCACGTGGATGTCGCGGAACATGCGGAACAGCGGAATGAGCAGCGCCTGCTGCGGCAACAGGTTGGCCGCGAGGAAGACGCCGAGCAACGTGAGGTTCAGCCTGAACGAATAGCGGGCCAGCACGAACGCCATGCACGAAGACAGGAAGAGGGTCAGCACCACCGCGGGAATGGTGATGTAGGCGGTGTTCACGAAGTGCTGGGTGAAGTCGGCCTGCTGCCAGGCTTTCTGGTAGTTGTCGAACGTCCAGCCACCGAACGACAGGTAGCCGTGCTTCTGCGTGTAGGCGTAGGTGCGGACGCTGCTGAGGATCGCGTAGAGCACGGGGAACAGCCATGCCACCGAGATCACGATCAGGAACGCGTGCAGGGCAAACTTGCGACCCATGGGCTTGTGGGCACGAACCGGCCTCTTGCTGCCCGCGCTGGTGGCCTCCGTGGCGACGGCGGTGCTCATGCCTTGTCCTCCCGCAGGGCGATGCGCAGGTAGAGCGCGACGAACACCGACGAGATCGCGAGCATGATGGTGGCAAGCGCCGAACCGAAGCCGATCCGGCTGGCCTCACCGATGATGTTGCTGGTGACCAACGTCGAGATGAGCTCGAGACCGTTGCGGCCCTTGTTGACGACCCAGACGATGTCGAAGGCACGCAGCGCCTCGATGAACGTGATCACGAGGACGACGATGTTGATGGGTCGCATGACGGGCAGGACGACCCGGAAGAACGTCTGGGTCTCACTGGCGCCGTCCACCTTGGCCGCCTCGCGCAGGGACGGGTCGACCGCCTTGAGGCCGGCGAGGTACAGCAGCATCACGTAGCCGGTCTGCCTCCAGCAGGTCGCCACCAGCACGGCCCACAGGTTCACCTTCGGGTCGCCGTACCAGTCGATCTTGCTGCCGGTGACCGCGTTCAGCAGGCCCTGGTCCTGGGAGTAGATCAGCTGCCACATGAAGCCGACGAGGGCGAGGGAGAGCACCACGGGCAGGAAGAGGGCCGACTGGTAGAACCGGCCGCCCTTCATCTCCTTGTCGAGCAGCACAGCCAGGAACACGCCGAGGGGGGTGGCCAGCACGAACAGCATCGCGAGCCAGATCACGTTGTGCTCGAGCGCCGGCGCGAAGGGCGGGTAGTTCGTGAAGACGTTCTTGTAGTTCTCGAACCCGATCCACCTGATCGTGTCGATGCCCCCGATGCCCTGCCAGCTGGCGAAGCTCAGGACGACCGACAGGACCGCAGGCACCCACACCAGCCAGAGGACGAGCAGGGTGGGCACCCCGAGCATCAAGGACACCGCGATTCGGTCACCTCGCGAGAGCCGCCCGAGACTGCCGTAACCACCCTTCCGCTTCTTCACGGGGGCGTTGCTGCGCGTCCCCGTGATGACCGGTGTCTCCAACGATGTCATCCCGTCACCTCTCCTAGCGCCGCCGGGCCGTCCCGACATCAAGGGGCAGTGCTGCGCGGGCGCGGACCGTCCTACGACGATCCGCGCCCGGGAGCCACCTGGTCAACGATCATCACGCGACGAAGATGGACTTCTTCTGCTTCTCGATGCTCGACGTCAGGCCGTCGATGTCGCTCGGGTTCTTGATGAAGTCCTGCAACGCCGGGATGATGACCGTCGACGCGAAGTCGGGCCGGGTGTCGCGGTCGAGGAACTGCGCGATGTTCTTGGTCGAGCCGATGATCTCGGCCGACTTCTTCTGGACCGCGTTGTACTTGCTCGTGTCCACGTTCTTGTTGGCCCCGACGTCCCCATGGTCGGTCTTCAGGTAGATGTTCTCCGCTTCGGCGGAGGCGACGTACGTCAGCAGCGCCTTGGCGCCCGCCTCGTTCTTCGGGCTCTTGGACATCATGAGCCCGTCGATCGGCGCATCGATCGAGTCCTGCCCGTGCTCGGAGGCGACTTCGGGGAAGGCGACGAAGTCGAGGTCGTCGAGGTCGGCTCCGGTGAACTGCTGTGAGGCAAAGGTCCCGAGCAGATACATCCCGCTCTGCTTCTTCACCAGACCCTGGGCGGCCTCTTGCCAGGTCCGGCCCAGCGAGCCCTCCTGGTGGTAGGGCAGCAGCCCCTTCCAGGTGTCGAAGACCTGCTTCACCTTCGCGTCCTGCCACGACTCCTTGCCCGCCATCAGGCTGACGTGGAAGTCGTAGCCGTTCGTGCGCATGTTGAGGATGTCGAACGTGCCCATCGCCGGCCAGCCGTCCTTGTCGGCGAAGGCGATGGGCGACAGGCCGTCCTTCTTCATCGTGGTGGCAAGTGTGGTCAGCTCGTCCATCGTCTTCGGGGGCTGGTAGCCGCGGTCGGCCCACAGGCTCTTCCGGTACATCAGCACCCAGGGGTAGTTGTAGATCGGCACGAAGTACTGCTTGCCGTCGTCGCCGGTCGAGGCCTGCTTGAACGAGTCGGAGAAGTCCGGGCCGATGGTCTTCCATACGTCGCTGATGTCGCCCACGAGGCCCTGGGCTGCGAAGAACCGCATCCGGTAGCCGGCGAACCAGGTGAAGACGTCGTCCGGGTTGCCCTGGAGGTAGTTGTTGATCTGCTCCTGGAAGGTGTTGTGGTCGACCGTGTTCACCTTGGTCTTGACCTTCTTCGCCGCCGTGAAGGCCGCGAAGACCTCGGCGAACGCCTTCTTCGGCGGGGCGTCCGAGGCGTTGGAGCCGAACGTCACGGTACCCGTGGGCTTGCCGCCCGCGCTCCCGCCGGCTCCGCTGCTGCTCCCGCCGCCGCATGCCGACAGCAGTCCCGACATGGACAGCGCTGCGCCGGTCCCGGCCGCCCCCTTGAGGAGGCCGCGACGGGTCACCCCGGCGCGCGCCGAGGGAGGAACGAGGCTCGCGAGGTAATGCTCCTGGGACTCGGGCTTGGGCATCTATCCCCTCCGAAGGGAGATCGGTGGAGGAAACGGCAGGGGCCGTTTCCGGGCGGGCCGGGCCGTCCGATCGGGAACACGATCGAACACAGTTCAACAGTGAACACACGGTGAACCCCACCGCTCGGGCTGTCAAGGGGTCCACTTCACGATCTGGTAACAGTGCGGGAACGGCAGCGGAACGCGCGCGCCGAGCGCGCGCGGTCCCCGACGTACGGCGGTGGTGGCAGTGCAACGTTTCCGGCCAGCGTTCCCACCAGACGTTTCTTTCTGTTGACTTTTCTGGCGCGGACCATCAGAGTGCCGTGCATGCACGCGTGCCCGCGGACCGCGCAGCACCGGCCGTCTCGGGGCCGCGGCGCGGTCGGGAGTGGGGAGGTGACCTGAGGTGCTCGCGAGGGAGCGGCAGTCCTACATCCTCGAGCGCGTCCGCGAGCGGGGCGCGGTGCGGGTGAGCGACCTGACCCGGCTGCTCGACGTCTCGGACATGACGGTCCGGCGTGACCTGGGAATCCTCGCCGAGCAGGGCCTGGTCGAGAAGGTCCACGGCGGTGCGACGGCCCCGGCGCACAACAGCACCGACGAGCCGGGCTTCGAGACCAAGTCGGCTCGCGAGCGTCCCGAGAAGGACGCGATCGCGCGGGTCGCGGTCGGCCTGGTCCGGCCGGGCTTCGCGGTCGGCCTCTCGGCGGGCACCACCACCTGGACCCTGGCGCAGCGTCTGCGCGACGTCGCGAACATCACCGTGGTCACGAACTCGGTGCAGATCGCCACGGTCTTCTACCAGTCCCCCCGGTCCGACCAGACCGTCGTGCTCACCGGCGGTGTCCGCACCCCGTCCGACGCGCTGGTCGGGCCGGTTGCCGTGGCCGCGCTGCGCTCGCTCAACCTCGACATCGTCTTCCTCGGCGTGCACGGCATGGATGAGCGCACCGGCTTCACGAGTCCCAACCTGCTGGAGGCCGAGACCAACCGGGCGCTGGCCCGGTCGGCCCGCCACCTTGCCGTGGTCGCCGACCATGCCAAGTGGGGGGTGATCGGCATCAGCACCATCGCCTCCCTGGCCGAGGCAGACACCCTCATCACCGACGCCGGGCTGCACCGCGATGCGCACAGCGTGCTGACCGAGCACGTGACCGACGTGCTGGTAGCGCCGCTCGATGTGCCGGCGCCGCCGAGGACGGCGTAGTAGTGAGACGCATCTCCACCCGGCTCGCCGACGGGCGTGAGCTCCTCTACTTCGACAGCGAAGTGACTGCGGCCAGTACCGATCGTTCGACCGTCTTCGACAGCCGCGACCTCGAGGTCACCGCCACCGCCTCAGAGATCCGGCACGACGCACTGCTCGACGAGTGGGTGGCCATCGCCTCCCATCGGCAGGGGCGAACCCATCTTCCGCCGGCCGACCAGTGCCCGCTGTGCCCGTCCGGCGGCGGTCGCCAGACAGAGGTCCCCGCCGAGGACTACGACGTCGTGGTCTTTGAGAACCGCTTTCCCTCCTTCGCCTCCCGGGTCGACCCCGCGGCAGAGCTGCCTGAGACCGACGAGCGGCGACCGGGTCTCGGACGCTGCGAGGTCGTCTGCTTCACGAGCGACCACGACACCCCGATGAGCCGGCTGCCGCCCGAGCGCATCCGGCTGGTGCTCGATGCCTGGGTCGACCGTTCGGCCGACCTGGCCGCGCTGCCGTTCGTGGAGCAGGTCTTCGTGTTCGAGAACCGGGGTGAGGAGATCGGCGTCACGCTGGGGCATCCGCACGGGCAGATCTACGGCTATCCGTTCGTCACGCCACGGACCCAGCTGATGGCTCAGGCCGCCAGGCGGCATCGTGAGCGCACCGGCCGCGACCTCTACGCCGACCAGCTGGCCCGGGAGCTCGCCGACGGCTGCCGCATCGTCACGAGCTCGCAGCACTGGGTTGCCTACGTGCCCTTCGCTGCGCGCTGGCCGGTCGAGGTGCACCTGCAGCCCCGACGCGCCGTACCCGACCTGCCCTCCCTCGACGCAGCTGTCCGCGACGACTTCCCGCACGTCTATCTCGATGTCCTGCGCGCCATGGACTCCCTGTACGACGCCCCGCTGCCCTACATCTCGGCCTGGCACCAGGCCCCTGTCCGGGTCGACCGGGACCTCGTGTCGCTGCACCTGGAAGTCTTCTCGATCAAGCGTGCCGCGAGCAAGCTGAAGTTCCTTGCCGGATCGGAGTCGGGCATGGGTGCCTTCGTCAACGACATCGCGCCCGAACAGATCGCCGCAACCCTGCGTGCCGCGCTGCCGCGATGAGCCCCACCGAGATCTTCCGACAGCTCACCGGCCACGACCCGCAGGGAGTCTGGGCCGCGCCGGGGCGGGTCAACCTGATCGGCGAGCACACCGACTACAACGAGGGTCTGGTGCTGCCGTTCGCCATCGAGGCACGCTCCGAGGTGGCGGCCGGTCGCCGCGATGACGGCGTCGTACGCGTGCTGTCGCTGCAGAAACCCGGCGACCTCGTCGAGGCCGACGCTGCCGGGGTAGGGCCCGGCCAGGCGGTCGGTTGGTCGGCGTACGTGCTGGGGGTCGTGTGGGCCCTGCGCCAGGCCGGCCACGACGTCGGGGGTGCCGACCTCGTGCTCGACGGCCGCGTGCCCTCGGGGTCGGGCCTGTCGTCCTCGGCGTCGGTGGAGTGTGCCGCCGCTCTGGCGCTCGCGGAGCTGTACGGGCTCGACCTGCCCGGCGAGCGGCTCGCCACCCTTGCCCAGCAAGCCGAGAACGACGTCGTCGGCGCGCCGACCGGACCGATGGACCAGCGGGCGTCGATGCTGTGCACCGAAGGGCACGCACTGCTGCTGGACACCCGCGACATGTCCACCGAGCAGGTGCCCCTCAACCCCGCCGCCTCCGGTCTGGCGCTGCTCGTCGTCGACTCACGGGTGCACCACGAGCACACCGACAACGCGTACGGCGACCGACGGCGCTCGTGCGAGCAGGCGACGAGCGAGCTCGGCCTGCGTGCCCTTCGCGACGTACCCCTTGACGGTCTTGAGGAGACGTTGCGACGGCTGTCCACCGACGAGCTGCGCAGCCGGGTCCGGCATGTCGTGACCGACAACGCTCGTACTCGGACCGTCTCCGAAGCTCTGTGCCGCGGTGACTGGACGACCGTGGGCCAGGCCATGACCGCCTCGCACGCGTCGATGCGCGACGACTACGAGATCAGCTGTCCCGAGCTCGACCTGCTGGTCGACGCCGCCCTGGACGCCGGCGCCTCCGGCGCGCGGATGACGGGCGGCGGCTTCGGCGGCTGCGCAGTCGTGCTCACCCGGGCGGACCTGGTGGACACGGTGTCCGCGAACGTGCAGAAGGCCTTTGCCCGGGCCGGGTACGACGAGCCCCGGCCGTTCGTGGTGCGCCCCTCCGCGGGCGCACGCCGGCTGTCCTGACAGGAAGGTGGCCACGGCGGCCGGTCCGGCGGCAGACTCCACACATGGACGCCGAGCAGCTGCGCGAGACACAGGGGCCACTCAAGAAGCAGTACCGTGACGACCCGGCAGCGGCCCGCACGCCCCTGCGTGCGCACGGTTCGTTCCGCGACGGTGGCATCACCGCCACCGTCGGGACGTGGGCGGGCGACGTACGCGCCGGCCTGCACCGGGCGACCGGGGGCGACGGCACCGATGCCTGCTCGGGTGACATGCTCATGGAGGCGCTGTTGGCCTGCGCCGGCGTGACCTTGCGCAGTGTCGCTACCGCTCTAGGAGTCGATATCCGCGCCGCGAGCCTGCGGGCCGACTGCGTCTTCGACGCACGCGGCACCCTGGGGGTCGATCGGTCGGCTCCGGTCGGCGTCACCGACGTGGTGCTGACCGCCGAGGTGGACACTGATGCCGATGACGTGACGCTGCAGAAGCTGGCGTCGCTCACGGAGCGGTACTGCGTCGTAGGCCAGAGCCTCAAGGACCCGCCGCGGCTGGTCGTACGCCGCAGCTGAGCGCCACCGGGCGACGTCTCCTTCTCCTACCGCCCGCCGCGACCTAGATTGGTCGAGGGATACGACCGGGCCATGGTCCTGCCGAGGGGGAAGCCGGGATGCACATCAAGATCGCGGGGCTGTGCGTGACCGGGCTCGTCCTGCTGGTGGCCTGCGGCGGCGGCGGTCCGGCCGCGGGCCATGTCGACTACCGGTCGGGCATGGCCATCGGGCAGGCACTGGCCAGGCACGGCTTCGCCTGCTCTCACCTGAGGCAGGAGAAGGAGACGATCGGTGCGTCTGAGGAATGGATCTGCGACCACTCCGGCGACGCCGACCTGGTGATCGACACCTACCGCACCGAGGGCCAGCGCAAGGCGGTGTCCAACACAGTCGGCGGGCTCACGACCGGTTACGAGGTCGTGGGGGACGTCTGGACCGTCTCGGGGATCCGCAGCACGAAGGACGCGAAGAAGGTCACCGAGCTGCTCGGCGGCGCAGTCAGCTAGCGCACGCCCCGCCTGGAGGCCGGGCGGGGCGTGCGCTAGCCGGCACGCGCTGTATTTCTCTGGTCGCCCCCACGCGCTACATCGGCACTATGTGGCCACTGCGCTTCATCCGCCATCCGCGAGAACGAGCGGACCACGATGAGCACGAAGAACCGACGCCGGCTGCCCTTCACTCCACGGCGTCCCCGTATCTGAACGGACGCGTGACCTTGTCGAGGTGATCCAGCACTGCGGGGTCGAGCGTGAGCTCCGCCGCACCTAGTGTCGCGTCCAGCTGCGCCGGCCCGCTGGCCCCGACGATGGCAGCGGTGATCACCGGGTTGCTGAGCACCCAGGCCACCGCAAGCGTCGCGACCGGAAGGCCGATGTGACGCGCTGTCTCTGCGATGCGAGCCACTGCGTCGAAGGACTCAGGGCTCCAATAGCGATCCTGATACATGGCGGCTGCGCTGCCGAGGGTGAAGCGTGTCCCGGGCGTCGGACCCCTCGACTGCTCGTGCTTCCCGGACAACAGACCTCCAGCAAGCAGGTTGAAGGGCAGCACGGCCAGACCTTCTTCCTCGGCCAGTGGCAGCAGCTCTCGCTCGTACTGCCGGAACAGCAGGTTGTAGCAGGGCTGGACCGACACGAAGGACACCAGCCGCCGTGCCTCGCTGCGGCCTAAGGCCAATGCCACCTGGTAGGCAAGGAAGTTCGAGCAGCCGACATACCGAACCTTGCCGGACTGCACGAGGTGGTCCAGCGTTTCCAGCGTCTCGAGGATGGGCGTCTCGGGATCGGGACGATGGAGCTGGTAGAGGTCGATGTAGTCGGTGTCGAGCCGGCGCAGCGAAGCCTCGACGGCGCTGAGGATGTGCTTGCGACTGTTTCCCGCATCCCAGGCGGACCCGCCCATCCGACCGTGCACCTTCGTCGCGACGATGAACTGGTCGCGACGTCCCTTGAGCCAGCGACCGAGGATCTCCTCGCTGCGACCGTTGGTCTCCAGCGACCCACCGAGGGGGTACTTGTCGGCCGTATCGAGAAACGTCACGCCGAGCTCGCTGGCCCGGTCGAGGATGCGGTGCGAGGTCGGCTCGTCGCACTGCACGCCGAAGGTGGCCGTGCCGAGACACAGCCGTGAGACCTTCAGCCCGGCCTTTCCGAGGCGCACGTGCTGCATGGCGAACGCTCTCAGTCGAAGGTCAGCGGTTCAGCGGGCAGGAACTCACCCACGGGGCCCGGGTCGATCAGCTTTCCCTCGTCGAGAACCAGCCGCCCACGGGCAATGACCGTCGACGGCCAACCGGTCACGTCTCTGCCTTCGTAGGGCGTGTAGTCGGTCTGCATGTGCAGGTCCTGCACCCGGACGGGACGGGATTCGCTCGGGTCGAGGATCACCAGGTCGGCGTCCGAGCCGGGCGCGATGGTGCCCTTGCGCGGGAAGAGACCGTTCAACCGGGCCGGATTGGTCGCCATGACCTCCACGAAACGCTGAGCGCTCATCCGCTCGCTGGCGACAAAGGCGTCCCACACGACCGGCCATCGCGTCTCCACACCCGGAAGGCCGTTCGGCATCGCGCGGACATCTGCTGCTCGCAGTGCTTTCTGCGAAGAGTCATAGCAGCAGTGGTCGCTCCCCACCGTGTGCAGGAAGCCGTCCACGAGGCGGCTGACGAGCCCATCGACCGTGACCCGATCGCGAATGGGCGGGCAGCAGACATACCGCTCCGGGCGGTCTCCTGCGTAGACCGAGTCATCCAGGATCAGGTAGTGCGGACAGGACTCGGAGAAGGCCCGAACCCCACGTTGCCGGGCTCGCACGACCTGGTCGACCACGTCGGGCGTCGACTGGTGCACGAAGTAGACGGGCGCGCCCGTGCGCTCCGCCGCCGCCAACACCTCCGCGACCGCTCGCTCCTCGGCCGCAGCGGGGCGGGTGCCCGCCATGCCGGCGGCATCGATGTGTCCCGTCCGGACAGCCTCGTCCTGTGCGGCTTCGACCAGGCTGTTGTCTTCCGCGTGCACATACGTCAGGCCCGATGCCACGGCGAGTGCCGTCATGACGGCCTCGATGGTCTCGGTCCCGACCATGAGCAGGTCTCGGTACGTCGTGAACAGCTTGACCGTCCGCACGCCGGCGGCTACGAAGTCGCGGACGATGCCCGGAATGTCACTCGGCGTACCGGCGACGCAGCCGTGCAAGGCATAGTCGCAGCGCGAGGACCGCCCCATCTCGAGCTTCGCCTCCAGCGCCTCCATCGGATGCTCGTCGGGCGTCGGTATCGCGAAGTCCACGATGGTCGTGGTTCCACCGGCCAACGCGGCGAGGCTGGCGGTCTGGAAGTCGTCGAGGGTGACGAACTCACCGAGGGGCACCGCGATGTGGCAGTGCGGATCGACGGCGCCCGGCAGGACCAGCCGACCCGTGGCATCGATCGTGCGAGCGGCTCCGAGAGAACTGGTCGACACGTTCGGCGACAGGAGCGAGAGCACCCGTCCGTCGCGGACCACGATGGTCGCGGGCCCGGCCCACGACTCGGTGACTACTGTCCCACCCTCGATGACGAGGTCGGCCGGTTCTGGCTTCATGTACGTACTCCGATCATCAGCTGCGGCACTGTGTCATCCTCGGGTGGCGGAGCGGTCGAGCGTCCCCATGTCGCTCATCGTCCGGTGAATGTCTGGTCGCTGTGTCCCGGCAGCGAGCAGCAGGGCCAGCAGAACTCGCGCCTTGAGCCCGTCGAGCGTTCCGCCCGGAATGACACCGCCGGAGACCAACGTCGTCTCCGAGCCGGGAAAGCCCCCATAGGTGTGGGTGAGGACCTCTCCCCCACCCGTGCGGGACGTCAGCACAACAGGCACACGTTGTGCGATCTCGAGGACCTCGCCGGACAGCCATCCGGGTACGTGGCCTCCGCCCATGGCCTCGATCACCAGTCCCGGTGGGTTCATCTCCCGGATCGCAGCCAGCCACCAGCCGTCGTCATCCATGGTCATCCGGATCAGCGGCGGGAGCGGCACCTCGACGTCCTCAGGCACCGACAGAGTGATCCGCGGATATGGCCGGTCGCGAAGATGAGCCGTCCCTTCCGCGATCCAGCCCAGCGGTCCCACCTCCCCGGAGTTGAATGCCGAGGGCGAGGACGTGTGCAGCTTGCGGACGGCACGAGCCGAGTGGATCTGCTCGTTCATCACGACAAGGCATCCCAGTCCGACCGCGTCGGGACTGATGACCGTTCTGACCGCATCCAACAGGTTTGCGGCGCCATCCGAGCCAGGAAGACCCGGATGCCGCATGGCGCCCACCACTGCGAGCGGCGTGTCCACCCCGACAAGCAGGTCGAGGCAGAAGGACATCTCCTCGATCGTGTCGGTCCCCTGGGTCACGACGATGCCGTCGCTGCCGCGCTCGACAGCGTCGGCTATCTCCGCGGCCACCTCGCGCGCGAGCCGGAACGACACGTCGCACGAGGGCAGTCGGGCCACGTCGCGGACCTCGACGTGTGCGAGCTCGCCAAGGCGGGGAATGGCCGATGCGAGCTCGGCTGCCGACAATCGAGGGCCGGCCAGGCCGGTCTCGTCGGGGACGGACGCGATCGTTCCACCGAGGGAGATGATCGTGACAACCGGTTGGCTCATCGTGGGCCCCGTAAGTCGTTCCAGGTCGGGCTCGCTGCACTAGCATTCGGTCTGTGGACTACGTCGTCAGCGGGGTCGGCGTGCTCGACAAGGCCATGTTCCTTCTCAACGTGGTCGAGTACCGCCAGCCGGTGACCTTCGTGGAGCTCACCGAGGCCATCAACTTTCCCAAGACGACGACCCACCGGCTCGTGGCGGCGCTGGAGGCCCACGGCTTCCTGCATCGGGATGAGACGGGCGCCTTGGTGACGGGCAGTCGCTTCGCCACGGCCACCCTGGCGCAGTTCGCTCACCCGATCCTCGCGCAGCTCTCCGAGGAGACCGGCGAGAGCAGCCAGCTGTTCGTTCGCCGAGGCATCCAGCGCCTCGTGATCGTCTCGATCGAGTCCCGCCATGAGCTTCGCACGACCGTCCCGGTCGGAGCCCTGCTGACGATCGAGCGGGGGTCTGCCGGCCAGCTGCTGGCGGGCGACCCGAGCGCGTTGCGCCGGGGTTGGGCGGAGAGCGTCGGCGAACGGGCCGCGGGCATCGCCTCGGTCAGCGCCCCCGTGCTGGACGGCGGCAAGGTCGTCGCGGCCGTCTGCCTGTCGGGTCCGATCGAGCGCCTCGGGGCCCACCCCGCGCGCCGCTACGCGAAACGCGTCGTCGCGGCCGCGCAGGAGATCCATACCGCCCTGGCCACGTCTCATCAATGAGCAACGCTTCAAGATCGGCTGCTCGCTGTCAACCTCGTGACCAGCTCGTCGCCGACCTCGGTCGTCGAGCAGGTCCCGCCTAGGTCGGCAGTCGCCACACCGGCTGTCAGGCAGTCGTCGACCGCGGCACGCACGGATTCAGCTGCTGCCTCTTCGCCGATGAAGTCCAACAGCATCGCGGCAGAGGATACCGACCCGAAGGGGTTGGCGATGCCCTTCCCTGCAATGTCCGGCGCGCTCCCGTGAATGGGTTCGAAGATGCCTATCTTCTGTTCGGGGTTGATGTTGCCGCTGGCGGCGAGCCCAAGGCTGCCCTGCAGTCCCGCGCCCACGTCGCTGAGGATGTCGCCGAAGAGGTTCGACGCGACGAGGACGTCGAAACGCTGTGGAGCGCGGACCATCTGATACGCGGCTGCGTCGACGTGCATCCGCTCCCACCGCTGCTCCGGGTAGCGACCGGCGACATCCTCCGATACCTCGTCCCACAGTCCCATCGTGTGGGGCAGAGCATTGGACTTGGTCACACTCGTCAGTAGCCCTCGCGGAGGCACCGCGCGGAAGGCATAGTCCACAGCCCGGTCGATCGAGTGTCGAGTAAAGACCGACACCTGCGACGCCATTTCACGGTCGGTGCCACCGTACAAGCGGCCACCGAGGCCGACGTACTCGCCTTCGGTGTTCTCCCGCACGATGAGCATGTCGTACGGCTCCTGGTAGCGCGGACCGACGTGCGTCTCTGTCACTGGGAAGCTGCGGATAGGACGAAGGTTCAGGTACAGGTCCAGCTTCTGCCGCGTGGAGAGAATGAGACCCCATGCGGTGATCGTGTCCGGAACCTCCAACGAGCCAACCGCGCCGAACAGGGTTGCTTCGGAGTTCGCCAGCACCTCGTGGCCGTTCTCCGGCATCATCCGCCCGTCGCGGAGGTAGTACTCCGAACCCCAAGGCAGCACATCGAGGCCGAGTTCGAAGCCGAAGCTGGAAGCGGCAGCCTCGAGAACGCGCACGGCCTCGGGGGTCACCTCCTTGCCGATGCCGTCACCGGGGATGACGCAGATTCGGTAGGCGCGGGACATGCGACGTCCTTTCGTTGCGCTTTCGCGGGATGAGCTGGTGTGCTCCACGGATGTCCGGCGGCCCGTCAAGCGACCCCTCCCCCAAGGGCACCGCGAATCGGGGGTGTGGCTCGGCTGAGCTGGAGAAGGCAGAGTGACACCAGCGTCAAGGCGCCGCACATGCTCCACCCCAGGATCCAGCCGTGTGACCCCCGGACCAGCAGCCCGAAGGTGGGCGGCACGAGGACGGCACCGAGGTTCACCAGCGTCATCGAGCGGCCGCTGACCACCCCGGTCAGCCCGGGGCTCGTCGCTTCCGTGACAGAAGCTATGTACACGCCGTTCCAGCCCACCGAGCACATCCCGATCAGCATCAGCACAAGGGGCAGTGCCCACGATCCGACGACCGGCAGCAGCAGGAGTGCCGTTGCCGAGATCAACGAGATGAGCTGCAAGATCCTGGTGCGGTCGCGATGCAGGCGGTCGGACACCCACCCCCAGCCGATACGTCCGACCAAGCCGGCGAACAAGAGGAGTGCGAGACGGGAACCCGCTCCTTCGGGGCTCATGGACTTCTCGTCGACGAGGTACAGAGCCAGGAAGGTGAAGATCGTGACCTGCACGCCGCCCATCAAGAATCCGAAGGCGTAGGCGTGCGGCAGCTTGAGACGAACGGACACGTCAGCCGGCTGCTGCAGAAGATCGACGGCCGTCGGCGGCGCGGGCCTGAGCCATGCCACGACGAGGGCGAGCAGCAGGCACAGTGCGATCGGCATGAGAAGCGACGCCCGCCACCCGTACGTGACCGCTACGACCGGCACGAGCAGAGCAGCAAGTGATCCGCCGAGTGGTATCCCGGACTGCTTGATGCTGATGGCGAGCCCGCGCCGACGAGGTGTCCTCGGGTTGGCGAGCACATTGGTCGGTGGGTTCACGGCGCCATAGCCCAGTCCCGCGATCAGGACGCCACCGAAGAGCAGCCAGGCGGACGTCGCAACGGCGGCAAGGCATTCGCCCACGGCAAGCAAGACGCACGCAAGGACGAGCACCGGACCAGGACCCCAGCCGTCGGTCAGTCTACCGCTGGTCGACGAGCTCGTCGCCGCGCCGACGTAGATGCACGAGGCGATCACTCCGACCTCGAGCTCCGACATCGCGAACGCGTCCCGGATCAGCGCGGCATCCGCCGACAAGGCGACCGCGACCGCACTCGCCACCGCCACGACGGCCAGCGGCAGGAAGAGGCCGGACAGGACAGCGAACGGCGGCCCGGCAGGGGATGCGCCCCCGTGCCGGGACTGCCAAGGAGCTGCGTGGAACGTACCCGACGGCATCCTCAGGACTGCGGCACATGTCGGCCGGTAGGCGACGTGGACACGATGGCACCGTTGTCGAAGACGAGGTTGCCTCGTACGAAGGTCTTCTCCGGCCACCCGGTCAGCGTCTCCCCGTCGTAGAGCGAGTAACCGGCCGCGCTCTGCAGGGATGAAGCCGCGACCTCTCGTCGCTCGGTCGGATCGAAGATGATGACATCGGCGTCAGAGCCCGGCGCCAGCTGACCCTTCTGCGGGTAGAGGTCGAAGCGCCGAGCAGTGTTCTCGGACAGCACGCGGCTGAGCTCTTCGATCGTGCAGCGTCCGGAGAGGACACCGGCCGTGTACACCGCGGGCAGCAACGTGCCCATGCCTGGGCCGAGGCCCACCTGCGCATCCCAGAAGTCGACGTCGGTCCGGGTCGCGTGCGGATACATCTGACAGTCGGTTCCAAGGCTGGTGATGGTGCCGTCCAGGACGCCCTTCCAGAGCGCGTCGCGGTCGCGGTCGAGGCGGATCGGCGGCTGGATCTTCGCCACCGCGCCCCTGTCCTTCGCATCGGCTTCCGGGGCGGTCCAGTAGAGAAAGGCGGCGAGCGTCTCGCCGAAGACCGGCCAACCACGCTCCTTCAGGTCTCGGATGAGGTCCACGCTCTGCCACGCGCTCGTGTGCACGACGTACACCGGCGTCCCCACCTCGTGGGCCACCAGGGCGGCCGGGTAGATCTGCATCGGCTCGAGGATGTTCGGGCTGGTCTCCAACCAGCGCTGCAGCTGTCGGTTGGCTCCCGAGCCTCGCATCCGTTCGGTCAGGAAGTCTCGGACGTAGGGGTCCTCGGCATGGATCGTCGGGAACGCACGGGCGCCCGCAGCACCCAGGGCCTCGCAAGCCTCGTAGAAGAAGTCCCAGGAGATGCCGTTGGCATTCATCCCGAAGCTCTCTGCCTGGGCACCCTTGTAGCCGAGGAAGAACTTGAACGAACGGATCCCGAGCTTGACCAGGTCAGCCGACTCCCGAAGATGTTCCCGGGTGGTCACGACTGCAGTGAGGCGGTAGTCGACGAGCGAGTGCTCGTCACCGAGCTTGATGGCCAGCTCCGCGACTTCTCCGCGCGACTCGGCACCGAAGAGCGTCGTCGTGATCATGGTCGTCACGCCACCGGCGGCGGCGTCGGCCGACTCGGTCGCGAAGTCGCGCTGCAGCTTCTCCGGGCCGCCGCCGACGCCGATACCCAGATGCACGTGAGGGTCGATGATGCCCGGCAGCAGGTACTTGCCGCCGGCATCGACGTTCCTCGAAGCCTCCGGTAGCTCGTGATCGGCTCCGATCTTGACGATCACGCCGTCAGTCGCGCTCAATCCGCCTCGGATCAGACCGCTGGGCGTCACGACGATGCCGTTGCGAATGGTCAGATCTGCCACGTGGATTCCGCCTTCCGTTGCCATAGCGAGCTACGCGGCCCAGCCGAGGGCGCGAGAGACCGCTGAGTCCAAAGGTGTACCGAGGGCTCTCTGCAAGTCAGCGGCAGCGAGCGAGAGAGCCACCATGTCGATGCCGGTCTCGATGCCCATCGACTGCAGCATGAACACGACGTCTTCCGTCGCTATGTTGCCGGCCGCACCCGGGGCGAACGGGCAGCCACCGATGCCGCCCAGTGCGGCGTCGAACTGGGCGATGCCTTGTCGGAGACCGGCCAGCACGTTGGCAAGACCCATCCCGTAGGTGTTGTGCAGGTGCAAGCCGAAGGTGATGTCGGGGTACCTGTCCTGCATCGCCGTCACCACCTTTTCGACGTGTGCAGGATCGGCCTTGCCCAGAGTGTCGGACAGGCTGATGTCATTCAAGCCCATGTCGACGAGCGCGCCGACGACGCGGTCGACCTGCTCCACCGGAACGATGCCGTCGAAAGGGCACACGAACACGGTGGCCAATGCACCGGTCAGCCGGACGTCTCCCGCTTCCCGCAGCTTCTCGACGACCGCCCGTGTCTCCGCGATTCCTTCGGAGACGCTTCGGTTGGTGTTGGCGCGGCTGTGCCCTTCACTGCACGAGAGCACGATCCGGACGCTCTTCACCCCAGCCGCGAGGGCTCGCTCGGCCCCGCGAAGGTTAGGCACCAGGGCCATCAGACTTGCCTCCGGCGCGGTGGGCAGCCGGCTGAAGATGTCATCGGCGTCGGCCATCTGCGGAACCAGACCCGGGTGGACGAAGGACCCGGCCTCGAGCGTGGTGACCCCAGCGGCCAGCAGCCGGGCGAGGAGGTCCAGCTTCACGTCTGTGGGCACGGTGTGCGGATGATTTTGCAGCCCGTCCCTGAGCGCCACGTCTGTGATGGTCACGACCTCTGGCATCGCCACGGCTACACGATCCTTCCTTCTCGAAGTTCGGCAATCTCGCGCTCGTCGAGGTTCAACAAGCCGCTCAGGATCTGGTGCGTGTGCTCGCCCAGCTCCGGCCCGAGCCAGTTCACGCGCCCTGGCAGCCGGTCGAGCTTGGGCACGATGCCGGGGAAGGTGACCGGCTCTGGTTTGCCTTCCTCCACCTCGACCTCCATCTCGAGCAACATTCCTCGATCACGGAAGTGTGGATCGCGGGTGATGTCCGCGGCCGAGTAGATCGGCCCCGCCGGCACGGAAGCGGCAACCATTACCTCCATGACGTCCGACAGCGTCCGTTCGGAGGTCCACGAAGCGATCGCGTCGTCGAGCAGCTTGCTGTTGGTCGCACGCCCGGAGTTGTCGTGGAACCTCTTGTCGGCAGCGAGGTCAGTGCGACCGATCGCCGTCATGAGCCGGTGGAAGATGCCGTCGGCGTTGCCACCGATGACGACCCATTCCCCGTCGCCGCATGGATACGTGTTCGACGGTGCGACGCCTGGCATCTCGTTGCCGGTGCGAGAGCGGATGTTCCCGTATGCCGTGTACTCGGGGATGAAGGACTCCATCACGGAGTAGACAGCCTCGGTCAGAGCCACATCGACGGTCTCCCCCGCGTCCAACAGCCCACGGTCGCGAGACTGCAGACCCATCAGCGCACCGATGACCGCATAGAGCCCGGCCAGCGTGTCGCCGATGCTCGCACCGAGGCGCGTGGGCGGGCGGTCCGGATAGCCGGTGATGAAGCGAAGCCCGCCCATCGCTTCCGCGACTCCTCCGAAGCCAGGTCGGTCCCGGTAGGGACCGGTCTGGCCGTAACCGGAGATGCGGACGACGACGAGCTGCGCGTTGTCGCGACGGAGCTCGTCCGGCGAGAGGTGCCACGACTCGAGCTTGCCCGGCCGGTAGTTCTCCAGGACCACATCGACCTGGCCGGCCAACAGCCGGACGAGCTCCTGGCCTTGTTCGGTGCGGACGTCGATGGTGATGGACTTCTTGTTCCGACCGAGGGTCCGCCACATCATCGAGGTCTCGCCGCGGAAAAGCCGCCAGTCCCGCACCTGGTCGCCCGTGCCGGGTTCCTCGACCTTGATCACCTCTGCCCCGAACTCGGCGAGCAGCCGACCGGCCGAGGGAGCCGCGATGAAGTTGCCCAGCTCCAGGACCCGGATGCCCTCGAGCGGCGTACGCACAGGTTGTTGCTGCGTCTCCACGGACCAACCCTCCTATGCGCTCCCCACTATGTGGGACTTAGCGATCCGAAGTATGGAACAGCGTAGTCGCGATGATCTCCACTGCGCAACCGGCGTCCCGTTTCTCACGAAGGGATCTTCAGGTGAACCCGAGGACCAGGGTTGCCAGGCCGCGGAAGTCGAACTCCCAGACGCCCGGCAGCGCCGGGAACATCGGCGTCATCGCCCCGGTGGCGACGTAGACCGTCTCGCCGTGGACGTCGGGCAGCACGGACAGGCGTCGTACGGCGTCACTCCACGTCGCTCTGCCGGACCCGACCGGGACTCCGTCGTGGCTGACGTCCACGTGAATCTCGTCGACCGGAGCTGTGCCGCAACCGAACACCATCGCTCCTTGGAGCCCGAAGTCGGCCACCGCGGCGAACGGGGGAAGCGCCCAGTCGGCGAATCGGCAGTCCGCCACCTCGACACAGGGCACCAGAGTGGGGCGGCCGTCGTCCGTACGGATGCCCACCTCGGCCTCGAGCTTGGGCTGGGCGAAGTCGCGCAGGCGCAGCGACACCGTGCTCGCGCCTACGTGCATCCGATCACTCAACACCGGCGCAACGAGCGGCCCGGCCAGACCCAGTCGGAGCTGGGTCTCCTCGTCGAACGCTCCCATCTTCCACGCCGGGGGAGCGATCGGGCCCAGCCGTTGGTAGAGAGCGGTGCTGACGTCATCGGCGCGCTCGCGAGAAAGGTCGCTCCACGCCTGAGCGGAGCTCACCGTCACACCTCGTTCCCGAGCGTCCCACAGCGCCTTCGCCAGCGGATCAGCAAAGGAGTCGACGGAGGTCCCCATGTCCTACTGGGTTCCTGCGGCGCGGCGGCGACGCACTACCTGCGAGAAGGAGACGGCCGCAATCAGCGCGGCTCCGTAGAACAGGTTCTGGACGAAGGACTGGGCGCCGAGCAGCTGCAGACCGGTGATACCGGTGACGAGGAAGTACACCGCGATCACCGTGCCCCATGCGTTGAAGCGGCCCGGGTTGATGGTGGTGGCCCCGAGGAAGGCGGCGGCGAATGCAGGAAGCAACAGCTCCAGGCCGGAGGTCGGACCCGCGGCGCCGGATGTACCGACGTACAGCACGCCGCCGAAGGCTGCGATGAGGCCGGAGACCATCAACGCCCCCCAACGGACGGCGCCTACTCGGATGCCGCTGAGCCTGGACACTTCCCGGTTCCGACCGACGACAAGGAGCCTTCGGCCCAGCGGCATGAAACGGAAGACGTACCACACGCCCAGCGCGATGATCATCGCGTAGTAGAACTCCAGCGGGACGCCGAGGATGCGCCAGACGATGACCGGTTGGACCAGGTCCGGCGAGATCCCGCTGATCGTGTTGGAGTCGCTGATCCACAGCACCACGCCGGAGACAAACGTGCTCATGCCGAGTGTCACGATGAGGCTGTCGATCTCCAGCAGCACCACGAAGAGCCCGTTGACGAATCCGACCAGCAGGCCCGCAGCCAGCGCAACCAGGATCGCCACGCCGATGGGCACGCCGTGGTTGACGTTCAGAATGGCGATCAGCATCCCCGAGAGACCGACGACCGACGCCACGGAGAGGTCATAGTCGCCGCAGGTCAGCACGACGACCAGCGCGAGCGTCACCACTACGAGCACGGCCTGTGACGCCAGGATGGACGACATGTTGGCCGTCGTCAGGAAGGTGCTCGGCCGGAGGACGCCGAAGAGGATCACCACGGCCAGCCAGGCGATGGGCAGCGCCAGCGCCTCGAGCGACTTGCCGTTCACGAATCGCTTGCGGTGCGCGACGTCCGCCGCCTGAGAACTGTCGGCAGGCTCTCGTACCTGCTGATCGGAGGACACGTAGCTCTCGCCCTTCAGTGATTGGTGAGTGGGTTGAAATCGAGATCGCTCGACACCACGTCGGCCGTAACGCCCGCGGAGCTCCGCAGGCAGAAGTCCGCGATCCGATCCTTGGACACGTCGCTACCCGTCAGGAAACCGACCAGACGACCCCGTGCCACGACACCGACACGGTCACAGATGGCCGCCAGTTGTTCATAGTCCGAACTCGCGCAGATCGTGGAGCTCTCGGCGGTCGCATCCCGGATCATCCGCCAGATCTGTTGACGCGCCCCGACATCCACGCCCTGCGTCGGTTCATGGAGCAGCAGGACCTTGGGGGCCACCTGCTGCCACTTCGCCATCATCGCCTTCTGCTGGTTGCCTCCCGAGAACGAGCCGTATTCCAGGGCTGGCTGCGGTGGGCGCACGTCGAACGTGGTCATGAGCGACTGAGCATTGTCGTCCAGGTCTCGTTGGCGGAGGCGCATGTTCTGGAAGTAACGGTCAAGCACGAGGAGGTTGACGTTCTCCGCCGCTGACAAGGAGGGGATGCTTCCGTTGCGCTGACGGTCGCCGGGCACGAAGGCGACGCCGGCCGCCATGGCCGTACGAGGTGTCAGCGAGCCGGCGGAGACAAGCTCACCGGCGAAGCTGACGGAACCCGAGTGGGCGGGGATCGCGCCGAACAGCGCGTAGACGACGTCTTCGTATCCCGAACCGACGAGGCCGGTGAAGCCCAGCACCTCTCCGGCGTGCAGGTCGAAGGACATGTCGTCCAGCCACCTCGTGGTCAGGTGACTCACCTGGAGAACCACGGGGCGATCCAGCACCTGCTGCTCCGCGGTCGGCGCCATGGCAGTCAGGTCGTGGCCGATGATGAGGTGAACCAGCTCTGCCGATGTCGTCTCTGCGGTGGCCACCACGCCGGCGACCCGACCGTCGCGCAGGACCGTGACCCGGTCCGTGATCTGTCGGACCTCATCAAGGTCATGCGAGACGAACAGCACGCTGGACCCGCTCTGTGCGATCTGGCGCACGAAGTCGAACAGCAGGCCGATCTCGTGCTGCGGCAGGAAGACGGTGGGTTCGTCGAGCACGAGCAGCGTGGGCCCGGCGCCTGCCGTCCGGCGCAGTCCTTCGAGCGCTCGGACGATCGCGAGCAGCGCGCGCTCGACGGGACGGAGGCTCTCGACGGTCGCGTTCTGGTCGAGACTCAGTCCGTAGCGCTCGAAGATCTGCCGTGCCTCCCGTTGCGCACGCGACCACGACATGAAGAACTTGTTACGCGGCTTGACGATCTCACCCATGAACAAGTTCTCTGCGACACTCAGGGCAGGAACGAGCCCTAGGTCCTGGTGGACGAACTCGAAGCCTAGGGCCCGCGACTCCCCCGGTGGGAGCGGCAGCGGAACTTCTTCGCCGTTCACCGTCAATGTCCCGCCCTCGGGCTGGTGATAGCCCGCCAGGATCTTGATCAGGGTTGACTTACCCGACCCGTTCTCCCCGAGGAGTCCGTGTACCTCCCCGGGGAGAACTGTCAGGTCGACGTCGTCAAGGGCGAGCGCACCACCGAAGGACTTGGACAGACCACGTGCCCGTAACAGGGGTTGAGGCTCGGTCATGTCACTCCTCGGCGGCGATCCACGTGTTCCTGCTGGTCGGTCGGGCCTAGCCCATGCCCCACAGCTTGGAGTATCCGGAGGAAAGGGCCGTCCCGTAACCCTTTCCGACCTCGGGAGGGGTTCCGGCGTCGGCCACGTTGGTGTCGTCCCAGATCCGGATCGGCGTGCGCTGGTCGACCGTAGGCTTGCCGAGGAGGATCCGGAAGGCCTGGTCCATCGAGGCGTAGGCGATGCCGACGGTGTCTTCGCCGACGTTCATCGCGACGATGTTCCCGTCCTGGATGAACTTGAGCGCGTACGGCGACCCGTTGTAGCTCACCACCTTGACCTTGCCGGCCTTCCCGACGGTCTGGACTGCCGGGACCGCGCCGGCCACCATCGCGTCGTACAGCGGGTAGACGTAGTTGATGTTCGGATCCTTGTTCAAGGCCGCCTGCACCTCACCCTGAACCTTGGTGTTCCAGTCCGCGACGGGGATGTTGATGACGGTGGACTTGCAGCCGGGGCATGCCTCGCTCAGTTCGGTCGTCACGACCTTGACCGTCGCCGGGCTGGGCAGGATGTCGGCTGCGCCGATGACGAGGACGTTGCCCTTGCCGTTGGAGTCCTGGATGATCCAGTCGGCCGCGGCCTTCCCGGCGACGTTGAACGGGGCAGTCACCAGGGCGGTGACTCCGGCCGCACAGCCGTCGCATGCCGGCGGGTTCTCCGACGCATCGTCGTAGAAGTGGGTGACGAGAACCGGGATACCCGCCTTCTTCGCCGCCTCGAGCTGTGGCTGCAGGACGCGGGGGTCCGGCGCCGTGGAGAGCACGATGATGTCCGGCTTGGCGGTGACAGCGGCGTTCATGCCCTGCACCCACTCCGACGCCTTGCCCTGGTTCGGGTACAGCGTGAACTTCATGCCGACCTTGTCGGCGATCGACTTCATCGTGTCCTGAATGTTCTGGTTGAACGGATTGGGCACGAGGGGGATGAGGAACATGCTCTTCCCCTTGAGGGAAGAGGGATCGATGGCCTCACCCGGTGGTGTGAACGTCGGCAGCGCCTTGTACTTCTCGACGTTCGCCTTCACCTCGGCCGACACGTCGCTTCCAGCCGCCTGGTCGGTAGTCCCGGACGACGACGTGTCGCCAGTGGAACCGGTGCTGCATCCAGCCAGTACGAGGACTGCGGCCATGCCGGCCAGCCCCCACCGCGTGACGCGCCTGCTACCCATCACAACTCCTCCTATGAGTCGAACACCCGCTTGGCGGGAAGCCCAATAGCCCGTGACGAAACGAGGTCGAATCCGTAGGAACGATCCATATAATGGGTCAGACCGTCCCGGATTCTGGTCAGGCTAGCCTCATGGATCATCGGAGGCAAGCACCTTCGCATCACGTTTGCGGGCCGCACCGGAGGTTGCTCGCAACTGTGCCCTCATCCCCACGAACTGGGCTCTCCGCGGGCAGACAGTTGCTGGTTGCGCCACGTATTGAGCCCGTCGGTGTCCGCGACGTAGTCGCTCAACATGCCCGCCAGGCCCTCGAGATCAGTCGCGGACGACAGTTGCGGCAGCAAGTTGCGACCGACGGTCTCGAAGGTGCTCACGCCGCCGAGCACTGCGGAGGCGAACGGACCGGTCAAGGACCAGCGACGCGCCAGGCCCTGTTCGACCACGAGGTCTATCTCGCGTGCCGTGACGACACCCTGCGCCACCAGCGACATCGCCTCGCGAAGGACGGCAACCACGAGGCGGTTCCACACGAAGCCGGGGAGGTCCCGTTGCAACCGGATGGGGACCTTCCCATGCTCGGCCAGGATCCGGGCGCCGCGATCGAGAGTGTCGTCGGTCGTCTCGCTGCCAGGGACCAGCTCTACGAGGGGCATGAGCGGTGCCGGGTACCAGAAGTGCATGCCGGCCACCCGATCAGGCCGAGCGGTGTCCGCGGCGATCGCGGTGATGCTCAGCGACGACGTGTTCGAGCAGAGAAGGGCATCAGGCTGGGCCCTCGACAGCTCGGCCAACAGCGGGACCTTCAACGCCAGGTCCTCGGGGACCGACTCGATGATCAGTTGGCTTGACGGCAGGTCGTCGATCTCCGTGCAGAAGTCGAGGGCTTCGCCTCTCTGCCGGTCCACGGCACCGATGGCGACGAACTCTGCAGCCACCCGCGCAACCGCATCGCGAGCCCGCGATGAGTCCCGCGTCAAATACGTGACGGCGGCGCCGTGCTGCGCGAACCCGAGCCCGATGCCGGCACCCATGCGGCCGGTGCCAACGACGACTATCTGCATCTGTTGTTCACCGTTCCCGGTCTGGCGCACGTGGCTAGGGCTGTGCGACTGAGGCGCCTGCGACGAACTGCCCAGCGTGCTCAGGACCCAGCCAATGACCATCTTGGGTGAGGACTGACCCACGGAGCACGGTGGAGTGCACCTTGCCGTGCAGCTGCCATCCGTCCCACAGGCTGTAGTCGCAGTCCGAGTGCAGCTCGGGGAGCCGCAGGGTGTGCTGCGCGCTCGGGTCGATGACGGCGAAGTCGGCATCGCTGCCGATCGCGACCGTGCCCTTGCGCGGGAAGAGACCGAACAGCTTTGCCGGCGCCTCGGAGGTGAGTCGGACGAACTGTTCCAACGACAGGCGGCCCTTGCTGACGCCCTCGGAGAAGAGCACGTCGAGCCGGGTCTCCACACCGTTGTGCCCCCCCGGGACGTTGTCCACGACCTTTCCGGAGAGCTTCGAGCTCTTAGGGATGGTGAAGTCGTCCGAGGCGACCGTGTCGAGGTCGCCGGAAGTGATCGCCGACCACAGCGCCTCCTGGTCGCGGCCGGACTTCAGGGGCGGGTAGTTGTGATAGAGGGTGCCCTCCTCCCCGGCGTAGTTGTCGGAGGTGAAGGTCAGGTAGTTGTGCAGCACCTCGCCGAAGACAGGAACCCGACGCTGCCGCGCCTCCCGGATCGCCGCCACGCCCGAACCCGAGGACACATGCACGATGTAAAGCGGGCACTCGCTGCGCTCGGCGAGCAGGATCATCCGCCGGATGGCCGCTTCTTCCGCGAGCGGAGGCCGGGCAAGATGGATGTTGCGGCCGTCCTGCTGACCGGCGGCGTACATCCGCCGCACGTTGTAGTCGATGATGCAGTTGTCCTCAGCGTGGACCATTGTCATCCCGCCGTGGGACCTCAGCTTCTCCATCACCCCCCAGATCCGGCCGTCGTCGGAGAACAGGTCGCCGGAGGCGGAGTTGCCCGCGAACGTGGTGAACATCTTGAAGGAGGGCACGCCTCCCGAGATCACCTCGGGTAGCTCCCCGATCGCCTCGAAGCTCACTGCGCCCGTGAGCATCAGGTGCAGGGCGTAGTCGATGTGCGGCTTCTGCACGCCGAGCTCGTCGACCTTGGCCTGGATGGCCTTGACCGGGCTGCCGTCCCCCGCCTGGAGTCCGAAGTCGATGAAGGTGGTCGTACCGCCGAAGGCCGCCGCACGTGAGCCATCCAGGGCTGACTGAGCGCGCATCGCGTCGGTGACGCCGAGGTTGAAGTGCACGTGCGCATCGATGCCACCAGGGACGACGTACATCGACGTCGCATCGAGTCGACGAGCAGCGTCCTCCGTCAGAGTGCCCGGAGCCGCAAGGACGACGACGCGTCCGTCGCGGACACCGATGTCGGCCTGGACCGTCGATGCACCGGTCACCACCGTCCCGCCGACCACAGCCAGGTCCAACACGGCGCCTCCACAATACGGAACGATCTGATCCGTATATTGGTGCAGAATAGTGGCTCACCCCAGATCGAACAAGATCGGAGGAGCAGCTCCGCCCCCGCGGTGACGCTTCTGCCACTACCCACGACAGCTCGAGACCGGGAGGGCATGGTGAAGATCACGAGCGTTCCGGATGAGCCGTCGATTGCCGAGCTCGACTCGATCCGGAGGCTTGCGGCGCTCGTGTCGCTGCCGCTCATGGAGGAAGACATCGCTCCCCTCGCATCATCGATGCGGCGGTTGGTGGCCTCGGTCGAACCGCTGCTGGCTGCCGATTGCGCGTCGGTTCCGGAGCCGACGTTGTTCGATCCGCGCCGGTAGCGATGCCGACCTCCACGCCGCCGTCGATCGCCCGTTACGGCGATCTGATGAGGTCCGGTGAGCTCACGTCAACGGGGCTCATCCAGTCAGTCCTCGACCGCATAGCCGAGACGGAACCGCTGGTGTCGGCGTACGCGTTCGTCGACCGGTCCGGTGCGCTAGCCGCCGCGCACCGCGCAGACGACGAGCTGCGTCACGGCACGGACCGGGGACCACTGCACGGCATCCCGATCGCGATCAAAGACGTCATCGCCACCGCGGACATGCCGACGCTCGCCGGCTCGCGCGTACCGCTCGGCGCTCTCACAGAGGCAGACGCAACAGTCGTCGGGCTGCTTCGCGCGGCGGGAGCCGTGATCCTCGGGAAGCATGTCACGCACGAGTTCGCGTGTGGCCAGAACGTCCCACCTACACGGAACGCTTGGGACCACGACTGCTACCCGGGCGGCTCCAGCGCTGGCGCCGGCGTCTCGGTTGCGGTTGGTTCCTGCGTCGCGGCTATCGGCACCGATGCAGGGGGGTCCGTCCGCAAGCCGGCTGCGCTGAACGGAGTCGTGGGGCTGAAGCCGACCTATGGGCGGGTGAGCCGCGCGGGTGTCATCCAGCCGTCGGGATCGATGGACCATGTCGGGCTGGTCACTCGCTATGTCGCAGACGCAGCCGTGATCCTGCAGGCCATCGCCGGGGCGGTGCCCGGCGACCCGTCGACGATTGCCGAGCCGGTCCCCCATTTCGGCGCATACCTCAGCGAGCCAGTCGCGGGCAGACGCGTCGGGGTCGTCTCCCGGTCGTTCCTCGGCGGCGACGATCCCGCCGTGACCGCTGCCACCCAGGCGGCACTCACCGTGCTGGGTGGGCTGGGCGCTGACCTGATCGAGGTGGACATGCCGTCGCTGCCCCTCGTCGACGCGACCACCACGGTGATCCTGGCCGCCGAAGCCGGCTACTCCCACCTCGCGCTGCTGCGCGCCTATGCAGCGAGCTACGGCCCGGCGACCCGTCGGTACCTGCAACTCGGAGCGCTCGTCCCGGCGCCGTTCCTCCAAGCGGCGTACAAGGCACGAGCCACGATCGCACGGGACGTCAGCCATGTGTTCGACACCGAAGGAGTGGATGTGCTCGTGACCCCGACGACACCGCTTCGCGCTCTCCCTCTCGCGGAGATGAGCATCGAGCGAGACCTCGTTCGCTACGTCCGCCATACGGCGCTCGCGAACCTGACCGGGCGCCCCGCGGTCACGGTTCCCTGCGGCTTCGGTGACGGGCTGCCCATCGGGTTGCAGCTCATGGGACGTCCCTTCCGGGAGGCAGAGCTGCTCGGCATGGCCGCCGCCTACGAGGCCGCGGCGCCGTGGGCTGCCGCTACGCCAGCGATCTCGTCATGACCGACGGCGGACGCAGCGCTATCGCAGTGCCCCTGGACATCAGCCGTTCCCTGCGTGACCTGCTGGCGGAGACCCAGGCCAGTCGCGTGACGCTCCGGCTGGACGTCGTCGGCATGAACTTCCCCGTCGTCGGAGAGGCGGTCGACTCCGTAGCCGCGTTGAGCGGCAACCACTCCCTCGACCAGCGCAACCTGGCCACCGTCCGGCATCTCATGCGCACCCGAGACCTGCTCATCCAGGACGACTGCCGTACGTCGTCGCCGGCGCCCCCGGCGGCACTGATCGGTGCGTACGGCGTCAAGGCACAGATGCTGGCGCCGGTGCTGCACGGCGATCGTGTCCTCGGCTGGGTTTCGGTCCACGACTGCGTCCGAAGCAGGTCATGGCGCGGTTCCGACGTGCAGGCGCTACGCGACACGGTCCACCGCATCCGTGAGTCTTTTCTCGGCCCCGACCTCACTCCGACCGAGCCATCGGTCGCCGCGCGACAAGACACGGGAGGCAACCCACGATGACCAAGAACATCCGCGCCATCTTCGGCGTCGACGTCGATGCGGTCGCCGGTTGGCTGGGCTCCTATGGCGGCCAGGACTCCCCCTCCGACATCCAACGAGGGCTCTTCGCCGGCGAGATCGGAGTGCCCCGGCTGCTCGACCTGTTCGAGCGCTACGGGATCCGCGCCAGCTGGTTCGTTCCGGGTCACTCCATCGAGACCTTTCCCCGGCAGATCGAGGCGGTCATGGCGGCCGGTCACGAGATCGGCGCCCACGGCTACTCCCACGAGAACCCGATACAGATGTCCGAGAGTCAGGAAGCGGACGTGTTGGGGCGGTCCGTCGAGCTCATCGAGCAGGTCAGCGGCCGGCGCCCCCGGGGGTACGTCGCGCCGTGGTGGGAGATGTCGGGCAGCACGGCGCGCCTACTCCTCGAGCACGGCTTCACCTACGACCACAGCCAGCTGTACGGCGACTTCCTCCCGTCCTACGCACGGGTGGGCGACAGCTGGACGAACATCGACTACACCAAGCAGGCAGCGGAGTGGATGCGACCGCTCGTTCGCGGTCAGCACATCGATGTCGTCGAGATAGCCGCGAACTGGTACCTGGACGACCTGCCTCCGATGCTCTTCGTCAAGACGTCGCCCAACAGCCATGGCTTCGTCAACCCGCGCGACATCGAGAGCATGTGGCGCGACCAGTTCGACTGGGTCTACCGCGAGCTGGACTACGGCGTCTTCCCTCTCACGATCCACCCGGACGTCAGCGGTCGTCCGCAGGTGCTCCTGATGCTGGAGCGGATCATCGACTACATCAACCGGCATGCCGGCGTCACCTGGGTCACGATGGAGGAAGCTGCCGACGAGTTCCGTGCGATGCGGCCCTTCTCGACGCTCGACACCGCATGAGGGAGCTGCACCGCGAGGCGCTCGGTGACCTGGCGCGCGGTGCCGCGATCCTCGGCACGGGTGGTGGCGGCGACCCCTATCTGGGAGAGCTCGCCGCCGTCCAGGCGCTCGAGACCTATGGTCCTGCGGTCCTCGCAGAGGTCGACGAGCTGCCCGACGACGGCCTGGTCGTCCTCGCCATCATGGTGGGCGCGCCCGTCCCGCTGGTCGAGAAGCTGTCCTTCGGCGACGAGCTCGTCACTGCCTACGAGGCCGTCGCCGCAGGGCTGAGCAGCCCTCCGGTTGCGCTCATGTCGCCCGAGATCGGCGGCATCAACTCCATCCTGCCGGTCGCGCTGGGCGCGCGGCTCGGCCTGCCCGTCCTGGACGCCGACGCGATGGGCCGGGCCTACCCGGAGATCCATCAGGTCACGCTGACCCTGTTCGGTCTGTCGGCAAGTCCGTTCGCACTCGCGGACGAACACGGTAGCCACGTCGTCATCCATGGAGCGACCAACGAGTCGACCGAGCGCATCGCTCGAGCCGCGGTGATGGAGTTCGGGGCCATCTGCCCGGGCGTCGGCTACGCGCAACCGGTCGCACGCATCCGGGAGGCAGCGATTCTCGGCAGCGTCTCCCGAGCCGAGTGCATCGGCCGCGCCATCCGGCTCGCACAGCAGGAGAAGACCTCGGCCATCGACGCCGTCCTCGCACTGACCAGGGGGTTCGGCTGTTCACAGGCAAGATCATCGACATCGACCGTCAGACGCGTCGTGGGTGGTCGATGGGGGAGGCACGGTTGGAAGGTTCCGACAGCTTCCGCGGGCAGCGCATGACAGTGCGATTCCAGAACGAGAACCTGATCGCGTTCCGGGACGACGACGTGGTGGCGATGGTCCCGGACCTCATCACGATCGTCGAACGCGACTCGGGCATGGCCATCACCACCGAGCGGCTTCGATACGGCTTGCGGGTCGTCGTGCTCGGTATGCCGTGCGATGAGAAGTGGCGAACACCGGAGGGGATCGCGCTCGGCGGTCCGCGGCACTTCGGCTACGACCTCGACTTCGTCGCTGTCGAGCACCTCGTCGCGGACGTCGCCGGGTCCACGACGCCGAGTCACTGACCATCGTCCTGGAGGCCTTGATGCGCATCGGCGTAGATGTCGGGGGCACGAACACCGACGCAGTGGTGATCGAGGACGGACGGCTCATCGCGTGGCACAAGTCTCCGACCACCGAGGACGTCACCGAGGGCATCGTGACAGCTGTGGCGGAGGTGCTGAAGGCGAGCGGGCGCGGAGCAGATCACGTCTCGGCCGTCATGATCGGCACGACTCATTTCATCAATGCGCTCACCGAGAACCGTCGGCTGCTGAAGGTGGCCGTGGTGCGGCTCGCACTGCCAGCGACCGGCGTGCTGCCGCCGATGACCGGCTGGCCCGAGGGGCTGCGGACCAGACTGGGCAATCACGTCTACCTCGCGCACGGGGGCTACAACTTCGATGGCCGCGAGATCGCACCGCTCGACATCGATGAGCTGTCGACGATCGCCGCCGACATTCGCGCCCAAGGCATCCGGTCACTCGCGATCAGCTCGGTGTTCTCTCCCGTGAACAGCGACATGGAGCAGCGAGCGGCCGCCTTGTTCCGCACGGAGTGCCCCGAGCTGTTCGTGAGCCTGTCGAGCGACGTCGGACGCATCGGCCTGCTCGAGAGGGAGAACGCCACGATCCTGAACGCCGCGTTGCGCGACATCGCCGCAACCGTGGTCCGGTCCCTGCGTAGGGCCCTCGACCAGCTTGGTATCCAAGCTCCGTTCTTCGTGACGCAGAACGACGGCACGTTGATGAACGCCGAGTACGCGGAGGAGCACCCGATACTCACCTTCGCTTCGGGTCCGACAAACAGCATGCGCGGCGCCGCCTTCCTCTCCGGAGTGCGCGACGCCGTGATCGTCGACATCGGCGGCACCACCACCGACGTCGGCATCCTCGTCGACGGATACCCCCGGGAAGCGCCGGCCGAGGTTCAGGTTGCCGGAGTGCGCACCAGCTTCAGAATGCCGGACGTCATCTCGATCGGGCTCGGCGGCGGAAGCCTGGTGCGCTCGACTGACGACGGTTGCGTCCGCATCGGTCCGGAATCCGTCGGCTATCGCCTCGTCGAGGAGGCCCTGACCTTCGGCGGCTCCACACTGACCGCCACGGACGTCGCTGTCGCCGCCGGCTACGAGCTGGGCGACCCCTGCGCTGTCGCGGCTCTCGCACCCGCGCTGGTGGAGAGCTGCCTGCTGGAGGTACGTCGGATGATCGGGGAGGCTGTGGACCGGGTGAAGATCAGCAGTGCGCCCACGGCGGTCATCCTCGTCGGTGGCGGCGCCATCCTCGCGACGGACGACATCGAAGGCGCATCGTCGGTGACCCGTCCCGATGGTTGGGCCGTCGCGAACGCCATCGGGGCGGCGATCGCACACGTCGGGTCCGAGGTCGACCGCGTCTTCTCGCTGGAGGGAACCTCCCGGTCAGCCATCTTGCAGCTGGCTCGTGGCGACGCGGTCCGCCGGGCGGTCGCCGCCGGAGCCGCGGCTGACTCCGTCGAGATCGTCGACGTCGAGGAGATCGCGCTGAGCTACCTTCCCGGCAACGCCACACGTGTGCGCGTCAAAGCGGTCGGCGACCTACCGAGCTGACTCTTCACGTGTGAGTCTTGCGGCACTGCGCCGCACAACGACGGCCGCCCGGTTGTCCTAGGCCTCGGCGCGCAGCGTCTGCGCGGCCGCGACCATGCTGCGCAGCTTCCCTTCGGCCGCCTCGCGCGGGAGGTACTTCATGCCGCAGTCGGGGGCGAGAACCATCCGACCGGCAGGTACGACGTCGAGCACGCGGCGCGCCCGATCGGCGATCACCTCGGGCGACTCGACGGTCGGCGTCGAGAGGTCGAGGACGCCGGTGATGATCGTCTTGCCGGTGAGGTGCTTGAGAACTGTCGGGTCGAGGTTCGACTGCGCGGTCTCGATGGACACCTGGTCGCATGAGCAGTCGGCCAGCTCCGGGAGGAACGAGTATCCGGACGGACGCTCGTGGATGATGGCGGCGTACCCGAAGCAGATGTGCACGGCCGTCGTCCCGGTGGCGCCGTCCAGAGCACGGTTGAGCGCCTCGAGACCGTACTCGCGCGCCGCGTCGGGGCGGGCCTGCATGTACGGCTCGTCGAGCTGGACCACGTCCGCGCCCGCCGCGAACAGGTCGTGCACCTCCTCGTTGACCGCATCGGCGTAGGCGAGTGCGGCGGAGCGCGGGTTGCCGTAGTGGTCGTCCTGCGCCTGCTGCGACATGGTGAACGGCCCGGGGACGGTCACCTTCACCTTCCGGTCCGTGTTGGCCTTGAGGAATTCGAGGTCACCGCGCTGCACCGGACCGGGCCGGCGGATGTCGCCGGCGATGCGCGGCACCGGGTTGGGATGGCCGCTACGGTCGAGCGCTTCGCCCGGGTTGTCGATGTCGACTCCCTCGAGCGCGGTCGCGAAGTGGTTGGAGTAGCTCTCGCGGCGGATCTCGCCGTCGGTCAGCAGGTCGAGGCCGGCCCGCTCCTGCGCACGGATCGCCAACACGGTGGCGTCGTTCTGCGCCTGCGCGAGGTCGTCCTGCCCGATACGCCACAGCTCGCGGGCGCGCACGCGCGGGGGGAAACGGCCGGCCAGCCTGGCCCGGTCGATCAACCATTCCGGCTGCGGGTAGCTGCCCACCAGAGACGTCGGAAACATCGGCAAATCGGTCGTCATCGACGTCCTCCTCAGGGTCGTTGGGTTGGGACGGTAGCCGAGTCGGGCGTCGCAGCGGGACCTCGAGGACACGTTCCTCCCCCTGGGCGGCCCGTCGCGAGGCATCGGCGACGTCGTCGAGGGCGACGACGAGGTGATTCCGCTTCTCTCGCGTTGGCCTCCTGTTATCACGCGATCTCACGTTGAAAGATCAACAAGAAGTAGCCCGTCGTGGCGGAGTTGTAGATCACCGGTTGAATGCTCTGCAGCACCCACCCATCCTGTGACGCCGAGGAGAGTGCGCGCTCCATCTCCTCGGCCACCACGCCGGGCACCACTCCCGTAGCTCGAATCTCCGTCACCTTGTGCTCGATCACGCTTCATCCTCCTGCTTGACTCTCGCGGCCCGGTGTCGCGACCGAGTGCCCGGCGCCTACAACCAGGGGTCGACGCTCACGTGCAAGGTCTCAGCGTCGACGGTGCCAGCGACAGCATCAAGGGCGTCCGCCATCCTGTCGAGACTCAATGGCGCGCCTGCGAGAAGCCCGAGCCTTGTCCCGCCCCTGCCGATCACCTGGAGTGCGCGTTCGACGGCCGCGAAGCTGTGACCACGGACACCACGAAGGGTCACTCGCTTCTTGCGGATCAGAGCCAGGTCGAGTTCGTCCCATCCCGGCCCACACTTGGGCCCACCCGAGGCGATCACAATGGTGCCACCCGTGCGGACGGCTCTCAGCGCCGTCATCAAGGTCACGGCGCCGCCGCCGCTGACATCGATCACTACGTCGGCCATCTCTCCTGCCGTCAGATCCCGGATGACCTCGACCGGGTCGCGCTCCTGCGAGACGACCGTGTCGGTCGCACCGACCTGCCGCGCGATGTCGAGCCGTCGAGCGTCCCGAGCAAGCCCCGCGACCACCACGAGGGCGGCGCCAGCCTCCTCACAGGCAATGGTGCACGCCGCGCCCTGCTGTCCGGGGCCGATGATGAGCACCGCGTCTCCGGGGCGGACACCACCGTCGAGCTGCGCCCACTGGATGCCGTTGCTCAGGGGGATCCCGAAGGTCGCATGGCTGGCCGGGACGTCGTCCGGAACGACGTGCAGGACAGAGTTCGGGTGCAAGTACTGATGCCTGCTGTAACCGCCCCACAAGGAAGGAGGGACGTCCAACGGCGTCGACCCGTACCTCAGTGCCCCCGCGCGGGTGTTGTCCGTGGTGCGACACGATCGGAACTCGCCCCCGCGGCAGTACCTGCAGTGTCCGCAGGGCAGGTACTCCTCCAAGAGCACGCGAGTCCCCTCGACAACTCCCCATCGTTGCTGCGCGCTACTGCCGACCCGCGTCACTACCCCGACAGTCTCATGCCCAAGGATCGTCGGCGGCATGGAGGCGGGAGCATACTTCTTGACGTCACTGCCGCACACTCCGCAAGCCTCCACCTGCAGGAGTCCGTCTTCGCGACCGGTGGCCGGGATGTCGAGGTCCCGCACGACGAAGCGCTTGCCGCCTACGGCAACTGCCGACCGTGTCTTGTGGCTCATGATGACCTCTGTACGGCGGAAGCCACGAAACCCGCAGCCACCTTCACCATTGCGCCATCAAGAGGTCCTTCATCGCTTCCTGCCAAGGGAGCGAGCCTTCCAGGATCGCCTCGGCTGGCCTGACCAACCGGAGCTCCTCGGTGTCCGTTCCCAACGGTCGACGCCCATCGGCTACATCGTCCAACGCCTCACGGAGCATTCTCCTCGCGGCGATGATCGCCTTGTCCGAGGTGCCGAGATGCTCCTGGGACCGATCGCAGACCGGGCCCATTCCTTCCTGCACCGCGAAGTCCTGGGTGTTGAGGCCGACAATGCCCGTGTACGTACGCGCGCGCTGCATCTCGCGATCGATGAGGAAGTCGTTCGAGAGGTTGCGCTTGAGGCGATAGGTGCCAGGGATGAAGTCGTCCTCTCCCCTACCGGCCGCCTTTTCGTGGCGTTCCCACATCTTGTCGGAGATGGGCGTGTCGGCCGTGGCGGAGCACACCCAGTTGTAGACCATCGTCCATTGATCGTCGATGGGAACCCAGATATGGCCACGCAGCGTCGGTGTTTCGCGCGGCTCCCCCGAGCCGTCGAGGAAGGCCGCTCGCATCTGCATGGCCGGCATGAAGAACTGGTACGCACGAACGTAGGTTCGGTCCTGCCCCAGTGACCGGATGCCGGCATATCGGAAGCCGTATCGAGTCGGCTCGACATCGAGTCGGGGGTGGGTGTTGCGGCTTTTCAATCTGCCGCTGTCACCGAGATCGTTGTTGTGTACGAACGAGGAGTGGGTGGTGTCGATGCCGCCCTCGAGGGCTTGGAGGTAGTTGGCATTCTCGAGAGTCTTGGATACTCGACGATGGCTGTCCGGCGCTCGCAGCCACTCGTAGGCAGGCAACGGTGGGAGCTCCGCACGGGGCCCGAGGAACGCCCAGACAACGCCACCGCCCTCCCACGTCGGGTACGCCGCGATGTTGACCTTTGCGCGAAAGACACTGTCCGGTGGTTCCGACGGCAGGTCGACGCAGTTGCCGCCCACGTCGAACTTCCAGCCGTGATAGACGCACCGCAGACCGCACTCCTCGTTCCTCGCGAAGAACATCGGTGCGCGGCGATGGGGGCAGTGGGCATCTAGCAGTCCAACCTGGCCGGCGCTGTCGCGGAAGGCGACCAGGTCCTCGCCGAGCAGCCGCACCCGCACGGGGGGTCCATCTGGCTCGCTGATCTCCTCGCTCAAGACCGCCGGCAGCCAGTAGCGACGGAACAGATCGCCCATCCTTGTACCCGGGCCGACCCGGGTCAGGAGTTCGTTCATCTCGCGCGAGAGCATCTTCTACTCCTTGCATCCATGGCCGGCCAAGCGGCTCTCGTGAGACGACAACCGAGTCATCACGTCTTCCTGACCGCGCGCGCCGCTTGGCGGGACTGGGAAGCCGTGGTCATCGACTCGTAACGGCTGTCCATCACTCGCGAGACCGGGTCGCCAGCCAGGATCGAGTTGCGCATGTGCCGTTCGCTGGCGGACATCTCCTCCGCACGGGCAATCACGCGCTCCACCTCCGCCGCAGCAATCATGACCACACCGCTGCGGTCGGCGACGATGAAGTCCCCAGGGTTGATGGTGCGCCCGCTCAGCACGATCGGCTCCTCGACCGCGTCCTCCACGGTGCGACCTCGCGCACTGACGGGTGTCACGGAACGCGCGAAGACCGGCAAGCCGAGTTCCTCGGCCTCCTCGACGTCACGACAGGCGCCGTCGACGATGACCGCGCGGACCCCTCGCACCGAAGCAGCCGCGCTGAGCAGCCCACCCCAGCCGGCCGAGTCACAGCGTCCCTGGTGCGCGACGGCGATGATGTCGCCTGGCGCGCTGCGCTCGATAGCACGGCATCCCAAGTGCACCTTCGACGCCGGCGCAGGCTCGTCGAAGTTGAGGCGCCGCAACTGCATCGTGCGGACGCGGCCGGCGACCCGGCCGCAGGCCCATAGCGGGGCGATACCGGGCAAGGCTCCGAACAGGCCCAGTTGGTCGACGGCATCCGAGACGACACAGGTGTCCAAGGCCTCCAGGCGGGACGCCACCGACCGTTTCAGCACGTCGTCGACCCTTCCTTCGCGCGGGGTGTACCACAGGTCTCGCGCCACCGGATCGCTACGAGGTCCACCGGCCGAACGCCATTCCACATCCAGTGCCTCCTGCCGACCGGTAGCCCGGGACATAGTCGACCAACTCGAAGCTGAGATCGGTCAGCGCGCCCGCCGCAACGAGCCAGTTCTTGATCTCGGACGATCCCGACTGGAGCCTGGCCTCGGGAATGGCGCCGAGACTGTCGGCATCCCTCGCCTCGATGGCCTTGATCACGGACCTGTCCAGCTCCTCGTCCACGACGAAGTGACTGAGACCGCCCGATGCGATCACTCCGACCCGCATGTCCGCCGGCCACGAGGCCACCGCATCGCGTACCGCCTGACCTAGGGCATAGCAGCGGGCGGCGGTCGGCTGATTGGGCGGGAAGTAGGTGTTCAGCATGATCGGCACGACGGGGATGATGCGGTCGCCCATGAGCCTGAGCCGGACAAACGTGAACGCATGACCGAGCGAGCGAGCTTCGGGCTGCTTGTTCATCTGGGCGACGTCGAAGTCACTGGCAACCAACTGCTCGATGAGGTGCTTGGCGAGGGGCGCTGCGACGGGATAGTCCTCGCGTTGCGCTGCGTGCTTGGCCCACATCGCCGCCGCCCGTGACTCCGGGACATCGGTCATGTCTCGGGGAATGTCCGTGATCTTGTCGCCCCAGTAGATCGCGACCGCAGGCATGCTTTCCTCGCTGAAGAGCTCCGCCTGGTCGTCGCCCACCACGATCACAGCATCCAGGTTGGCGGCCTGAAGCTCCAGACCGACAACCCGAACCGCTTCCTGGACAGCGTCATACTTCCGTTGCCAGACATCCGGTGTCAGCTCATGGGCGAGCCCGTCGCCGACCTCCTTGACCAGCTCCTCGTACCTTGTTCGCTTGCGGTCGAGCTCGCCGTGCTTTCCCCACCACTGCGGCGTCAGGCTCACTTGTGAGCCATGCGAGGTACCCAGCCCTAGAACGATGGTCGCCATCGCTGTCTCCCTGCAGTCGTAACCGTCCTGCTGCGCGCAGCGTCTCGGTGGTGCCGTCGGCGCCGCCCATCGGACATCGGTCTCATGCGAATGCTCGTCGGTAAAGGCGCTTGGCGTTCGTCTCGTACACCTGACGGCGGTCCTCGTCGGTGAGGATGTCGAGCGCGTCGATGACCGGCTTGAGATCGTCCAGTGACTGACCGGTCCGCGGGTCGACGACCGCACCGGTCCCCGGTCTCTCCGTGCCGAACAGGCAGTTGCCAGGTCCGACCACCCTGAACAACAACTCGAGCGCCTCGGAGGAGTAGAGAACTGTGTCGAAGTGGAGCTTGCGTAGCCGATCGGTGAAGTCCTCGCCGCCCGTCTTGAGGTTCCTCGCGCGGAACCGGCCCAGCTGGTAGGGGATCGCTCCGCCGCCGTGCGCCACGACGATCTTCAGTTCGGGAAAGTCCTCGAAGACCCGCGACTGGAGGAGGCCGATGACCGCGATGCTCTCCTCGTTGATGAAGTGCAACGAGTACGACTCGCGTGGGGAGCTGCAGCTCGCGGAATGGATCATTGCTGGGACGTCCAGCTCACAGAGCTTCTCGTACAGCGGATACCAGTACCCATCCCCCAGACCAGGCTGAGGCGTACCATCCGCCTCGCAGGGATCCGGGTTGAGCAGGCATCCCACGAAACCCAACTCAAGGACACACCGCTCGAGCTCCGCCACGACCGGCGCCAGATCCGTAACACGGAACTGGGGAAGACCGGCGACACCACGGAAGTGTTCGGGGAACAAGCCACATTGCCGCTGGATGATGTCGTTGACGTACCTCGTCCAGACGTTCACCACGCCCGTGCCGAAGAGGGAGTGCATCATCGTGTAGGGACGAGGCGAGATGAACTGGACATCGATCCCCCCCGACGTCAAGACGTTGAGATGGTCAGCGAGCTTGGATCGCAGCAGATCGTCGGACAGTGAGGGGCCCTTGAAGGGTGATCTCCGGGCGAAGAGCTTGGCTTGGTACTCGTACATCTGTGGCGGCGCCACCAGGTGTCCGTGGATATCGATGATCAATTCAGGTCACCGCCTCCGAGCACGGCGATGACCTGCAGCTGCACGCGCATCGGGCCGTCGGCCCGCGCGTCCATTGCGTGCCGCGCTGGCCGGTCGTCGGGGTCCGGATACATGGCCAGCCAGCAGTCGTCGACCAACTGTCGGTCCCGACGGTCCCGGAGGAAGACCGTCACCAGGCCGATGCCCGAGAGGTCACCCCCCGCGTGGCGAACCAGCGCTGCCATGTTCTCGAAGGCCACCCGAATCTCATCCTTGGCGTCCTGCGGATAAGACCCGGTCTCGGGATCCTTTCCGTTGATGGCCGAGGAGAAGAACAAGTCCCCGATCCTGGCACCGTTGGGAATTGGTGCCTTGTGTCCCACACCTGGCAGATGAATCGCCTTCCGCTTGCTCACGGGGCTCCCTGGTCGCTCGTCTCGCCTGAGACGAGGTCGGTGGACTCTTGTTCTGTCTCGGTGAGAAGTTGCCGCCAGCCGTAGAGATCCAGGGTGTGAGCGCCGGCGCGGATCGCTTCGATCATGGCGGCCTCCTTGACCTGCCGGGCTTTGGCCTCAACAAGCACGCGCCCGACATCTGCCCTCGGGAGGCAGATGACGCCGTCTCGGTCCGCGACCACGAGGTCGCCTGCCGCGACGACCACGCCACCCACATCGGTCGGCCCGCCGAGGGTGCCCACACCCGCCTTGTAGGTGCCCAACATTGATACGCCCCGGGCAAAGACCGGGAACCCCAGCATCTCCAGCGAGTCGATGTCGCGGACACCCCCGTCGATCACGAGCCCGGCGATTCCCTGGCGCTGTGCAGCGCGGGTGAGAACTTCACCCCAGTAGCCGACGAGCAGGCCTCCGCCGTCAACCACGAGGATCGAACCAGCCGGCGCGAGCTCGACCGCTGTGTGCAGGGCCAGGTTGTCGCCGGGCAGGCAGCCGACGGGGTACGCCGGCGCGCAAGCCTCCGCGCCGGACCACGCCGGGCGCAGCCGCGGATCGAGTGCGCACGGCAACTTCGATGCCTCGTAGATCGTCGAAGTGCCCAGCGCCAGCCAGACCTCGGCAGCGACGTTCAACGGGCTCCTTCACTGTCCGCGCGCCGCTGAAGCTCGTGGTATCCGGTGAGTCCCCGAGCTACGGCAAGGGTCACGCCATTGCGCACCGACTGCACGACGCGAGTCTCGGCCGCAACGATCTCCTTGGCGACCGCGGCCACCTCCTCCGCCTTGTCCCAGGCGACAACAACCACACCATCGTCGTCACCGATGACCAGGTCTCCGGGCCTGACCTGCACGTCCCCGAGAGTGACGACCGCCCCTACGTCTGCGACCTCCACGCGATCCTTGCCCGTCCGCATGAACCGTCCAAGGCTGTACACGGGATAACCGAGCTCCGCGGGACGGTGCACGTCTCGGCAGACCCCGTTGATCACGGTGCCGGCGATGCCGCGACCGTGGGCCACGGTCGTGAGGATGTCTCCCCAGACGGTGCAGTCCATCCGCCCGCCGTTGTCGAGGACCACCACCTGGCCAGAGAGACAGTCATCCAGATAGTCCCCGACGGTTCCTTTGGCCGCGCCCACCGGGACATAACGGACTGTGAAGGCGGGTCCAGCCATCCGCTGGCCGGTGAACAGAGGCGCGATCCCGAGCGCACTGCCGGGGATGCCGAGCCGGTCGAGGGCGTCCGAGACAGCGGCGGCACCTGCCGCAAGCAGCAGCTCGCACACGGTGCGCTGGGATGTCTGTCGCAATGTGTCGGTCACCACAGGACCTCCACGTCTGTACTCCACACTCCGACCAGGTGATGTGTCACGTCGGTGACCCTCTCGAAGCTCATGCGGACCCCAGAGCGCTCAACGGCGAGTCGTCCATGCGAGCCTCACTCTCATCATCGGGTTCATGCTGGGTCTCGGGGGTCGTGCCGTGTTCGTCGGAGACGACGATGCAGTGCTCAGTCGGAAACTCGACGAAGATCTCCTGCCGGCGCCGAAGCTCGACGTCTGGATGCTGGCGGCTGATCAACAGCTGCTTTCCCACTGAGACGTGGTACTCGGCGCTCTCGCCCAAGAACAGGACGTAGTCGATCGTGCCGGGCAGGACGTTGGCCGTGCCGCTCGACGGCTCCTGAGCATGGAGCCGGAGGTTCTCCGGCCTGATGGAAAGGGAAGCCTGGTCGTGCTCACGGATCGCCGTAGGGCAGATGGCCTCGAGCACCCCTGCCGGGGTGTCCAGTCTGAGGGTCTCGCCACGACCCTTGCCGAGAATGGTTGCGTCGAGCAGATTGGTTCGGCCGACGAACGTAGCGACGAAGCGGGTAGCGGGTCGCCGGTACAGCTGACGGGGCGTGGCCTCCTGC
Organism: Actinomycetota bacterium; assembly: GCA_030841035.1. Classification (GTDB taxonomy): domain Bacteria; phylum Actinomycetota; class Actinomycetes; order JACCUZ01; family JACCUZ01; genus BP-173. Next base: position 61,743 of record JAVEDI010000063.1, read on the forward strand.
ACGATCTTCCCGTTTTCCATGACCGCCACCCGGTTCGACATGCTCAGTGCTTCTGACTGATCGTGGGTGACGTAGAGCGTGGTGACCCCGACCTGCCGTTGCAGCCGTCGCAACTCGGTTCGCATGAGCTCGCGAAGACTCGCGTCGAGGTTGGACAGCGGCTCGTCAAGCAGCAGAAGCTTCGGCTGCCGCACCAGGGCTCGCGCGAGCGCCAGACGCTGCTGCTGCCCCCCGGAGAGCTTGGTGGCGGGACGATCGGCGAAGGCCGCAAGCTGCACGGTTTCCAGCGCTTGCATCACGTGTGCTGGTATCTCGTTGCGACGCATCTTTCGCTTGCTCCGGCTCACTCCGCGCAACGGGAAAGCTACGTTGTCGAAGACGGTCATGTGTGGCCAGATCGCATAGCTCTGGAACACCATGCCGATGTCGCGCTCGTCCGGGCGAATGAAGGTGTTCGGCTGATGGCTGGAGACCACCGTGCCACCCAGGTAGATCGTGCCTGAGTCGGTACGCTCGAGCCCGGCCACGCAGCGCAGAGTGGTCGTCTTCCCGCAGCCCGACGGCCCGAGCAGGGTGTAGAACTTGCCCTCCTCGACCTCGAAGGACACTCCGTTCACGGCCCGGGCGCCGTCCTCGGCGCCCGGATAGCGCTTGCCGAGGCCTTCCACACCGAGGCTCACTTCGATGGCGCTCACTACTGCTGACCTTCCCACTCTGCTGGGTGAAAGTTCTCCCAACCGGCAAGCGCCGAGTCCGGCGCCAGCTCGACGAACTCCTGGAAGTTCAAGCCGGCGAAGTTGTACAGAGGCTTGGACTTGATCACCAGCATTCGGGCAGGGTGCTCATCGCTGGCGTTGAAGTGCTGATGGACGACGCCGGGGGGCACGATGAGGCAGTCCCCTGCCTTCCAGTCGGTCCGCTCACCGTCGTGGACGTCGTATCCGACCCCGTTGAGCACGTACATGAGCGCGCTGTTCTGGTGACCGTGCTTCTGGGACCTGCCACCGGGGGCAAGCTCTTCAAACGCGGCTTGGATCGTCTGCATGAGACCCATGCCGGGGTTGAGCAGGGTCTTGTTCCACTTCACGGGCCCGTTCTTCCACGGCTTCTCCGACGTCTTGTAGATGCGGGGTGCCTCTCGCTGCCGGCGCCGCTCCTCCAGGAGGCTGTACTTGCCGCTGCGGATGGCGCGGACAAATACTCGGCCACCTTCGTAGTGTCGTTCCACCTTGGCCGTCAGCTCTGCCTCGGTGGTGCGAGCCTGCTCGCTCTCAAGCATTTCTTGGTGCGCCCTTCGGTCGATGAACAGGGGACGTGGACGTCGGGTCCGCTCAGTAGCCGCGGTAGGTCGGTGCGGCTTCCAGCTGCTCGAGGTCATGACAGCCGAGCCACTTGAAGACGCGGGAGGTCGCGCTGAGCAACCGGACAGGTGCGTCGCCGTCAAGGTTGAAGTGCTGATGGACGGTGTTTACGGGGATGAACATCCAGTCCGTTGCCTCCCAGTCGTACCGGGTGGGCGCGTCGGCTACCCGCCAGTTGAACGTTTCGCCCATCTCGGCCAGGTCCACGTCCCAGTGCAACGAGTAGCCACGACCTTCGAGGATGAAGACGAACTCCTCAGCCATGTGCCGATGCCTGCCCGACCGTCCGTCGGGAGGTAGCTCTTGCACGTACGCGTCGATGTCGAAGACGTGCGGGTTCAGGTCTGGGTGGGCGATGTGAGTCAAGAGTCCCTGAGCACAGTCCTCCGTGACCTGATCCTCTGCTCGGATGATGTGCGGGGCGGACCGCAGACGCCGTTGTTCGCGGGCGCTGGCCAGGTCCTGCGCATAGAACGCTGCCTCTGCACGCCCGGCAGGCTGCGTGCGGGACTCGTCGTAGGGTTTCATCTACCGTCCATTCCGGTGCGCATGTCGGTCAGGTGCTCCGATGTGTTCAACCGCTGACCCAGGTGCCGGGCCGCAGCTTGATCGAGATGGTTCGCCCGGACGCGGGCATGACGGGCGAAGTTGGCCTCGCGCAGAGCGGTCATCCGGGCTACGTCGCAGATGGCCGTGAGGTCAGCGCCCGTCATTCCTTCAGTACGTACCGCGACAGAGGCGACGCTGCCTTCGAGGGCCTCGCTGTCCGACCCTGAAAGGAACTGTCGGAGCTTGACTCTCAGGATCGCGTCGCGAGCGCGGACATCCGGCAAGGGGACATGGATCTTGGTCCCGAGACGTCCGGGCCGTAGCAAGGCGGGATCGACCAGGTCGGGGCGGTTGGTGATCGCAAGGACGGCGACCTGTCCCCCTTGGATGGAGTCCATCTCGATGAGCAGCTGGTTCACGACCCGTTCGGAGGCAGGGTTGGCGGAGTCTGCGTGCCGACGTGGAGCCATCGCGTCGAGCTGGTCGAGGATGAGCACCGTCGGTGCCGACTGCCGGGCAAGCTGGAAGGCGTCTCGGATCGCCTCCTCCGACTGGCCCAGCCACTTGCTGAAGATCTCAGGTCCGTTGACCGTCACCAGGTTGGCACCGGATTCCTGGGCCAGTGCCATGGCTAGGAGAGATTTTCCAGTGCCGGGTGCCCCGTGCAAGAGCGCACCGGACGAGGGGGACAGCCCGATGTCGATGAAGGCGTCAGGGTGCTGGAGCGGCATCTCCACCGTGGTCCGCAGATAGTCGACGACGTCGTCGAGACCCGCCACGTCGACCCAGAAGACTCCTGGCGCCGTGACGACGGCTTCTCGCAGCGCCGAAGGCTTGGTGTGCCCGAGTGCGTACTGGAAGTCCGCCCTACCGATGGTCACGTGGTCGGCCGCGTCAGCGGAAGCGGCCAGGCCGCGCAGGCCAGGACCGGCGAGTTGGCGAAGCGCATGAAGCCCTGCCTCTCGAGCCAGGTTGACAAGGTCAGCGCCGGTGTAGCCGTGTGTACTGCGCGCAAGCTCCGGCAGCCATGCCTGCGCGCCGTCATCGAGCGGCATGTCCCGCGTGTGAATGCGTAGAATCTCGAGTCGACCCGGCACGGTCGGCGGCCCGATGAGGATCTCCCGGTCGAGACGGCCGGGCCTGCGCAGCGCCGGGTCGAGGGCCTCGGCCCGATTCGTCGTGCCGATGACGATGACGTCCTCCATGCTGACGAGGCCGTCCAGCAGAGAGAGCAGCTGGGTTCCCATGCGGGCGTCGGTGTGACCGCTGTCACGGCGTGGGGGCGCAAGAGAGTCCAGCTCGTCGATGAGCACGATCGAGGGTGCGCTCTCCATCGCCTCCTCGAAGATGGAGCGCAGGTTCGCCTCGGTGCCGCCCTGTACCGAGCTGAGGATCTCCGGTCCGTTGACATAGAGGAAGTGGGCACCGATTTCGTTGGCGATCGCACGCGCCAGGTGCGTCTTGCCGACGCCAGCCGGCCCGTGAAGCAGGATGCCGCGCGGGGCCTCGATGCCGAGCTTGTCGTACACCTGGGGATACATCAGCGGGCACTCGACGAGCTCCCGTACTTGATCGACCTCCGCCGACAGTCCTCCGACGTCATCGAACGTAACCATGTTGGCTGCGGCGCCCGGCGACAGCATGCTGGTGCGCAGCACGACCTTTGTGTCGACGCCGACGACGGCTTGCTCCGGCGAGGACGACAGCACCCGGAAGTAGACCTCGCGCCGGAAGTCCGAGAGGGTCGCGGTCACCAACATCCCCGCCTGGACGAGCGCCTGGCCCTCAGCGAGCATCTCCCCCAGCTCGTCCTCGTAGGACTGCAAGCCGCGGCTGAGCGGCGCGAGCGGCTCCAGGACGACTCGTCGTGCCTGGGTGACGAAGATGCCCCGTCCGCTCACGATGTCGTCGGTCCCGACCTTGAGCGTCCGCATCGCTCGCCGGCTGAGCCGCACCGTCCCACTCTTCGCCGCTGACTCGTCCGACAGCACTCGAAGCAGCAGGCTGCGCCCTCGCTCGGTCGAGAGCTCGAGGACCCCCTTCTCGTGAATTCCCACTGCGCTCAGATGAGAACGGTCGACGAGGCAGAGCTCAGAGCTGGCCGCGTGGTCGTGACCGTGATCGTGCGCCCCGTCGTGTCCATGATCGGCGTCGACGTCACCGTGTGCCAGCCGGGCGACCACTAACGGAATGCCTTCCGCCGCGCGAGGACCGGTGCTCATGCTGCCTCCTCCGGTGTGGGGTCGCACCATGTCGTCGGCCACCGCTTCCGTCACAGCTCGTCCCACGATGAGGCGTCCTCGATGTGCTGGATGCCGCCCAGGAACTCGTTCGCCGGATGGTGGGACCACACGCTGACCAACCGTGCGAGGTCTGCACCGTCGTTGAAGTGCTGGTGCTCGGTCATGGGCGGGATGCAGATGAGGTCACCCGCCTTCCAGGGATGCTCGGACTCGTCGTGGACGTCGTGCCCGGACCCGGCTGCCACCAGCAGGAGTTCCTCCGCGATGTGCCGATGCCTGCCGGTGCTGTGCCCCGGCTCGATCCTGTACTCCGCGACGTCCAGGTCCTGCCCGCTGAGGCCGGCCCAGTTACTGACGAAGTAGCGCAGATGGCCCTGACGTGTGCGCTCGAACGGGGTGTCCTTGGCGGAGAACACCCGAGGGCTGTTGTCGCGCTGTCCGTTCTCCCGTCCCAGCATGTCCACGAAGTAGTCGTACTGAGTGGAAACGGCGCTGAGCCGCCTACCACGACGACGTGCCTTGAAGACCTCGTCGCGTCGGCGGTCAGGGCCGCGCGGCACCTCCAAGTCGTCTTCCAGCCCGAGAACGCCCTTCGGGATGCGATATCCGCGCCACTCGCCCGCTGTGTCGTAGAGAACCTCCACCTCAGCCGGGACACGCTGCGGTTCGGAATGCTCATGCCAGAGCAGGCCAAGTACGTGCCAGAGCCGACTCTCGGGGATCCACGCCTTCAGTCCCTGGTCGCCCGCCGTGATGGAGTACTCCGTGTACGGCGGGACGAACAGCACGTCGTTGCAGTCGAACTCGTGGCGGACGCCTTCCTGGGTGCAGAGGCCGCTGCCCTCGAGGACGTACGCAGTCAACGAGGGGATCCGCCGTTCCACGGGACTGGACTCCCCCGGACCCAGCTCGAGGAACCGACACGTGAGCGACGAGATCGGACCCGCGGTGAACCGCTCGAAGACGCGGACATCTCCGAGGGAGTGGCCGCCAGGTGCGAACAGCTGTGGAACGACAACGCGGGGAAGGAGGCGCATCCGATCGCGCTCCAGCTTCTGCTTGATGAACCGGCCTTCGTAGTCGTAGTAGAGGCGCGGGTCGACCTCTTGGGTCTGCAACTGCTCAGTCTCGCGCTCGCGCGGGGCCTCAGACAAGGCTGTCCTCCCCGAACTCAGGCGCGTCCTCGATCTGCTCGATGCCGCCCAGCCCGAGGAACGTGTAGTGGGCCGGAGTGGCGCTCAGTAGCAGAGCGGGCTCGTCACCGGTGCTGAAATGCTGGTGATCGGTCATGGTCGGTACACAGATCATGTCCCCGGTCTTCCAGTCCCAGCGCTGACCATCGTGGACGTCGTACCCACGACCGCGAATCACCAGCAGAAGCTCCTCGGCCACGTGCCGATGCCGTCCCGAACGACTGCCGGCCGGGATCTCCTGCATATAGATCCACTTCTGCTTGGAGGCCGTGACGGTCTCCGGATGCACGAACCACTTGATACGGCCCTGCCGCGTGATCTCCCAGGGACGCTCCTGGGAGCGGACCACATGATCGACGGTCCGGCAGAAATGGGCCTCGTCGTGCATGAGCTGCAGGTAGCGGTCGTACGTGTTCCTGACCTCGCCTACCCATGGCTCGGCCTCTCGGCGCGCGGCGAAGGTGGCCTCGCGCTTCGGCTCACTGCCCAGGAGCACGTCGAGGTCCTCCTTGATGCCGAGCACGCCCTTGAGGATGCGGTAGCCGATCAGCTTGCCGTCCTCGTAGAGCGGCTTCGTGCCCTGCGGGAACGACGGCTTCTCGTTGAGCTTGATCTGTTCCCGCCAGACGAGCCCCATGAGGTGGTGGACGCGTCCCGTCTCCGGGACGTAGATCAGGGCGTAGACGTCCTCATCACCCCCGTGCTGGTGTGCCGTGTAGGGAGGGACGATGAGGAGGTCATGCTCTTCGAAGTTGTAGAGCACCCCGTCGTTGCGCTCCCAGCCTCGTCCCTCCAGGCAGAACAAAGTGGGTGCACTGATGTGGCGGTGGATCCCTCGCACGGGGGCCTTCGGAGAGATGCCGGTGAAGTGACTTGTGAGCAGATAGTGCGGCGCTCGGGTCAGCATCTCGTAGGAGATGTGGTCACCGGCTTGATGGGGGCTGTCCATGCCCTGGACCGTGGGCTTCATCGGTAGCTGCTCGATCACGTGCGGCAGAGCCAGCGCTCTGGCGTTCTCCATGTTCTGGTAGACGAGGCGCTTGACCACGTCGGGATACTGCGAATGGTCCTGCTTCCACGGCTGGAGGACGTCCAGCTCATCGGTCACCGTGCTCGACGATGGGTTCACCCTCGAAATCCTCTTCTCGGTTGCTTCGAATGTCGACGGTCCGACCGGAACTCACTTCTCCTTGACTTCGGCCGACGGGAAGCCCCAGACCTTGACGATGGCCGCCTCCCACGTGGCCTGATCCGCGAACTTGTCCCAGCTCATCACCGAGACCTCCTTGCCACTCGTCAGCTTGTTCAGGTTGGACCCGGGCGCGTAGATCGAGGACTGCTGCGGCTCGTCCTCGTCGAGGATGTGCTGGGCCTCGGCCGAGGCCGTGTACTCCATGAACAGCGCCGCCGAGGCCGGGTGGGCGGAACCCTTCCTGATGGCCTCGATCTGTGTCAGCCGGACTGGAATGGGCTCAAGCAGCCCGATCTTGATGTTGGGGGACTTGAGCGAGACTCGGTACGCGGAGTGGTAGTTGCTGAAGGCATGCAGATCGAACTCGCCGGCGGCGAGCTGGGTGAGCGAGTTGGTGTCGCCGCGGACCCAGATGGGCTTCTGGCTCTTCAGCGCCTTCGCATAGGAGAGCAGCTTGTCCTCTCCCCATGCCGCACCGAGACTGGCGAGGTTTGCGGGCTCGATGTCAATGAGGAACTTGCGGTTCTTGAACTGCGGCTTCAGGAAGTCGTCATAGCTCGTCGGTACCTTGTCCGCCGACAGGAGTTTCGGGTTGTACGAGAAACCACCTATTCCGGAACCGGCGGCCATCGTGCCGGGCTCGGCCGGGTTGATCATGTCCTTCGCGATCTCCAGGCTGCCGTTCTCGACCAGCTTGAGCAGGTTGAGCTTCTCGATGTAGGGCAGGTAGTCGGTGTAGCTCTCAGCGCTGAGATGCAGCACATCGATCTCGCTCTGGCCACCCTGGAGCTCGAGCAGGATCCGCTTGTCGTCGTCACCGGTCTGCTCGTTGATCGTCAGTTTGATGAATGGGTACTTCTTCTCGAAGCCTTGTTTCATAAGGGGGATCGAGTCCTCGGTGAAGGACGTGGAGACGTTGAGTCTGCCTTCCTTCTTGGCGGCAGCAACCAGATCCGCGTGACTGGACGCCGACGTCACGGCGGAGAGACCGCTTGCGGTCTTCGTTGTGGAACCACCAGAACTACCCCCGCAACCAGCTACCACCAGCAGGCACGCCGCCGTGATGGCAGCGCCAACGGTTCTCTTCAAGGCAACTCCTCGATCATGAGGCGCAGTCCGAAGCGGGCCGCGACAGGGGCGGGACAGGACTCGCAATGTGATCCGCGTGTTCACTCTTGGCCGCTGAATCCGGAAGAAATGACGCGACGCGCAAAGATGGCAAGCAAGGCCAGCGCGGCGACCAGTGCGACGCCGAGCGCGGAGGCCAGCGAGAAGTCGGCCTTGCGTTGCCAGTAGAAGTACAGGGTGGTTGCGATGGTGCCGTTGCTCGGTGTCGCTAACAGCAGAGGCACGCTCAGGTTCTTGATGGAGTGGGCCGCGATCCAGATCCATCCCGCGACGAACGCAGGCGACAGCAGTCGAAACGTGATCCGGAAGAGCACGCGTAACTTCCCGACCCCGCTGACGTAACCGGCTTCCTCGAGCTCGTTGCCGAGTTGAGTCATCGAAGAGTTGGCCGTTCGTGTCGCGAAAGCCATGAACCTCGTCATGAGGGCGAGGACCATGATCGCGATAGTTCCGTAGATCTGTGTCCACCTGGTCCACGGGTTGAGGTAGAAGGAGATCAGGGCGACGCCGATCGCGACAGACGGAATCGCGTGCGGAAGAAAGGAGATGGCGTCCAGGGCGAGACCTCCCCGGACCCGCTGCCGCACCACGAGCCACGCGACCAGGAACGCGAGGATCATCGTCGCGAAGGCCGTGAACACCGCGAGCTTGACCGTGTTCCAGATCGAGCTGACGATCTGGGGAGCGTGCAGGAGCTCGTGGTAGTTACTGAAGGTGAGGCGATGCAACGCGTCGACCGACGGGGGCTCATAGGACGGGAGCAGGGACGCCCAGACAAGGATCCCCAGCGGCAACGCGATCGTGGCGAGGAAGTACGTCAGGAAGACGCCGAGCGCCGCGAACCGCCACCTGCCCAGCCTCATGCGTCGCGGTCGGTAGCCCTTGCCGGTGATCATGGCGAAGTTGCCAGCCTTGCGGATGACGACGCGGTAGTAGACCACAACCATCGCGAGGGTGATCACCAGGAAGATCGTCGTGTAGGCCGACGACAGTCCCCACGCCGAGTTCTGCGAAGCGGTGAACCAGATGAGCGTGGGTAACAAGAAGACACCGGCCGGAACGCCGAGCAGCAGTGGGGTGTCGAGGTCGTCGAGGTTGCCCATCAGCGCGTACGTTCCGGCCGCGAGAAGAGCGGGTGTGACGAGGGGAAGCGTCACCTTGCGGAAGACCCGGGAGTTGCGGATCCCCGAGATGCTTGCGGCCTCCTCGAGGGCAGGGTCCATGACCCGGAAGGCCGCCACCATCATGAGGAACAGGGTGGAGCTGCCGCGCAGGGACTCGACCAGGATCATCCCGTGCAGGCTGTAGATGTTGAACGGGCCTTCGGTCAGATGGGCGCCGAAGACGTCCAGGAGATTGCGGATCATGATGTTGATCACGCCGATGCGCTTGCTGAGCATGAGGATCCAGGCCATCGACGACAACATGCCCGGCATCGCGATCGGTAAGATCATGAGCACCCACGCGACGTTGCGGAACGGCATGTCGGTTCGTTCCAGCAGCCAGGCGAACAGCGTGGCGAGCGTGAGCGAGACCACGGACACGGCGACCGCGTAGATGACGGTGTTGAGCAAGGCCGGGCCGGTCTGCGGGTTGCCGTAGGCATCGCGGTAGTTCTGCAGCGTCAGGCTCCCCGGTGCCGCGGGGGTTCCGTCACGGAAGCTGAAGTTGATGACCGACAGGATCGGCACGCCGACTACCCAGAGCAGGGCCAGCGAGATGACCGCGGCCAGGTAGTGGTCCTTGATCCAGTTCCAGCCCCGCAGCACGCCTTCGCCGGCCGGCCGGACGGAGGGGGCACCACGGAGCAGCTGCCCGGTCGCAGTCACGCGGTGGCCTGGGCCGGCATCATCATGCCCCACCGGAACACAGCAGGCCCCGCCGCGGGGCGGTTCCGCAGGCCGTAGCGCGGATCCAGACGGGGCAGGCACATCGCTGAACTCCCGATTCTGGCCTCGCGGTGACGAGGCCGTGTGTGTGGTATATCGTGCATTCGATAGACTGTCAATGAATCCGGCATGTCTGGCCGGTGGCTTACGCGGGTACGGCCAGCGCAGCGTCGCTCTGATCCGCGTTGCGATCCGGCGGCGGCGCAGTTCAGGAGGACATGACCGTGACCCGGTGTGCCGTGCGTTCCGTCGGCGGTCGGCCTCCTCGCGCCGACGAGGTCCGCTCGACTCATGCCTGGGCGGCGACGTGCCCCCTCGGCGCAGGAGCGTGCCGCCCTGAGTCCGCCACGCAGGCGGACCGTCCTTGCGGTGTCCCCGCCGCCGTGAAGACAGGCTGACTCATCCTGTGATCCGTGCCTGGGCTACCGGCGTACGCCGAACGTTCCGCGCTCTGAGCATTCCCAACTACCGGCTGTTCTTCGCGGGTCAGTTCGTCTCCGTCACGGGCACCTGGATGCAGCGTGTGGCCCAGGACTGGCTGATCCTGGAGATCGGCGGCGGTCCGCTGCAGCTCTCGATCGGCGTCGCGCTCCAGTCCGCGCCCATGCTGGTCATCGGCATCTGGGGCGGGCTCTTTGTCGATCGCGTCAAGAACGTGCGGTGGCTGCTGCTCTCGACGCAACTGTGCCTGGCCATGTTGGCACTGATGCTCGGCACTTTGACGGTCACCGGCCACGTGACGCTCTGGGCCATCTATGTCACGGCGTTCGTCATGGGCTGCGTGGGAGTGATAGACACACCGGCGCGGCAGTCCTTCGTCCTCGACATGGTCGGCGCAGACGACGCCGCCAACGCCGTCTCGCTCAACAGCTCGATCAACAACTCCGCCCGGCTGATCGGACCCGCTGTCGCCGGCGTCATCATCGGGGTCGCTGGCTCGGGAGTTGCGTATCTCCTCAACTCCGCGACGTTCCTGGCCATCATCGCGGCACTGGTGTTGATGAAACGGGATCTGCTCTCAGCTCGTGCTCCGCAGGCGCCGGGCCGAGGTCAGGTCCTGGGCGGCTTTCGCTACGTCTGGCGAACACCCAACATCCGCACGGCGCTGACGGCAACCCTGCTGGTCTCCATGTGGTCGCAGAACTTCCGCATCACCCTTCCTCTGATGGCGGCCGACGTGTTTCACGGAGGGCCCAGCGCCTATGGCTGGCTGATGTCCTTCCTTGGCATCGGAGCGCTGGGTGGCGCGCTCATCTGCGCGTACCTGGCTAGCCCCTCGCTACGGATGATCTCGGTCGAGCTGGCTGGTTTCGGGCTGCTCATGCTTGCGGCAAGCCTGGCGCCGTCGTACGTCTTGATGCTGATTCTCTTGATCGGCGTCGGTGCCGGCAACACGTCCTTCAACACCACGTCCAACGCACTGGTCCTGCTCACAGCAGCGCCGCACACGCGAGGCCGCGTGCTCTCGATCCGAGCGTTGCTGTCGCAGGGGTCGACGCCGGTGGGGAGCCTGGCCATCGGGTGGGTGTGCGAAGCGGCCGGCCCGCGCGCGGGCCTCGCCGTCGGAGGCATCGTCTCTGTGATCGCGAGCGTCATCACCGGCCGCGCCATCCGACGGCGACGCCGCGACGAGACCGCCGACGGCAGCGCCGGGACGATCTTCGACTCTGCGGTCAGCCCGCAGGGGACCAAGACGGTCGAAGGTCAAAGTCCCACCACCTAGTTGATCGAAGGAGACATCGATGCATGAGAGGCAGACTGCGGGCCCGACGGTGCCGGAACCAGCGGATCCTGGGAAGAACTGGCAGGACCACGATTATGTGGCGACGTGGATGGATCGCGACCAGCACAAGGCGCTGCTCGACTTCCCTCGGGCCCTCACCGCCGCGATCCTCGCCGACGACGAGGTCGACCCGAGACTGATCGTGGACATCGCCTCCGGGCCGGGTGACTACCTCGCTGTGATGCTGATGCAGTTCCCCCACGCGCGAGGGCTGTGGGCGGACTCCTCCCCTGCGATGCTCGACGTCGCCAGGGAGAAGCTCGCGCACTTCGCCGACCGCATCGACTTCCAGCTCGTCGACATGAAGTCGCTCGGCGAGCTGGACGTGCCGTCGTCGACTGATGTCGTCGTCACGTCCCGGGCCGCACACCATCTCAGCAACGAGGAGTTACTGACGTTCTACGCCTCATGTCTGGGCCTGCTCAGGCCCGGGGGGTGGATGGCGAATCTCGATCACACGCAGCCGCCAGGCACCTGGAAAGAGCGCTACAAGCGCGTGCGGCGACGCGATCAGGCACCGCGGCAGGGACCGGAACTACCCAGCCACACGCATGACCAGGCTCCGCCAACCGTGGCAGAGCATCTCGAGGGCATGACTGCAGCGGGATTCTGCGACGTAGAGCTCGTGTGGAAGACCTATCACACCGGGTTGTTCATGGGCCGCCGGGAGCCTTCGTGAGTTCGCGCCCTTCTGTACCCGGCGCCGAGGTCGGCCCCCGAGACCGGACAGGCTAGGAGCCCCCTGCCGGAGCGGCTCTCCCGTGACGGTTCAGCGCGCCGGCGCGGTCGCCGCCGAGATCCGGTCGCCTGCGGTTCTTCGGGCCTGGGCCGACGTGTACTCCTCGGCCAACTCCGCCAGGTTGGCGTAGGAACGCTGCACGTGCGCGGCGACGAGCCCTCGCATCTGCTCGGCATTGCGCGACTCCATCGCCTCGACCATCTTGTGGTGCTCCACCTCATCGAGATCGAGGCTGTGTTCCGACGCCAGCAGCAGGAAGCGGTAGCGGTCGCAGCGGTTCCACAGCGAATCGAGGACCTGCACCAGCACCGGGTTCGCGCAGGCCTGGTAGATGCTCCGATGGAACTGCCGGTTCGCAGCGACCTGCTCGGCCGCCGTATCCACCCGTCGCTCGATGATGCCGCGGATGGCCCCAACCTGCGCGGGCGTGGCCTCCACCGCAGCGAGTGACGCCGCGAGCGGATCGAGCTCGAGTCGCACGGCGAACAGGTTGTGCAGCTCACTGGTCGAGAGCTCCGCGACGCGAGGGCCATGATGAGCCTTCACCACCACCAGCTGTTCTGACTCGAGTCGTCGCAAGGCTTCACGGACCGGTGTCGTCGAGATCCCGTAGTCCTGGGCAATCGTCGATTGCTCGAGGCTCGTGCCGGGAGCCATGGAGCCGTCCAGGATCCGGGCCCGGAGCTCGGCGTACGCCGCCTCCGCCTTAGTGGTCGTCGTGATCTGGCGCATGTGGCCCCTCGCTTCGCCTTCCCCGCAGCAGGGATCAAGTATAGAGTATAGACGATACGGGCGAGCCACTGGATCGATGCCGGAAACGTCTCAGGTCACGGTGCGCGCCACCAGTGGATCGGGCCGGCCTTGATCGGTGGCGGCGCATCCGAGAGAGGCAGACCAGTCCCCACGGGGCCCGTCCCGGCCCTCGACCGGCCGGTCGTCGCCGGTGGGCGGCGGCTACGGTCGTAGCCGGCTCGGCGGTGGGGGTCGCGCAGGACGGCGTACGCGTTGAGGACCCCCTCCAGGTCACTCCCCCCCGCGTCCTCGGCAGTGTCGTCGGCAGCGCGCTCGCTGCGCGTGTCGGGGTGGTGTCGGCGTACCAGCTGTCGATAGGCGTGAGCGATCTCTGCCTGGGTGGCGTCCGGCGCGACGCCGAGAGCCGCATAGGGGTCGGAGGGTTGCACGGTTGGCCACCGCCTTGGTGCCGGGGCCGCGGGCCCGGCGCTGAGGGCAGCACCGGGCCTGCGGCCAGAGGGGTTTGGCGTCGTCGGGTCCCACGGTGGTGACCGCTGCCGAGCCCACCGGGCGGCACGGCGGCAGGGGGCGGATGGCTGGATGCCGCGCGCGCGAGCCCGTGGGGGCATCGGCCCGTGGCCAGGTCGCACGGGCTGTGTCCCCACGACGGCCCGACACCGAGGCGGTTGGGGCCAGGCGGCCGCGACGATGGCCTCGAACTCGGCCCGGACCAGCTCCGGGTCGGCGCACAGCACCTCGACGAACTCCTCCGGCGCCACGAGCTCGGTTGCGCCGCTTCCTGAGGGACGAGATGCAGACATGGCCGGTCCCGTGCCCGATCAGGCGCTGATCGCCTGCTGGCTGTCGTCCGTACTGATGGTGATCTTGCGCGGCTTGGCCTGCTCGGCGACCGGGATCCGCAATGTCAGCACTCCGGCGTTGTAGCTGGCCCCGACACTTTCGGTATCGAGGTTGTCGCCCAGGATGAGCTGGCGGCTGAAGACCCCCCGCGGGCGCTCGGCCGCCACCAGCTCGCGCTCGCCGTTGAGGGACGGCCGTTCGGCCTTGACGGTGAGGACGTGCCGCTCGACGTCGATGTCGACCTTGTCCGGGTCGATACCCGGCAGGTCGAACTCCACGACGAACTCGTCGCCCTCGCGCCAGGCGTCCATCGTCATGATCGAAGGACGGCTCTGGGTGCCCCAGACCTGCTGGGCGAGACGGTCCATCTCGCGGAACGGGTCGGTGCGCATCAGCATCTCTCCCACCTCCTGTCATCAGATCCTGATGCCTTGCGGCCACGGGATCGCAGGGATGCAGATCTCTCGTGATCGCTATAGATTTCTTATAGCACCTGGGAGACAATGATGCAACAGGTAGGTAGCGTGCGAAGGAGGCGGTTGATGGACCGGTCGTCGGTGGAGGCCGGTCGGGGTGTGTACGGCATCTCGGTGGCCGCCGAGCTGGTCGGCATGGGGCCGCAGACGCTGCGGCTCTACGAGCAGCGCGGGCTCCTCGAGCCGCAGCGCACCGACGGAGGCACTCGCCGGTACAGCGAGGACGACCTGCATCGGCTGCGCCGGATCAGCCAGCTGCTCGACGACGGGCTGAACCTGGCCGGCATCGGCATGGTGCTCGACCTGGAGCAGGACAACGCCCGGCTGCATGCGGCCAACACCCGGTTGCGCGCGCGTCGCCGCTAGCGTGCCGGGCTGCGGGTCGCCGCGTCGCCCGTTTTGGGTGGTTTTTGTGGGTCATGTCCATGATCAACGGACCCTGTGGTAGAGAAAGCCGCCACCGGGTGGGCCATGCCGGGCCAGGAGACGGCAGGATTGCCGCTGGAGGCGGCGCCCGGAGCGCCGGCGTTCCCGCCAGCGGAAGGGCACCAGGATGACCGAGCAGATGGCGGAAGTGGCCGGGGAGCGCGCCGGCAAGGCGGGCGACGTCCGGTCGGGGTTCGACGAGCTGGCTCGTCTGCTACGCGACGGACGGACCCCGCAGGAGACGTGTGCGGCTATCGCGTCCGCCGCTGTCCGGGTCATCGGGGGATGTGACCACGCCGGGGTCGCCATGCTCAGCCCGGACGGCAAGTTCATCACCGTCTCCTCGACCGGGCCCGTCGTCGACATCGCCGACGAGATCCAGCGGGAGGTCGGGGAAGGCCCCTGCCTGGAAGCCAGTGCCGAGGAGAAGCTCAAGCACGATCCGGACCTCACGCACCAACCCGCGTGGCCGGCGTACGCCGCGCGACTGCTCGAGCAGACTCCGGTGCGTGCCTCGCTGGCGTGTCCGCTGGTGCTGGCCGGGCGTCGCGGAGGGGCGCTCAACCTCTTCTCCGAGCGGGCCCACGCGTTCACCGAGGACGACGTGACGAACGCGGCGTTGCTTGCCTCGTTCGCCTCCGTCGCCGTGGCCGCGGCTCTCGAACGGGAGCAAGCGGCGCAGCTACGCGTCGCGTTGGACACGAACCGCACGATCGGCGCCGCAATCGGCATCTTGATGGCCACGCACCGGATGAGCCAGGAGGACGCATTCCGGATGCTGGCCACTGCGTCGCAGCGGCTCAACCGCAAGCTGCGCGACCTCGCCGCCGACATCGTTCGCTCAGACGCTCCGGGCGGCTCGTGACGGGCTAGTCGGCGCCCACGACCTTGAAGTCCTGGTCGACGAAGATGTGGTGCGGCCAGTTGACACCGATGTTGTGGGCCTCGTACTCACCGTTGCTCAGCTTGACGACCCGGTCGATCACGCCCCCCGGGTAGGCGGCCAGCGCAGCCTCGGTCGCCTTGTTCGCCGTCGTTCCGCTGACGATCGTCCCGGACCCCTCGGTGTAGCTCGCCGGGATCTGACCGACCCGCTTCGACGTGGTCGGTGCACCGCGCTGGAAGGGGACCACCCCCGCCGCCGAGGAAGTCACCGATCCCCCGCCCGGTTGCACGATGACCTGCGTGGCCGTGATGCTCGTCCCGCTGGTCGTCCCGAGCACGAGGACACTCTCGCCCGACGTCATGGCGCTGGCCGAGGTCGAGGTGCTCCCCTTCTGGTACGTCGTCGAGGACGCCTCGGTGACGGTCACCTGCTGGCCCGCTGATGTCGACATGGTAAAGCTTGATGTGGACACGCTGATGACCGTGCCGGATGCTCCTCCGGAGGCCGGACCGGACCGAGCGTTGGATCCCCCGCCGCCAGCGGCGCCCTGGGCGGGCTCCGGGCGCGCTGCTGATGCTGAGGACGGAGCCGTCGCGCAACCGGCAGAAAGTGCGAGCACTGCGGCCGTCAGCCCAGCGACAACGATCCGTCGACGTCTGCCGTGGGACCCAGCGCCCGGCCGGCCCCTCGTCGCGCCCCACGCGGGCGGATCGGGACGGATCGCGTGGACTCTTGTCGGGTCGAATTCATTCATGATGGCGCTCCTCATAGGCGACTGCACCGAGAGTGCCGACCCTTCATGTGAACTGCCTGTCGCCCACCTGCGTGACTGCCGGCAACCCTCGTAGTACGTCGATCACGCCAGCCGCCGGAGGTACTGCGTCGTGCCACAACTCCCTTGTCCCGGCAGCCAGCTCAGACCGCCTTCACCGCTTCTACGAACGCCTCGCTCCGCTCAGACCAACTCGCCGCGCTTCCTGCTCAGGTAGGCGCGCTCGGCGGAGTTCTGGGTGGCGGCGATGGCGGCGTCGTACGCCTCCTTCGCCTCGCCCGTCCGGCCGAGCCTGCGGAGCATGTCGGCGCGGGCGACCTGCCATGCGTGGTAGCCCGTGAGCGGCAACCGGTCGATCAGAGCGAGAGCGACCTTCGGCCCGTCCAGCTCCGCGACCGCGACCGCCCGGTTGAGCGCGACGATCGGCGAGGGGTCGAGCCGGGTCAGCTGGTCGTACAGTGCCACCACCTGCGACCAGTCGGTGTCCGACGCGGTTGCGGCGTCGGTATGGACCGCGTTGATCGCGGCGAGGATCTGGTAGCGGCCCGGTAGGTTGATCGCCAGGCACTCACGGACCAGGTCGTGGCCCTCGGCGATCAGCGTGCGGTCCCAGCCAGCGCGATCCTGCTCGCCGAGCGGGACCAGCTGCCCATTGCGCACCCGGGCCTCACGCCGGGCCTCGGTGAGCAGCACCAGCCCGAGCAGACCGGCCACCTCCGGCTCCTCGGGCAGCAGCCGGCGCAGGACCCGGGTCAGCCGGATGACCTCGCCCGTGAGCTCGGCGCGCACCGGGTCGCCGTCGCCGGTGGCGAGGTAGCCCTCGTTGAAGACGAGGAACAGTACCGCCAGTACGCCGCCGAGCCGCTCGGGGAGGTCGGCGGCCTCAGGGACCCGGTAGGGCACCTTCGCCGCCGCGATCTTCTTCTTCGCCCGAGTGATCCGCTGGGCCATCGTGACCTCGGGCACGAGGAAAGCCTGCGCGATCTGAGCCACAGTCAGCCCACCGAGGAGGCGGAGGGTCAGCGCGATCCGCGCCTCCGGTGCGAGCGCCGGGTGGCAGCAGGTGAACAGCAGCCGCAGACGGTCGTCCTCGACCGGTCCGGTGTGCTCGTGGGGCGTGTCGTCGACGTGCATGAGAGCTGCCTGGTGCTTCGCCTCGCGCTGCTTCTCGCGGCGGATCCGGTCGATCGCGCGGTTGCCCGCGGTGGTGGTGAGCCAGCCGCCGGGGTTGGGAGGTACGCCGGACGCCGGCCACTTCTCCAGCGCGACCACGAGCGCCTCACCCGCCGCCTCCTCCGCGATGTCGATGTCGCCGAAACGCCGGACGAGCGAGGCGATCAGGCGGCCGTACTCCTCGCGGAAGACGCGCTCGACGGCCGCCGTCGTGCCCTGCATCGATCAGTCGTCGCCGGGCCGGCTCAGGCGAGGCCCTCGAACGGACGGACCTCGACCTTGCCCCTGCACGCCTTGGACCCCTCGGCCGCGAGCTTGAGCGCCACGTCGAGGTCGGGCGCGTCGATGACCCAGAACCCTCCGATGACCTCCTTGGTCTCGAGGTAGGGGCCGTCGGTCATCACCGGGGTCTCACCGCGGCCGTCGACGACGGTCGCCGTCGACGCCGCCTGGAGCCCACCGGCGAACACCCAGTAGCCGTCGGCGTGGAGCGTCTCGTTGAAGGCGCCGGTCGCGGCGAACGCCTCCTCCATCTCCTCCTTGGACCCGTAGTTGCCGAACTCCTCCATCTCGGCGGGGCCGTGCACGGTCAACAGGTAGTGCGTCATCCCACTTCTCCTCGGTTCCAGGCGGTCCCGATGACCGCTTCCTGCTCCCACCACGAACGGCATGCCGCCGATACGACAACCTGCCACAGAAGGCTTGCGACGATCCCGAAAAGGGGTGGTACCTCCACCCGAGCACGCGCCCCGTCACCCACGGCCTGGCCTCGCCCAGCATCTCCAGCGCGCCCTGGTTGCTGGCGCAGCACGGACGAGGAGCCCTCGGCACGGTCTCGGCAGCGGCCTCGATTGCTGCCACTGTAGGGGTGTGATGGCCGCTCCGACCGAACCGGTGACGGTGTTGTTCACCGACGTCGAGGGCGCGACGACGCTGTGGGAAGACCACGCCGACGACGTCGAAGCAGCGTTGGCGCGCCACGACGTCCTGCTTCGCGCGGTCTTCGCCAGCCATCGTGGGCGGGTGTTCGCCCTCGACGGTGACAGCTTCGGTGTGGCGTTCGACGACCCCAACGACGCGGTCGATGCGGCGGTGGCTGCACAGCGGGCTCTGTCCGCCGAGGCCTGGCCAGGTGACATGCGGCTGCGGGCCAGAATCGGCCTCGAGACCGGACCGACCCGCCTTCGGGACGGCTCCTACATCGGCCCGGTGCCCAACCGTGCGGCGCGCATCATGGCGGCAGCGCACGGCGGGCAGGTGCTTGTCGGTGCCCGGACCGCGGCACTGCTCGACGGTGTCGACCTGATCGACCTCGGCGATCACCGACTGCCCGACCTGCCGCGTGCCGAGCGGCTCTTCCAGGTGTCCGTCGAGGGCGCTCCGTCGCACTTCCCCGCGCTTCGCGCCCGTGAGGCGCACCGCGGCAACCTCCCGATGCCGACCACCAGCCTCATCGGCCGCGAGCGGGTCGTCGCGTCGCTCATCGAGCTCGTCCGGACCGACCGGCTGGTCACCCTGACGGGGGTCGGTGGGGTCGGCAAGACACGGCTCGCGGTCGAGGTGGGGGCGGCGCTCGCCGCCGACAACCCCGACGGCGTCTGGATGGTCGAGCTCGCGGCGCTGACCGACCCCTCTGCGGTACCCGATGCCATCGCGACCACCCTGGGGATCACTCCGCAAGCGGGCGTACCGGTGCTCCAGACACTGGTGGAAGCACTGACCGGAGGGCGGGCTCTTGTCGTCGTCCTGGACAACTGCGAGCACGTGGTCGACGCGGTCGCGAGCACGGTCCGCGAGCTGATCAGGCACAGCACGACGGTGCGCATCCTGGCGACCTCCCGTGAAGCCCTCGACGTACCCGGGGAACAGCGACGGCTGGTGCTGCCACTCACCCTCGATGGAGGCGCCGCCTCTCCGGCGGTCACGCTGTTCGTCGAGCGGGCGCGGGCGCTGCAGTCCCTCATCGACTTCGCCGAGCCGGCCACCGCAGCCGCGGTCGTCGAGATCTGCCGCAGTCTCGACGGCCTTCCCCTGGGCATCGAGCTGGCGGCGGCCCGGACGATCTCGATGAGCCCGATCGACATCCGTGACCGGCTCGGCGACCGGTTCCGCATCCTGACCGCTTCACCGCGCGCACCACGCCGCCAGCAGACCCTGCGAGACGTCGTCGCGTGGTCGTACGAGCTGCTCGACGACGACGAGCGCGCCCTGCTGCGCAGCATCGCGGTCTTCGCCGGCGGCTTCGACCTCGCCGCCATCACCGAAGTGCTCGGGGCCGACGACGACCTGACGGTGCTCGACCTGGTCGACTCACTGGTACGCAAGTCCCTGGTGGTCGCCGACAACGCCGCCGGATCGGCCCGCTACGTGGTGCTGGAGACGATCCGGCAGTTCGCCGAGGACGAGCTGGCCGCCACCGGCGTGATCGACACGGTGCGGGACCGGCATGCCGTCCGCTTCGCCCACGAGGCGGTTGCCCGTTGGGGGCGCTGGAACGGCCCGGCGTGGCGCGACTGCGTCGACTGGCTGCAGGTCGAGCTCGCCAACCTCCGTTCCGCCTTCCGGTGGAGCTGGTCTCGGGGCGACCTCGAGACCGCGGCCGACATCGCGGCGCACACGGCGCTCATGGGGGCCTCGATCCAGCTGTTCGAGACGGTCGGCTGGGCCCAGGAGCTGCTCCCCGACGCGACCCGAGCCGGCGTCCGCCGCCTCCCCCGGCTCTACACCGGTGCGGCATGGGGATGCTTCACCGGTCGTCCGGCCGAGGCCGTCGCGGCCGCGCAGTATGCGGGCAGACTCGAGGGGGACCCGCGTTACGACCCGTGCGAGCCCGGGATGGCGGGCCTGATCGAAGCGCTCGCGCACGTCTACGACGGCCACCTCGACCGGTACGTCGACACGGCCCGCCGCGTCGCCTCCCTTCCCGGGAACGCCCGCGGCTGGGGACTGTCCTTGCTCCTCGACGGCCTGCAGGCGTCGGGGCGGGTCGACGAGGCGCTGGCCATGACCGGCGACGCGATGGCCGCGGCCCGCAGGCTCGGCAACCCGTACTTCATCGCCTACGCGTACTGGACTTCCGGTGGTGCGCACACTCACCGCGACCCCGACCGCGCGCTGGCCCTCTGGCGCGAAGGCCTGGACTACGTGCGCCAGCACCGCGTCGACTTCTTCGTCGGCTTCATCGCGCGCGACGCCGCGCGACTGCGGCTGGTCGACGCCGATCCCGACGACGCGCTGGCCATGTTCGACGCGGCGATCGACGCGTTTCACCAGGCAGGCAACGTTGCTCAGCTCACCATCACCCTGGCCAGCGCGACCGCACTGTTCGAACGCATTGACCGGCTCGACAGCGCGGCCAGCCTCTACGCGGCGATCGTGCGACAGCCGGGAAGCGATCACCACGTCCCCGACCTGCCCGAGCTCGCCGAGCGGCTGATGACGAAGCTGGGTCGGCCGGCGTTCGACGACAGCGCCGTCATGGGTGCGGGGATGGATCTGGGCGACGCGACGCATTTCGCCCGCCGCGAGATCCAGCGGGCGCGCGCCGACCTGCGCGATCGGGCGGCGAGCCGCAGCACCCGGCCAGGTGGGCTCAGCGCACGCGAGGTCGACGTACTGCGCCTCGCGGCGCAGGGCCACACCACCCGCGAGATCGCCCAGCGGCTCTACATCTCGGCGAAGACCGCCGATCGTCACATCCAAAACCTCTACACGAAGATCGGGGCGTCGAACCGCGCGGTGGCGACGCGGTGGGCGGTGGAGCACGGCCTCACCGACTGAGGCCGCGGAAATGGGGAGATCTCCGGATGCCGTGCGGGCAGCGCCGGGCGCACGCTCGTTCGCATCCGACACACCCCCACTGCAGAGGAGCTCCCATGTTCACCACCACGCCCGACACGTTCGAAGGAGCGATCCGATGATCCTCGCTACCACGACGTTCGCAGACTGGGACCGCTTCTGGTCCGTCTTCAGCACCGGTGGCGCCGAGAAGCGCGCCGAGCACGGCTGCAAGGGCGCGCTCGTGTTCCGCGACGACGCGGCCCCTGACCGCGTGTGGGCCGTCTTCGACTGGGACGACGCCGGTTGGGAGAGTTTCCTGACCGACCCGACCGTCCCACCGGTGATGAAGGATGCGGGCCACCTGATGAAGCCCTACACCCTGCGCTTCCACGGCGCGGTCGAGGCCTGAGGCGTCACGATGACAACGTCGGACGCCATCAACGTGGGAGTCATCACCGACCTCACCGGTCCACTGTCCTTCATGGGCATCGCCAATGCGAACGTCGCCGACCTGGTGGTGAGCGACCTCAACGCCAGCGGCGGCCTTCTCGGCCGGCAGCTGCGCCTCATCGTCGAGGACAGTGCCACCGACGACGCCGCGGCAGCCGCGGCGGCGGCCCGGATGGTCGACGAGCACGACGTCGACGTCGTGCTCGGGGGCATCTACAGCTCCACGCGGCAGGCGATCAAAGGCCCGGTGGTCGAACGCGGGCGGAAGCTCTACATCTACCCCGAGCAGTACGAGGGCCAGGAGTCCCACCCGCTGATCTTCTGTACCGGCCCGGTGCCGGCGCAGCAGGTGGAGCCACTGATCCCTTGGCTGATGAACCGCACGGGGGCGCGGACGTTCTACCTCCCGTCTGCCGACTACATCTGGCCACGCGTGCTGAATGCCAAGGTCCGTGAGGTGGCGACCAGCCACGGTGGCACGATCGTGGGTGAGGAGTACCACCCGCTCGACCACGTCGACTACGACGCGACCGTGGAACGCATCATGTCCAGTGGTGCCGACGTCGTCTTCAACACGATCGTGCCGCCCGGGCTCACGCCGTTCCTCGCACGGCTGCACGAGGCGGGGTTCCGCGAGCGGGGCGGGCAGCTCGTCTGCACCTACTTCGACGAGAACTTCCTCAACCTCGTGCCTGCCGAGCACGCCGAGGGGCTCTATGGGTGCCTCGACTTCTACCGAGACATCTCGGACCCGTTCAGCCTCGGGCTGCTCCGGGAGTATGAGCAGCGCTACCCCGGCAGTGCCAAGTTCACGGCCGGCAGTGCCTGCACGGGCATGTACCGAGGCCTGAAGTTGTGGGCCGCGGCCGTCACCACAGCAGGCTCGGTCGACCCCGACCCGGTCGCGAAGGCACTGGACACGGCCAGCCTCACCGAGGGACCCGGAGGCCCGGCCGAGATGATCCCCGGGCAGCACCACCTGCGACTGAACATGTACATCGCGCAGGCCCGCGGAGGGACGTTCGAGGTCGTCGAGAACCTCGGCCGTGTCGACCCCCGGGAGGGCATCGTCGAATCGCACTGAACGCCCGGTGGCCGCCTCACGATTGCCCGGAGGCGGCCACCGCCGTTCGCGCCCCTGCTGGACCAGGTCTTGGTAGCGTGCCCTCCGTCAACTGAGGGAGGCGACCGTGGATCGTCTGCACACGCTCGACTACACACTGAGCGAGCTGAGAAAGGTCATCGGCACCCTCGAGGACTCCGTCATGGATGGTCCGACGAACTGCGGCCCCTGGACGGTCCGGCGCTTGGCCAGCCACGCGCTGAACAACCAGTTGCTCTGGGCGGGGGTGGTCACCGGCCAGCAGCTCGTCACAGGTGCGGACGCCATGGGCGCGGTCCCTATCCCGGGCGACCTCGAGCCGATCGCCGAGGAAGTCACCGGCCGCGTCGCGGGCTTGTGGCGCAGTGAGGGCGTGCTCGACGCGACACACGACACGCCGTTCGGCGCCCTTCCTGGCTCCGTGGTGATCGACTTCGCCATCATCGACGCGGCCGCCCACGCCTGGGATCTCTCCGCCAGCCTCGGCAA
>JAVEDI010000081.1 GCA_030841035.1 Actinomycetota bacterium
CATGACCTCGAGCTCGAACTCCTTCCATCCGGCGATCGACCGCTCGAGGAGGATCTCGCTGATCGGGCTGGCATCCAGGCCATGCACGGCAGCGCGCTCGAGCTCTTCCGGCGTTGATGCGATGCCGGTGCCCTTGCCGCCCAGAATGAACGCGGGACGGATGACGACCGGCAGCCCGATGCGGGCGATGACCTCGCGGGCCTCCTCGAGCGTGTGGGCTATGCCCGACGCCGGCACGGAGAGGCCGATCTCCTGCATCGCCACCTTGAACTGCTCGCGATCCTCGGCGGTCGCGATGGCAATGGCGTTGGCTCCGATCATCTCGGGCGTTCCGGGAACACCAATGACCTGGCGCTCGTACAGCGCCATGGCCAGGTTCAGCGCCGTCTGCCCGCCGAGCGTCGGCAATACGGCGTCGGGCCGTTCTCGCTCGATGATCTGCGTGAGGATGTCGACGTCCAGAGGCTCGATGTACGTGGCGTCGGCGAAATCCGGATCCGTCATGATCGTCGCCGGGTTCGAGTTGGCGAGGATCACGCGGTACCCCTCCTGACGCAGCACACGACACGCTTGCGTGCCGGAGTAGTCGAACTCGCAGGCCTGCCCGATCACGATCGGGCCCGAGCCGATCACGAGCACGCTGGAGATGTCGGTGCGTCTCGGCATCTAGCCCCTCCCCTCGAGCAGCTCGGTGAAGCGGTGGAACAGGTGCGCCGCGTCGTGCGGGCCGGCCGCCGCCTCGGGGTGGTACTGCACCGAGAAGGCCGGCACGTCGTGGCAGCGCAGCCCCTCGACCACGCCGTCGTTGAGGCAGACGTGTGACACCTGCGCGGCGCCGAACGGGGTCTGGAACACACCGCTCGTCGGGGCGTCCACCGCGAAGCCGTGGTTGTGCGAGGTGATCTCGACCTTGCCGGTGGCGCGGTCCTGCACCGGCTGGTTGATGCCCCGGTGGCCGTAGCGCAGCTTGTAGGTGCCCAGGCCCAGGGCCCGGCCGAGCACCTGGTTGCCGAAGCAGATGCCGAACACCGGCACCCGCGCGCCCAGCAGGTCGCGGGTCAACGCCACCGCGTCGTCGGCCGCCGCGGGGTCGCCGGGGCCGTTGGAGAGGAACACGCCGTCGGCGCCGGTGGCGCGTACGTCGTCGACGGTGGCCGTCGACGGCAGGACGTGCACCTCGATGCCCTGCTCGGCCAGGTGCACCGGCGTCATCCGCTTGATGCCCAGGTCGAGCGCTGCGACGGTGAAGCGGTGCTCGCCGCGGGCGGGGACGACGTACGCCGTGTCGGTGCTGACCTCACGGGCCAGGTCGGCGCCGGCCATCACGGGCGCCGCGAGCACTCGTTCGAGCAACGCCCGCTCGTCGGTCTCCACCGAGGACACACCGACCCGCATCGCGCCGCGCTCCCGCAGGTGGCGGGTGAGGGCGCGGGTGTCGACGCCCGAGACGCCCACGACGCCCTGCGCGGCGAGCTCCTCCTGCAGGCTGCGGCGCGCCCGCCACGACGAGACGCGCCGGGCGGGGTCGCGCACGACGTACCCGCTCACCCAGATGCGCCCCGACTCGGCGTCCTCGTCGTTGACGCCGGTGTTGCCGACGTGCGGAGCCGTCATCACGACGACCTGCCGGTGGTAGGACGGGTCGGTCAGGGTCTCCTGGTAACCGGTCATGCCGGTGGCGAACACCGCCTCGCCGAACGTCTCACCCGGCGCCCCGTAGGAGTCACCCCGAAACGTTCGGCCGTCCTCGAGCACCAGCAACGCGGGCGTCGACCGGCTCATCCGGCGTCCCCCCGGCATGCGGCTGCGCGAACATCGGACGGTTGACTGGTTTGCAGGTGCCCCAACACGTATCCCATCCTAGGAAGCGGCGAGCGGGCAGCCGCGGTCACTGGAGCTTCCCGTCGAGCACGGTCGGGACACCGCGCAGGAAGGTGGCGACCACGGCGCCGGGCAGCTCGCGTCCCGCGTACGGCGTGTTCCGGCTGCGGGAGGCGAGCGCGAACGGGTCGATCGTGCGCCGCGCCGCGGGGTCCAGCAGCACCAGGTTCGCGGGGGCCCCTGCCTCCAAGGCGTGACCGTGGCCGTCGAGCAGGCCGATGCGCGCGGGCCGCGACGACATGCGGTCGGCGACACCGGCCCAGTCGAGCAGCCCGGTCTCGACCATCGCCTCCTGCACGACCGACAGCGCCGTCTCCAGTCCGAGCATCCCCATCGCAGCCGCGGCCCACTCGCAGTCCTTGTCCTCGTGGGAGTGCGGTGCGTGATCGGTGGCGACCGCGTCGATGGTGCCGTCGGCGAGCGCCTCGCGCAGCGCCAGGACGTCTTCACCGGTGCGCAGCGGGGGGTTCACCTTGAACAGCGGGTCGTAGGAGGTCGCCAGCGCGTCGGTGAGCAGCAGGTGGTGCGGCGTCACCTCGGCGGTGACGTTCCAGCCCTTGCTCTTGGCCCAGCGCAGGATCTCGACCGAGCCCGCGCTCGACACGTGGCAGACGTGCAGCCGCGAGCCCACGTGGGCGGTGAGCAGGACGTCGCGGGCGATGATCGCCTCCTCGGCGACCGCGGGCCAGCCGGCCAGCCCGAGCACCCCGGACAGCTCGCCCTCGTTCATCTGCGCGCCCTGCGTCAGCCGCGGCTCCTGCGCGTGCTGGGCGACGACGCCGCCGAACGCCTTGACGTACTCCAGCGCCCGGCGCATCAGCACCGCGTCGGACACGCAGGCGCCGTCGTCGGAGAAGACCCGCACGCGCGCCGCCGACTCGGCCATGGCGCCCAGCTCCGCGAGCCGTTCCCCCGTCAGCCCCACCGTCACCGCACCGACCGGGTGTACGTCGCAGTGGCCCGCCTCGCGACCCAGCCGCCACACCTGCTCGACGACGCCGGCCGTGTCGGCCACCGGGTCGGTGTTGGCCATCGCGTGCACCGCAGTGAACCCGCCGAGGGCCGCCGCGGCCGTGCCCGTCTCGACCGTCTCGGCGTCCTCGCGGCCCGGCTCCCGCAGGTGGGTGTGCAGGTCGACCAGGCCGGGCAGCGCGACCAGGCCGTCGGCGTCGACCACCTCGGCACGCCCGCGCGCCAGCCCGGGGCCGACCTCGGCCACGACACCGTCCTCGAGGAGCAGGTCGGTGGGCTCGCGACCCAGCACGCGCGCGCCGGTGACGACGTACCGCCCGGTGGTCGTGGGCGTGGTCCTCATGCGGTCACCTCGGTGATCTCGGTGCTGCCGGAGAGCAGCAGGTACAGCACGGCCATCCGCACGCTGACGCCGTTGGTGACCTGCTCGACGATGGTCGAGCGGGCCGAGTCGGCGACCTCCGCGGCGATCTCCATGCCGCGGTTCATCGGACCCGGGTGCATCACGATCGCGTGGTCGGGCAGCACGGCGACGCGGCGACGGTCGAGGCCGTAGCGGCGGGAGTACTCGCGCGCGCTGGGGAAGAAGCCGCCGCCCTCGGTGGTCATTCGCTCGCGCTGCACCCGCAGCATCATCACCACGTCGCTCTTCGCGAGCTCGCCGTCGAGGTCGTAGGACGTCGTGCACGGCCAGGCGTCGATGCCGACGGGCAGGAGGGTGGGTGGGGCGACGAGGGTGACCTCGGCTCCGAGGGTGTGCAGCAGCAGCACGTTGGAGCGGGCGACGCGCGAGTGCAGGACGTCACCGACGATGGTGACCCGGCGGCCCGTCAGGTCGGTGCCGAGCGGCCGGTCGCCGTTGAGCCGCCGGCGCATGGTGAACGCGTCGAGCAGGGCCTGGGTGGGGTGCTCGTGGGTGCCGTCGCCGGCGTTGACGACGCTTCCGCGGATCCACCCGCTGTGCGCCAGCCGGTGGGGAGCGCCGGAGGCGTGGTGGCGGACCACGACGGCGTCGGCGCCCATCGCCTCCAGAGTCAGCGCGGTGTCCTTGAGGCTCTCACCCTTGGAGACGCTGGAGCCCTTGGCGGAGAAGTTGATGACGTCGGCGGAGAGCCGCTTGGCCGCGGCCTCGAAGGAGATGCGGGTGCGGGTGGAGTCTTCGAAGAAAAGGTTCACCACCGTGCGACCGCGCAGTGTCGGCAGCTTCTTGATCGGGCGGTCGGCGAGCTGCGCGAGCTCCTCCGCCGTGTCCAGCACGAGCAGGGCGTCGGCGTGGCTCAGGTCGGCGCCCGAGAGGAGGTGCCTATTCATCGTCGGCTCCTGTCCGCGCCGCCGCGGCGGGCGTCGCCGCGGTGGTCTTCTCGACGGTGACGGCGTCGCGGCCGTCGCGCTCCTCGAGCAGCACGTGGACGCGCTCGGTCATCGAGGTCGGCAGGTTCTTGCCCACGTAGTCGGCCCGGATCGGCAGCTCGCGATGGCCCCGGTCGACGAGGACGGCCAGCTGGACCGACCTCGGCCGGCCGAGGTCGCCGAGCGCGTCGAGCGCCGCGCGGATCGTGCGCCCGGAGAACAGCACGTCGTCGACGAGCACGACCGTGCGCCCGTCGACCCCCTCGGGGGGCAGCTCGGTGTGCTCCAGGGCCCGGGCCGGCCGCAGTCGCAGGTCGTCGCGGTACATCGTCACGTCCAGCGCGCCGACCGGCACGGTGCTGCCCTCGACCTGGGCGATCAGGGCGCCGAGGCGGTAGGCCAGCGGCACGCCGCGGGAGGGGATGCCGAGCAGGCACAGGTCGCCGGCACCCTTGTTGCGCTCGAGGATCTCGTGAGCGATCCGGGTGAGGGCACGCCCGATGTCGGGGGCCTCGAGGACCGGCCGGCCGACCGTGGCGGGCCCGCCGGGCTGGCCGGCCCGGCTGCTGCTGCCTGCTCGGTGTCCGGGGACGCTGCCGACGGGGACCGGCCCCGTGGCACGGGCGGTCAGGTCAGGGGTGGGCGTCATAGGCCGACCGACCTCCTTCTCCGCCTCACTGGACGGGTCGTTAAAGGATGTCTCTCACCGTGCACGCTACCAGGGCCGCCGGGACGGTCCGCGCTGCGCCATGCGGGTGACCGGCGGCCGGCAAGTTTTGCCATTCTCTGACTTTTGTCTGTGACTCTGCGTAACGTAACGCAGGGTCACCACGTTGACGGGGTGGGCGGTGGGCGTCCGGCCTTGCCGCGGGTGAATCACGAGCTGTAACCGTGGGGGAAGGACCCGAGATGCCATCGGACTACGCGCGAGCCCTGGGCGGGCGCCTGCGAGCCATCCGCACCCAGCAGAACCTGTCGCTGCACGGGGTGGAGGAGAAGTCGCAGGGCCGGTGGAAGGCCGTCGTGGTGGGCTCCTACGAGCGCGGCGACCGTGCCGTGACCGTGCAGCGGCTCGCCGAGCTGGCGGACTTCTACGGCGTGCCGGTCAGCGAGCTGCTGCCCGACAGCAGCCCATCGGGGGCCGCCGAGCCGCCGCCCCGGCTGATCCTCGACCTCGAGGCGCTGCAGGTGGTGCCCGCCGAGCGCGCCGGGCCCCTGGCGCGGTACGCCGCGACCATCCAGGCCCAGCGCGGCGACTACAACGGGCGGGTGCTGTCCATCCGCCAGGACGACCTGCGGACGCTGGCCGTGATCTACGACGAGTCGCCGTCCCAGCTGACCGAGCAGCTGATCTCCTGGGGCGTGCTGAACCCCGAGGCGCGCCGCGCCCTCGACTGACCCGCCGGCCGGCGTGCTGGGCGTCGACCCGGCAGGTCAAGTGCGTGCGGGCGCTGTCGATACAGAAGGGTGCCTACCACCACCCTCGCCTCTCCAGCTCTGGGGCAACGCGCGGCACAGTCCCTCGAGCGGGTCGCCATGTCGGGACGCGCAACGTGGCTCGGCGTGTTCGGCTTCGTCGGTGTGGTCTTCGTGCTCACCTCGCACTGGTGGACCGGTCAGAACGCCGACGGCGTGGCGGCGGCGTGGCCCGCCTGGCAGCTGGTCCATCACGGCATGTTCGACCTCTCCGGCCTCCCGGGGCTGCCGCCCGACCACTGGTTCGTCCGCGCCGGGGACGCGCTGGTGAGCAACCGGACGCCGGGCGTCATCCTCGCCGGCGTACCGGCCAATCTGCTCCTGTTCTGGACGCATCTCGCCCCGGAGAAGCTCGCGGCATGGACGGCGGCGCTGTTCAGCGCGGGGGCCGTCGCCAACATCGCTGTGCTGCTGCGCGGACTGGTGTCGCCGCGGCTGGCCATTGCCGCCAGCGGCGTGCTGGCGTTCGGGACCGCGATGTGGACCGTGGCGTCGGCCGAGCTGTGGACGCACGGCCCCGACGCGTTCTGGCTGTCGCTGGGACTGCTGTTCGTCTCCCGCCGCCGCTACGCCCTCTCCGGCCTGGCGATGGCACCGCTGGTCCTGACCAGACCTCATCTCGCGGTCGTCATCGCTGTGCTCGGCATCTGGGAGGCCGTCATCCGGCGGAGCCTGCGTCCCTGCCTGGCGATGGGGGCACCCGCTGCGCTCGCCATGGTGGCCCTGCTGCTGTGGAACAGGTGGATGTTCCACGCGGCGAGCATCGGCGGTGGCTACACCTATGCGGCGGACAACGCAACCCGCTCCCCGTGGACCGGGATGGAGCAGTTCGGCGAGAACGTCGCAGGCGCGTTGGTGTCCGGCTGGTGCGGGGTCCTGCTGTACAGCCCCGTGCTGCTCGCCCTCGCCTGTGCACTGCCCGCGGGTTGGCGCGAGGCGCCGTCCTGGGCCAGGGCCGCACTGGTCGGGGGCCTGGCCTACCAGGTCGTGCAGTTCCGCATCAACGGCTTCAACGGCGGCGGCGAGTTCTACGGGAACCGACTTGTCCTGGAGCTGTTCGTCCTGGCCACCCCGGTGCTGACCGTCGGCTATGGCAGGTGGTCCGCAGGCCGGCCGCGCCGGGTGGTCGTGACGACGATGCTCGCAGCGCTCAGCGTCGCCATCTACGGCACCGGCGCCCTGCTTGCCGACTACTGGGTCGGTGGCACCTTCAGCGACTGGACGACGTGGTACCCGCAGCGGGTCGTGCAGGCGGCCGGCTTCTCCGGCCTGCTGCTGGCGGGCTGCGCCCTGTCCGCGGTCCTGCTGACCTCGGTGGCGAGCGTCAGGTCACGAGGGTGGGCTTCAGCTCCAGCAACCGGGCCAGCAGGCCGTTGACGAAGCTCGGCGACTCGTCGGTCGACAGGTCCCGGGCCAGGGCGACGGCCTCGTTGATCGCGACGGCGTCGGGGATGTCGTCGCGCCACAACAGCTCGTAGGCGCCCAGCCGCAGCACCGCGCGGTCGACCGCCGGCATGCGGTCCAGGGCCCAGCCCTGCGCGTAGGTGGCCAGCAGCTCGTCGATCCGCGGCCGCCGGGCGACGACGCCCTGCACCAGCTCCACGGTGTAGTCCCCCACCGGCGGCTCACCCGTCGCCACCCGCGCCGCCAGCGTGTCCAACGTGTCGACCTGGCGCTGGTCGGACTCGAAGAGGATGTCCAGTGCGCGCTTGCGGGCCTTGGTGCGGGCGGCCACTAGCTCGTCACGCGCCCCAGATAGCTGCCGTCGCGAGTGTCGACCTTGACCTTCTCACCGGTGGTGATGAACAGCGGTACGGCGATCTCCGCGCCGGTCTCGAGCGTGGCGGGCTTGGTGCCGCCGGTCGAGCGGTCACCCTGCATCCCCGGCTCGGTGTAGGAGATCGTCAGCTCGACCGAAGCCGGCAGCTCGACGTACAGCGGGGTGCCCTCGTGCAGCGCCACCACCGCGTCCTGGTTCTCGAGCAGGTACGCCGACACGTCCCCGAGCGTCGCGGCCGGGACATGGATCTGGTCGAAGGACTGCATGTCCATGAACACGAAGTCCTCACCCTCCTTGTAGAGGTACTGCATGTCGCGCTTGTCGACCGTCGCCGTCTCTACCTTCGTGCCCGCGTTGAACGTCTTGTCGACGACCTTGCCCGAGAGCACGTTCTTGAGCTTGGTGCGCACGAACGCCCCGCCCTTGCCGGGCTTGACGTGCTGGAACTCCACGACTGACCACAGCTGGCCGTCGAGGTTGAGCACCAAGCCGTTCTTCAGGTCGTTCGTGGTGGCCACGTGGAGGGTCCTTCGTTTCGTGGGCCTAGAGGACCAGCAGGTCCTTGGGCGTCGTGGTCAACAGTTCGGGCCCGCTCTCGTCGACGACGAGGGTGTCCTCGATGCGGACTCCGCCGCGCCCGGCGAGGTAGATCCCCGGTTCGACGGTGACAGGCGTGCGAGCGCTGATGGTACCCGCTGCGGAGCAGCCGAGCGCCGGTGCCTCGTGGATCTCGAGGCCCACCCCGTGGCCCAGGCCGTGGCTGAACTGCTCGCCGTAGCCGGCCGACTTGACCACGTCACGGGCGGCGGAGTCGATCTGGCGCAGGCCGGCCCCCGGTGCCAAGGCGCGCCGGCCCGCGCGCTGCGCCTCGCGCACGACGTCGAAGATCTCGCGCTGCCATGTCTCGGGCTCGCGCCCCACCACGAAGGTGCGGGTGCAGTCGGCGTGGTAGCCGTGGTGGAGAGCACCGAAGTCGATCTTGAGGAGGTCTCCGACCGCGATCTCCCGGTCGGTCGGACGGTGGTGCGGGATGGCGCTGTTCGGGCCGGTCGCAACGATGGTCTGGAACGCCACGCCGTCTGCGCCCAGGTCGAGCATGCGGTTCTCCAGGTCGCGGGCGACCTCGCGCTCGGTGCGCCCGGGGGCGATGACCGGGAGCAGCTGCTCGAGGGCGTGGCAGCTGATGGCGCACGCCCGCCGGATCAGCTCGATCTCACCGTCGTCCTTGACGGTGCGCAGCCGCTCGACCAGACCACCCGTCACGGCCAGGTCGGGCGCGCGGTCGCGGCCGCGAAGCGTCGCGTGGGTGGCGACGCTGAGGTCGTGCTCCTCGAAGCCCAGCCGGCGTACGCCGGTTTCGCCGGCCAGCGTGGTCAGGGCCTCGGCGCAGGCCCGGTCGATGACCCGCTCGACGTCGGGTGCCTGCGCCTCGGACTGGGTGGTGTAGCGCCCGTCGGTCGCCAGCACGGTGCGGTCGGGCGTCACCAGAAGAGCAGCGTTGGAGCCGGTGAAACCGGTCAGGTAGCGGACGTTCGCCAGTCGGGTGACCAGCAGCGCGTCGACCTCCGCCGGGCCGAGGAGCGACCGCAACCGCTGGCGGCGTACGTGGTGGTTCTCGGGCATGGTCCGAGCGTAGCCACCGGGGTCGGTCAGGGCTGGGCGGCGAGAGCCCGTAGGGCCAGGCGGTAGGAGTCGATCCCGAAGCCGGCGACGGTCCCCGTGGCGACGCCCGCCACGACCGAGGTGTGGCGGAACTCCTCGCGCGTCGCCGGGTTGGTGAGGTGGACCTCGACGAGCGGGGCGCGCAGCTGCGCGCACGCGTCACGCAGGGCGTAGGAGTAGTGCGTGAAGGCCGCCGGGTTCAGCAGCACGGGGATGGCGCCGTCGGCCGCGTCGTGCAGCCACCCCACCAGCTCCGACTCGTCGTCGGTCTGCCGGACGTCGACGTCGAGCCCCAGCTCGGCGGCGGTGGCCCGGCACGCGGCCACGAGCTCGTCATAGCTCGTCGTCCCGTAGACATCGGGCTCGCGTGACCCCAGCCGGGACAGGTTCGGGCCGTTCAGCACCAGTACGCGCCTCACGCGCTCACCTCCGCGTACGCCAGCTCCAGCAACGACTCGTCGGGGTCCTCGAGCAGCCCGGGCCGCCCGAGGCCGTCGAGGACCACGAACCGCAACCGCTCGCCGCGAGACTTCTTGTCGATGGTCATCGCCTCGCGCAGAGCGGGCCACGCGTCGTGACGGTAGCTCGTGGGCAGCCCCAGCGCGCCCAGCACGCTCCGGTGCCGCAGGACCTCGTCGGCGCCGAGGCGGCCCGTCACCGCCGCGAGCTCGGCGGCGAAGACCAGCCCGACGCTCACCGCGTCGCCGTGACGCCAGCGGAACGACTCCACCTTCTCGATGGCGTGCCCCAACGTGTGCCCGTAGTTGAGGATCTCGCGGCCACCGTGCTCGCGCAGGTCGCCCGCCACCACGTCGGCCTTGAAGCGCACTGCTCGCTCCACCAGCTCGCGCAGCTCGGGTCCGCGCGGGTCCAGCGCTCGGGCCGGGTCCGCCTCGACCAGCTCGAGGATCGCGCCGTCGCGCAGGAAGCCGGCCTTGACCACCTCGGCCATGCCGCTGGCCAGCTCCCCGCGCGGGAGGGTGGTCAGCGTGGTCAGGTCGCAGAGGACACCTGCCGGCGGGTAGAAGGCGCCGACGAGATTCTTGCCCTCGGCGGTGTTGACCGCTGTCTTGCCGCCGACCGCGGCGTCGACCATGCCGAGCAGCGTCGTGGGCACGTGCACCACACGCACGCCGCGCAGCCACGAGGCGGCGACGAAGCCGGCGAGGTCGGTGACGGCGCCCCCGCCGACCGACACGACCGCGTCGGAGCGAGTGAAGCCGCGGCGGCCGAGCAGCGACCAGACGTCGGCGCAGACGTCCACCGTCTTGGCCGCCTCTCCGTCGGGCACGACAGCCTTCGTGACCTCGATACCGGCCTGCAGCAGAGCACCCGCCACGTCCGCCGCCAGCTCGGCCACCACGGGCGAGTGCACGACGAGGACCTGGCGCGGCCGCATGGACAGCAGCGCAGGCAGCTCCCCCAGCGCTCCCGCGCCGACCACGACGTCGTACGGCGAGACCCCGCCCACCGTGATCCGCGTCGGCGCCGTCATCGCCGTACCGCCTGGACGACCGCGTCGGCCACCTCGTCGGGCGTCTTCCCGTCGGTCACCACCGTGGCGGTCGCCACCTGCTCGTACAGCGGGCGGCGGGACTCCATCAGCCGGATCCACTGCGCTCGGGGGTTACCGAGCAGCAAGGGGCGGTCCCGGTTGAGGCCGATGCGCTTGGCCGCATCGCCGATCGTCACGTCGAGGAACACGACGGTGTGACCGGCAAGCTGCTCTCGGGAGTGCGCGTCGAGCACCGCACCGCCACCGAGCGCGAGCACCCCGTCGTGCTCGGCGAGCGCTGTCGTCACCGCGGCGCGTTCCAGTGCGCGGAACCGCTCCTCGCCGCGCTCGACGAAGATGTCGGAGATCGTGCTGCCCGCGACTACCTCGACGTCGTCGTCGGTGTCGCGCCACGAGGCCCCCAGCCGGGCGGCGACCAGCCTGGCGGCCGTCGACTTGCCGGAACCCGGCGGCCCCACCAGCACGACACGTGGTGCCATCAGCGGACCTGCAGGTGATCGAGGTAGCCCTGCACGTTGCGACGCGTCTCGGCGACCGAGTCACCACCGAACTTCTCCAGCGCCGCGTCGGCGAGCACCAGGGCCACCATCGCCTCTGCCACGATGCCCGCAGCGGGAACCGCGCAGACGTCGCTGCGCTGACTGATGGCCTGCGCGGCCTCGCCGGTCGCGACATCGACGGTGTCCAGCGCCCGCGGCACCGTCGAGATGGGCTTCATGGCGGCGCGCACGCGCAAGGGGTCGCCCGTCGACATGCCGCCCTCGATGCCGCCGGCGCGCGCTGTGCGCCGGTGGATCCGTCCGTCGGCACTGCGCTCGATCTCATCGTGGGCCCGGGAACCGGGCCGACGGGCGGTGCGGAACCCGTCACCGACCTCGACGCCCTTGATGGCCTGGATGCCCATCAGCGCCCCCGCCAGCCGGGAGTCGAGGCGCCGGTCCCAGTGCACGTGGCTGCCCAGCCCGGGGGGCAGCCCGTAGCAGAGCACCTCGACGACACCTCCGAGGGTGTCCCCGGCTCTGCGCGCCGCGTCGATCTCGGCGACCATCGCAGCGCTCGCGGCGGGGTCCAGGCAGCGCACGGGGTCCGCGTCGAGCCGCGCGACGTCCTCGGGAGTCGGCCAGACGCCGTCGGGAGCATCGGCCTCACCGATGGCGACCACGTGGCTGACCAGCCGAGCACCGAGGGTCTGCTCGAGCAGCTGCCGGACCACGGCGCCCAGCGCGACGCGGGCCGCGGTCTCCCGCGCGCTCGCCCGCTCGAGCACGGGGCGGGCGTCGTCGAAGCCGTACTTCTGCATGCCGGCGAGGTCCGCGTGACCCGGGCGGGGCCGCGTCAACGCGGCGTTGCGGGCGAGGCCCTCGAGCTCCGCCTCGCCGACCGGGTCGGGGGACATGACGGTGGCCCACTTCGGCCACTCGGTGTTCCCGACGCGTACGGCGACCGGTCCCCCCTGGGTGCGCCCGTGCCGCACTCCGCCGAGCAGTTCGACCTCGTCGCGTTCGAACGACATCCGGGCGCCGCGACCGTGGCCAAGCCGCCGACGGGCCAGCGCGTCGGCGACGACGTCGGTGCTGACCTCGACCCCGGCCGGCAGCCCTTCGATCGTCGCGACGAGGGCAGGGCCGTGTGACTCGCCGGCGGTCAGCCATCGCAGCATGGCGTGATCCTTCCACGGACCGGCACATGCGGACGGGCCGCCCGGTGTCCGGACGGCCCGTCCCATCGCTGTGTGCCGGCAGCCCGGCGATGCGGCTAGCTCGAGATCGTCACGGCCTTGGTGCCCGCGATGGTGAACTTCACGTCACCGAACTGGATCACGTTGACCGACCCACCGATGCCGATGACCTTGAAGTACTTGGCGAAGACCTGGCCCGCCTTCAGGCCCTTGTGCAGGGTGCCGTCGACCTTGATATCGATGGCCTTGTTGTCGGCGGACACCTTGGTCACCTGCACGCGGTACGACGGCGAGGCCTGCGGTTGGGCCGGACCGGTGGTGGCCGCTCCGGCTGTCGTGCCGGTCGTGCCCGTCGCCGTGCTGCCGGACGTGCCGGTCGTCGTCCCGCCGGTAGCGCTCCCGCCCACGGCGGCAGGGGCGATCAGCGGCTTGAAGGGGTCGCGGAAGGCGTGCTGGAGCTTGGCGTCCTTGACCGGGGCGGTCGCCGCGGGAGTCGGTGCCGTCGTCGGCGCCTCGGCCTGCTGGCTGGGTGCCGCCGTGGGCGCGGCACCCGCTGCCACCGGTGTCGCGTCCTGCCCGCCACCGGAGAACAGGAGGAACCACGCCAGGATGGCGACGACGATCACGCCGGCTGCTCCCAGCAGGATCAGCAGGCCGCGTCGGCCCTCACCGGGTGACTCTTCCGGTTCGTTCGGCTCCGTCATCCGGATCTGACCGGGGACGAATGTCGTGTCAGTCATGATGGGTGTCCGTCCCTGTCCTAGTTGACCGCACCGGCGGCGGGTGCCGTACCAGTGGCCGGTGCTGTGCCGGTGGCGGGTGCTGTGCCGGTGGCGGCGGTCGGCGTGGTGGCAGCCGCGGCGGCGTGCACCATGAAGACACGCCCGGTGAGGGTCAGGTCGACCACGCTGGACGCCGTGACGGCCGGATCAGTGGTCAACGAGAAGCCGGTCACCATGAGCACCCGCCGCAGCCGCTCCAGCCGGTCCACGAAGTCCTCGACCTCGCTGTAGCTGCCGGCCACCTTGAGGTTCAGCGGCACCTGCAGGAGCTGCTCGGTCGACGCGGAGGCGGCCGGGGCGGCCACGGGCGCGGCGGTCGTGCTGGCGACCAGGGCCACCGGGGTGCCAGGGGCGACCGACGTGAGCTCGGCCCCGGACTGCCGTCCGGCCGCCGTCAGCTGCCGGACGAGGTCGGGCAACGCGGGGTTGTCCGGGATCTGCCGCCGGATGGCAGCAAACTCCGCCTCCCGCTTGGGCAGCTGCGGTGCCAGCGCCTGCAGCTCGTGCAGCTTGCTGCGCAGCTGAGCGTTCGCCTCCTGCGCGGAGTCGTTCTGCCTGCCCAGGTCGGCGGCCTCGCTTCGCTTGGGTGCGATGAGAAGGAACCAACCGGCGGCGAGGACCGCGAGAACCGCGACCATCGCCACGAGTGACCACTTGCGTGACTCGGTCATGTCAGCTGCCCGCCTTCTGGTCGAAACGCCGCGACAGCGCGTCCTCGGTGATGGTCACCTGTGACGTGAACGTCTTCGCCGGAACGCCGCTCGGGCCCGTCAGCTGCTCGTCGTCGGTGGAATCGGTGAAGTAGGCCTGGGTCCAGCCGCGCTCGCGAGCGAGCACCTGCAGCCAGGTGGCGACGTCGTTGTGCCCGTAGGCCTTGCCCTCGAACGTCACCGTGCCGATGCCAGCGGCCGGGTAGGTTGTGGTCGTGGTCGTCGGCGCACCCGCGACGGGTGCCGCGTCGGTCGTCTGCGTGGCGACCACGTTGGTGAGCCACACCTTCGAGGGGATGCGCAGGCTCAGGTCGTTGAGATAGAACGACCAGCGGATCTCCTGTGCCATGGCTTGCGACCGCTGCAGCTTGGCGGCGTCGACTTTGGCGATCACGGCCGGAACGTCCGCGTACTTGCCGGTCTGCGTCTGGAGCGAGGCTCCTTGCGCCTTGGTGGCGTCGAGATCCTGCTGCGCGCGGGAGACCTGGCTGCCCGCGGCGACCACGAGCAGGACGACGACACCGACCGCGGCGAGGACACAGCCCGCGAGGCCCCCCTGCAGCTTGCGCAGGCGACGCTGCTCGCCGATCTCCGGCGGCAGCAGGTTGACGACGGGGAGCGTGCCCACCCCGCTCCGGGTCAAGGTCTGCGTGCTCATGATGCGGCTCCCAGAGCTAGGCCGACGGGGACCGCGGCGAGAGGCTGAACGAAGGCGATCTGTTCCGGCGACAGCCCGGTCTTGCCGAGCGTCAAGGAGTGCATGGGGTTGCCGGGCTCCACCGGGATCCGCGTGGCGACGCGGAGCCGATCCGCCAGCCGGCTCAGGCGCGCGCCGCCGCCGGTCAGGGTGAGCCTCGCGATCGGGGCGGAGCCGCTGGATGCGAGGTAGTAGTCCAGCGAACCGCGCACCTCGTCCACGAAGGCTGCCATGGTGGCGTCGACGACCCTGTCGGCCGCCTGAGCGCCGAAGCCGTCGGCCGGCTCGGCCGACAACCGCTGCTTCATCGCCTCGGCCTCCTCCTGCGGCACGCCCATCCGCTCGGCGACGGCATCGGTGATGTCCTGGCCACCCATCAGCAGGATCCGGACGAACTTCGGGACGCCCCCCTGGTGCACGATGATGTTGGTGATGCGCGCGCCGACGTCCACCAGTGCTTCCACCGGCGCGCCGACGCCCAGGTCGTCGAACGCCGCAACCGACCGGATCACCGCGAAGGACGTCAGGTCGACCATGACCGGAGTGAGTCCGGCCTTCAGGACCGCGGCAAGGTTCGTGTTGACCATGTCGCGGGAGGCCGCGACGAGCAGCCCCCGCACGAGCCGCGCCCCGGACTCACCGGTGCGCTCCTCGAGCGGGTGGAAGTCGAGCACTGCTGCCTCGACCGGCATCGGGATGAGGTCGCTTACCTGGAAGGCGAGCGACTTCTTGAGCTCGTTCCCCGGCATCCAGGGCAGGTCGACCTGGCGCACGATGACCTTCTGGTTGGCCACCCCGATGACGACCTTCTTGCTGCTGAACTTGGTGTGCGTCCAGAGCTGTTTGATCGCGGCGGCAACGGCGTCGGCACTGACTACCTCGCCGTCACGGACCGCACCGTCAGGAAGGGCCACCTGGCCGAACTTCTCCAGGGTGACTCGTCCCTTGCCAAACGACAGCTCTGCGGCGCGTACGCCCGAGGTCCCGATGTCGAGACCGATGGCGGATCGTCCTGCCACGATCGCTTCCTTCCCACTGGCGGCTCACACCGCGTGGTGACCCGTTCGGGTCGTGTCAAGGAAGTGGATCGACCGCCCGGGGACGCTCCTTGAGCGATCGACTCAGGCGAGCACCTGATCGAGGTAAAGGTCTGCCAAAGCGCCGCCGGCAAGGATGGCGGCCAGCGCACCGGCGAGCATGTAGGGGCCGAACGGGATCTGCGACTTGCGTCCGGCTCGCCGGAGCGCCATCAGCGCCACACCGACGACGCCGCCGAAGAGGAACCCGAGGAAACCGCCCGTGATGACCTCTCCCCAGCCGAGGTATCCCAGATAGAGGCCCAGGACCCCGGCCAGCTTGACGTCGCCGAAACCCATGCCGGCCGGGTAGACGAAGGCCAGCAGGAAGTAGAAGCCGAACAGCGCCGTCATTCCCAGCAGCGCCCGCAGGAAGGATCCCGGGTCGTGCTCCCCGAGTGCCGCCAGTCCCAGCAGCCCCGCGGCGACCGGGTAGGAAGGCAGCACGATGGCGTTGGGCAGCCGCTTGACGTCCAGGTCGATGAGGGTGAGGGCCACCCCGATCGCCCCGAGGTAGAGGAATGCCGGCAGCTCGCCATGCCCCCCGATGCGCCCGGCGAGCACGGCGAAGACTGCAGCGGTCCCGAGCTCGACCAGCGGGTAGCGGATGCTGATCGGCTCAGCGCAGTCCCGACAACGGCCTCTCAGCAGCAGCCAGCTCAGCACCGGCACGTTGTCCCGCGCACGTACCCGTGCCTGACAACCCGGACAGCGCGAGGCCGGCCTCACGACCGACTCGCCACGTGGCACCCGCCAGATGACGACGTTGAGGAAGGACCCCACGAGCAGTCCCAGCAGCGCACATCCACCGATCAGCGCTACCAGCACCGCGCGCTCCATTCCTCGACCACCACACCGACGCTTTCATGCTAAGGAGAACCTCGGTGGGCTGGTCTGAGGACTCGCCGTTCGCCGCGGCCACGGCTTGTGGTCCGCGCAGGTGCTCAGCGGTACTGCGGTGATATCTCGCCCGTGTAGTTGCCGGCCCACTTCGCGTCGGTCCACTGCGGGAAGTACGGCGGCGATGCGAACCGGAGCCGCTTGTCGTAGCGATAGTCCTTCAGATAGCCGGTGGACGGCGGGTTGCCCTGCCCGACGATCCCGCGCCACTTCTGGGCGATCGATCCCCGGACATACAGCTTGCCCTGGTAGGTGCCGTCGTTGTAGGTCTGCACGAAGAAGCTGTGCTGCAGCGTCTGGATGGAGGCCGAGATCTGGATCCCCTTGGTCGGGTACGCCACGTTGTTGTTGTCCACGTCGCCATACCTTCTGGGCCATCCCGCCACCTCGTTGGGATTGTCGTCCCAGCCCCAGGTGGTGCAGTTGCCCCTCCGGTCCCTGGCCTGGCAGTCCCAGGTGTCGACCATCGGGTGGAAGACCTCCACGGAGTTCGCCGCGACCAGGCCGAGCATGTCGGTGCCCGCCAGGCCGCTGGCGAGGACCACGTCCCCCGTCACGGTGATGGAGTTGGAGGCCGCCAACGTCACACGCCCCTTGACCACGCCCTCGACGTAGACGTTTCCTTGGCCACAGCGCTGTGTTGCGAGAGTCGCGTTGAGGTCATAGGTGTATGTCGTCGCACTGTTGCCGGTATAGGTGCCGAGTGGCAGGCCGTCCCCGATCTCGCCGGACAGGCACTGATGAACGCCGGCAGTGCCGCCCTTGACGTAGATGACCTGGTCGTTGGGCACTGCGACGGTGACGCCCATCGGGTTGTTGCCGCCGCACGCCGGTGTCGTCAGCGACTCCTTGCTCCAGACCGTCATCTGACCGCTGGCGAGGAACTTGATCCGCGTAGCTCCGGAGTACTGGCAGCCCGGGTAGTTCTTGAACTGGTCGCTGTTGTCGGGAAGGCTCTTGGTCGCCGCCCACGTCGGCCAGCTGCCCGCGTAGTCGCCGCCGTTGCCCGTACGGTCGCAGTTGCCATAAGTGCTCGGGTCGCCGGCCTTGGCCTTCTTGCAGTCCGGGTCGCTCGTCTCGAGACC
This sequence comes from Actinomycetota bacterium, assembly GCA_030841035.1. Classification (GTDB taxonomy): domain Bacteria; phylum Actinomycetota; class Actinomycetes; order JACCUZ01; family JACCUZ01; genus BP-173. The sequence continues at coordinate 17,566 of JAVEDI010000081.1, forward strand.
CTGGGCAAACTTGGGCTTCACGCCGCCGACGCTCGTGAACAGCGGCGTGTCGTTCATGTGAGCGGGGCCGTCGAGCACGTCACCTCCGATGAAGGTGATCTCTCTGCAGCCGGAGCTTGTCGAGTTCGCGTCGCGCCCGGCCCACCAGTAGGCGGCGCAGTCGGGATCCATCGTTCCCGGGTAGGACTGCTTGTTGTCCGGGTCGGCGTCCTCGTGGTCGGTGTAGTACAGGAAGTCCGTCGAGCCACCACGGCCGACACCGACCTGCAGCGTCCGGGTTCTGCTGCCGACTCGACCCGTCGAGGTCACCTCGACGACGCCATTGCTCTCGAGCTGCGACGGGTCGATGTCGTAGTGGAACTCCCCAGCGGCTGCGCTCGCGGAGTCGATGCGCTTCCAGCCCACCGGGGTAGACGAGTTCCAGCCGCAGGTGTTCGGGCCGGTGTTCGGACCCTTCAGCGCGATGTTCAGGCAGTCGATCGGCGTGCGTGCATAGTTGTCGTTGCGGTTGAGGTAGCCGATGTAGTCGTCCACGCCCGCCTGCGCAGCGGCCAACGCGCCGTTCCAGTCCTGGTTCGTCCGGGAGAAGCGCTGCGTGTTCATCGCATAACCCAAGGCTGCGAAGGCGAACATGCTGCCGATGATCATGCAGACGACGACCATGACCAGGGCAAAGCCCTCCTCGTCGCCGGCTCGCCGGCGATCCCACAGCTGCCAGATCATCATCTTCATTCCTCGTTCGCACGCACGACGGCGTCATGGTTGGGGAGCGCGACGCGCAGGACGTACGTGCTGCCGTTGCCGCCTACGCCGCTCTTCGCCACGGTCACGGAGATGTCTATCGAGTCGACGACCTCGAGCTGCGCGGCGGTCAAGGTGGCACCGGTGAGCTTGTTCCCCAGCGCGTCGTAGTAGGTGAAGATCGGGTCCCCGCTCAGCACCACGCCTCGCGCCAGCACCTTGCTCGGAACGACACAGCCGGGGCCCGGGGCGCAGTAGATGTACACCGGTTTGGTCGGATCAGCGACTGGCATCGGGCGCTGCACCGTCTGGCTGAGCACCCCGCTTGACACGCTGTAGGTGACCTTGCTCGGTCCGATGGCGTTGTTCGCGTTGTCGATGTTGGCGTAGAACCGGATGGATGTGGGTGTGGCCTCGATGAAGGCTGCCGTCTCGACTGAGGTGGTGTCGAAGAGCTGGCTCGGCAGGATGGCAGTGCGCAGCGTCCGTCCCATCGACGAGATGGCGATGCGACCGTCGTTGATCTCTTCCAGTCGGCCCTGCGTGCCCTTCGTCGTCCGAAGCGAGCCGAGGTACAACGTGGCACACGTCACGAGCACGATGCTCGTGAGCACCGTGGCGACCATCACCTCGACGAGGGTGATGCCCCTGTCCGCCCCGTCGCGGGCCATCCTGCCGGGGAGACGCATCAGTCCACCTCGAAGGTGTAGGTCGTGACGCCGACCGAGGCGGGCGTCAGCGTGGCGGTGGCCGGAAGGAACCGGTAGGTCGTCTGGAGCATCCACTTGCCGTAGGGCAGCGACGTCTTGAGCTTCCCGCTGCCGTCGGTGGTGCCCAGCGTCAGCATGCGGTCGGGCACCGTGGCACCACAGTTCTGGCTCGTGGCGGTCACGACGGCACCGGAGACAGGCACCCCGCCACGGGTCGCGACGGTGAGGTCCAGCGGAGCAAGCCGTGCGTTGACGGAACCGACGCCGCCCGGGGGAAGGACGACGACGGCGCCACGGGTGCCACTGGTCGGCAAGCCGGCCGGGTCGGAGTCGTTGCACCCCCCGGGCCACGCGGCGTAGCCGTCCTTGCTCGGCCAGAGACCCGTCACCCGCGTCGTCGTCCCGGTCGCGGCGACGATCTGTCGTGCGCTGGCAGCCGCAACGTTGGGCTTGATGTAGTTGACCGCCGGCAGGATGCTGGGCAGCGCGTATCCACCGTCTGTCGTCAGAGTCACGTCCATGCTGGCCATGGCGTCGTAGGTCATCGACAGCCTGACCAGCTGTCCGGCCGTGACGGCAGGAGCGGTCTTGACCGAACGCTGTGTTCCGGTCTGGTCCACCCAACCGGGCATGTCGAGGGTCACGACGTAGGTGCCGGGACTACCGACCTGGAAGACGGCGCAGCCGCTGTCGTCCGTGCTGTGAGTGAAGGTGCCGCCCGGTCCCTTCGCCTCGGCCGTCACCCCGACCGCCGCCAAGCCGGCCGCGTTCTGCACCTTGACGGCGACGAACGCCGTCGACAGGTCGGCGAGGGTGCCCTTCAGCGGCGTCATCAACGTCTCGGCACGCACCGGCTTGGCGGACCGCATGTTCGGCCAGGTGACGGTGACGGAGACGTCCAGGCTCGGGTAGTTGACCACGCTGCCGCCGTCGCACGCGCTGACACCGGTGCCTGTCGGGAGCCACTGGACGTCTCGGCGCACCGTGTACGGCGTACCGTCCACCACGCTGTCACCAGGCGGGCCGAGCGGATTCCCGTTGGTCACCGCGTTGGTCGCCGCGACGGCCATGGCGTCAGCGGTGCTCGAGGCGAACTTGTTACGCACGATCTCGAGCTCACGGGCGGCCAGGTTGGCGGCGGCCACCCGCTGGCGGCTCACCTTGGAGACGCTCAGGCCGTTCAGCAGCACGATGCTGAGCGACGCGGCGAACAGCATGAGCACCACCATGGCCACGACCACCTCGACCAAGGAGAAGCCGGCCTCGTCACGCTGCAACCGGCGCCGGAGCGCAGCGGAGCGTCGCATCAGCATGTCCCTGCCTCCAGGCCTTGATCGGCGGAGTAGCGGAAGTCCTTGATGTCGCCCATGCGATCAGTCAGCGAGACGCACCAGGCCTTCGGGTCCCCGAGGTTCGACGACGAACCCGAGCCCGGCACCGCCGTCCCGTTGGTGAGGTTGATGGTCACGGAGTAGGACCCTTCGGAGAGGACGGCACTGCCGGGGACGCTCGCGTAGTCCAGTGACGGCGTGCCCGTTCCGTCGACGAAGTACGTGGCCAGCTCCTTGCCGACATGGGCGACGTCGGATCGGGTGGACGCGTCGTGGGCTTTCGCGCGCTGGGTCAGAAAGACTGGAATGGCGATCGCAGCAAGGGTGCCGACGACGATGACGACGACCAGCATCTCGATGAGCGTGAAGCCGCCCTCGCGGCCGCGCTGCGCATCGCCTTCCCGCTCGCCAAGGCACCGTGCCATCTCAGTCACGTCAACGGTTTCGACAGCGCAAGGCCGGCCCTTGAGTCAGCCGCCCGAGTGAAGTCCTTCGGACCCGATCAGGAGCGCTATTCACGGCAAAGCGCTGCGGGCGGCCCGTGTGGGGCGCCCGCAGCGCTTCACCTGTGGTTCGCTTTGCTACCTGTCGCGTAGGCCGCCGAGGATCAGGCGGAGCCGGTGCAGGTGCCCGCCGCGAGGCCGTTCGCTGCCGAGTACTTCCAGTTCTTCTTGTCGCCCTTGGGGTTGGTCACGGAGATACACCAGGCGGAGTCACTGACAATGTTCGTGGCGGTGCCCTGGCCGCTCGGAACGGTTACGTTGGCGCTGGCCTTGCCCAGGTCGTAGGTGTAGCCACCCGCCGTCAGGGTGTAGTGGTTGGCCGTGACGGCGTCCGACGTCGCCGAGGCTGCAGCAGCGGTAGCCGCGATGGTGACCACACCGGAGCCGGTGCCGTCGACGTAGAAGGTGGCGATCTCCTTACCGAGGGTGGAGACGTCGGCCTTGGCCGCGGAGTCCTGGGCCTTCGCGCGCTGCGAGAGGAAGACCGGGATGGCGATGGCGGCGAGGATACCGATGATGATCATGACAACCAGGAGCTCGATGAGCGTGAAGCCGCCCTCGTTCTCCTCGCTGGCCTTGCGAAGCCGTGCGAGCATCTGCTTCGTCCTTTCAGGACCGTATGGTGAACCACTCCGCCGGTCCCTCGCGGCACCCGGGGTGGGTGCCGGCCGAGGCAGCTGGGCGGACCGCGATGTGCGGCTCCCTGGCTTTGCGACCCCGCCTCGCGACGGGTGTGCCGTGTCTGGCCGGTGTGGCTCGATGACAGAAGGATTTTCGGCCTCGGGTACCGCGGCCTTTAGCGCCAAGTCGCGGCTTCTTCGAACCAGCCGTTCGGTTTAGGCCGAACGGCGGATGCCGACCCGTGCTCGGGTCGGCATCCGCCGTCATAAGGCGCCCGCGCTGCTTACTGGATGAGCTTGAACACCCCGAAGATCGGCATGTACAAGGCGATGATCATGGAGCCGATGATCCCGCCGAGCACCGCAATCATGAGCGGCTCGATCAGCGACGTCAGTGCCTCCGTCGTCGCCTCGACCTCCTGATCGTAGAAGTCGGAGATCTTGTGCAGCATCGCGTCGAGGGCCCCGGTGTCCTCACCGACGGACATCATCTGCACGACCATCGGGGGGAACACGCTGTGCTGCTCGAGGGGCTTGGCCAGCGACTCGCCGTTGCGCACACTCTCCTCGACATCCTTGATGGCTCTCTCGAGGACGACGTTGCCTGTCGTGGCCGACACGATCTCCAGCGACTGCAGGATCGGGACACCCGAGCGCATCATCGTTCCGAGGTTGCGGCTGAAGCGGCTCAGCGCAATCTTCTGGGTCAGCTTGCCGAAGATGGGCGCCTTGAGCTTGATCGGGTCCAGGACGTTGCGGACCTGCGGCTTGTGCTTGATCTTCGGCCAGGTGAAGAAGAACGCGACGACCGCGACGAGCCCGACCGGCGCGATGATCTTCATGGCCCCGCTCAGGAAGACCAGCACTCTCGTCGGCGCCGGCAGCGTGCCGCCCAGGTCGTCGAACATGTGGGCGAAGACGGGCACGATGAACAGCAGCATGCCGACGACAGCCAGGATGGCGATGACGAAGACGACGACGGGGTAGGTCATCGCCGACTTGACCTTGGCTCGCAGCTTCACCTCGGCCTCGTAGTTCTCGGCCAGCTGCAGGAGCACGGCGTCGAGGAACCCGCCGACCTCACCCGCGCGGATCATGTTGACCATGAGAGGGGGGAAGGCGTTCGGATGCTTACCCATGGCGGCGGAGAGCGCCAGACCGGCCTCGACGTCGTTGCTGACCTCGTCGAGGACGCGAGACAGCTCCTTGTTCTCGGTCTGCTCGGACAGGATGGTCAGGGCGCGAAGGAGCGAGAGACTCGAGTTGATCATCACGGCGAACTGCCGCGACATGACCGCCAGGTCCTTGAGCTTGATCTTCGTACCCATCCCCGGGATGGAGATCTCGGTGTTCATGCCCCGGCTCTTCTTCTCCGAGACGTGCAGGGGCGCGTACCCCATGGTCTTGAGCTTCTCTACGACCGAGGCTTGTGACTCTGCGTCGAGCTGTCCCGACACGATCTTTCCGGCCCGGTCGCGCACCGAGTACTGGTAGGTCAAAGTGGCTGCCATTGTTCTGCCTCTCACGCTCTGCCGGCGAGGCGGTTGAAGTCCTCGAGGTGGTGGCACTTCTCCAGGCCGGTCTCATAGGTGATGCGACCGGTCACCACCAGGTCCGCCAGGTGCTGGTCCATGGTGTGCATGCCGTGCTTCGCGCCAGCCTGCATCGCGGAGTAGATCTGGTGCGTCTTGCCTTCGCGAATCAGGTTCCGGACGGCGGGCGTCGCCACGAGCACCTCGGTGGCCACCGCACGACCCTTGCCGTCTGCGGTCTTCGCCAGGGTCTGGCAGACCACGCCCTGCAAGGAGCCGGCCAGCTGCACGCGCACCTGCTGCTGCTGGTGTGGTGGGAAGACGTCGATGATGCGGTCGATGGTCTGGGCCGCGTCGGACGTGTGCAGGGTGGCGAACACGAGGTGACCGGTCTCAGCCGCGGTGAGCGCGACAGAGATGGTCTCGAGGTCGCGCATCTCACCCACGAGGATGATGTCGGGGTCCTGACGCAGCACATGCTTCAGCGCGCTGCTGAAGGACCAGGTGTCCTCCCCCACCTCGCGCTGGTTGACGATGCAGCGCTGGTGGCGGTGGAGGAACTCGATCGGGTCCTCGACCGTCATGATGTGCTCGTCGCGGGTGCGGTTGGCGAGATCGACCAGTGAAGCAAGGGTCGTCGACTTGCCCGATCCGGTCGGTCCGGTGACGAGCACGAACCCGCGGGGCAGCTGTGCGAAGTTGGCGACAGCCGGCGGGACGCCGAGAGCCTCGAGCTTCTTGATCTCGAACGGGATGATGCGAAACGCCGCGCCGAGGGCATCGCGCTGACGGTAGACGTTCACCCGGAACCGGGCCCGGCCCGGCACGCTGTAGGAGAAGTCCAGCTCGAGGTTCTCCTCGAACTTCTCGCGCTGCTTCTGCGTCATCGCCGCGTAGAGCACTCGCTGGATCACCGGCGGCGTGAGCATCGGCTGGTCCTCGAGCTGCCGCAGGGCGCCGTTGAGGCGAATGGCGGGCCGGGCACCCGAGGTGAGGTGCAGGTCCGACGCGCCGCGCTCGAGAACGGTGAGGAGGAGTCCGTTGAGATCGACCCCTTCCTCGTCAGGGTGGTCCTCCGTGGAGCCTCGGCGGTAGGCGTCCTCCGAAGCCTCGGACTCCACCACCGCGAGGTGGCCGGTCTCGGCGGGCAGCAGCGACACGACGTCGGCCTGCCAACCGCGACGTGCGGGCGCGACCTCGTCCGGCACGCGGGTGGGCCCGGCGCCGTACGTCGCCGTGGCTTCCTGCGGGTACGCCGGCACGGTCTCCGTCCCGGGGGGCGCCGCGGGCTCGAGCCCGAAGTCATAGACCGGCGCAGCGGCCGGAGGGGGGAACGGCGCGGTGAGCGGTTCGAGGGCGACCGTCGGGACCGCCGGGCCGGCAGAGGCCGTCGGGGTCTCGCCGGTCTCCGCGACGAAGGAGTAGGTCCACCCTCCGGAGCCGCCCTCGGCGGGAGCCGTCGGCGCGGGTGCAGGCGTGAAGCCTCCCGGCTGCTCGGACGGTTCCGGTGCGGCCGGCTTGAATCCGGACGTCTCCACTGACTGACCCCTCTCGGCCTTCGGCGCCACGCAAGCACGTGACACCTCTCCTGCGATCAATCGGCCGGACAGCCACACCGCTTGAGCGACGGAGCGGACCTTGCCAAGCCTTTAGGCGATACAGGGGCCGCGGGGTGGCCAACCTCAGACGACCACGCGCAGGATCTCGTCGAGCGACGTGATCCCGGCGGTCACCTTGGACATGCCGTCCATGCGCAGCGTGACCATGCCCTCCTCGCGAGCCACCTGGTCGATCGTCGTCGCGGAAGCGTGCTCAACGGCCAGCCGCTCGACCTGCTCGCTGACCACCATGACCTCGTGCAGCGCCAGGCGTCCCTTGTAACCCGTCTTGGAGCAGACCGAGCAGCCGACGGGGCGGAACAGCTCGGGCACCGGCTCTCCGTCCTGCCATGGGAAGCGGGCAGCCACGAGTGACTCCGGCGTCGGCGTGTACGCCTCCTTGCACTTCGAGCAGAGCCGCCGGGCAAGCCGCTGGGCCAGGACGGCGTCGAGCGCGGACCCGACGAGGAAGGGTTCGATGCCCATCTCGGTGAGACGCGTGATGGCCGAGGGCGCGTCGTTGGTGTGCAGGGTGGACAGGACGAGGTGACCCGTGAGCGCGGCTTCGACGGCGATCTGTGCCGTCTCGTGGTCGCGGATCTCACCGATCAGCACGATGTCCGGGTCCGACCGCAGGATCGACCGCAGGGCCGAGGCGAAAGTCAGGCCCGCCTTGACGTTGGTCTGCACCTGGTTGATGCCGGGCAACCGGTACTCGACCGGGTCCTCGACGGTGATGACGTTGACCTCCGGCCGGCTGATGATGTTCAGCGTGGCGTAGAGCGTCGTCGACTTGCCCGAGCCCGTCGGGCCGGTGACGAGGATCATCCCGTAGGGCTTGGTGAACGAGCGTGAGTAACGCTCGTAGTTGGAGTCCGAGAAACCGAGGTCTGCCAGGTCGAGGCGCGCCGTCGAGTTGTCGAGGATACGCATGACGACCTTCTCGCCCCACACCGTCGGCAGGGTCGCCACCCGCAGGTCGACCTTCCTGCCGTGCGCGTTGACCGACAGCCGGCCGTCCTGCGGGATGCGGCGCTCGGCGATGTTGATGTCGGACATGATCTTCAGTCGGCTGATGACACCCGACTGGATCGCCTTGGGTGAGCGCATCACCTCGTGCAGCACACCGTCGATGCGGAACCTGACCCTCAGGTCCGTCTCCGTCGGCTCGAGGTGGATGTCCGACGCGCGGTCCTGGATCGCCTGAGTGATCAACAGGTTGACGTACTTGACGATCGGCGCGTCTTCGACGATCTCCTTGACCTTGCTGAGGTCCTCCTCCTCCTCTGCGGAGTCGAGGACGCTGGTCAGGTCGTCGAGGTCGGAGTCGGCCCGGTAGTAGCGGTCGATGGCCGCTGCCACGTCGGCACGCGTCGCGACGACGGGTTTGACGTCGATACCGGTGAGCGAGCGGATGTCGTCGATCGCGAAGACGTTTGCCGGGTCGGCCATGGCGACCAGCAGCTTGCCTTCTTCGAACCCGATCGGGATGGCGGAGTGCCGGCGGCAGACGGTGCCGGGCACACGCCCCACGGCCGAGCCGTCGACGGGGAACTCCGACAGATCGACGAAGCGCAGACCGATCTGGGTGGCGAGCGCGGCGACCAGCTGCGACTCGGTCAGGACGCCCTGTTCGATCAGCACGCGCCCGAGGGCACGCCCGACCCGCTCCTGCTCCCGGTACGCGGCCTCCAGCTGGGTGGGGCTCACCAGGCCGCCCTCCAGCAGGATGTCGCCCAGCTGCTTCACGCGCGCTCCTCGTCCCCGTGTGTCGTAGTGCGGCAAGGTCCGCTCTCACACCATCCATCGGGCGGAACGGGCCGCTCCTGAAGGCCTCCCCCGGTCTCGGCGAGATCTGCCGGGCCGCTGTGCACGTCGGCGCAGCCGGTGTGGCTCACCAGTCGGCGAGCAGCACGGCGAGGTGGCAGATCGAGCTGCCGACCGGGGATTCCGGACCGAAGCTCACCTCGCCGCCGTCGGCGAAGACGAGGTGTACGACGGCATGTGGGTCGACCCGTCGATGCCGCCCGGTGGTACCGCCGTACACGGTGGTGGTGTCCACCACCTACACCCGGACCGCCGCTGCCTCGACATCGTCGAGGACGGCGTAGAGCAATGCCAGCAGCACCTTCTTGACCGACTCCTTGTCGGTCGCGTCGCACGACAGGATCGCCACGTCGCCCGGGATCTGCAGCCGGGTGCGAACACGTTCGACCAGCGCGTGGTCGTCACCCGAGCTGCGGTTGAGAGCCACCACGTAGGGCACGCGAGCCATCCGGCGGAACGCCTCGTGGATGCCGGCGGCCTCCTCGATGGAGTCCTCCCGCTCGGCGTCGATCAGCACCAGGTACCCGATCATGCCCTCGCCGAGGATCTCCCACATGAAGTCGAAGCGTTCCTGGCCGGGCGTGCCGAAGAGGTACAGCACGAGGTCCCGGTCGATCGTGATCCGGCCGAAGTCCATCGCCACGGTCGTCTCGGCCTTGCGGCGACGGGTCGAGTCGGTGACGTCACGCTCGGTGGAGAGCACCGTGATCTCGCTGATCGTGCGGATCAGGGTCGTCTTCCCGGCTGCGAACGGCCCGGTCACGACGACCTTGACCGCCTGGCCGCCGCGTCGTCGGGTGCGGGGGGGTGCCATCTAGAGCCCCCTCACGCCGGCGATCAGGCGCAGCATGAGGCTGCGGTTGACGTGCGGGTCCCGCTCGATCACCGAAGCCAGCTCGGGGTCGATGGCCGTAGCGGTCGCCCCCATGGCGTCACCGGCCGCCCCCCCGGAGCGACCCGGCAGGGAGGGGCGGTGCGCGGGCGGGGCGAGGGTCTCCTCGAAGTCGGCCTGCCGCTTGGGCAGGAAGGGCTCGGGCCGCGGCGGCACGACGTCACCGGGCACGTGGGCGCCGCCGAGCATGCCGGGGCCCTCCGAGGTGGACACGGTCACCAGCTGCGCGTCGTCGCCCGTGAGCGCGGGCGAGGCGGTCTCCTGGTTGCCCAGGCCGAACCCCGGCTGCGGTGCCGGCGCCGTCGCATCCGCGCGGGCAGCGGCGACGGGTGAGTTGCGCGCAGGCGCGGCAGGTGAGGTCGCAGGCGTGGCGGGCTCGACCGCTGTCTCGGCTACCGCCTCGGCCGGACTGGTGGCGGCCACCGCGACCGTCGTGAACGGCGCATCCTCGAGGGCGCTCAGGATGCGGTGCCGACGTAGGACCACGTTGACGTGGTCGGCGACTGCGTCCTCAGGGTCGCGTACGTCGAGCAGGCCGCGGGTCACGAGGCCGGCGAGCAGCGACACGACGGCGAACTGTCCGCTTCCGGTCAGGTCGACGAGCTCCGCGACGGTGCGACGACCGTCTACCAGCGCCAGCAGCGACCACTCCTCGCGGGAGACGTCGGGGTCGGCGGGCAGCACGACCGGCATGGCGAGCACGGCCTTGGTGGAGGGCACGATCTGTGACACGGCCTCCCAGGAGGTCTGGCGCGCGTTCGCTTCGGCCAGCACGGTCTCCACCGACATGGCGACACCGACGTCGTCAGGGTTCCCCTCGCCCATGACGAACGCGAAGTCACCCTCGCTCCAACGCAGCAGGTCGAACACCGCATCGACCGACTGGTCGGTGACGGCCTGCTGCACCATGTCGGCCTCGATGGCCGACCGGTCGAGCAGCGCTCTCGCGACTCCGACGCCCGCGCCCTCGGCTGCGGTCTCGACCGCGGCGCTGAGCGAGTCGTCGTCGACCACGCCGGCGCCGATCAGTCGGCGGGCCAGCGGTTGGCGGGAGGTGTCCGCCGACGCGCCCGTGACCTGGCCGTCGAGGAAGAAGACGACGCCGTCGTAGCCCTCGCTGGCCAGGTGCAGCCCGCCGGTCTTCTTGGTGAAGCTCAGCAGCTGGAAGACGTCCGGCAGACCGAAGGCGTCCAGCGAACCCTCTAGTTTCATGTCAGCTCCAGCTCGCGACGTCGGCGGCGTCCGGCCCGCTGTCCGGCAGGATGGTGTCGGCGGCGTACCAGGTGCCGGCCGTGGAGGCGGCTACCGACGCGGCCGCAGCAGGCCCCTGAGCCGCGGAAGCCGCCGGGGTCGGCGAGGGCTCGAAGGCCTCGGCGCCCGCGTGGTACGTCGGCTCGGGTGCTGCGTGCAGCAGCGGCTCGGCGTGCCGCGGTGCGGCCACGTCGTCGTACGCCGGCTGGGTCACGTCGTTGAGCAACGGTTCGACGCGCAACACCTCGGCGACAGCCGTGGCGGCCCGGCGGACCTCGAACAGCATCAGGCCGACCTTCGCACCCTTGGCCGTGACCGCGACGAGGACGGCCTCGTCCTCGGCGGAGACCAGGAAGACCGTCCCTTCGTCACCTTCGACGTAGACCTGCGACAGCTCGCCACGGCCGAGGCCCTCGGCAGCCCGCTCGCCCAGCGACAGGAGCGCCGCGCTCATCGCGGCAACCCGGTCTTCCTCCATGCCAGGGGGAAGGGCGGCGGCCATGGGCAGGCCGTCGAACGACACGACGGACGCCGCCTCGATCTCGGGCACCTGCGCCACCAGCTCGGTCAGGACGTGGCCCAGCCGGATCGATCGGCTCAGACCGCTCTGAGGGTGTCCGTGCGCGCGCGTCATCGCTCCACCTCGAGGTACCAGCGGTTTCCGGGTACCTCACCCGGCCCGCCTCATTAGCCCATCGGCGTGACGGTCGCGGGGCTTGAGGCCCTATCAGCGGCCGGTCACCACGGCGTCCCCGCAGACGTCCGCCGACCCCCCAGACCCGTGATCGTGAGGGAAACCAGCACCGATCCCGTGCCGAACCCCCTCACGATCACCCGCCGGTCACCACGGCCTCCCCCGCAGGCGTCCACCGACACCCCAGACCCGTGATCGTGAGGGAAACCAGCACCGATCCCGTGCCGAACCCCCTCACGATCACCGGGAAGGGGTCGCGCCACCCACAGGAGGCAGCCGGCTGCCCGGGTCACTGGTTGGACTTGAGCTCCTTCTTGAACTTCAGGAACTCGCTGTACTGACCGGTGAACTTGGTCTCGCCCGTCTTGGGGTTGGTGGTGACGAAGTACAGCCAGTCCCCGGGGGCCGGGTTGACCGCGGCCTCCATCGCGGCCCGCCCGGGTGAGTTGATCGGCCCCGGGGGCAGGCCGGGGTGCTTGTAGGTGTTGTACGGCGAGTTCACCCCGAGGTCCTGGTGGGTGACGATCTGCTTGTCGGCGTTCAGGGCGTAGTTGACCGTGGAGTCGAACTGCAGGGGCATGCCCTGGGCGAGCCGGTTGTAGACGACCCGGGCGACCTTGCCGTAGTCCGCGGCGTGGCGAGCCTCGGCCTCCACCAGGCTGGCGATCGTCATGATCTCGTAGGGCGGCCGCTTGGTGCGCTCGACGCCGGCCTCTCCGGCCGCCAGCCCATAGCTGGCGAACAGCTGCTTGAGCACGCCCGCAGCGGTCGCCTTCGGGGGTACGTCGTAGGTCGCCGGGAACAGGAACCCCTCGGCGTTCACCTTCGCGTAGGAGGGCAGGCCCAGGCCCCGGGCGTCCTTGAGCGCCTTCTCGTAGTCGGCCAGCGTGATCGTGGTGCCCGACGCCAGCCGCTTGAGCGTCTCGTCCAGGCGTAGGCCCTCGGGGAGCGTGACGCGCGACTGGATGCGGGCGGACGGGTCGAGGAGCGCGGCCAGCGCGTCCCCGGCGGACATCTTGTGGTGCATGCCGTAGAAGCCCGGCTGCACGGAGGAGGACTCCTTGTCGGCGTTGGCGACCAACAGGAAGGCGTCCAGGCTCTTGATGACGTCCTGGGCCTTGAGGGTGCGCCCGATGTCGGCGACCGACTGGCCGGTCTTCACCTCGATCTGCACGTTGCCGCTGCCCGGGCCGGGGTAGTCCGGCGCGTTCGAGGAGCTGAACGCGCCCTTGACCTTGGAGCCGAGGCCGAGCACCAGGGCGGTCGCGCCGCCGAGGACCACCAGGAACAGGACCAGCGCCAGGACGACGGCGAGGCCGCCCTTGTGGTCCTTCTTCTTCCGGCGGCTGCGCCGACCGGTGGGCCGCTGGTCCTGGGTCCAGACGGACAGCTCAGTCATCCCTCTTCCTTCGCGTCGGCGCCGGCTCCCCCGGCACCTGCGTCACCCTGCTGCCGTCCCCGACTACTCTGCCCGGCGCGGTGCCCGTCGCCCGTTCGGCGTCAAGTGCGCCCTGGAGGATGACGACAGCGGCAGCCTGGTCGATCACCTTACGACCTCTGCGGGTGTCTACCCCACTCGCGTGCAGTCCACGCTGCGCCCCGACGGTGCTCAGTCGCTCGTCGACCAGCCGCACAGTTACCGTCGGTAACCGAGCCGCCACGGTCTCGGCGTAGTCGCTGGCGGCGACCGCTGCCGAGCCCTCCCGCCCTGCCAGGGTACGCGGCAGCCCGATCACGACCTCCAGGACCTGGTGCTCGACGGCGAGCTCGACCAGCGCCGCGAGATCGCCCTTGCCCCGGCGCAGCGTCGTGAGCGGCGTCGCGAGCACGCCGGACGGGTCGCAGCGGGCGACGCCGACCCGCACCGTCCCGACATCGACGCCCAGGCGCACCCCGGGTCTCATCCGGCTCCTCGTGACCTGACAGGCCCCGGGGGGCGTCAGGCGCTCCCCGTGACGCGCTGGCCGACGACGTGCTCGACCTGCCGCAGCGCCTCGTCCGCCTTGGACGGGTCGCTGCCGCCGCCGGAAGCGACGTCGTCCTTCCCGCCGCCACCGCCGCCGAGCACCGTGGCGGCCACCCGCACCAGCTCGCCGGCCTTGATGCCCCACTCCCGGCCCTTGTCGTTGACCGCGACGACGACCACCGGACGTTCCTTGGTGACGGCCAGCCCGGCGACGACGGCCGGTCGGTCGCCGGGCATGCGGGCGCGTACGTCGACCACGAGCCGGCGCAGGTCGTCGGCACCGGTGCCCGCCGGCGCCCGGTGGGTGACCACCGCGACGCCGAACACGTCCGTGGGGCTCGACGCCAGGGCGCCGGCCGCCTGGAGCACCTGCGCCGAACGGAGCCTCTCCAGGTCCTTCTCCACCTCGCGCAGCCGCGTGGTCAGGCCCGCGACGCGGTCGGGCAGCTCCTCGGGCCGGACCTTCAGCGCGTCGGTCAGCTGGGCGACCAGGGCGTGCTCGCGGGCGAGGAACTGAAACGCGTCGACACCCACCAGGGCCTCGACGCGGCGTACGCCCGCGCCGATCGACGACTCGCCGAGGACCTTGACCAGGCCGAGCTGCCCCGAGCGCTGGGCGTGCGTGCCGCCGCAGAGCTCGCGGGCCCAGTCGCCGACCGAGACCACGCGCACCTGGTCGCCGTACTTCTCGCCGAAGAGCGCCATCGCCCCGGCCGCGCGCGCCTGCTCCTGGGTCATCACCTCGGCGTGCACGGCCAGATCGGCGGCGAGGACCTCGTTGACCTCCTGCTCGACGTCGCGCAGCACGGTGGGCGGCACGGGGCTGGAGGAGGAGAAGTCGAACCGGAAGCGGCCGGGCGCGTTCTCGGAACCTGCTTGGGTCGCGGTCTCGCCCAGCGAGAGCCGGAACGCCTTGTGCACCAGGTGGGTCGCGGTGTGCGCCCGGCTGATGGCGCGGCGGCGTTCGACGTCGACCTCGGCGAGCGCCGGGGCGCCGCGCAGCACCTCGCCCCGCCGCACGGCGCCGCGGTGCATGATCAGTCCGGGCAGCGGGGTCTGGACGTCGAGGACCTCGATCTCGGCGCCGTCGGTAAGCCGGATGCGGCCCTGGTCGGCGAGCTGGCCGCCGCCCTCGGCGTAGAAGGGGGTGCGGTCGAGCACCACCTCCACGTCGTCGCCCTCGCGGACCGCGCCGACGTCGGCGCCCCCGACGAGCAGACCGACGATGCGCGCCTCGGTCGCCACCTCGTCGTACCCGGTGAACGTCGAGGTGCCCGACGTGTCGAGCACCGACCGGTAGGCCGACAGATCGGCGTGACCGGTCCGGCGGGCCTTGGCCGCCGCCTGGGCACGCTCGCGCTGCTCGCGCATCAGCCGGCGGAAGCCGGCCTCGTCCACCGAGATGCCCTGCTCCTGCGCCATCTCGAGCGTCAGCTCGATCGGGAAGCCATACGTGTCGTGAAGCTGGAACGCCTGCGCGCCCGTCAGGCCCCGACGGCGCTCGGGCCGCTCACTGCCCGGTGCGTCGGCCGGTGGCTCGCCGAGCGGCGGGGCGTCCTCCAGTGCCTGCTGGACGAACTGGTCGAAGATCGTCGTGCCCGCGCGCAGCGTCTGGCGGAACGTCTCCTCCTCGGCGTAGGCGATGGCGCTGATGCGCTCGAACCCGCTTGCCACCTCGGGATAGGAGGGGGCCATCGCGTCGCGGCTCACCGGCAGCAGCTCGGGCAGCACCGGGTCGTCGACGCCCAGCAGGCGCATCGAGCGAACGGTGCGCCGCAGCAGCCGCCGGAGCACGTACCCGCGCGCCTCGTTGCTCGGCGTGACACCGTCGCTGATGAGCATGAGGGCGCTGCGCACGTGGTCGGCGACCACCCGCAGCCGTACGTCGTCCGCATGCTCGCTGCCGTACTTCTTGCCGGCCAGGTCGGCGGCCCGGCCCAGCACGGGGAAGACCTCGTCGATCTCGTAGAGGTTGTCGACGCCCTGCAGCAGGAAGGCGACGCGCTCGAGCCCCATGCCGGTGTCGATGTTCTTGGCCGGCAGGTCGCCAAGGATCGGGAAGTCGGTCTTGCCTGAGCCCTCGCCGCGGACGTACTGCATGAAGACGAGGTTCCAGAACTCGAGATAGCGGTCGCCCGCACCCTCGACGTCGCCCTCCGGGCCGAACTCCGGGCCGCGGTCGATGAGGATCTCGCTGCACGGGCCGCACGGACCCGGCACGCCCATCGACCAGAAGTTCTCCTTCTTGCCGAGCCGCACGATGCGCTCCTCGGGCAGCCCGGAGATGCTCTTCCAGAGCCGGAACGCCTCGTCGTCCTCCTCGTAGACGCTGGCCAGCAGCTTGGACTCGGGGAACCCGAAGCCGCCCTCGCTCTGTGGCCTGGTCACCAGCTCCCAGGCAAGCTCGATCGCGCCCTGCTTGAAGTAGTCGCCGAAGGAGAAGTTGCCGTTCATCTGGAAGAAGGTGCCGTGCCGGGTGGTCAGCCCGACCTCCTCGATGTCGAGGGTGCGTACGCACTTCTGCACGCTGGTGGCCCGCCGGAACGGCGGGGTCTCCTGGCCCAGGAAGTAGGGCTTGAACGGCACCATCCCGGCGTTGACGAACAGCAGATTGGGGTCGTCGAGCAGGAGGGAGGCCGACGGCACGATGGCGTGGTCCCGCTTGCCGAAGAAGTCCAACCACCGACGCTTGATCTCGGCGGTCTCCATCAGCCCGTGCTCCTCCGGTGACGCGTGGGATGTTCGATCAGCTCCGCCGCGGCCCCCGGCGGCAGGTCACCACGGGCGTCGTCGAGGCCCAGCGCGTCGCGCAGCTCGATCTCCCGGGTGACCATGCCGGCGCGCACCTCGTCGGCGAAGCGACGGAGGGTCGCGAGGCTGCCGTCGGCACGGTCGGCGAGACCGGCGGGCGTGTAGGAACGGGCAGCCTTCTGCACCTTGCGCACGACGAGCACGCCGGCGGTTGCCCCCAGGGCGACGTAGAAAACCCGTCTCACGAGGCGGCACCCCGGCGGCGCGCCTTGGCCGCGGCCCGCTCGCTCTTCAGCTGCGACCGGACGCGCTTCTGCACGGCGTCGCGGTTGCGGTTGGACAGGGCGCTGCGCACCCCGTAGGTGAACGCCGCGACCTTCACGACCGGGCTGCCGAGGGTGGCCGCGAACAGGCTGGTCAGCGCCGAGACGTTGGTCGTGGCGCTCTGCACGTTCGCGGTGATCGCGTCGACCCGCACCAGCTGCGCGTTGGTCGTCGTCACCGTGGTCGTCACCTCGCTGAGCAGCGGGACCGTCTCGTCGGAGACGCCCTTGATCATGCTGCGCGTCTCGTCGAGGACGCCGCCGAGCTTGATCAGCGGCACCGCGAGGACGCCCACGAGCAGCACGAACGCGACAGCAGCGACGAGGCCCGCGATCTCTCCAGCCGACATGCCGACGACCCTATACGCTCCGCCGCTCCCCTCAGGACTTCTGGCTGCCTCGGACCAGCGCACGCACCGTGTCCCACAGGTCGGCGAGGCGTGCCTCGGCGCCGTACCGGGTGGGCCGGTAGTAGGTGCGCCCGGCGACGACGTCGGGCGCGTACTGCTGCGCGGCGACCGCGCCCGGTACGTCGTGCGGGTAGACGTAGCCGCGGCCGTGCCCGATCTGCCCGGCTGCCTTGTAGTGGGCGTCCCTCAGGTACGGCGGCACCGGACCCGCCAGCCCCCGGCGTACGTCGTCGAGCGCCGCCTCGACCGCCATGACCACCGCGTTGGACTTGGGCGCCAGCGCCAGATGGATCACCGCCTGGGCCAGGTTGATGCGTCCTTCGGGCATCCCGACGAGCGCCACCGCCTCGGCGGCGGCCACGGCGACCGGCAGAGCGCTCGGGTCGGCCAGGCCCACGTCCTCCGAGGCGAGGATCACCAGCCGCCGGGCGATGAACCGCGGGTCCTCGCCGGCCTCGATCATGCGGGCCAGGTAGTGCAGCGCCGCGTCGACGTCGGAGCCGCGCAGCGACTTGATGAACGCCGAGATCACGTCGTAGTGCTGGTCGCCGTCCCGGTCGTAGCGCAGCGCGGCCCGGTCGACCGCGCGCTCGAGCGTCTCGACGTCCAGAGCCGTCTCCCCGACAGCGAGCGCCGCCCCGGCCCCGGCCTCCAGCGCGGTGAGCGCACGCCGCGCGTCACCGCCGGCGACCCGCACCAGGTGAGCCATCGCCGCGTCGGTCACCGTCACCGCGCCGGCGAGGCCGCGCGCGTCGAGCACCGCGCGGCGCACCACCTCCTCGACCCCCGCGTCGTCCAGCGGCGCCAGGGTCAGAAGCAGCGACCGCGACAGCAGCGGCGAGATGATCGAGAAGTAGGGGTTCTCGGTGGTCGCCGCCACCAGGGTCACCACCCGGTTCTCGACGGCGGGCAGCAGCGCGTCCTGCTGGGTCTTGGAGAACCGGTGCACCTCGTCGATGAACAGCACCGTCTGGCGACCGGACATCCCGCTGCGCCGGCGGGCACCCTCGAGGACGGCACGCACCTCCTTCACCCCCGCGTTGACGGCCGACAGCTCGGTGAACTCCCGGCCGGTGGCCGAGGACACGAGGTAGGCCAGCGTGGTCTTGCCCGCGCCGGGTGGTCCCCACAGGATCAGCGACGCCGGGCCGGCGACCCCGCCGTCGCCGTCGACCAGTCGACGCAGCGGTGACCCGGGCACCAGCAGGTGGTCCTGCCCGACCACCTCGTCGAGGGTGCGGGGACGCATGCGCACGGCGAGAGGGGCGTGTGCCGCGCTCGCGTCGTCGGCCGCCGCCTGGAACAGGTCCACACCGCGACCGTAGTCGGGGGCTGCGTCATCATGGACGGGTGCTCGCCCTGCTCGGCCGCCTCCGCCTGCGCCAGCCACCCGGGGCCGCCGGCACCGAGACCGCCGCGGGCGCACGGTGAGCGCTCAGCCCGAGCACGACCACGGCGTACGTCGGTTGGCCGGTGCGGCCGAGCTGCTCGCGCTCACCGCACCCGGCGGCTACGCCCGGGCGGAGGTGCAGCCCGGCCGCGTCGACTCGTGCTGGGCCGGCCCCGGCGACGCGCTGGGCTGGGTCGTCCCCTCCCGACGGGTGCCGGGCGCGGCCCATCTCGTCGGGCTCGGCGAGCCGCGTGCGGCCGCGGCCCTGCTGCGAGCACTCCTCGAGCGGCACGGCCTGCAGATCGGCTCCGTCACCCTGCCCCGCGACGCCGACCGTCACCTGGGGCCGGCGTACCGGTTGGCGCCGCGCAACGACTGGGAGTGGTTCGTCACCACGGCCGAGCCGCCGCAGCAGCCGCGAGAGGGCACCGTGCACTGGCTGCGCGAGGACGCCGTGGGCGACATCGGGCAGCTGCTCGAGGCATGGTCGGGGCGGCACCACGCGATGCCCGGTGACGAGGGCGTGCTGCGCTGGGCCGGGGTGCGCGAACAGGACGGGCGCCTCCTCGCCGTCGCGGCCCACACCGAGCACCGTCGCGGCGTCCCGCACCTCGCCTCGGTCGCCACGCACGGCGACGTACGCGGCCAGGGCTACGGCGGTGCCGTCACCGCGTGGCTGACCCGCCGGCTGCTCGCGGAGGGCGCCGAGTGCGTGACCCTCGGCATGTACAGCGACAACGACGTGGCCCGCCGGCTCTACCTGCGGCTGGGTTACCGCGTCGCCGAGCACTTCACCAGCGGCCGCCTCGTCCGCGCCGCGGCCCCCGGCGGCTAGCTAGCTGCGCTGGTCGTCCGGCGCGACGATGTGCCCCGGCCGGTTGCCGGGGACGGTGCGCTCGACGTCGGCGGGGACGGCGTCGATGCCGGCCTCCTTGCGCTGCTGCGGCGTGATCGGTGCGGGCGCGCCCGTGAGCGGGTCGTAGCCGCCGCCGCTCTTGGGGAACGCGATGACGTCACGGATCGACTCCGTGCGCGACAGCAGCGCGTTGATGCGGTCCCAGCCGAAGGCGATGCCACCGTGCGGCGGGGCGCCGTACGAGAAGGCCTCGAGCAGGAAGCCGAACTTCTCCTCCGCCTCCTGCCGCGTCAGCCCCATCATCGCGAAGACGCGCTCCTGCACGTCGCGCCGGTGGATACGGATCGACCCGCCGCCGATCTCGTTGCCGTTGCAGACCATGTCGTAGGCGTAGGCCAGCGCGTTGCCCGGATCCTCCTCGAACCGGTCGACCCACTCCGGCTTCGGGGCGGTGAAGGCGTGATGTACGGCGGTCCAGGCGCCGGCGCCGACCGCGACGTCGCCGCTTGCCCGGGCAGCAGCGCTCGGCTCGAAGAGCGGTGCGTCGACGACCCAGAGGAACGACCAGGCGTCCTCGTCGATCAGCCCGCCGCGGCGGCCGATCTCGACCCGGGCGGCGCCCAGCAGCGCGCGCGACGGCGTGGGCTGCCCCGCCGCGAAGAACACCGCGTCACCGGGCGCCGCGCCGACCCGCTCCGCCACGCCCGCCCGCTCCCCCTCCGACAGGTTCTTGGCGGTCGGTCCGCTGAGCTCGCCGTCCTCGCCGACCAGGACATAGGCGAGCCCGCGCGCGCCGCGGGACTTGGCCCAGTCCTGCCACGCGTCGAGCTCCTTGCGCGACTGCGACGCGCCACCGGGCATCACCACGGCACCGACGTACGGCGCCTGGAACACCCGGAAAGGCGTCTCGGCGAAGAAGTCGGTCATCTCGACCAGCTCCTGGCCGAAGCGCAGGTCCGGCTTGTCCGTGCCGAATCGGCGCATCGCCTCGGCGTAGGTCATCCGCGGCATCGGCGTCGGCAGGTCGACGCCGACCAGCTTCCAGACCGCGCTGATGACGGCCTCGCCGATCTCGATGACGTCGTCCTGGTCGACGAAGCTCATCTCGAGGTCGAGCTGGGTGAACTCGGGCTGCCGGTCGGCCCGGAAGTCCTCGTCGCGGTAGCAGCGCGCGATCTGGAAGTAGCGCTCCATCCCTGCCACCATCAGCAGCTGCTTGAACAGCTGCGGGGACTGCGGCAGCGCGTACCAGTCGCCGGGCGACAGCCGAGCCGGCACGAGGAAGTCGCGGGCCCCCTCGGGGGTCGATCGGGTCAACGTCGGCGTCTCGATCTCGACGAACTCGCGGGCGTGGAGCACCTCGCGAGCGGCGCGGCTGACGTCGCTGCGCAGCCGCAGCGCGGCCGCCTGGGCGGGACGGCGCAGATCGAGGTAGCGGTAGCGCAACCGCACCTCCTCGCCGACATCGACGTGCTCGTCGATCTGGAACGGGAGCGGGGCCGACTCGTTGAGGACGTCGACCTGAGAGGCGATGACCTCGACGTCACCGGTCGGCAGGTTCGGGTTGGCGTTGCCCGCGGGTCGCTCGCTGACCTGGCCGACGACCCGCAGCACGTACTCGTTGCGCAGCCCCGACGCCACGGCCTCGTCGCGGATCACCACCTGCACGAGCCCCGACGCGTCGCGCAGGTCGATGAACGCGACACCGCCGTGGTCGCGACGGCGAGCCACCCAGCCGGTCAGCGTGACGGTCTCCCCGCCGTGCTCACGACGCAGCGCGCCGGCGGTGTGGGTGCGGATCACGGCAGTCTCCTCGTACGTCGTGCCGGGTGCACGCGCTTGGTCAGTCCGCGGCCGCAGCTGCGGTCCGGGTCGTGGCGGGGCGGAGGTCCGCGTCGGGCGGCGCCCAGGACGCGGGGTCGGCAGCTGCTTGCTCCGCCGAGCGGATGTCGCGGACCTGATGGGAACCGTCGGGCTGAGGGAACCAGACGAAGGGGATGCCGCGTCGCTCGGCGTACCGGATCTGCTTGCCGTACTTCGAGGCGGTCGGGGAGACCTCGGTGGCGATGCCGCGGCGGCGCAGCGCCGAGGCTACCGCGGTGCACGCCGCACGCTCTTCCTCCGACGGCAGCGCGACCAGCACCGCGGTGGGCGTGCTGCGCGATGCGGTGAGCAGCCCGCGGGAGAACAGCGGTGCGAGGGTCCGGGTGACCCCGAGGGAGATGCCCACTCCCGGGTAGGTGGTGCGCCCGTCGGTGGCCAGGGAGTCGTAGCGACCACCGGAGCAGATCGATCCCACGTGCTCGAAGCCCTGCATGCGGGTCTCGAAGACCGTGCCGGTGTAGTAGTCGAGGCCGCGCGCGATCGCCAGATCGGCGACGACGGTGAAGGTGTCGCTGCGCAGCGCTGCGGTGCCTTCGAGCACGCTGACGAGCACCGCGAGTCCCTCGTCGAGCAGCGGGTGGGTGACGCCCAGCGCGGCCACCTGCTCGGCGATCGTGGCGTGGTCGCCGGTGATCTCTGCGAGCGCCAGCGCACCCCGTGCCTGCTCGGTCGAGGCGCCCAGGTCGTCGACCATCGCCTTCTCGACGCCTGCCCGGCCGATCTTGTCGAGCTTGTCGACGACACGCATCACCGCCTCGACCTCGACGATGCCGAGTCCTCGGTAGTAGCCCTCGATGAGCCTGCGGTTGTTGACCTGCATGCGTACGGGCGGCAGCGGCAGCCTGCCGAAGACGTCCGCCATGACCTGGGCGATCTCCACCTCGTGGTGGACCGACAACGTGTCGCGGTCGACGATGTCGACGTCGGCCTGCACGAACTCGCGGTAGCGGCCCTCCTGCGGCCGCTCCCCGCGCCACGCCGGCTGGATCTGGTAGCGCCGGAAGGGGAACTGCAGGTGGCCCGCGTTCTCGAGCACGTACCGGGCGAAGGGCACCGTCAGGTCGAAGTGCAGCCCGAGTGCGGAGGCCTGGTCGCCGCTGTCCTCGGCCGCATCCGCCTGCAGGCGCCGCAGCGTGTAGACCTCCTTGGAGGTCTCCCCCTTGCGCAGCAGCTGCTCCAGCGGCTCCACGGCGCGGGTCTGGACCGAGGCGAACCCGTGCAGCTCGAACACCTCGCGCAGGATGTCGAGGACCTGCTGCTCCACGATGCGCTCGGCCGGCAGCCACTCGGGGAACCCGCTGATGGGGGTCGGCTTGCTCACGTCGCCGGCTCCGTCACAGCCCTCGCCGCGGCTGCGGCGCATCGGAGGCTCCCGTGGCCAGACCCTGGAGATACGGGTTGGTCGCACGCTCCCGCCCGATGGTCGTCCGCGGTCCGTGGCCGGGAAGCACCACGACCTCGTCGCGCAGCGGAAGGATCTTGGCCGCCAGGCTGCGCAGCATGACGGCGTGGTCGCCGCCGGGCAGGTCCGTCCGGCCGATCGAGCCGGCGAAGAGCACGTCACCGGAGAGGCAGACCTCCGGCAGCTGCCCACCGGGATCCTCCGGGAGCCGGAAGAGCACCGAACCGCGGGTGTGGCCCGGCGCGTGGTCGACGGCGAGCTCCAGGCCGGCCACCTGCAGCACCGCCCCGTCGGCCAGCGCGCGCACGTCCTCGGGCTCCGACCACTCGAGGCGGCCGCCGAACATCGACCGCGTCTGCGCCGACAGACCGCTCATCGGGTCGGCGAGCAGTCCCTTGTCGTCCGGGTGGAGGTAGGCGGGGATCCCGCGCGCCCCGCACACGGGCGTGACAGAGAACGTGTGGTCGAGGTGACCATGCGTCAGCAGGACGGCCATCGGCTGCAGGCGGTGCTCGGCCAGCAGCTCGTCGAGCTGGGCGGTCACCTCGATGCCCGGGTCGACCACCACGCACTCCGTCCCCGGCCCGGTCGCCACGACATAGCAGTTCGTGCCGAAGGCCGCTGCCGGAAATCCGGTGATGAGCACGGGTTAGCCACGCTTCCGGAGGGGAGGGACAGGGCTTCCGAGACTACCGGCGGGCCGCAATGACCGGCGAACCCCCACCCCTCGCCTCCTAGACTGTCCCTCCGACGCGCGCGTTCGCAGAACACGAGCCGCACCGGGCGCACAGGAGGAGCACAGTGGCGGGCAGTGCAAAGCGGGAGAGGCAGTTGGCGCGCGAGCACTACCTGCGCCAGCAGCAGCGGCGTGCCGCGGCCGCGGCGCGCCGGCGACGCACGCAGCAGGTCAGCGCTGTGGTGCTGGCCGTCGTCCTCGTGGTGGGCGGTGTCGCCGTACTCGCCTCCGTCCTCAGAGGCAACGGCAACGACCTCGCAACACTGCCCACGACCAAGGCCACCGACACCGGCGGTACGTCGGCCTCCGCCAGCTCGTCTGCCTCCCCCTCCCCCTCCGCCTCGCCGTCGGCCAAGAACGTCGCGGGCGACTGCACCTACACCAAGACCTCCCAGGGGGCCGTGAAGAGCGCGGGACTGCCGGCGTACGACAAGTCCAAGGCGGCCAGCTATCGCAAGCCGTTCACCGCGACCATCAGGACCAACCTCGGTGACATCTCGGTGCTGCTCGCTGCACAGAAGGCGCCCTGCACGGCCAACAGCTTCAAGCACCTGGCGCTCGCGACGTTCTACGACAAGACGGGATGCCACCGGCTCACGAC
This sequence comes from Actinomycetota bacterium, assembly GCA_030841035.1. Taxonomy (GTDB): domain Bacteria; phylum Actinomycetota; class Actinomycetes; order JACCUZ01; family JACCUZ01; genus BP-173. The sequence goes on from JAVEDI010000081.1 coordinate 41,584, forward strand.
CCAGGGCATCTTCGTGCTCCAGTGCGGTGACCCCTCCGGCACGGGCAACGGCGGACCGGGCTATCAGTTCGGTGTCGAGAACGCACCGCCGAACGGCAGCTACCCGGCGGGCACGCTCGCCATGGCGCGCACGAGCGACCCCAACAGCAACGGCAGCCAGTTCTTCATCGTCTACAAGCAGACGAGCCTGCCCGACCCCAACGGCTACACGGTCTTCGGCAAGGTGACCAAGGGCCTTGACATCGTGACCAAGGTTGCGGCCGCCGGAACCGACGACTCCAACGGGACGGGTGACGGCAAGCCCAAGGAGAAGGTCACCATCACGTCCGTCACCATCGGAAAGGGCTGATCCGGTGAGCGAGCAGCGCCCCGACGAGCAGGACCCGAGCGCGGGCGGACCAGAGGAGCCGGCCGAGGCGGCCGTTCCCGCACCCGGCCCGGTGCCCACGCCGGGCCCGGGGCCCGTGCCCGGACCTCCCACAGAGCCCGTGCCCGGACCTGTCACAGAGCCCGTGCCCGCCGCGGAGCCGGTGCCCGCCGCGGAGCCGGTGCCGTCTGCGGAGCCGCCGGTCCCCTCAGCACCCCAGCCCGCCCCGGGCACCCCGTCCGGAGCGGCCCCCGCTGCGGCGAGCGAGTCGGTGGCCGACGCCGCAGCCCGCGGCGCCGCGTGGGGCCGGGTGGCCGAGGACGGCACGGTCTACGTCCGGACGGGCGACGGCGAGCGCGCCGCCGGCTCCTACCCGGGGGCCGGCCCGGACGACGCGCTGGCCTACTTCGTGCGCAAGTTCGACGAGCTGGAGGGACAGGTCCTCCTGCTCGAGCAGCGGGTCGAGGCCGGTGGGGTCTCGCCCAAGGACGCCGAGACCTCCATCGGGCACCTGCGCGAGATGCTCGCCGACGCCCACGCGGTGGGTGACCTGGCCGCGCTGGCGCGACGGCTCGACGGCCTGGTCGAGCGGGTCGCCAGCCGGCGCAAGGAGGCGGATGCCGCTCGCGCCGCCGCCCGGGAACAGGCTCGCGCGGTCAAGGAGCGGATCGTCGCCGAGGCGGAGGGCCTGGCCGAGTCCACCGAGTGGAAGAAGAGCGGCGACCGGCTCCGTGCGCTGCTGGACGACTGGAAGAAGGCGCCGCGGCTGGACCGCAAGACCGACGACGCACTGTGGAAGCGCTTCAGCCACGCACGTACCTCGTTCGACAAGCGGCGCCGGACCCACTTCGCGGAGCTCGACACCCAGCGGTCCACCGCGGCGGAGCGCAAGGAGCAGCTGATCAGGGAGGCAGAGGAGCTGTCCTCCTCCACCGACTGGGGCCCCACGGCGCGCCGCTACCGCGATCTGATGAGCGAATGGAAGGCCGCGGGTCGCGCGCGCCGCGACATCGAGGACCAGCTCTGGGCACGGTTCCGCGCAGCGCAGGACGCCTTCTTCGCCGCCCGCACCGGGGTGTTCACCGCTCGTGACGCGGACCTCGCGGTCAACCTCGAGAGGAAGACGGCGCTGCTGGCCGAGGCCGAGGCCCTGCTTCCGGTCACGGACGTCCGGGCAGCCCGCGGCGCCCTTCGCTCGCTGCACGACCGGTGGGAGGCCGCGGGCCACGTGCCGAGGGCCGACAGGGACGCGGTCGAAGGGCGGCTGCGCAAGGTTGACGAGGCGGTGCGCTCCGCCGAGGAGACCGAGTGGAAGCGTTCCAACCCCGAGGCCCGCGCTCGCGCCGAGGCGACCGTCACCCAGCTGCGTGCGTCCATCGACTCGCTCGACGCGGAGGCGAGCGCCGCTGACTCCTCCGGCGAGACCGCCAAGGCGGTCAAGGCCCGCGAGGCCGCTGCGGCGCGACGGGAGTGGCTTGCCGAGGCGGAGCGGACCCTCGCGGAGTTCTCCTAGGTCGGCCGGCTCCCGGGTCGGTCTCCGGTCAGTGCCCGCGGCGGGTCAGCCGCGCCACGTCCTGCTGCTGCAGCAGGCGCACCACCTGCTCAGCCTCCGCGGCGCTGTGCCGGGCGATGATCATGTCGAGCTCGAGCCGCGCCGACACGGTGTCGTAGTCCGCCAGCTCGCGGGCCAGCTGACGGGTCTGCTTGCGCGCCTCCCGCCGTGATTGCAACCGGGTCAGGAGCGAAGGTGCCAGTGCGGTGCGGGTGTTCGTCATCAGAGTCCTCGATAGCGGCAGGTGACACGGCGCTCCGGCCACCACCTCTATTGTCGGACGTCTTTCGGCGGCGCTTGCCCCGTGGGCCTGTGACGTTGGTCGCATCTCGCTGCGCGGAGGGGACCCGGCCTCACCCGCCGGGCGCGGGTTCGTCGTACTCGTACCGGACTCCGGCCGGTTCGCGGAGCGCTCGCAGCGCGACCGGCAACCCGGCACGCCATGATGCATCGGCCGCTGAGGCCAGCTCGAAGGCCGCAAGCGCGTCTCGACCGGTCACCCGCGGCGCGCTGTCATCGCGCACACAGGTGGCGAAGGCCTCCAGCTCCAGTGCGTACGCCGTCGGATAGCGCTGCTCGAAGTCGCGGGGCAGCTCGTGCGCCGCCCAACCGGGCGTGCGCCACTCGTAGTTTCGCGCCCGGGGGTTGTCGATCCTGGCGGTGGCCGAGCTGCCCATGATCTCTGTCGAGCACTCGTAGCCGTAGCCGGCGGACCGGCTGTTGTCGATGACGCCGAGTGCGCCGTTCTCGAAGTGCAGCACGACGACTGCAGTGTCCACGTCACCGATCTCTGCGAAGCCCGGGTCGGACAGCCCGACGCCGTGCGCCGAGATCTGCACGATCTCGCCGACCAGCCAACGTGCGACGTCCAGGTCGTGGATCGTGACGTCGAGGAAGAAGCCGCCCGAGCCGGCGAGGTACTCGACCCGCGGTGCGCGCATGTCTCTCAGGCTGGTCCGGAACAGGTAGGGGCGGCCCAGCTCGCCGGCGACGATACGGTCGTGCACGGCAGCCCAGTCGGGGTCGAAGCGCCTGTGGAAGCCGACCTGCAGCTTGACCCCCGCAGTCTCCACGGCCTCGAGGGCACTCAACGTCGCCGACCGCTGCAACGACAGCGGCTTCTCACAGAAGACGTGCTTGCCGGCGCGCGCGGCACGGACCACGAGATCGGCGTGCGTGGCGGTCGGTGTAGCGAGGACCACCGCTGGCACCGTGGGGTCCTCGAGCAGACCGTCGACACTGCTGCTCCAGGGCACGGCGCACCGAGCGGCTACGTCGGCGGCACGTTTCCCGTCGGCGTCGACGACACATGCCAGCTCCGCCGAGGGACAGCGCGAGCTCAGCGCGGTGGCGTGGATCTGTCCCATGCGACCGAGACCGATGAGCCCCATGCGGACTCGCCGCCCACCGGCGGACGCGGTCACGGACCGCGCGGCGCTTACCGTGGCCATCTTCCTCCTTCGTCGGCGCAGCCCGGCCGGGTGCCGTAACTAGACCTGCGCCGCGGCCTTGAGCAGCGTGTCGGCCGCCAGGCGCAGCCCCTCCATCTGGTCGAGCTCCTGGTCCTCGTGCTCGATGTTGACCGCCATGTCGGGGTCCACCCTGTTGAGCGCCTGCAGGAACGCGCTCCACCAGGCGACATCGTGACCTCGACCGACGGCGACGAAGTCCCACGACGCGTCCTGTGGCCAGCGGCTCAGTGTGTAGCGACCACCCAGCGACACCGCACCCTGCGCGTCCGGAGCGACCCGGCCGAACCGGTCGTCGAGGACGCCGTTGACCCTGGCAGCGTCGTTGATGCGGGTGTCCTTGGCGGCGGCGTTGAAGACCAGGCTGCCGAGCTTGTCCACGGCCGCAACGGGGTCGATGCCCTGCCAGAACAGATGGCTCGGGTCCAGCTCGGCCCCGACGTGGGTCGCGTCGATCTCGGTCGCCAGCCGCTCCATGGTCGCCGGGTTGTAGACGACGTTATGGGGGTGCATCTCGATGCACACCTTGACGTCGGCATCACTCGCCCGAGCCTGGATGTCCTTCCAGTACGGGACGGCCACGTCGTTCCACTGGTAGTCGCGCGCATCGAGGTAGGCGCTGTCCCAGGGCAGCACCGTCCATGACGGCAATCGACCACCGGCATCAGCGGCAGGTAGCCCGGACATGGTGACCACGCGCTTGACGCCCAGCAGCGCCGCCAGCTCGATGGCGCGTCGAACGTCCTGACCGTGTCTCTCTCGCACCTCCGGATCAGGGTGCAAGGGATTCCCGTTGCAGTTCAGGGCCGTCAACGTGACGCCGGCGGAGGCGAACTGCTCCAGGTA
>JAVEDI010000114.1 GCA_030841035.1 Actinomycetota bacterium
GCGTTGACGCCGCCGCCGCCGATGCCGACGACCTTGATGACCGCGAGGTAGTTCTGCGGTGCTCCCACGTCGGTGCCTCTCGTCTCGTTCGGTTGGTGTCTGCCGGGGGCCGGCTCGATCACCGAACCCTCACCCTCAAGTTGAGCCTTATAGTTATGTCAACCAGGAGGTTGGAAGAGACGTTAGGCAGCGGTGCGCGCCGATTCAACGACCGTGGCCCCGACACGCCGGGAGCGCGTGTCGCCGCCGCGCGGCGAGGGCGCGTGGGGCGTCGCGCGGGCGGGCGCTACTTGCGGGTGGTCGGCACGTCGGGCGCGCTGACGTCGTAGACCGAGGCCTTGCGCGAGAGCAGCACCGCGAGCACGGCGCCCTTGCGCGCCGCCCGATCGGTGCCCCCCCACACGACCGTGCGCCCCCGGGTCAGGCGCAGGCTGATCTCCCGGGAGCTGGTGGCGGCCACGGTGGTGACCTGGTCCCTGACCGGCGCCGGGACGGCGTCGAGCGTGTCCAGGGCAGCCCGCAGCGCCGACGCGCCGGCGCCGAGCGGGGCGGTGACCAGCGGCAGCCCCTGCGGACGGCGGGCCACGGTGTCGAAGGCCACCCCGGTGCGGTCCACCAGCACGTACCCGCTGCCCTGCGCGCGCACGGCCGCCGGCACGCGCTCCTGCACGATGATGCGCACGGCCCGCGGCCAGTCGCGACGCACCTGCACGGTCCGGACCGCCGGCAGCCGCCCGACCCGCCGGGCGATCCCGGCATCGTCGAGGCGTGCCAGGGGCGTGCCCGCCTTGATGGCGGCCAGCTCGACCACCGGCGCCGCACCCACCCGCGCGCTGCCGGAGACCGTCACGGTGGCGACCCCGAACAGGCTCGAGACCAGCAGGACCCATCCCGCCACGGCGGCGAGAGCCGACAGCGACAGGACGACGAGCACCAGCCGCAGCCGCACCCGGCGGGCGGCGTGCGCCCGGCCGGGGTAGCGCGTCGGGCTACTGCGCGTCGCTGGCACGGGCGATCACCCGCTGCCGATCTCGCCGCTGCCGTACGCGAGCCGGGCCAGCACCTCGGGACCGATCATCGTCACGTCGCCCGCCCCGCAGGTCAGCACCAGGTCACCGGGCTTGGCCCGCTCGGCGAGGTGGCCGGCGACCGCCGACCACGACGGCTCGTAGACCACGTGCTGCGGCGGCAGCGGCACGGCGGCCGCGACGAGCGCACCCGTCACGCCGGGCACCGGGTCCTCGCGGGCGGCGTACACGTCCATGACGACCACCTCGTCGGCCTGCCCCAGAGCCGCGCCGAAGGCCTGGGCGAAGAAGCGCGTGCGGCTGTAGAGGTGCGGCTGGAAGACCACGACGATGCGCCCGCCCTCGGCCACGTCGCGCGCCGCGGCGAGGTCGGCCGAGAGCTCCGTCGGGTGATGGGCGTAGCTGTCGAAGACGCGTACGCCGCCGACGGTGCCCTTGTGCTCGAACCGGCGGCGGGTGCCGCTGAAGCTCTCGAGGCCCTCCCGCAGCCGGTGGAACGGGAAACCGAGCCCGAGTCCGGTCTCCAGCGCCGCCGCGGCGTTGAGCAGGTTGTGCCGGCCGGGCAGCCGCAGCTGCACGCGCCCGAGCCGCCGGCCACGCACGACCGCCTCGAACGAGCTGCCCATGCCACGGGTCCTCACCCGCTCGAGCCGCAGGCCGGCGTCCGCGCTCTCGCCGTAGGTGCGTACGTCGATGCCGCGCCGCCGGGCGGCGACGGCCAGGGCCCGGGCGCCGGCGTCGTCGGCGCAGGCCACCAGGAAGCCGCTGGGCACCACCCGGTCGGCGAACGCGTCGAACGCCTCGGCGACGGCCTCCCCGGTGCCGTAGTGGTCGAGGTGGTCGGCCTCGACGTTCGTGACCACGGCGGCGGTCGGCGAGTACAGCAGGAAGGAGCCGTCGCTCTCGTCGGCCTCGGCGACGAAGACGTCACCGGAGCCGTTGTGGGCGTTGGCGCCGGACTCGTTGAGGTTGCCGCCGATGGCGAACGAGGGGTCAGCCCCGCAGTGCTGGATCGCAACGGTGAGCAGCGACGTGGTGGTGGTCTTGCCGTGGGTGCCGGCGACCGCGACCGCCCGCCGGCCGGCCATCACCGACGCGAGCGCACCGGCACGGTGCACGACGCGCAGGCCACGCCGGCCCGCCTCGAGCAGCTCGGGGTTGCCCTTGCGGATCGCGGTCGAGACCACCACGGTGTCGGCGAGGGCGACATGCTCGGGGGCATGGCCGACGTGGACCGTCGCGCCGAGGGCGCGCAGGGCGGTCAGGGTGACGGAGTCCTTGGCGTCGCTGCCCGAGACGGTCAGGCCGCGGGCCAGCATGATCCGGGCGATGCCGGACATGCCGGCGCCGCCGATGCCGACGAAGTGCACATGGCCCAGCTCGTGGGCGGGCACGGGTGCGGGAGGCGCGACGCTCACTGCTGCCTCCCTCTCGCGCCGCCCCGTCGGCCGCCCGCGCTCGCGGCCGCCTCGAGGGCGAGGTCGACGAGCCGCTCGTCGCCGTCGCGCCGGCCGAGGCGTGCCGCGGCCGCTCCCATGGTGGCCAACCGGGCGGGGTCGCACAGCAGCGGGGTCAGGGTGGCGGCCACCCAGTCGGGCGTGCAGTCGGCGTCGTCGACCAGCAGCCCCCCGCCGGCCTCGGCGACCGGACGGGCCATCAGCGTCTGCTCCCCGTTGCCGATCGGCAGCGGCACGTAGGCCGCCGGCAGACCGACGGCGGTCAGCTCGACGACCGTGCCGGCGCCCGACCGGCACAGCGCCAGGTCCGCGGCGGCGTAGGCGAGCTCCATGCGCTCGAGGTAGGGCACCACGACGTACGGCGGGTCGCCGGGGCGCCCCGCCGGGACCTCGACGGTGTTGGACAGCCCGCTGGCGTGCAGCACCTGGACGCCCGCGCCGCGCAGCGCCGCCGCGGCGCCGGACACCGCCTCGTTCAGGCGCCGCGCGCCCTGCGAGCCACCGGTGACGAGCAGGGTCGCCAGGTCGGGCGCCAGCCCGTAGGCGGCCCGCGCCTCGGCACGGCGGGCAGGGCGGTCCAGGGTGGCGACCACGCGCCGGATCGGCAGCCCCACGTGCCGGCCGTGGGCGATCGCGGTGCCGGGGAAGGTGGTGGCGACGTACGGCGTGAACCGCGCGCCGAGCCGGTTGGCCCACCCGGCCCGGGGGTTGGCCTCGTGCACGACGTAGGGGATGCCGAGGCGGCGCGCCGCGAGGTAGGCCGGTCCCGCCACGAAACCACCGAAGCCCACCAGGACGTCGGCCTGCTGGCGGTTCAGCACGTCGGCGGCCGCCCGGATGGAGACCCGCAGCCGGCCGGGCACCGTGAGCAGCTCGCGCCCGAGCGTGCGCGGGACCGGCACGGGAGGGATGAGCGCGAGGTCGTAGCCGCGCGCCGGGATGATGCGGGTGTCCAGACCGCGCTCGGTGCCCAGCGCGGTGACCCGGACCTCGGGGACGCGCCGGCGCAAGGCGTCCGCGAACGCGAGGGCAGGCTCGATGTGGCCGGCGGTCCCACCGCCGGCGACGACGACGTGCACCGCCTACCTCGCCGCCCGGCGCAGCCGGAAGCGGCGCCGACGGTTGCGCGCACCGGCGGGCCGGGCGAAGGACAGCAGCATGCCGAGGCCCAGCATGGTGGGTACCAGCGCGGACCCGCCGTAGGAGACCAGCGGCAGCGGTACGCCGGTGATGGGCAGCACGCCGAGCACGGCGCCGACGTTGACCAGGGCCTGCACGAGGATCCACGCCGTGACGCCCGCCGCGGCGAGCCGCACGAACGGGTCGCGTGCGTCGACGGCCACGCGCAGCCCCGCGTAGCCGATCGCGCCGATCAGCGCGAGCACGGCCAGCGTGCCCACCAGGCCCAGCTCCTCGCCGATGATCGCGAAGATGAAGTCGGTGTGCGCCTCCGGCAGGCTGCCCCACTTCTCCTTCGAGCCGCCGAGCCCGGCGCCCCACCAGCCGCCGGAGGCCAGCGCGAACTTGCCGTGCAGCGCCTGGAAGCCGCCGCCCAGCGGGTCGGCCTGGTCCGGGTGCAGCCAGTCGGTGATGCGCGACAGGCGCGCCGCCCGGGTCTGCACCATCAGCGCGACCACCGCGAGCATGGGCACCGCGGCCCAGACGAACAACCGGATCGGGGCGCCCGCGACGTAGAGCAGCGCGGCGAGGATCGAGGCCAGGATGATCGCGGTCCCGAGGTCACCGCCGAGCAGCACGAGGCCGATGACGAGGCAGCCGACCGGCACGAACGGCACCAGCAGGTGCTTCCACTGGGTGAGCAGCTTGTGCTTGCGGGCGAGCAGGTCGGCGCCCCACAGCACCAGCGAGAGCTTGGCCAGCTCCGAGGGCTGGATGCGGAACGGGCCGCCGAAGTCGAGCCAGTTCCTGTTGCCGTTGACCTCGGTGCCCGCGATGACGACGAGGAAGAGCAGCGCGAAGGAGGTGATCAGGCCGAGGTAGGCGAAGGCCCGCCAGGCCCGGACCGGAAGTCGCGACGCGACGTACATCAGGGGCAGGCCGATGACGACCCACATCACCTGCTTGCTGACGATGGCGAAGGAGGAGCCCATGAACGAGAACGCGACGACGCTCGACGCCGAGAACACCATGACCACGCCGAGCGCGAGCAGCAGCGAGGAGGCGCCGAGCAGTAGGTAGAACGGCGTCGCCTCGCGGTGCAGCAGCGGCGTGGGGTCCGCCGGCGCCGGCGCACGCTGCGTGGACGCGCGCTCGCTCGGTGACGCGACGGCCGTCACCGGCGCTCCCCCAGGGCGTGCACCGCCGCCGCGAAGGCGTCGCCCCGGGCGGCGTAGTCGGGGAACATGTCCATCGACGCGCAGGCAGGGGCGAGCAGCACGGTGTCGCCGGGGCGAGCAAGACCCGCGGCGGCGCGCACGACGTCGTCCATGACCCCAGTGTCCGTGCCCACGACGTGGACCACGGGGACATCGGGTGCGTGTCGCGCGAGAGCCTCCGCGACCAGCAGCCGGTCGCGGCCGAGGAGCACCACGGCGCGCAGCCGGCGCCGGATGTCCACCACGAGCTGCTCGAAGCGCGCGCCCTTGGCCAGCCCGCCGGCGACCCACACGACGTCCTCGAACCCGCTCAGCGAGGCCGCGGCCGCGTGCGGGTTGGTGGCCTTGGAGTCGTCCACGTAGTCGACGCCGTCGACGGTGGCCACGCGTGCGATGCGGTGGGGGCCGGGCCGGAAGGCGCGGAGCCCGTCGCGGACCGCCGCCGCCGGGACGCCGTAGGCCCGGGCGAGCGCCGCGGCGGCGAGCGCGTTGGCCAGGTTGTGCCGGCCCGGTGGCCGCACGTCGGCGACCTCGACGAGCGGCTCGTGGTCGACCAGCCACCCGCCCCGGACCCCCAGCCCGCCGGGTGGGGGCGCACCGAGGGTGAAGGGCACGACCGGGCGACCGGCAGCCGTGCGCTCGGCCAGCGACCGGGTGGGGGCGTCGTCCGCGTTGACCACGACCGTCCCGCTGCCCCGCCACACGAGCGCCTTGTCGGCGGCGTACGCCGCGGGCGACCCGTGCCAGTCCGCGTGGTCGTCGGCGACGTTGAGCACGGCGGCGGCCGCCAGCTCCACGCTGGACGTCCAGTGCAGCTGGAAGCTGGAGAGCTCGACCGCCAGGACGTCGTAGGGCGGGTCCGCGGTGACGGCCTCGACGACGGGCACGCCGACGTTCCCGGTCGCGAGCGTGCGCCGGCCCGCAGCGGTCAGGATGGCCGCGAGCATCTCGACGGTGGTGGTCTTGCCGTTGGTGCCGGTGACGCCGAGCCACGGCACCCCCGGGTCGCGCAGCCGCCAGGCCAGCTCGACCTCGCCCCACACCGGCACGCCGGCGTCCGAGGCGGCGACCAGCAGCGGCTGGTCCGGCCGCCACCCGGGGGACGTCACCACCAGCTCGCTGCCCTCCGGCAGGTGGTCGCTCTCACCCAGGCGTACGTCGGCCCCCAGCGCGCGCAGCCGGTCCGCGGCCTGCTGCTGCGCCGGTCCGTCGCGGCCGTCCACGACGGTCACGGCGGCGCCGTGGGCCACCAGCGCCCGCGCGGCCGCCGCACCGGAGCGCGCGATGCCGGCGACGCAGACGCGCACCCCGGTCCAGGCGCTGTCCGGGCTCACGAGCCCGCGCCCGTGACCCACTCCGCGTAGAACACGCCGAGGCCGAGCGCCACGAGCAGCCCGGCGATGATCCAGAAGCGGATGACGATGGTGACCTCGCCCCAGCCCACCAGCTCGAAGTGGTGCTGCAGCGGGGCCATCCGGAACACCCGGCGTCGGGTCAGCTTGAAGAAGCCGACCTGCACGATGACCGAGAGGGCGATCAGCACGAACAGCCCGCCGACCAGCACCAGCAGCAGCTCGGTACGGCTGAGGATCGCGACGGCCGCGAGAGCGCCACCGAGCGCCAGCGACCCGGTATCACCCATGAAGATCTTGGCCGGGGAGGCGTTCCACCACAGGAACCCGAAGCAGGCTCCCATGATGGCCGCGGCCACGACGGCCAGGTCGAGCGGGTCGCGCACCTCGTAGCAGTTCGACGGGGCGTCCAGGCGCGCGCAGTTCTGGCCGAACTGCCAGATGCCGATCAGCACGTAGGACCCGAACACCATCACCGAGGTGCCGGTGGCCAGGCCATCGAGCCCGTCGGCGAGGTTCACCCCGTTGGACGTGCCCGCGATCATCACGTAGGCCCAGACCACGAACAGCACGCTGCCGAGCACCAGGCCGGTGTCGCGGATGAACGAGATCTGCGTGGAGGCGGGGGTGTAGCCGCTGGGGTCGGGGAACTTCATGGCCAGGACCGCGAAGATGACGGCGATCACCATCTGGCCGCCGAGCTTGGCGCCGGCCCGCAGCCCCAGGCTGCGCTGCTTGGCCACCTTGATGTAGTCGTCGAGGAAGCCGACCAGGCCCAGCCCCGTCATCAGGAACAGCGCGAGCAGCCCGGACACCGTGGGGTCGCTGAGGGTGAGCAGGTGCGCGAGGCCGTACCCGAGCAGGGTCGCCACGATGATCACGCCGCCACCCATGGTCGGCGTACCGCGCTTGGTGTGGTGCGACGTCGGGCCGTCGTCGCGGATCAGCTGCCCGTAGCCACGGCGCACCAGCAGCCGGATCGCGAGCGGCGTGCCGAACAGCGACACGAGCAGCGAGATCAACGACGCGAGCAGGACCTGCCTCACGTCGCCACCTGCTCCAGCAGGCCCGTCGCGACGCGCTCCAGGGCGGCCGCGCGGGAGGCCTTGACCAGGACCACGTCGCCCGGTCCGAGCGCAGCGCGCAGCAGCACGAGCGCGTCCTCGGCGGCGGGCACGAGCACGGACTCCTCTCCGTCGACGGCTCCCTCGGCGACCGCGCCGGTATGGATGCCGCGGGCGGCGTCGCCGACGACGACGAGGCGGTCGACGCCGAGCCTGCGGGCCAGTCTGCCGACTGCGACGTGCTCGTCGGCGGAAGCCGCGCCGAGCTCGCGCATCTCACCGAGCACGGCCCAGCTGCGCCGGCCGCGGGCCAGCGCCTGCAGCGCCTCGAGGGCGGCACGCATCGACTCGGGGTTGGCGTTGTAGGCGTCGTCGACGACGATGCTGCCGTCGGCGCGCTCGACCACCTCCATCCGACCGTGGCTCACCCGCTCGGCGGCCGAGAGCCCCGCGGCCACGTCGGCGAGCGCCATCCCCAGCTCGCGGGCCACCGCAGCGGCCGCCAGCGCGTTGGCGAGGTGGTGGCGGCCGTGCACGCGCAGCCGGACCGGTGCGTCGCCCTCGGGCGTGACCAGGGTGAACCGGGCGCGGCCACGGTCGTCGAGGTCCGCCCCCAGGGCCCGTACGTCGCCGGCGGTGCCGAAGGTGACGACGCGGGCGCCCGTGACCTGCGCCATCGCCGCGACCAGCGGGTCGTCCGCGTTGAGCACGGCCACGCCCCCCGCGTCGGCGGCGGGCAGCGCCTGCACGAGCTCGGCCTTGGCCCGCGCGGTGTCCTGCCTGCTGCCGAACTCACCGGCATGGGCGCTGCCCACGTTGAGCACCAGGCCGATCCGCGGCGGCGCGATGCGGGTCAGGTCGCTGATGTGACCCCCGCCGCGAGCGCCCATCTCGACCACGAGGTGGCGGGTCCGCTCGTCGGCGGCCAGGACGGTCAGCGGCACCCCCAGCTCGTTGTTGAACGAGCCCTCGGGCGCCACCGTGGGGCCGGCGCCGGAGAGCACCTGAGCGAGCAGGTCCTTGGTGCTGGTCTTGCCCGAGGAACCGGTGAGCGCGACCACCTGAAGGTCGCGGGCGGCGACCAGCCGGTCGAGGACCGCGCGGGCCAGCCTGCCCAGAGCCGCGACGACGTCCTCGACGAGCACGTGCGGGCCCGGCACGGCCCGCGAAGCCAGCGTGGCGACCGCGCCCCCTGCCAGCGCGGACCCGACGTAGTCGTGCCCGTCGACATGCTCACCGGCCACGGCGACGAACAGCCCGCCCGCGTGCACCCGGCGGGAGTCCACGGCGGCCGGGGCGCTGACCACGACGTCCGCGCTGCGCTCCGGCTCGACGGTGCCACCCACGACGGAGGCGATCTCCTCCAGCGACAGCGCGATCATGCCGTGACCCCGGCGAGCGCCTCGCGCAGCACGACGCGGTCGTCGAAGGGGTGCACGACGCCGGCGATCTCCTGGCCCTGCTCGTGGCCCTTGCCGGCCACCACGACGACGTCGCCGCGGCGCGCCAGCGCGACGGCCCGCCGGATGGCCGCGGAGCGCTCGGGCACCACCTCGACGGCGCCGCCGGGGACGGCGGCTGCGCCCTCCTGCAGCGCCGCGATGATGGACAGCGGGTCCTCGGAGCGGGGGTTGTCGCTGGTCAGCACGACGACGTCGGCGTCCCGGACGGCGATCGAGCCCATGGCCGGTCGCTTGTAGGGGTCCCGGTCACCCCCGGCCCCGATGACCACGATCAGCCGGCCCGGGTCGCTCACCAGCCCGCGCGCGGCCGCCAGCAGCCGCTCGAGCGAATCGGGGCTGTGGGCGTAGTCGACCAGGCTCAGGAACGGCGCGCCGGACTCCACCCGCTCCATGCGACCGGGCACGCCGGAGCAGGCGCGGACCCCGGCCGCGGCGGCGGTGGGGTCGGTCCCCGCCGCGAGCAGCGCGACCACCGCGAGCGCGGCGTTGTCGACGTTGAAGGCCCCCGGGAGCCGGGTCCCGGCCTCGAGAGCGGCGCCGTCGCGGCCGACCAGCCGGAAGGTGCTGCCCTGCCCGGTCACCGAGAGGTCGGTCACCCGCCAGTCGGCGTCCTGCTTCCCGGTCGGCGAGACGGTGGTGACGTCGAGCCCCGCCTCGGCGGCGAGGCCGGCGAGGCGGGCCCCGTGCGGGTCGTCGACGTCGATGACCGCCCGCCGCGCACGCTCGGGTGTGAACAGGCTGGCCTTGGCCTGGAAGTAGGCCTCGAGGTCGGGATGGAAGTCCAGGTGGTCCGCGGAGAGGTTGGTGAACACCGCGACGTCGAAGACGACCCCGTCGACGCGGCCCAGCGCGAGCGCGTGGCTGCTGACCTCCATCGCGACGGCGTCGACGCCACGCTCGCGCATCACCGCGAACAGCGCCTGCAGGTCGGTGGCCTCCGGGGTGGTGCGCACGCTCGGCACGTGCTCGTCGCCGATGCGGGTCTCGATGGTGCCGACCAGCCCGGTGGTCCGGCCCGCGGCCCGCAGCCCGGAGTCGAGCAGGTAGGCCGTCGTGGTCTTGCCGTTGGTGCCGGTGACCGCGATGGTCCGCAGCGCGCGCGCCGGCTCGCCGTACAACCAGGCGGACACCTCCCCCAGCACGCGCCGCGGGTCGGGCACGACGTAGGTCGGCAGGCCTGCCTCCCGGGAGGCAGCGGCCCCGTGGGCGTCGGTGAGGCAGGCGACCGCCCCCAGGTCGCGGGCCACGGCCGCGAAGCGCGCGCCGTGGGTGCGCGTACCGGGCAGTGCGGCATAGAGGTCACCGGGGTGGACGGCCCGGGAGTCGTGGGTCACGCCGGACACGAGGACGGCGGCGGGCGCCTCGGCGGGGCCGGTACCGAGCCGCTGCGCGAGCTCGGCGAGGGTGTGTGTCACGGGGTTCCGGGGCCGCGGCGAGCGCGGGCCGGAGGGGTCATGCACGGCTGCGAGGCTACCGTTCAGCGTCGCTGGATCTGCAGGCCGGGAGGCTTCGTGCCGGTGGGCGGGACCCGCTGCGCCTCGAGAGCGAAGGACATGACCTCCTTGAACACCGGCCCGGCGTTGACGCCGCCGCCGATGGCCGACCTGGGTGCCTGCAGGGTCACCGCGACGACCAGGTCCGGCTTGTCGACGGGCGCCAGCCCGATGAAGGACATCGTGTAGCCGCGGTAGCAGCCGCAGGAGGGGTTGAACCGCTGGGCCGTGCCGGTCTTGCCGCCCACGCGGTAGCCGGGCACCGCCGCCAGCGGCGCCGTACCGCCCTTGCTGGTGACGGTCTCCAGCAGCAGCCGCACCGTGCGGGCGGTCCCAGGACTGATCACCCGCCTCGAGGCGGACCGGGCAGCGGGCTCGAGCGTGCCGTCGTCGCTCGTCGTGCCCGCGATCAGTCGCGGCGCCACCCGGACGCCGTTGTTGGCGATCGTGGCGAACACCGAGGCCATCTGCACGGTGTTGACGGAGTAGCCCTGCCCGAACGCCATGGTGTAGCCGCTCGTCGCCGACCACGTCGAGGGCTTGGGCAGCGCACCCCTGGTCTCGCCCGGGAGGCCGAGCCCGCTCGGGTGCCCGACGCCGAACCTGTCCAGGTAGGGGTAGAGCTTCTTGAGGTTGCCCAGCCGCTCGGCCGCCTTGATGGTGCCGATGTTGCTCGACTTGGCGATCGTGCCGGCGTAGGTGAGGTGCTCGGTGCCGTGGTCCTCGAAGTCCTTGAAGCACTTGCCCGCCCGGCAGTAGCGGTTGGGCACGGTGATCGGCGTCTCCGGCGTGATCCGGTGCTCCTCCAGCAGTGCCGAGGCGGTGATGACCTTGCCGGTGCTGCCCGGCTCGTAGGGCTCGGTGAGCGCCCGGTTGCCGCGGGCCGCGGCCGGTGCCGAGCCGGGATGGTTGGCGTCGAACGTCGGCACGGTGGCCATCGCCAGCAGGTCGCCGGTGTGCGGGTCCATCACGATGACCGTGCCGCTCTGCGCGGAGGTCGCCTTGACCGCCTTGGCGATCGACTGCTGCGCCACCCACTGGATGTCGCGGTCGATGGTCAGGCGAACGTCGCGGCCCGGCACCGCGTCGCGCTCCGAGTCGTCGGCACCCGGGATGCGCCGGCCGCCCGCGGACAGCTCGTAGGTCGCCGTGCCGTCCCGGCCGGCGAGGGTGCTGTCGAGGGCGTACTCGAGCCCGCCGAGACCGTTGCCCTCGGCACCCACGTAGCCCACGATGTTGGCACCGGTCTCGCCGCCGGGGTAGACCCGCTTGCTGGTCTTGACCCCGTAGATGCCCGGCAGCCCGACCGTGTCGGGCAGGTCGAGCCTGGTGGCGCGGTGCCACTGCTGCGGCGTGACCGCCTTGGCCACGTAGCCGAACCGTCTGGTGCCGGTCAGGCGCTGCTGCAGCGTCGCGACGTCGATGCCGAGCACCGGGGCCAGGGCCCGGGCCTCGGCCGCCGGGTCGGCCACCTTGGTCTGGTCGGTGGTGATGTCGACCGCGTCCACCGAGGTGGCCAGCGCGACGCCGTTGCGATCGGTGATCGTGCCGCGCTCCGCGTGCAGCACCTGGGTGCGCAGACGGCCGGCGGCGGCCTCGTCGGCGTACGCCGTGGCGTCCAGGCCCTGCAGCTGGAACAGCCGCCCGGCGAACAGCGAGAGCAGCACGAGCAGCCCCAGCACCGCGCCTCGCAGCCGCCGATGCGGGTCCGCGAGGCGCAGCTGCGCGGGCTCCGGGCGGCGTGGCTGCGGCCGGGGACGCGGGCTCCGGGCGGCGTGGCGCGACGCCGTGGGGCGGGGACCGGGCCCGGCGGACCGGCCGGTGGACGCGGCGCTGGACGTGCGGGGCCGACCCGGCTGGCGGCGTGCCCGGTCCGTACGCGGGGAGCGCGGGCGGGTCGGCCGGTGAGCCGGCGGGCGGGCCGCCATCAGTCGCGTCCCCCGGGCGTGGGCCCGGAGCCGCCCGACGGAGACGGGCTGGCCGACGGCGCCGCGGGGGCGGACGGCGCCGGGCTGCCGGAGGCCGAGGGTGACGGCGTGGGCGGCGGCGGGGCGACGCCGGCCTTCGGCTTGCCGAGGATCCGCCCGTCGGAGAGCCGGATGAACGCCGGGTTCTCGCTGCGCACCATGCCCAGCGCCTCGGCCCGTCGGGCGAGCACCCGCGGCGACGCGTCGAGCGAGACCTCCTGCTCCAGCGCCTGCTCACGGTCGGCCAGCTTGGCCGAGCGCACCTGCAGGTCGTGCAGCCGGAACGAGTCCTCGGCCAGCGCGGTGTGCAGGAAGAGCAGGCCGCCGAGCCCGGCGAGCAGCAGCATCGCCACGAGCACGACGAAGGGCGCCTTCGGCGCATGCGCCGCCATCGGGGGCACCAGCGCCAGGCGCGGCCGCGGCGGGCCCGGCCGGGCGCCGGTGGCCGGGCGCGCCGGGGCGGTGGTGGCGGCCGCCTTCACGCCGCGTCCCTCAACCGCTGGGCGGCCCGCATCTTCGCGGCGGCCGCCCGCGGGTTGGCGGCGACCTCCTCCGCGGAGGGCACCTCGGCGCCGCGGGTCAGCAGCCGCAGCACCGGGGCGGTCCCGGGCGGCTCCACCGGCAGGTCCGGCGGCGCCGTGGACGTCGCGCCGCGCACCAGCACGCGCTTGACCGCGCGGTCCTCGAGCGAGTGGTAGCTGAGCACCACGATCCGTCCCCCCACCGCCAGGGCGCCCACCGCGGCGGGCAGCGCCCGCTCGAGTGCCGCCAGCTCTCCGTTGACCTCCATGCGCAGCGCCTGGAACGTCCGCTTCGCGGGGTGTCCCCCGGTGCGCCGCGTCGCCGCCGGGATGGACGCGCGGACCAGCTCGGCCAGCCGGGCGGTGCCGGTGAACGGGTCACGGGCGCGCTCGCGCACCACGGCGTCGGCGATCCGGCGGGCGAAGCGTTCCTCGCCGTAGGTCCGCAGCACGCGGGCCAGGTCCGCGGCGGCGTAGCCGTTGACGACGTCGGCCGCGGTGATGCCCTGGCTCTGGTCCATCCGCATGTCCAGCGGCGCGTCCTGGGAGTAGGCGAAGCCCCGCCCGGCCTCGTCGAGCTGCAGCGAGGAGACGCCGAGGTCGAACAGCACTCCCTGGACCCGTTCGTGCCCGAGGTCCCCGAGCACGTCGCCGATCTGGTCGTACACCGCGTGCACGAAGGTCGTCCGCTGCTGGTAGGCAGCCAGCCGGCGGGCGGCCAGCGCGAGCGCCTGCGGGTCGCGGTCGAAGCCGACCAGGCGCAGGTCGCTGAAGCGATCCAGCAGCGTGGCGCTGTGGCCGCCCAGGCCCAGGGTCGCGTCGACCACCACCGCGCCGGGGGCCTCGAGGGCGGGGGCGAGCACGGACACGACGCGCTCGAGCATGACCGGCACGTGCCCGCCGGTGTCCGCCGGCCCGGGCTCCCGGGTCATCTAGCCGGCCAGCCAGTGCGTGAGGAGCAGCAGCACCGCGGCCAGCAGGCCGATCGACCCGAACGCGCCCCCGAGCAGCAGGGCGGAGGTGCGCATCTCGACGGCCAGCGGTGAGGGCGGCGGCCGTTCGCGCTCGCCTGCGGCGGTGTTCATCTCGACCCTTCGGTGGTGCGTGGTGGTGGTGACGTGGGTGGACCCAGGGGTGGTGCTCGCGCCGAAGGTCCGTGCGGTGCGCAGGTGTACGTCCAGGTCCCCAACCGCTCCAGCGCTCCCGCGGGTCCAGGGGAAGGGGACCTGCGGGGCTCTGGCGCCGGGGAAGGTGCGTCAGAGCCGCGAGCGGGTGGAGACCTCGACGTACGCCGCGCAGCGCGAGCTGTGCTGGCAGCCGGCTGCTAGATGAGGCCGGGCAGCACCTCCTCGGACTGCTCCGCGAAGGCCGTCTCGCGGTCGGCCAGGTAGGTGTCCCAGGCCTGGGAGTCCCAGACCTCGAGGCGTGATCCGGCACCGATGACCACGCAGTCGCGGGTCAGTCCGGCGTAGTCGCGCAGCGGCGGCGGCACGGTCACGCGGCCCTGCTTGTCGGGTGTCTCGTTCGAGGCGCCGGAGAGGAACACGCGCAGGTAGTCGCGGGCGACCTTGCTGGTCACCGGCGCTTCGCGCATCTGCCCGTAGAGCCGGGCGAACTCGGCCACGGGGAACACGTAGAGGCAGCGCTCCTGGCCGCGAGTGATCACGAGGCCCGCCGACAGGTCGTCTCGGAAACGTGCTGGAAGAAAGAGGCGGCCCTTCTCGTCGAGGCGGGGCTGATGGGTGCCAAGGAAGAGAGCAGGGGTCGCCGGCGCCACGGCCGCCACAGCCGGCGTTCCTGCCGCGTCGGCACTCGCCGGTTGCTCACCCGCCTGCGCCACATCGACCCACCTCCCCTGGCGTCCTGCCGGTGGTCGTCCCCACCGTGCGCCACTGTACCCCACTATCCCCCACCGTCAACCATCCTCGCGGATCGCCGCTCCACGAAGCCCCGCTCCGTCGGCGACAGCGCGGGCGAGCGCCCGGGCAGGCGCACTGTCGGTGAGTCCCAGCAGGACGCAGGACGGGGACGTATCGTGGTCGTCCGACGTGGCCGAGGAGGCACCTTGACCGTGAGCGAGACCGGCGAAAGCCACGCCGAGAAGGCAGATCTGGCCGCTCTGGCCGACACCACCACCCGCATCCGCCGGGCCGTCGAAGGTGTCATCGAGGGCAAGCGCGACGTCGTACGGCTGGCCATCACCGTGATGCTCGCCGAGGGCCACCTGCTCATCGAGGACGTGCCGGGGGTGGGCAAGACCATGCTCGCCAAGGCCCTCGCCCGCTCGGTCGAGTGCTCGGTGCGCCGCGTGCAGTTCACCCCCGACCTGCTCCCGAGCGACATCACCGGCGTGTCGATCTACAACCAGGAGCGGCGCGACTTCGAGTTCAAGCCGGGCGCCATCTTCGCCAACATCGTGGTGGGCGACGAGATCAACCGGGCCTCCCCGAAGACCCAGTCGGCGCTGCTCGAGTGCATGGAGGAGCACCAGGTCACGGTCGACGGCGTCACCTACGAGCTCGGCGTCCCCTTCATGGTCATCGCGACCCAGAACCCGATCGAGATGGAGGGCACCTATCCCCTCCCCGAGGCCCAGCGCGACCGGTTCATGGCCCGGCTCTCGATGGGCTACCCCGCCGAGGAGGCGGAGCTGGCGATGCTCGACCATCACGGCCGCACGTCACCGCTGGACGACCTCGAGGCCGTGTCGGACGCCACCGAGCTGGCCAAGCTGATCGACGTCGTACGCACCATCCATGTCAGCGACCAGGTGCGCCGCTACGCGATCGACCTGGTCACCGCGACCCGCACCACCAGCGAGCTGCGCCTCGGCGCATCGCCGCGCGCGACGCTGCACCTCATCCGGGCGGCTCGCGCGGCCGCCGCGCTCGACGACCGCGACTACGTGCTGCCTGACGACCTGCAGGACCTCGCCGTCCCCGTGCTCGCCCACCGCCTGCTGCCGACCGCCGAGTCGCAGATCGGGCGGCGCACCACCGAGCAGATCGTCCGCGGCATCATCGCCCGCGTACCTGTGCCCGACGACCAGCGCGGGCGCAGGGGCAGCATCTAGTGCGCGATGCGCTGCGCGGCCTGACGACCCGCGGTCGCTCCTTCCTCGCGGCAGGGGTCACGGTCTTCGTGGTGTCGCTGATGCTGGTCGAGCGGGACCTCATGCGGATCGCCGTCCTGCTCGTCGCCCTGCCACTGGTCAGCGCCTGGGTGGTCGCCCGCACCCGCTACCGGCTGTCCTCCACCCGCCGGCTGAGCGGCGCGCGCGCAGCCGCCGGGCAGCAGAGCTCGGTCACGCTGCGCCTGGACAACGTGTCGAGGCTGCCGACCGGCCTGCTGCTGGTCGAGGACCGGGTGCCCTACGTGCTGGGCTCGCGGCCGCGCTTCGTCCTCGACCGGATCGAGCCGCGGGGCCGGCGGGAAGTCACCTATCACGTGCGCTCCGAGGTGCGCGGCCGCTTCGAGCTCGGCCCGATGGCCATCCGCCTGACCGATCCGTTCGGTCTGTGCGAGCTGCAGCGCTCCTTCGCCTCGCGCGACACCCTCATCGTCACCCCGCTCGTCGAGGCGCTGCCGCACACCCGGCTGACCGGTGAGTGGGCGGGCAGCGGTGAGAGCCGGGCCCGCTCCATCGCCAGCGCGGGCGAGGACGACGCGGCGACGCGCGAGTACCGCCACGGTGACGACCTGCGCCGGGTGCACTGGCGTTCCACCGCCAGGCTCAACCAGCTCATGGTCCGGCGCGAGGAGCAGCCCTGGCAGAGCCGCTGCACCGTCGTGCTGGACAGCCGCGACGTCGGCCACACGGGCGAGGGGCCCGCGTCGTCCTTCGAGTGGGCGGTGTCCGCGTGCGCCTCGATCGGCGTGCACCTGGTGCGCCACGGCTACCACGTCCGGCTCCTCAGCGACACCGGCGCCAGCGTCGCGACCGCCGGCCACGAGTCGAGCGGGCTCGACGGTGACGTCGAGGGCGCGCTGCTCGATGCGCTCGCCGTCATCACGCCGTCCCGCAACGACTCGTGCCGTGACGCCGCGGCCGCGTTGCGCCGCGGTGGCGGCGACGGGCTGCTGGTCGCGGTGCTCGGCTCGATCGACCCCGAGGAGGTGCGGCTGTTCGCCCGCCTCCGCCACGGGTCCACCGTGGCGGTGGCCGTCCTGCTGGACACCGGGACCTGGACGGGCCCGGGCATCCGCGGCGTCGCCCGCTACGACTACGAGGGCTCGGCGGCGGTGCTGCGCGCCTCCGGCTGGAGGGTGATCCAGGCCCGTGCCGGCGACCGGCTCGCCGACCTGTGGCCGGAGGCCGGCCGACGCCAGCACGACGACCAGCTGCCGGTGGGCACCGGGAGCACCCGATGAGGTCGACCGTCGCGTCGCTGCGCCTGCCGGTGAGCGGCGCGCTCGCGACGGTGCTCGCCTCGCTGTGCCTGGGCGGCACGTTCCTGACCGGGGCATGGTTCCTGCCGGCGCTGTTCGCGGTCGTCGTGACGGTCGGCGTGGGCGAGGGCGCCCGACGGCTCTCGGTGCCACGACCCTTGGTGCCGGTAGCCGGCTTCCTCGGCCTGCTGCTCTACCTGGTGGTCCTCTACGCGCGCCAGCACTCCTTGTTCGGTGTGCTGCCCACGCACGAGACGCTCGACCGGTTCCAGGCGCTCGTCCGCTCCGGACGCCAGGACATCGCGCGCTACGCCGCACCGGTGGGCGTCTCCAGCGGCATCGGGTTCCTCGTGACCTCGGGCGTCGGCGTGGTGGCGCTCCTGGTCGACGCGCTGGCCGTGACGTGGCGGCGCGCCGCGGTCGCCGGGCTGCCGCTGCTGGCGCTGTACACGGTGCCCACCACCGTCGCGCCCGACGGCGTCGGCTGGGTCGCGTTCACGTTGGGCGGCATCGGTTTCCTCACCCTGCTGCTGGCCGAGGCGCGCGAGCGGGTCAACCGCTGGGGCCGGCCGATGAACTACATCGCGCCGCGACCCAACTGGAGCCCCGACGTCGAGACCGCGCCGCTGGCGCAGGTGGGCCGCCGGGTCGGCGCCGCGGCGCTCGGGCTCGCGCTGGCAGTGCCGGCTGTCATGCCCGAGGTCGACGCGTCGTCGTTCGGCTTCGCCGGCAGCGGGTTCGGTCGGGGCCACGGCGGCGGCAACCAGGTCAAGGTGATCAATCCGATCCTCGACCTGGGCAAGGACCTGCGGCGCGGCGCGAACAGCGAGGTGATCCGGTACACGGGACCGGCGACCTACCTGCGGCTGGTCGGTCTGGACGTGTTCAGCGGTGACAAGTGGGGCCCGAGCAAGTACACCGTGTCCAACCAGAAGAACAACGTCGAGCGCGGGCTGATCGCACCCCCCGGCCTCGGTCGCGAGACCGCCGCGACCAAGCAGCAGTACTCGATCAAGGTCTTCGACCTGGACGAGACGTGGCTGCCGCTGCCCTACCCGACCCGCAAGGTCGCCAACATCGACGGCGGCTGGGTCTATGACGCCTCCACGTTCAACGTCTTCCCGCTCAACCGCTCCACCCGTCAGATCAGCTACGACGTGGAATCGCTGGCCGTGAACCCGACGGTCGCGCAGCTGCGCGCGGCCCCCGCGCCACCGGACTCGCTCAACCGCTACCTGCAGCTGCCGGCCGGCATGCCGCCGGTCGTGGCGCAGACCGCGCAGGCGCAGACCCGAGGCCTGGCGACCGCCTTCGACAAGGCGGTCGCCCTGCAGAACTGGCTGAAGGGACCCGACTTCGTCTACGACACCGAGGTGGCCGACACGCTCGGGGACGCCAACGGCGTGCAGGCGATCGCGGCGTTCCTGCAGAGCCGGCAGGGCTACTGCGTGCACTTCGCCTCGACGATGGCCGTGATGGCGCGAATGCTCGGCATCCCCGCCCGGGTCGCCGTCGGGTTCACCCCCGGCACGCTGGACCCCGACGGGTCCGGCGCCCACGTCGTCAGCCTCCACGACGCGCACGCCTGGCCGGAGCTGTACTTCGCGGGCGTCGGCTGGACCCGTTTCGAGCCGACGCCGGCCGGTGGCCGGGTGCGGGTCCCCGGCTTCACGCAGGGCGCCGGCGTCGGCAACAACGACACCATCCGCGACCCGCAGGCCACCGGCGACAACCAGGCCCAGCCACAGCCCAGCCAGCAGGCCACGCGCATCCCCCAGGGTGTCCAGCCCGCGCTCACGCCGCCACCCAGACCTCGCGCGACCGGCGCCGGCACCGCTGGTCTGCGGCTGCCGGTGCTGCCGATGGCGACAGTGCTCGCCCTGGTGCTGCTCGGTCTCGTCCCCCGCACGGCCCGCGCACTGGTCCGGCGCGGGCGCTGGCGCCGGGCCACCAGCCCGGCGCTGCTGGCCACCGCCACGTGGGAGGAGCTGCGCGACACCCTGCTGGACTACGGCTACGAGTGGCAGCCCAACGACCCGCCGCGTCGTGGCACGGCACGGCTGCTGGACGAGCGCCGGCTGCGCGGCGACGCCCGTGCGGCGCTGCTGCGCATCGCATCGGCGATCGAGCGCGCGCGCTACGCGAGCGAGCTCGGCGCCGTAGGTGACCTGCGTGCCGACGTCGAGACGGTCCGACGCGGCCTCGCCGACGGCGCGAGCGCACGGACACGGCTACGGGCGCGCTTCCTGCCCCGTTCGGCCGCAGCGGTGTCGGCCGCCCTGTCCGAGCGGCTGGCCGACGTGCTCGACGGACTCGACGCCCTCGGTTCGCGGCTTCGGCCACGCCGCGGTGCCGGATGATCCGCCGCGAGGCATCTGCGACCGGGAGGACCGATGGTGGAGACGCTGCGCAGCCTGACCCGTGACGAGGCGCGCGAGCGGGCGGCGCTCGTGACGGTCGACCGTTACGACATCGCGCTCGATCTGAGCGACCTTGACGACGGTGACGCGTTCCGCGCGGTGTCCACGATCAGCTTCCGCTGCTCCGACCCGGGCGCGACGACGTTCCTCGACTGCGCGGCACAGGTCGTGTCCGCGACCCTGCACGGTGAGCCGCTGCCCGACGACGCCGTCGGCGACGCACGCATCACGCTGACCGGGCTGCGCAGCGACAACGTCGTCGTCGTCGAGTCCGTCCAGCGCTGCACGGGTCAGGCCACCGGCATCCACCGGTCCGTCGACCCGGCCGACGAGCAGGTCTACGTGTGGACGTCCTTCGAGCCCGACGACGCACGGCGGGCCTGGGCCTGCTTCGACCAGCCCGACCTCAAGGCGGTCTTCGCTCTCACGGTGACCGCGCCGCAGACGTGGACCGTGCTGTCCAACAGCGCCCCTGAGTCGGTCGAGGACTCGGCGGGTGCGCGGCGGTGGACCTTCGCTGACACGCCGCCGCTGTCGACGTACGTGCCAGTGGTCAACGCCGGACCCTTCCACGAGCGGCGCGTCCGACGCGACGGCCACGACCTGGGTCTCTACGCCCGGCAGTCCTTGGCAGCGTTCCTCGACCGCGACGCCGAGGAGATCTTCGACGTGACCGCGGCCGGTCTCGCCTTCTTCGGCGAGCAGTTCGCGATGCCGTTCCCGCAGGAGCGCTACGACCACGTCTTCGTGCCCGACATGGGTGGGGCGATGGAGAACTACGGCTGCGTCACATGGTCGGACTCCGCCATCTACCGCAGCGCCCCCACCCACACCCAGCGCGAGGATCGCGCGGGAATCCTCCTGCACGAGATGGCGCACATGTGGTTCGGCGACATCGTCACGATGCGCTGGTGGGACGACTTGTGGCTCAACGAGGCGTTCGCCGAGTGGGCGTCCAACTGGGCGAGCACCCGGGCGACGGAGTTCAGCGACGCCTGGGCCGGCTTCCTGACCAGCGCCAAGCTGACCGGCTACCGGGCCGACCGGGCGCCGACGACCCACCCGATCCGGCAACCGGTCGACGACGTCGCCGAGGCAGCGGCGGGCTTCGACCACATCACCTACTGGAAGGGCGCGAGCGTGCTCAAGCAGCTCGTCGCCTACGTCGGGGAGGAGCGCTTCGTCGCCGGCCTGCGGTCCTACTTCACCGCGCACGCCTGGGCCAACGCGACCCTCGGCGACCTGGTGGCGCAGCTGCGCGAGGCCGGTGGTCGTGACCTGTCAGGCTGGGTGACGGGGTGGCTGGAGACTGCCGGGACCGACCGGCTGCGGCTGGAGGCGAGCGGTGCCGGCTTCGTCCTGCACGCCGAGGGGCCCGGTGGTGGTGACCCGCGTCCGCACCGGGTGGACGTGGGCGTCTACGACGACGGCGAGGACACGCTCGTACGGCGCGACCTGGTGCCCCTCGAGACTGCCGGCGCGCGCACCCCGCTGCCGCCGCTGGACCCCGCGCCGTACCTGCTGCTGGTCAACGACGAGGACCTGACCTTCGCCGCGGTGCAGCCGGACGACGAGTCGTTGGCCCAGCTGATCACCTCCGCCGGGCGTCTCCCGCGGCCGCTCTCGCGCGCGGTCGCGGTGCAGACGGTGTGGGACATGCTGGTGACCGACCGGATCCCGGCGGTCGACTTCGTGCGGTGCGTCCTCGGGGTCCTCGTGCGGGAGACCGCCGACTCGGTCGTGGAGCCGTTCCTGGCCCTCGCCGTCTCCGCCGCCGAGCTGTGGTCACCCGACGAGGCGCGGGACGAGCTGCTGAGCTCGGTCGCCGAGGTCAGCCTCGAGCTGGCCGGGCCGGACGGCAGCCGCCGACAGGCGGCGCTGCGGACCCTCGCCCGCACCGCGACGACGCCCGGACAGCTCGACGCCCTTCGTGAGCTGGCCGGGCGCGACCTGGACCTGCGGTGGCGGGCCTTGACGCGCCTCGCGGCGCTGGACCGCCTCGACCGCGCCGAGCTGCAGGCCCTCCTCGACCGCGACCCGGACCCCGACGCGTGGGGACGGGCACTGGCCGTCGAGACCGCGCAACCCGACGCGGCGGCCAAGGAGACCGCCTGGCGGGCGGCGGTGGAGGAGCGTCGGGTGCCGATCAGCTCCCTGCACGACCTGGCGGCCAGCTTCTGGCAGCCGTCGCAGGCGGCGCTGCTGGCGCCGTACGCCGAGCGCTACGTGGCCGCGCTGCCGCAGCTGAGTCGCGCGGGGATGCTGGTCGCCCTCTCGACGACCTCGGCGATGTTCCCGGTCGTGGGTGTCGTGGCGAGCGACCTGGACCGCACGGTCGACGCCGCGGCGGACCCGGAGATCTCGCCATTGGTCCGCCGGGTGGTGCTGGAGAAGGCCGACCAGGTGCGGCACATGCTGACCGCGCGCGCAGGCTGAGCGCTCAGCGACCGTTCTCGTCGCGGCGGCGGTTCCAGCGCTCCTCGAGGCGCTCCATGACGCCGCGGTGGTCACGCGTCCGGCGGGCCGGCGCCTGGGGGGACCGGACCGCGCCGCCGGTGTCGACCACGCCGAGGCGGCCCGCGGCGCTGAGCGCGCGGTAGCTGGTCACGGCGAAGAACGCGGCGGCGAGCATGATGACGAAGCCCACCACGCTGATCGGCGCGACCTTGGCGACCAGACCGGCCATCAGCGCGACGACACCGAGGATGAAGCCCAGGACGGCGAGAACCATGCGGCGGCGGAAATTGCTGCGGGGGTCGCGCCCCCGCAGCGAGGAGGCGAACTTGGGGTCCTCGGCATAGAGCGCCCGCTCCATCTGCTCAAGCAGACGTTGCTCGTGCTCAGAGAGCGGCACGGGGGCTCCTCCACTCCTCGTCTCGTCCACGGACGGCAGGCCGCAACGGGACTGTCTACCTCAAACAATATGCGCCTCGGCGCGCTCGGGAAACCCGCATCAGGAAATGACGCATCGCAGCGATGAAAGGTTTCCTCGATCGACCGGAGCTACCCGATCGGGCGACTGCTCTGCGGCTCGTCCCCCACCAGGCTGGCCGGGCGCACGGCCCCGGACCCGAACCGCTGCGCGGCCCGGCCGGCGGCCTGCTCGGCCGCCCGGCGGCCGTGCAGCCGGTCGCCCAGCAGCATCTGGCGCGGCGCCGTCTCGGCCTCGACCAGCCCCTCGAGCCGCACCCCGACCAGCCGCAGCCGGGCCCGGTCCAGGCCCAGCGCCTCGTAGAGCCCGCGCGCGGTCGCGAAGATCTCCTGGGCGACGTCGGTCGGGTCGCGCAGCGTCCGCGACCGGGTGATCGTCGTGAAGTCGGCGAACCGGATCTTGACGCTGACCGTCCGGCCGACCAGGCCGGCCTCGCGCAACCGGCCGGCGGTGCGCTCGCAGAGCCGCAGCAGCTCGCGGCGTACGACGGCGGGGTCCTCGACGTCGCGGGCGAACGTCTCCTCGGCGCCGATGCTCTTGTCCGGCTCGTGAGGCACCACGCAGCGCTCGTCACGGCCCCAGGCCAGCGCGTGCAGGTGGGCGCCGCTGGCCTGGCCGAGCGCCCGGACGAGGGTCGAGCGCGGGGTGTTGGCGATGTCGCCGACGGTGTGCAGACCCAGCCGCACGAGCTGCTGCTCGGTCTTCTCCCCCACCCCCCACAGCGCGGCGACGGGCAACGGGTGGAGGAACGCGACCACGTCGGCGGCCGGCACCACGAGCAGCCCGTCGGGCTTGGCCCGGGTCGACGCGAGCTTGGCGACGAACTTGGTGCTGGCGACGCCGACGGAGCAGGTGATGCGTTGCTCGTCGGCCACCCGGTCGCGGATCAGGGCACCGATCCGGGCCGGCGACCCGAGCAGCCGGCGGGCGCCGGACACGTCGAGGAAGGCCTCGTCCAGCGAGAGCGGCTCGACCAGCGGGGTCACCGACCGGAAGATCTCCATGACCCCTGCCGACACGGTGGCATAGCGGCCGTGCGTCGGCGGGAGGACGGTCGCCTGCGGGCACAGCCGCCGGGCCCGCGTCATCGGCATCGCGGAGTGCACCCCGAAGTGGCGGGCCTCGTAGGTCGCCGAGAGCACCACGCCGCGGGAGCCGCCGCCGATGATCACCGGTCTGCCGCGCAGCTCGGGGCGGTCGATCAGCTCGACCGATGCATAGAACGCATCCATGTCGACGTGCAGGATCGGACATCCGGTGTCGTCGCCCGGGGGGCCGCTCGGCGGGCCGGGTCGGTGCAGCCGCTGGCTCCTGCTCATGGCGCGCGGACGGCCACCACGTGCAGCTGGGTCGCGAGCGCCCGGAAGTCGTCGCGATCGGCCGCTGCCCGCTCGAGGCCGAGTAGCGCCTCGGCGGCGCCGGGCTCGGCGTCGACCAGCGCGCCGGGCACCAGGTCGGCGAAGCTGCGGACCCCGTGGCAGGCCACCACGGCCAGGCCCTGGGCGCCCGTCAGCGCGGCGAGCTGCTCGACGGTGAACCGGCGCGGCAACGGGTCACCGGCACCGAACCGCCCGTCGGGATCGTCGAGAGCATGGCGGGCCTGGTCGAAGCGGCCGGCGATCGCCCGCGCCAGCACCACGGCGTTGCGGTTGGCGGCCAGCAGGCTGAGCAGGCCGCCGGGACGCAGCACCGCGGCGATGGCGGCAAGGGCCGGCTCGACCTCCTCGACGTGCTCGAGCACCCCGTGGCAGAGCACCAGGTCGGTGGCGCCGGCCCCGACGAGCGCGACGAGGTCGGCGGCCTCGCCCTGCACCGCCGTCACCGCGACCCCCCCTTCACCGGCCCGCCGCTCCAGCGACGCGAGGGCATCGGGACTGGGGTCGACGACGGTCACGCGGTGACCCAGCTCGGCGAGGGGCACCGCGAACCCGCCGGTGCCGCCGCCCACGTCGACCACGTCGAGCGGCTGACCCGCCGGGGCATGACGGGACAGTGCCTCCTGCAACGCCTCCCAGACGACCGCGGTGCGCACCGCCGGGCGAGCAGGCGCGCTGCTCGATCCGGCGCCGGTCGGCCGCGGGCGGGTCGGGGCACTCTCGGACATGACCGTCAGCCTACGGACAACGACCGGCGTGGGGGCGGGTCCGCTCATCTGCCGCGCGCTCAACCGGGGCTGCCGGGGCTGGTGTGCCACAGCTTGCGGGGCGCGGAGCGGGCCGCCGCCTTGCGCGCGGCCGTCGAGGCCTGCTCCCCCGGCGGCTTGATGTCGGCGTACGGCGACTGGCGGAACCCGCTCGCGTGCACCAGCACCCGCCGTGTCCCCGGCCCGTTGGCCATGCCTCCGGCGCTCGAGCCCGCCCCTGACCCCTCGCGCGGCTCGTAGCCGCCGGCACTCCCGCCCACCGGTGCGCGGGTCATGACCGGCCGCGTCGACCGGCTCTGCGCGGCGCCGGCCACCGCCGCCTCGGTGACCTCACCCACCGTCGCCATCAGCGCGGCGACCGCGTCGAGGCCGCCGGCCTGCCAGGCGCTGAACAGCTCGGTGAGCTCCCAGCAGCCCGTGGCCCGCAGCGAGACCCCGCGCGGCCCGGTGCGGCGTAGCTCTCCTCGCACGACCAGCAGCCACGAGTGGAACAGGGTCGCAGCGTAGGGGCCCTGGGCGTCCTCGAAGAACGTCGCGTCGACCGGGCCCCTCGCGTCGTCGAGGGTGACGAACACGACCCGCTTGCCGGAGCGGACCGGCGGCGTCTGGGTGGCGACCTTGACCCCGGCCACGAGCACCTCGGCCTTGCTGCGACGGCGCACCAGGTCGGGTGCGCGGGTCACGCCGAGCGCGGCGAGGAAGGGCTCGTAGAAGTCGAGGACGTGCCGGCTCGCGTCCAGGCCCAGCACCTCGAGCTCGGCCCGCACCCGTTCGGCGCCGGTCATCTCGGGCAGCCCGCTCGCCAGCACGTCGCCCGGCGCGTCACCGAGGTCGAGCGCGAGCTGCACGGGACGCTCCTCGACCGGGCGGGCGGCCTGCGACTGGCGGGCGGCCAGCGCGCGGACGTCGCGGGCCGGCGGATGCTGCACCGTCGTGAGCGACTCGCCCGACGCGGCGGCCAGCGTGAGGTCGGTGGTCGGTCTCGGCCGGCCCTGCCCGCGACCGACCGCACGGGTCCACCGGTCCAGCTCGGCGACCTGCAGCAGCAGGTCACGTCGGGTCAGCCGGCCCCGTCGGCGCAACGCCGGGACGACGGCATGGTGCCCGATCGCGTAGAGGCGGTCGAACGCACCGGTGAGCACCAGCCGCTCGACGACGGGACGCGACACCGCGGCGCGGTGCCAGAAGTCGGCCAGCGAGGCGTAGGGACGGGCGGCGACGATGCCGGCCACCTCGGCCGCGGAGATGCCCTTGACGTCGGCGAGCGAGAGCCGGATGCCGTAGCCCGTGCCGCGGTCCTGGCGCCCTTCGGCCACCGGGTCCTCGGCCACCGGGTCCTCGGCCATCGGGTCCTCGACCTTCTCGACGCGGTAGACCCCGTCGGAGGCGTTGACGTCCAGCGGCAGCACCGCGATGCCGAACTGGCGGGCGTCGTCGAGGATCAGCCGCTTGGGATACATGCCCGGGTCGTGGGTGAGCACCCCGGCGAGGAACGCCGCCGGGTGGTGGGCCTTCAGCCACGCCGACTGGTAGGTCGGCAGCGCGAACGCGGCGGCGTGGGCCTTGCAGAACCCGAACGAGGCGAACGCCTTGAGCACCTCCCAGACCTTGTCGACCAGCCCGACGTCGTAGCCGCGCGCGAGGGCCAGCGGCCGGAACCACACCCGGACCTCCGGCTGCGTCTCGGGCGAGCCGAGAGCCCGACGTACCTCGTCGGCCTCGGCGAGGGTGACGCCGGTGAAGACACGCACGATCTGCAGCACCTGTTCGTGGAAGACCACGACGCCGCAGGTCTCCTCGAGAGCCGGGCGCAGGTCCTCGTGGAGGTAGACCGGCTCGCGCCAGCCCTGGCGGGCCTCGAGGAACGGCGTGACCATGTCGCTCTTGACCGGGCCCGGGCGGAACAGCGAGATGTCGGTGATGAGGTCGCCGAACGTCTCGGGTGCGAACTTGCCGACCAGCTCGCGCTGGCCCGGCGACTCGATCTGGAACATGCCGAGGGTGCGGGTCGACTGGATGAGCGTGAACGTCGCGGGGTCGTCGAGCGGGACCTGCGACTGGTCGTCCAGGTCGATGAGGGCGCCACCTTCCGCTCCGTCGACCCGGGCGACCTCGGCGACCGCGTGGGCCATCGCCGACTGCATGCGGATCCCGAGCACGTCCAGCTTGAGCAGCCCGAGCGCCTCGACGTCGTCCTTGTCGAACTGGCTCATCGGGAAGCCCAGCCAGCTGGCCTCGACCGGGGTGCGGTCGAGCAACGTGGTGTCGGACAGCAGCACGCCGCAGGGATGCAACGCGATGTGGCGGGGCAGCCCGTCGAGCCGCTCGACCAGCCGGAACAGCAGCCCGAGCTGGGCCTGGTCCATCCGCGAGGCGCGCAGCTCGGGCAGCTCGGCCAGCGCGAGCCGTACGTCGCGCGCCCTGATGTGCGGGAACGCCTTGGCGATCGCGTCGATCTCACCCGGCGGCATGCCGAGCGCGGCACCGACGTCGCGGATCGCGTGGCGCACGCGGTAGGTGTCCATCATCGAGACGCACGCGACCCGCTCACCCCCGAAGCGCTCGAGGATGCGCTCGTAGATCTCGGTGCGGCGGGCCGACTCGACGTCGATGTCGATGTCGGGCAG
The DNA here is from genome assembly GCA_030841035.1 of Actinomycetota bacterium. Classification (GTDB taxonomy): domain Bacteria; phylum Actinomycetota; class Actinomycetes; order JACCUZ01; family JACCUZ01; genus BP-173. The sequence continues at coordinate 27,193 of JAVEDI010000114.1, forward strand.
CGCGACGCGCAGCGGCGACAGGAACCGCTCCATGAGCAGCCCGTGACGCAGCGGGTCGACGCCGGAGATGCCGATCAGGTAGTTGACCAGGCTGCCTGCGCCCGACCCGCGCGCGGCTGCCCGCACCCCCATGTCACGGACCAGGTCGACGACGTCGGCCACGGTGAGGAAGTACGACGGGTAGCCGAGCGCCTCGATGACCGCGAGCTCGTCGTCGAGCCGGTCGCGCACCTCGCGGGTCGCGGCCATCGCCCGCCGGCCGAGCCCGGCCTCGCAGCGCGCGCGAAGCACCGCATCGGCCGACTGACCCGCTGCGTCGAGGGTGGAGAGCACCGACAGCTCGGGGAAGTGGGTCTCGCCCAGGCCGAGGTCGGCCCGGGGGTCGACCGCACACCGGTCGGCGACGCGGCGGGTGGCGGCGAGCAGCGCCGTCGCAGCACCCGGGCCGAGCCCCGCGGCCCGAGTGATCTCCTCGGCGACGTCGTGCATCTCCTTGCCGGACTTGAGGTAGCCCTCGGCGTTGACCCGGTCGACGTGTCGGGCATCGAGGGGGACCAGCCGCCGTGCCGCGTCGAGCACGTCGGCGGTCGGGGCGTCGGCCCGCTCGGCGTAGCGCACCGCGTTGGTGAGCACGGTCGGCAGGCTCTCTTCGGCGGCGAAGCCGACCATGCGGGCCGCCCGCGGTACGTCGTCGGGACCGCGGTGGGAGACCACCTCGACGAACAGGTCCTCGGGCACCGCCTCCCGCCACTGCGCCAGCACCGCCCGCGCCAGGTCGGGCCGGCGCACGGTCAGCGCCCGGCCGAGCTCGGAGCCGGGACCGAGCAGCACCACCAGGCCCCCGGTGCCGGCGGGCCCGCGGGCCGCCCGCACGTGCTCGGCGACCAGGTCGAGCGTGGTGACCGGGACACCGCGCTCGCCACGCAGATGGGTGGCCGAGACCAACCGGCACAGCGTCGCCCAGCCCGCCCGGTCCTGGGCGAGCACGGTGACCCGCGGGTGCCGCGGGTCGACCGAGGCTCCCCCCCGGGCGGGTGTGCGGGCGGGCCGGTGCAGGGATCCGCGGCGGGCCCGCAGCGAGGGGTGGGCGGTACTGAGCAGACCGCTCGCCTCGATCGCGAGGTCGACCCCGAGCACCGGCCGGATGCCGGCCGCCTGGGCGGCCCGGACGAACTTCACCGCACCGTAGGTGCCGTCGCGATCGGTCAGCGCCAGGGTGTCCATGCCGTGCTCCACGGCCCGCTCGACGAGCGCATGGGGAGCAGAGGCACCGTGGCGAAGCGAGTAGCCGGAGGCGACGTGGAGGTGGACGAAGGGATCGCTGGACATGACCCGGATCTCGAGAGTGGGCGGGAAGGACGGCGGTCGACGGGCCTCATCAGCTGGCCCGGTGAGCCACGGGTGCGACGTGCGGGATCGCCGGCTGGTGGGTGAGCCCCAGCGTGGTCTCGACCAGCGCGAGGAACGTCTGGGCGTCACGCAGCAGGTCGTCGGCCTCCCGGGGCAGCACCGCACGGGTCAACCCGGCCTCGGCGGCGGCACGCTTGCCCGCCCCCGCCGCGAAGAACGCCGCCCACTCGGTGAGCTCGGGTGCCACCTGGGGCAGCAGCGCCCACACGTTGCGCGGGCGCTTGGTGGCGCAGGGCCGGGTGCGCACCGCGAGCACCGCCGCCGCGGTCCGCAGCGCCGCCAGGTGGGCGGCCGCGTAGCGCGCGGTGGGCACCGTCGTCGCCATCGCCTCGCCGAGGTCGTGGCGGGCCGTGTGGAGCAGGTCGAGCGCCGCCGGGACCACCGGCGGACCCCTGCGGTCGGTCATCGTCCTCATCACCTCCTGCACTCAGTCGAGAACCCGCGTGAGGGACCAGCCCGCACCGGCCCGCGCGGTCCAGTCGAAGCACAGGTCGAAGACCCCGCTGCCGAGCTCGCGCCCGCGGCCGGCCTCCACCCGCCACAGCTCGCGCTCGGCGCTGAGGGCCAGCGAGTCGGCGTCGGGGGCCAGCGCCGCGGACCCCGCCGTCGCCGCCTGCCACCAGGCGCCGGTCTCCACCCAGCGGGCAAGCACCGCACGGATCACGTAGAGCCGCTCGCGCCACAGGAACTCCACCGGCTCCCCGTCGCGTCGGCGCACCTCGACCGGCTCGTCGTAACGTCTGGACACCGCGCGCCTCCCCGGCCGTCGGGCGGGTCCCGCCCGGGAGCACGGGGGTCGAGGTCCGTGCTCCGGGCGGGACTGCGCCACCTCCGGTGGACGGGCCGCGAGCCCCTTCCACCGCTGGGTGTTCGAACACATGTTCGAACACTGGAAGTAAACCTCGGGCACGCGCACCCCGTCAAGCCGCCCGCGCCGAACTGTGGCCGACGGGCCCTGGCTGCCCTCCCGCTACGCTGGCCGACCCATGAGCGCCGAGCACCCCAGCGTCCTGCGCGTCCTGGCCGCTCTGACCGAGCGGGGCGCCGGTCCGGCCGCCGAGCGGGTCCGCTTCCTGGACGACTCCGCGCGGACCGCCGCGCAGGCCGCCGAGCAGCTCGGCGTGGCGGTCGCGCAGATCGCCAACTCGCTGGTGTTCGACGCCGAGGGCGCTCCCCTGCTCGTGATGGCCTCCGGCGGCCACCGGGTGGACACCGCCAAGGTCGCCGCGCTCGTCGGTGCCGACCGGGTCCGGCGGGCGGACCCCGCCTTCGTCCGTGCGCACACCGGTTTCGCCATCGGCGGCGTCGCGCCGCTGGGGTACCCCGAGCCGGTGCGCGCCCTGGTCGACCGCGACCTCGCGCGCTACGACGAGCTGTGGGCCGCGGCGGGGCACCCGCACGCGGTGTTCCCGACGACGTACGACGAGCTGGTGGCGCTCACCGGCGGCCAGCCCGCCGACGTCGGCGAGTAGCGGCCCCGTCCCCGTCCCGCCCTCCCCTTGTGCCCGGGGCAGGCTCGCGTGAGGCGGGCGGGTCAGCGCTCGGCGAGCACCCGGCCCAGCAGGTCGAGGTCCTTGGAGATCACCGCGTCGACCCCCAGGGCGCGCGACTCGGCCAGCGCCTCGGCGGTGTCGACCGGCCAGGTCATCACCAGACCCGTCGCCTCGTGCAGCTCGCGTACGACGTGCGGGAGCAGCAGGCTGCGACGTACGGACACGCCGTGCACCGGCCCCCGCGTGCCGGCCCGCAGCCGCTCCCGCAGCCGGGCCAGGCCGCGGCGGGACCCGGCCGACCACACCCGGCGGACGGGCACCTGGAAGACGTCGAGCATCCACCAGGCCTTCGTGCACACGGTCAGCGCGCGGTCGGGCGTCGCCTCGCGCAGCAGCGCCGCCACCGACGGCGCGAGCCGAGGATGCACGCCCTTGAGGTCGATCATCAGCCGGTGGTCGTCGCCGAGCGCGGCGATCAGGTCACTCAGCTGCAACGAGGGGTGGTGCCGGCGCTGGACGACGGTGTCCTTGTCCCACAGCAGCGGGAGCCCGCCGCTGCTGCGCAGGTGGCGCACCTCGAGGCGACCGCGGTAGGCATGCACGTCGGCCTCGACGAGGTCGACCCCCGCGTCGAGGGCGGCCCGCAGGCCCGCGATGGTGTTGCCGCAGCGGTGCGCGATGGCCAGCACGGCCCCAGGATGCCCCAGCCTCCCGACCGCGTCCCTCAGCCGGTCGGTGCGGTGCGCGCCAGGGCGATCCGCCGCAGCGCCAAGCTGCCGCCACCGAGCAGCAGCGCCGGCAGCCAGGCCAGCAGCGCGCTCAGCGCGACCGCCCCGAGCGCCGCCGACCAGGTGATGCCGAGCGACGCGAGGGCGACCACGAGCGCCCCCTCGCGGGCGCTGGCGCCGTTGACGCCCGGCACGATGCCCGCGACCTGGCTGGCGCCGAAGACGCCGAGCAGCGCAAGGGGAGGCACCTGCTCGCCCATCGCGGCGACGGTACCGATCAACAGACCCATGATCGTGAGCTGGTAGCCGACGGAGAGCAGCACACCCTTCACGACGACGCGCACCGGCGGCATCGGCCGCGCGGCCAGCAGGTCGGGACGGCGCCTGCTGACGAGCAGCACCCCGCCCAGCAGCACCGCCGCGATGCCGAGGGCCGCGACGAGCAGCTGCGGCGGCAGGGTGGCCCCGGAGACCAGGACGAACACCGTGAGACCGATCGCGCCGATCAGCCGGTCGAGGGCGACCTCGGCGATCGCGGGGGTGCGGGCCATCCCGGCGACCTTCTGCAGGCGGTGCATGCGCCACAGGTCGGCACCGACGTGGCCCGGCGACAGGAGGCCGAACAGCTCGCTCTCGGCGTAGACCCGCAGGTGCCAGCGGCGACCGCGCCCGCTCATGGACAGCGCGTGCCACCGGAGCGGGCACAGCACGTACTTGCCCACTGCCCACGGCAGCAGACCGGCCATCGCCGGCTCCCACGAGGCGTGGGGTACCCGCCCGAAGCTCCACAGGGACACGACGAGGGCGAGGGTGACGCCAGCGGCATGGACCCACGGACGCTGCAGCAGGCGCACGGCTCGGTGGACCTTGGTGCCGGGCATGGGCGCGACCGGCCTCCGTCTCGCACTGGTCGGAACAGGTCGCCGCTCGCTCCTGTGGGCCGGCGACCGCTGTACCTGCATGTACCCGTTCGGTCGTGGACCGACCCTTCTTGAGGGACACTCGGCCATTCGGTCCGGGTGCCCCGAGCGGGCTAGGCTCACCGGGCCATGACCGGCCGCGACGAGACCCCTCGAGTCGTCACGTTCCACCTGTGGGGGGTGCGGCCGGCCGCCGTCCCCCGGGCGGTCGCCCGGATGGCCCGCGACCGGCGTCCGCTGCGCCGTTGCCCGGGCCTGCACTTCGCCAAGCTCCTCGGCACCGGCGCCGGGCGCACCTTCGGCCCGCGCGACGCGGACCCGCGCCACTGGGCCGTGCTCGCGTCGTGGTCCTCGGTCGAGGCGGCCGAGGCCTTCGACGCCGGGCGGCTGGTGCGCGGGTGGGACGGGCTCGCCGAGGAGCGACTTCGGGTGACGATGCGTCCGCTGGCCAGCCGCGGTACGTGGTCGGGCGCACGCCCGTTCGGCGACCCGCGCCCGTCGCCGTACGTCGGTGCCGTGGCCGCCGTCACCCGCGCCCGCATCGCGCCCGCGCACTGGCTGCGGTTCTGGCGCGCGGTGCCGCCGGTCGCAGCCGACCTGCACCGTGGCGGCGGAGTCCGGATGGCGCTGGGGATCGGGGAGGCGCCGGTGGGGTTCCAGGGCACGTTCAGCCTCTGGTCCTCCGAGAAGGCGCTGCGCGACTTCGCCCACCGGCGCGGGCCGCACGTCGACGTGGTGCGCCGCACGGCCGAGGTCGGGTGGTACGCCGAGGAGCTCTTCGCGCGGTTCGCCGTCCTGTCCCTCGACGGGACGTTCGCGGGACGGGCGCCGTGAGCGCTGCGGCCGCGCCCGGGCGCCGTGACGTCGTCGTGATCGGCAGCGGCCACAACTCGCTGGTGGCCGCGTGCTACCTGGCGCGCGCCGGTCTCGACGTCGAGGTGGTGGAGACCGACCGGGTCCTCGGCGGGGCGGTCTCGACGGTGCAGCGCTGGCCGGGATATCAGGTCGACCGCGGCTCCAGCGCGCACATCATGGTGCGCCACACGGGCATCGTCGAGCAGCTGCGGCTCGACGAGTGCGGCCTGACCTACCTCGACATGGACCCGTGGGGCTTCGCACCGTTCGGGCCGCCGGACGCGCAACAGGCGATCACCTTCCATGTCGACCTCGAACGCACGTGCGCGTCGATCGCGGCAGTGTGCGGGCAGCGCGATGCGGACGCCTACCGCGACTTCGCCACCGACTGGGGCACGCGCAACGAGGCGGTGTTCGCGGCCTTCCAGGACGCGCCGAGCGCCGGCCGGCTGGGCAGGCATCTCTGGGGCGCCGGCCGCGCCACCGACGTCGGCGGTCTGGAGATGTCGCGACAGTTCCTGCAGCCGGCCGACCAGCTGCTCGACGAGCTGTTCCACGACGAGCGGCTCAAGACGGCGCTCTCGTGGCTGGGCGCGCAGTCCGGACCGCCGGGCCACCAGGTGGCGACCGCTGACCTCGTCGGCTGGAACGCGCTCATGCACACCCGGCCACCGGGGCGGCCGGTCGGCGGCAGCGGCGCCCTGACGCGCGCCTTGGCGGAGCGGCTGCGCCGTACCGGGGGGACGATCCGCCTCGGTGACGGGGCCGCTGCCATCACCCGTCGGGGCGACCGGGTCACCGGGGTGCTGACCGAGTCGGAGCAGCACGTGGCGGCGCGAGCCGTCGTGGCGGGCTGCCATGTGCTCACCACGCTCGAGCTGCTCGGCGACGAGGCGCTGCTGGCCCGCGGGCGACGGGCGGTGCGGGTCGGCAACGGCATCGGCATGGCGCTGCGACTGGCCACCACCGACCTGCCGCGCTATCCCGCTGCCGAGGCGGACCCGGCGTACGACCCGTGGTCGGCGATGCAGCTGCTCGCTGCGAGCCGAACGCACCTGCGAGCGGCCCACGGCGAGTACGTCGCGGGGCGGCCGCCCACCGAGCCACCGGTGCTGCTCATGTCGTTCTCCGCGATGGACCCCTCGATCGCGCCACCCGGACGGCACAACCTGACCGCCTGGGCACAGTGGTACCCCTACGAGCTGACGACCGGCGAGCACTGGGACGACATCGGCGCACGCGAGGCCGACCGGATCATCGCGGCGGTGGACCGCGTCGCGCCGGGCTTCTCCTCGAGCATCGAGCACCTGCACGTGCAGACACCGCTCGACCTCGAGCGCGAGCTCGGCCTGCGCCGCGGCAACATCATGCACGTGGAGATGGGGCTGGACACGATGTTCGCCTACCGGCCGTTGCCCGAGCTGTCGGGCTACCGGACGCCGGTGCGCGGGCTGTACCTGACCGGGGCCTCGACCCATCCAGGAGGTGGCGTGTTCGGCGCCTCGGGCCGCACGGTGGCGCGGATCGTCACCGTCGAACGGCGGAAGTGGCGTTGAGCCCGGTGCTGCGACCGCATGACGTGCTCCGCCGCCGCTCCCGGCCGCGCGGCTGGCCGGCGGCACTGCCGTGGGTGCTGGCAGCAGCCACCGTCGGCGTGCAGATCGCCTACCCGCTCGTCGAGGGGGAACGGCTGCGTCGTGTCACCATCGCGGCGGTCCTGCTGTTCTTCCTCGCGTCGGTGTCGCACGCCGCCGTGCACCGGGGACCGTCATGGGCACTGCGGCTCGTCGTCCTGACCGCCGGCGGCGGGCTGCTCGCGGAGGCGGTAGGGGTCCGCACCGGAAAGCCGTTCGGGCAGTACTCCTACTCGGACTCACTGGGTCCGCGACTGCTCGAGGTGCCGATCGTGGTGCCGCTGGCGTGGACGATGATGGCCTATCCGATGCTGCTCGCCGCGCGACGGCTGACCCGGCGCTGGACCGCGCTGGTCGGTGGCCTGGGGCTGGCCGGCTGGGACGTGTTCCTCGATCCGCAGATGGTCGGCGACGGTCGTTGGCGGTGGGCCGACCCGACACCGGGCCTGCCCGGCGTCCACGACGTACCGCTCACCAACTTCGCGGGCTGGCTGCTCGTGAGCGTCGTGCTGATGGGCCTCCTCTCGCTGCTGCTGCCGCGGGACCGTGGTAGCGAGGCGATGCCCGCGGTGCTGCTGGGATGGACCTACGTCGGGTCGATCGTGGGCAACCTGTTCTGGTTCGGCTCCCCTGCGGTGGCTCTGGCGGGCGGCGTCGCGATGGGTCTCGTGGTGCTGCCCTACGCCTGGTCGCTGTGGCAGTCGCGCCCGTGAGGGCACTGCGGGTGCTGACCGCGGTCGGCACCGCGCTGTCGGTCGCCGCCACCGTGCACGCCCTCGTCAACCTGGGCCGGCTGCGCAGACCGCCGGCCGACCCGCCGCCGGTGGCCGAGCCGGTCACCGTCCTGCTCCCGGTGCGCGACGAGGCCCATCGCGTCGGGCCCTGCCTCCGGTCGGTGCTCGCGCAGCGCGACGTTCGGGACCTGCGCATCGTCGTGCTCGACGACGGGTCGACCGACGGCACCGTCGAGCTCGTGCGCCGGCTGGCGGGTGACGACCCTCGCGTCCGGCTCGTCTCGGGCAGGCCGGTGCCGCCCGGGTGGTGGGGCAAGCCGTGGGCCTGTCAGCAGCTGGCCGACATCGCGACCGACGGCGACCCGGCCGGCGTGCTCGTGTTCCTCGACGCCGACGTCGTGCTGCAGCCGCACGCTGTGGCGTCGACGACCGCGCTGCTGCGGTGGGCGGCTCTCGACCTGCTCTGTCCCTACCCGCGGCAGCTTGCCGGGTCGCCGGCCGAGCGGCTCGTGCAGCCGTTGCTGCAGTGGTCGTGGCTCACGGCCCTGCCGCTGCGCGCTGCCGAGCGGTCGTCGCGGCCGTCGCTGGCCGCCGCCAACGGGCAGCTGCTGGCGGTCGACGCCGATGCCTACGTCCGGGCCGGGGGCCACGCCGCCGTACGCACGGACATGCTCGAGGACATCGCGTTGCTGCGCGCCGTGAAGCGCAGCGGTGGCCGCGGCACGGTCGCCGACGGCACCCACCTCGCCACGTGCCGGATGTACGACGGCTGGGGCGCCCTGCGCGACGGCTACGCGAAGTCGTTGTGGTCGGCCTTCGGCTCACCGGTCGGTGCCGCCGCAGCCGTCGGTGGCCTGGGCCTGGTCTATGTCCTACCGGCCGTGCAGGCCCTGCGCGGCTCCCGGGTCGGCCTGCTGGGCTACGTCGCCGCGGTGGCCGGGCGGGTCGCCGTCGGGCACCGGATGGGCTCGCGGGTGTGGCCCGACGCGCTGGCCCATCCGGTGTCGGTGGCGACGTTCGGGTGGCTCACGGCCGTGTCGCTGCACCGGCGGCGGTCCGGCACGTTGCGCGTCTCCGGACGGCCCCTGGTGCAGCCGCCGTGCCCGACCGCCGCACAGCGGGTGAGGGCGCTCACGACTCGGGCATCAGGACCTGGTCGATGATGTAGACGGTCGCATTGGCGGTCTGCACGTTGCCGCAGACGACCGACGCGCCGCCGTCGACCGTGAAGTCCGAGCCGCTGCCGGTGATGCTCACCGAGGCGCCCTCGAGCGACTCGTGCATCCCGGCGAGCTGGTCGGGGGCGATCCTGCCCTTCAGGACGTGGTAGGTCAGGACCTTGCTGAGCAGGCCCGTGGGATCGGCCATCGCCTTGTCCAGCGTGGCCTTGTCCATCGCTTCGAACGCGTCGTTCGTCGGCGCGAGCACCGTGATGTCCTGCGCGCTGTTCAGCGTGTCACCGAGCTTCGCCCGGGTGACGGCCGTCACGAGGGTCGAGAGCACCGGGTTGTTCGAGGCGGCGGTCGCGACGGGGTCGGCCGACATGCCGTCGAAGCTGCCCCTGCCCGTGGTGGGCACGGCGGAGCAGGCGGCGCCGAACGGCTTGTCACTCGTCATCGCGTCGGTGCTCGGCGACGTCGCCGGCGCCGACGCCGTGTCCGCCGAGCCGCTGCCGGCCGACGTGGTGGTCGAGGAGCCGCCGCAGGCGGCCATGGACAGGGCGAGGGTGACACCGGTCGCCGCCAGGGCGATGGATCGGGTGTTCAGACGCATGAGTGTTCTCTCTCCTTGCTGGTGGTGGGTCCTGCCCGCCGTGACCCGGCGGGGAGTGCGTGGGCTACGCGACCGTCACGGTCGTCGTGTGCCATCCGGTGGCCCCGGAGGGGAAGGGGTTGGCCCGCTTCCCGGGCTGGGTGACGCCGTCGGCGTCGGTGGCGCGGACCTCGATGCTGTGGTTGCCGGGTGCGGCGTCCCACTCGTAGACCCACTGTCGCCAGGTGTCGGTGGACGGCACCGACGCGAGTCGCGTCTGCCGCCAGTCGCCGCCGTCGATGCGCACCTCGACCTTCGCCACCCCGCGGTGCTGGGCCCAGGCGACGCCGGCGACCGCGACCGTGCCGGCCTTGACGTGGGCCAGCGGGCGGGGCGTGTCGATGCGCGACATCGTCTTGATCGGTGCCTTCGGCACCCAGCCGCGCTGGACCCAGTAGGGCTTGTCCGCGGTGAACGTCGTGAGCTCGAGCTCGACCACCCATTTGGTGGCCGACACGTAGCCGTAGAGCCCGGGCACGACCATGCGCACCGGGAAGCCGTGCTCGGCCGGCAGCGCCTTGCCGTTCATCCCGACGGCGAGCATCGCGTCGCGGCCGTCCATCACGACCGAGGTCGGCGTGCCGATGGTCATGCCGTCGACCGACCGGCTGAGCAGCTGATCGGCGTCCCGGTGGACACCGGCCTCCTTGAGCAGGTCGGCGAGCGGTGCGCCGAGCCAGCGGGCGTTGCCGACGTACGGACCGCCGATCTCGTTGGAGACGCAGGTGAGCGTCACGTCGCGCTCGATCAGGCCGCGCCCGAGCAGCTGCTGGAAGTCGAGCTCGATCTCCTTGTCGACCATGCCGTGTACCCGCAGGCGCCACGAGTCGGTCGAGACCTGCGGGACGACCAGAGCCGTGTCGACCCGGTAGAACTGCTTGTTCGGCGTGGTGAACGCGCTCAGGTCGGCGAGCTTCAGGTCCGCCCCGGACGGGACGGCCTTCGCCGGTCCGGCCGGCCGCGGCAGCGTGACGGCGGCCCGCGACGCGGCGACGTCCACACGCCGGTTGAGCACCATCCCGGCCTTGCCGGCTAGCCCGGCGGCCACCAGGGCCCCGACGCTGGTGACCAGGAAGGACCGGCGGTCGACGGCCGTCCCCCTGGCGGCGCCCTCCCCCTCACCGGGGCGCTGCACGGACCGCAGCAGCACGAGCAGCGCGGCGGCTCCCACGATCGCACCGACGACAGAAGGCAGGAAGGCGAGCGCCACGGACGCCGGGCGCGTGACGGCGGCGGCCGCACCGACCGCACCGAGTACGGCGACGCCGGCGAGCCCGATGGGCGGCCGACGCACCGCGAGCGCCCCGGTCAGCAACGAGAGCAGCAGCAGCACCACGATGATCGAGCCGATCAGCACCGGCTTGTCGCTGGTGCCGAACTGCTCGATGGCCACCTGCTTGAGCGGCTGCGGCGTGGCGTCGATGACGCTCCCGCCGACCGCGACGACCGGAGCGGCCTTGGTGTCGACGAACGCGGCCACGAGCTCGGCCACCCCGAGCGCCACCAGCGCGGCCAGGACTCCCGAGAGCGCACCGGCGAGGCCGCGGCGCGGCGTCCCGGTGCTGTCGTGGCTCATGTCAGTGATCCGTCGCCGCAGTCGTCCCGGATTGGCCGGGTCCTAGGCTTTCTGCCCGTGGCGCGTGTCGTGGTCGTGGGGGCAGGGATGGGCGGCCTCGCCGCAGCGGCGCGACTGTCGGCCCTCGGTCACTCGGTGCTGGTGTGCGAGCAGTCGGCCACGGTCGGCGGCAAGGTCGGGGTCTACTCCCGCGACGGCTTCGCGTTCGACACCGGGCCGTCGCTGCTCACGCTCCCCGCCGTCTACCGCGACCTCTTCGTCAAGACGGGTGCTCCGCTCGAGCAGTCGCTCGAGCTGGTCGAGGTGGATCCGGCGTTGCGCTACCGGTTCCCCGACGGTGTGTGGCTCGACGTACCCAACGTGTCGCGCCCGGCCATCAGGCGGGCGCTGGACGACGCCCTCGGCGGTGGGGCGGGAGACGACTGGAACGCGCTGCTGAGCCGGGCGAACGACATGTGGGCGGTGACCCGGGGCCCGTTCCTCGAGTCCTCGTTGGACGGTGCCCGGGGGCTCGCGCGGCTCGCGCGGCGCACGGGGGACCTGCGCACCGTCGCACCGTGGCAGACGTTGCGCGGCCTCGGACGGCGCTACCTGCGTGACCCCCGGCTGCGCATGGTGCTCGATCGCTACGCCACCTATACCGGCTCCGACCCGCGGCGCGCCCCGGCCGCGCTCGCCGTCGTGCCGTACATCGAGCAGGCGTTCGGCGCGTGGCACGTGCGCGGCGGTCTGCGGCGCCTCGCGCTGGCGGTGCACGACCGGGCCGTCGAGCGGGGGGCGCAGGTGCGCACCGGCTGCGATGTCGCCGAGATCGTGCTCGAGGGGGGCCGCGTCGCCGGGGTACGGCTGGCGAGCGGTGAGCGGCTGGCTGCTGACGTGGTGGTCGCCAACGCGGACGCGCACACGGTCTACCAGCAGCTGCTGCCCGGCCCCGAGGCTGCGCCGGCGCGCCGCAAGCTGTCCCGCGCGACGCCGTCGCTGTCGGGCTTCGTGCTGCTGCTCGCGCTGCGTGGTCGCACGCCCGGGCTGGCTCACCACACGGTGCTCTTCCCCGACGACTACGACGCCGAGTTCGATGCGGTCTTCGGTCGGCACGCCGCTCCAGTCGCGGACCCCACGATCTACGTCAGTGCGCCCGACGACCCGGCGATGCGACCCGACGACGACCACGAGTCCCTGTTCGTGCTGGTCAACGCGCCCCGGCACGGGAAGGTGCCCGGAGCGTTCGACTGGAGGGACCCCGGCGTGAGCGCGTCGTACGCCGAGCGGGTGCTGGCGGTGCTGGCCGCGCGCGGGTTCGACGTGCGCGACCGGCTGCTGTGGTGCGAGGTCCGCACGCCTTGGGACCTGCAGACGGCGACCCGCTCCCCGGGAGGGGTGATCTACGGCAGCTCGAGCAACGGGCTGCGTGCCGCGTTCCTGCGTCCGGCCAACCGCGGTCCGGTCCCGGGGCTCTTCCTGGTGGGCGGGTCCGCCCACCCCGGAGGCGGTCTGCCGCTCGTCGGCCTCTCGGCCGCGATCGTCGCGGATCTCGTCGGCCACGCCTGAGCTGCGGGACCGCGACTAGCGCAGCGCCCGACGCACGACCGGCAGCAGCTGGCCGAGCCCGACCACGCCCAGGCCGACCCAGGCGGCGGCACCGAGCCAGGCCCAGAGCTCGTCGCGGAAGAGGCCGGCGCCGAGCAGGAAGGCGGCCGTGACGATCACCCGGGTCGGCCGCTCCCAGACCGTGAGGACGCCGACCTCCCCCATGCCGGCCGCTCCCGCCCGCGCCCGCACGTACTCCTGGAGCAGCGCCAGCGCTGCCCCGGCGGCGCAGAGGGGGCCCGGCGCACCGGCGAGCCAGAGCGCGAGCAGGTAGCCGAGGTCGCCGAGCCGGTCGGCCACCGAGTCGAGCACGAAGCCCCATCGCGTGGCCCGCGCCGTCAGCACCGCGACGGCTCCGTCGACGTTGTCCAGCAGCCCCGAGGTGACGACCAGCAGCGCGCTGAGCAGCCACCAGCGACCGCCGGGCGCAGCGCAGGCGGCCGCGGCAGCGCTGACGAGCACCGCGAGCAGCGTCAACAGGTCGGGAGCGACCCGCAGCCGGGCCAGCGGCCGCGCGACGACGTAGGTCAGGCACAGCCACCACCGCACCGGCCGGAGGGCCCGTGGGTCGAAGCCCCCGTGCAGCTCTGCCCACCCGTCGAGGTAAGCGTCACGCGAGAGCACCGTCAGTGTCGCTCGCGCAGGCCCAGGTGCTCGTAGATCTCGCGCGTCGCCGTCGAGCTGTTCAGCGTGATGAAGTGCAGCCCGGGCACACCCTCGGCCAGCAGCCGCTCACACAGCTCGGTGGCCGCCTCGACGCCGACCTTGCGCATCTGGTCCTTGTCGTCCTCGACGGCGTGCAACCGCTCGGAGAGCTCGGGCGGGAAGGCGGCGTTGGACAGCACGGCGAAGCGCTCGATCTGCGCGACGTTGGTGGCCGGCATGATGCCCGGGATGATCGGTACGTCGCAGCCGGTGGCCGCGACGCGGTCACGCAGCCGCAGGTAGTCCTCGGCGTAGAAGAACATCTGGGTGATCGCGTAGTCGGCACCGGCCCGGCACTTGCGCACGAGGAACTCGATGTCGGTGTGCCAGTCGGGCGAGCGCGGGTGCTTCTCGGGGAACGCCGCCACGCCGACGCAGAAGTCGCCGGACGCCTTGAGCAGCCGCACCAGGTCCTCGGCGTACTCGACGCCCTCGGCGTGGCGCTGCCACACGGCCTGCGGGTCACCCGGCGGGTCGCCCCGGAGGGCGAGCACGTTCTTCACCCCGGCGGCGGCGTACTGCCCGATGATGTGCCGCAGCTCGGCCAACGAGTGGTCGACCGCGGTGAGGTGACCCACCGGCATCAGCGTCGTGTCGCGCGCGATGCCTTCGGTCATGGCGATCGTCTTGTCACGGGTCGAGCCGCCCGCGCCGTAGGTGACCGAGACGAACGTCGGCTTGAGCGCCTCGAGCTGGCGCAGCACGTGCCAGAGCCTGCGCTCCCCCTCGGCGGTCTTGGGCGGGAAGAACTCGAACGAGAACGACCGCTCGCCGCTGGCGAGCCGGTCGCGGATCGTCCCGGGGAGTCGCGCCACGGGTCGAGGCTAGTCCACGGGGGCGCTCGGATCGTCCGGCGTACGCATGCCGGGCGCCCTCCTCCGCAGAGCCCGCCGGCGGGGCCGTACCCTCGGATGGCGTGACCCCCGCCCACCTGACCGCGTCGCCGCTGGACGCCGAAGATCTGCGGGCCCGCGTCCACAAGGCCCTCGACGACGTGCTCGCCCACCAGGCGGCGGTCCTCGACGAGGTCAGCCCTGATCTGGCGCCGCTGATGGACGCCGTCGGCGAGCTGCTGCGCGGCGGCAAGCGGCTGCGGGCGGCGTTCTGCTACTGGGGCTGGCGGGGAGCCGGCGGCCCCGACGTCGCGGGGGCGGTGTGGGTCGCCGCGTCCCTGGAGCTCTTCCAGGGCGCCGCGCTGATCCACGACGACGTGATGGACGGCAGCGACATCCGACGCGGCATGCCCGCCGTGCACCGGCGCTTCGCGGCGCTGCACCGCGGCAACGGCTGGCTGGGCTCCCCCGAGACGTTCGGCGTCGCGGGCGCGGTGCTGGGGGGCGACCTGTGCCTGTCCTGGTGCGACGAGATGTACGCCGGCTCCGGGCTGGCGCCCGAGGCGCTGCACCGCGGCCGGACGGTCTTCGACCGGATGCGCACCGAGCTGATGTGCGGCCAGTACCTCGACATGCTCGCCCAGGTGCGGGCCGAGACGTCGGTGGCCGAGGCCCGGCACGTGATCCGCCACAAGAGCGCCAACTACACCGTCGCCCAGCCGCTCCTGCTGGGCGGCACGCTCGCCGGCGCTGCGGCCGAGCTGCTCTCGGCATACGAGGAGTACGGCCTCGCGCTCGGTGAGGCCTTCCAGCTGCGTGACGACGTCCTCGGCGTCTTCGGCGACCCCGACGTCACCGGCAAGCCGACCGGTGACGACCTGCGCGAGGGCAAGCGCACGGTGCTGGTGGCGGCCACGATGGAACGCGCCTCGCCCGCGCAGGCGGCCGAGCTGCGGCGCAGCCTCGGCGATCCGCACCTCGACATCGAGACAGTCGCCCGGCTGAGGGCGCTGATGGTCGAGACCGGCGCGCTCCAGGCGGTCGAGCGCCTCATCGACGAGCTGTGCGACACGGCGTGGACCGCCCTCGCCCGGGCCGACACGACTCCCGAGACCCGACAGGTGCTCGAGCGGCTGGTCGTCACCGCCACCGCCCGCACCGGGTGAGCCACTGATGCGGCAGGTGGCGGGGCGCACCGATCACGTGGTGGTCGTCGGAGCGGGTCTCGGCGGCCTCTCCGCGGCCCTGCGGCTGGCGGGCGCCGGGCGTCGCGTGACGGTCGTCGAACGCGAGGACGAGCCGGGCGGACGGGCCGGTCTGCTCTCCCACGACGGCTACGCCTTCGACACCGGCCCCACGGTGCTGACGATGCCCGGGCTGATCGCCGACGCGTTCGACGCCGTGGGCGAGGACCTCGACGACTGGCTGACGCTGGACCCCGTGCGGCCGCTGTACCGCGCGCAGTTCGCCGACGGCTCGTCGCTGGACGTCCACTCCTGCGTGGACGCGATGGCCGAGGAGGTGAGCACGGTCTGCGGGTCGCGGGCCGCAGACGGGTACCGGCGATACGTCGACTTCGTCTCCGAGCTGTACCGGCTGCAGATGCAGGACTTCATCGACCGCAACATCGACTCGCCGTTCGCCCTGCTGCGTCCCTCGCTGGCGCGGCTGGCCGCCATCGGCGGCTTCCGGCGACTCGCCCCCAAGGTCGCCTCGTTCCTGCCGGACGAGCGCCTGCAACGGGTTTTCTCCTTCCAGGCGATGTACGCGGGCCTGTCCCCGTACGAAGCGCTCGCGCTTTACGCCGTCATCGGCTACATGGACTCGGTCGCCGGCGTCTATTTCCCGCGGGGCGGCATGCACGCCCTGCCGCGGGCGATGGCCGGTGCCGCGCAGAAGCACGGCGTGACGGTGCGGCTCGGCGAGACGGTGACCCGGGTGGAGCTGCGCGGCACCCGCGCGGTGGCCGTGCACACCTCGGTCGGCGAGCGACTCGCCTGCGACGCGGTGGTGCTCGGCCCCGACCTGCCCGTGGCCCGGCGCGACCTGCTGGGCCGACCGCTGCGTCGCCGGCTGAGGTACTCGCCCTCGTGCTTCCTGATGCTGGCCGGCTCACGCACGTCCTACGACGGCGCGCACCACACGATCTCCTTCGGGCAGGCCTGGCGCACGGTGTTCGACGAGATCCTCGGCGGCCGACTGATGAGCGATCCGTCGTTCCTCGTCTCGTCGCCGACCCGCTCCGACCCTTCGCTGGCGCCGGCCGGACGGTCGAGCTACTACGTGCTGTTCCCCACGCCGAACCTGGACGGGCCGCTGGACTGGCGGGTCGAGGGGCCGCGCTACCGCGACCGCGTCGTGGCGACGCTGGAAGCGCGCGGCTGGGCAGGCTTCGGTGACGGCATCGAGGTGGAGCACGTCACCACGCCGCTGGACTGGGCGCAGCGCGGCATGGAGTGCGGCACACCGTTCGCGGCCGCGCACACGCTCCGGCAGACCGGGCCGTTCCGCCCGCGCAACCTGTGGGGGGAGAACGTGGTGTTCACGGGGTCGGGCACCCAGCCGGGTGTCGGCGTACCGATGGTGCTCGTGTCCGGCCGGTTGGCCGCGGAGCGCATCACCGGCCCGGACCCCGCCTACCGTTCCCGGGCCGCCGCGGGTGGCCGGCCATGACGCACGCAGCCGACCTCGACGCGGCAGGCATCACCGATCCGGCGCTGCGGGCGTCCTACGAGCTGTGCCGGCGCATCAACGCCGCGCACGGCAGGACGTACTACCTCGCCACGCTGCTCCTGCCACCGGCCAAGCGGCCCTACGTGCACGCCCTCTACGGCCTGGCTCGGTACGCCGACGAGCTGGTCGACGACCTCGAGGCACCCGACCCGGCCGCGCTGCTCACCTGGGGCAAGCGGCTGCTGGACGACCTGCTGATCGGGGACTCGGCGGACCCGGTCGCTCGTGCCGCCGTGCACACCGCGCGCACGTGGGACATCCCCACCGAGCACTTCGAGGCGTTCCTCGCGGCGATGCGCATGGACATCACCCGCACCGGCTACGCGAGCTATGCAGAGCTCGAGCAGTACATGCACGGCTCCGCGGGAGTGATCGGCCTGCAGATGGTGCCGATCCTGCAGCCGCTGACCGACGAGGCCTACGGCTACGCGCGCGCGCTGGGCGAGGCCTTCCAGATGTCGAACTTCATCCGCGACGTCGGCGAGGACCTGCGCCGCGGACGGGTCTACCTCCCCCAGGAGGATCTCGACGCGTGCGCCGTGACGCGGGCAGACCTGGGCCGCCCCGAGCCGTCCGCCGGCGTACGCCGGCTGCTGCGGCTGGAGGTGGCGCGGACCCGCGCGATCTACCGGGCTGCCGCGCCGGGCGTCGACCTGCTGCACCCCTCCAGCCGCGACTGCATCCGCACCGCCATCACGCTCTACGGCGGCATCCTGGACGCGGTCGAGCGGGCGGACTACCGAGTGCTGGACAGGCGGGTGCGTGTCCCGGCGACGACGCGGCTGCGCGTGGCGCTGCCGGCCTACGTCAGGGCGAGGCGGACCCGCAGGGCCCGCTGAGCCGCCGGCCCCACCACACCCACCAGGCCAGGGTCTGCACCACCAACGAGAAGCCGAAGAGCAGGTCCTCGACCGGCGCGTAGCAGAAGCGCCATCCCAGGATCGCCTCGGGTGCGTAGGTCACGACGCCACGGGCGGTCAGCCAGCCGTTGGTGACCAGCTGGAAGAACACGACGATGGCGTACGCCGTCCAGAAGACTCGCCGTCGCAGCAGAGCGGTCCGCAGCACGACGAGGTCGAGCAGGACCGCGCCCAGGACCCCGAGCACGGCCAGCCATGTGTAGGTCACGGGTCGCCGTCCAGCGACCAGCCGGTCACCCGGCGCACCGCCTCGAGGGACAGCACGGCCGCCGTCGGCACGACGAGGAAGAACAGCACCTCCTCGAGGGGCAGGCCGCCGGGCAGGACGACCCCGAGCAGCTGCGACCGGTCGAAGGCCCAGTGCCCGGCCGCGACCGCGTACAGGTCCCAGCCGAGGAAGACCGCCGCGACCGGCGAGAGCGTCAGCAGCAGACGCCGCCGCTGCCGGTAGACCCGGACACCGAGGACGGCCTCGAGCGGCAGGGTGCCCAGCACGCAGAAGGCCAGCACGCCGACGTAGGCCAGGTGCCGCACGGCGCGCTAGAAGGCCAGCGCCTGCGCGCGCCGGCGTACCTCGGTGCCGCGGTTGGCCCTCAGCGCCTCGACGGGCGAGCCGGGCAGCGTGTCGTCCGGGGTGAACAGCCAGCGCAGCGCCTCCTCGTCGGAGTAGCGCCCGTCGGCGAGCAGCGTGAGGGTGCCCGGCAGGCCCTTGAGCACCCGGCCCTCCTGCACGAAGTCCGCCGGCACCATCAGCGCGTTGTTCTCGCCGCGGCGCACCGCCAGCACCTGCCGGTCCCGCACCAGCTGGCGCGCGTGCGCGACGTCGGTCCCCAGCTGGTCGGCCACATCCGGGAGGGTCAGCCAGCACGTCACCAGAGTGTCCAGGTCGCTCACCCGGCCAGCCTGCCATGCGGGCCGCGGGGGCTCTCAGACGGCTGCTGCCGTGACGGCCAGTGCCGGGTCGGCGAGCCGGTCGGCGTCGACCGCACCGCCGGCCTGCATGATCCGGCGCCCCTGCACCAGGTCGCGCGGCCGGTCGACCGTCAGCATCGCCACGAGCCGGTCACCGGCCAGCCAGCAGACCGCCCAGCCGTGCGCGTCCTCCCGCCACACGACGCGGTCGGCGCCCGGGTGGTGACCGGCGTACTGCACCATGCGGCCCCACTGCTCGGACCAGAAGTAGGGCACCGGGTCCCAGGTCGCGTCCCCACCCAGCAGCCCGGTCGCCACGACGGCCGGTGCGCGCAGCGCGTTGTCCCAGTGCTCGACGTGCATGCGCGTGCCGTAGCGCGGTGACTGCCAGGCAGCCGCGTCACCCACGGCCCAGACGCCCGGCATCGACGTCCGCAGGGAGCCGCCGACCGCGACGGCACCCCGGTCGGTGAGCTCGACCGGCGAGCCCCGCAGCCACGCGGTGGCCGGGCGTGCGCCGACCCCGAGGAGTACGACGTCGGCGGCGACGGCGGCACCGGAGCGCAGGTGCACGGCCTCGGGCCCGACCGACACGACCGCCTCGCCGAGCCGCAGGTCGGCGGCGGACCACCACGGCAGCATCCGCATGCCGACCTCCGCCGGCAGGGCACCCGCGTGCGGCGTGCCGAGCGCCTCGACCACGGTCACCCGCGCGCCGACCCGCAGCGCGGCGGTGGCGACCTCGGCGCCGATCCAGCCCGCCCCGACGATCACCAGCCGGGTGCCCGGGAGCAGCCGGCGGCGCAGCGCGAGCGCGTCGTCGCGGGTCCGTAACGTGAGGGCCGCCTCGGTGCCGGGCGGGCGCGCCGCGACGGCACCGGTCGCGAGGACCAGTCGGTCCCAGCCGAGCTCGCCGGCGTCGGTCTCCAGCACACCCTCGCGCAGGCCGGTCGCCGACACCCCGCGCCGTAGGTCGACGTCCCACGCGGCCCAGTCGGCCTCGATCGTCGAGTCGTCGGTGTCGCCGAGCAGCAGCGCCTTGGACAGCGGCGGCCGGTCGTAGGGCAGGTGCGGCTCGGCACCGACCAGCGCCAGGCGACCGGCATACCCCTGGGCGCGCAGCGCCGCGACGGTCTGCAGGCCGGCCAGGCCCGCACCCACGACGACGACCCGGTCCACGCCCGAACCCTAGGGGGCCCGGGAGCACGCTGAATGACAGGGATGTAGTACCACAATCCGGTAACACCTGCCCCTCCTGTACCATCTTTCACTCTGGTCACGGCAACATCGCTGGCAGCACCGCGCGCCCCCGATGCGTGACCGACCGGGCCTCCTGCTCTGGGGAGCCCCCCACCGTGAGGATCCTCGGCGATGCCCTTCGACGTGCCCCGTGACCCGCGTGCGGCCGACCTGCGGCCCACGCCCGAGCCGCCGCGACCGCAGCCCCGATCGCGGCGCTGGCGCCTGGCGCGCGCGGTCTCGGTGCCCGTGCTGCTCGCCGCGCTGGTCACGGCGGGCTCGCCCGGCTGGGGGCTCTACCGCATCCGCCAGGGCGACACCCTCAGCGAGATCGCCGCGCGCTACCACACCACGGTCGCCCGGCTGGTGCAGGTGAACAGGCTGCCCGGCAACGGCGACGTGATCATCGAGGGACGCAGCCTCAAGGTGCCCGCCGGCTCCAGCGGCGCGCGCCGTACGACGTCCGCCCGCCACCGCGTCGTCCCCGGTGACACCCTCTCCGAGATCGCCCACCGCTACGGCGTGAGCGCCGAGTCGGTCGCCCGGGCCAACCACCTGCCCCGCTCACTGGTGGTGCGGCTGGGCCAGACGCTGGTCATCCCGGGCGTACGTCGGTCCTCGTCCTCGAGCAACACCTTCGCCGGGCGGACCTACGCGAGCTCCGTGGTCTCCGCCGCCTCGCGCAACCGCGCGACCCTCGCCCGCCGGCACCTGCCGAGCCAGTCACAGGTCAGGTCGCTGATCGTCCGTAAGGCGCGGGCCAACGGGGTCGACCCCGCGCTCGCGCTGGCGATCAGCTGGCAGGAGGCCGGCTGGCAGATGCACCACGTCTCGGTCGCCAACGCGATCGGCGCGATGCAGGTCATCCCCTCGACCGGTGAATGGATCTCGGGGGTGGTCGGCCGCAGGCTGGACCTGCTCGACCCGTCGGACAACGTCACCGCCGGCGTGGTGCTGCTGCGGATCCTGACCCAGCAGGCGGGCGAGCGCACCGCGGTCGCGGCCTACTACCAGGGCCTGCGGTCGGTGCGCCACAACGGGATGTATGCGGACACGAAGCGTTACGTCAGCAACGTGATGTATCTCAAGCACCGCTTCGACTGAGCCCCTCCGCGGCGGTCAACCGAGCGGTCACGGCACGCGTGCCGCGAGCGGTCTGCGCCCCGTCCCGCCGTAGACTCCCCGCGTGGATACGACCGTCAGGGACCCGCTGGTCGGGCGTGTGCTCGACGGGCGCTACCACGTCGCATCCCGGCTCGCCCGCGGCGGCATGGCCACGGTCTACGAGGCCGTCGACTCGCGGCTGGACCGCACCGTCGCGCTCAAGGTCATGCACGCGAACCTCGCCCAGGACGAGGAGTTCGTCTCGCGGTTCATCCGGGAGGCCAAGTCCGCCGCCCGGCTCTCGCACCCCAACGTCGTGGCCGTCTACGACCAGGGCGCCGACGACGGGCACGTCTTCCTCGCCATGGAGCACGTCCCCGGTCGCACCCTGCGCGACCTGCTTCGACTGCGCGGCCGGCTCTCACCGCGCCAGGCTCTCGAGGTCCTCGAGCCCATGCTCGCCGCGCTGGGTGCCGCTCACCAGGCCGGCATCGTGCACCGTGACGTCAAGCCCGAGAACGTCCTGCTCTCCGACGACGGACGGGTCAAGGTGGCCGACTTCGGGTTGGCCCGGGCGACCTCCAGCCTCACCAGCCACACGAACTCCGGCGTCCTGCTCGGCACGGTCGCCTACCTCTCCCCCGAGCAGGTCGAGCGCGGCATCGCCGACCCGCGCTCCGACGTCTACGCCGCCGGCATCGTGCTCTACGAGATGCTCACCGGGGACAAGCCCCACGACGGCGAGACCGCCATCCAGGTCGCCTACCGGCACGTGCACGACGACGTACCCCCGCCGTCGCACCTCGTCGCCGGCCTGCCGGCCGAGCTCGACGCCCTGGTCGCCCGAGCCACCAACCGCAACCCCGACGGCCGCCCGCCCGACGCGCGCCGTTTCCTGACGGAGGTCGTCAGCGCCCGCCGCTCGCTCTCCGACGACGAGCTGGACACCGAGAGCCCCTCCCTCGCGGCGCTGAGCGCACCGTCCGACGAGACGGTCGTCGTCTCACGAGACGGCACGCCGCCGCTGGGCGTCTCCCGCAGCCGGCCCGCACGCGCGCTGGAACCGGGCGGCGCCCCCCGCGCCCGCCGTCGGCGACGCGGCCCGGTCGCACTCCTGCTGGTGCTGGCACTGAGCGCCGCGTTGTCCTTCGGCGCGTGGTGGTTCGCCGCCGGACCGGGCTCCTACGTCGATGCGCCGTCGCTGCTGGGGCTCACCCGCTCGCAGGCCCACGACAAGGCGGCCCGGCAGGGCTTCGGCGTCCGCGTGGTCGACTCCGGCTTCAGCGAGACGGTGGCCGCGGGACGGGTCCTCCACACCCGTCCCGATCCGGGCGGTCAGGTCAAGCAGCACGCCACGATCGGCCTCGTCCTCTCCCGTGGCCCGGAGCGCTATGACGTGCCCGACCTGGTGAACCAGACCGCTGACGCCGCCCGGCTGGCGCTCACGAAGACCCATCTCGCCGTCGGGCACCCGACCTCCGACTACAGCGACACGGTCGCGGAGGGCTCGGTCATCTCGACCGACCCGCCGGCCGGCACGAGCGTCAAGCGCGACACGGCCGTCGTGCTCGTGCTCAGCAAGGGGGTGGAGCCGGTCGCCGTCCCCGACGTGACCGGCAAGGGCCTGGCCGACGCGCGCGCAGCGTTGTCCGAGGCGGGGCTGCGCGCCCGCGTCGCCGACGAACGCTTCGACGACAAGGTGGCCAGGGGCGACATCATCCGCCAGACACCCAAGGACGGCACGGCAGCGAAGAACTCCGTGGTCCAGCTGGTGGTCTCCAAGGGGCCCCCACTCGTCCAGGTGCCCGACGTGCGGGGGCGCTCGATCGCCGAGGCGACCCGGATCCTGCAGTCGGCCGGGTTCCGGGTGCGTGCGGTCGGCTTCGGCAGTGGCACGGTCCGCGGCCAGACACCGAACGGCGGGCTGGCCCCCAAGGGCTCGACCGTCAGCCTCGTCTACATCTGAGCCGCGTCGGGCTCCCCCGTCACCGCAGCGCTGGGCCGTGACCTGGCTCCTCCTGGTAGGAGTAGCGCTGCTCGCGCCAGGGGTCAGCCACGTTGTGGTAGCCGCGCTCCTCCCAGAAGCCGCGTCGGTCCGTCGTGAGGTACTCCACCGCCCGCACCCACTTGGCGCTCTTCCAGGCATAGAGCCGCGGCACCACCAGGCGCAGCGGCCAGCCGTGCTCGGGCGTGAGCTGCTCACCGTTGCGGTGCGTGGCCAGGATCGAGTCCTCGGCGCCGAAGTCGTCGAGGCTCATGTTCGCGGAGTAGCCGTACTCCGCCCACACCATCACGTGGGTCACGTCGGGTGCCGGCGGCACGGCCTCGAGCAGCGCCCGGGTCGGCACGCCGCTCCACTCGCTGTCGAGCAGGGAGAACTTCGTGACGCAGTGCAGGTCGCCGTGCACCGTCGAACGGGGCAGCGCCGCGAACTCGTCGGCGCTGAGGTGGCGCTCGGTCCCCGTCGTGAGAGCCCCGAAGCAGCGCAGGTCCCAGGTCTCGGGACGAAGCTTGGGGATCGGTCCGTAGTGCACGACCGGCCAACCGCGTGCGAGGTACTGCGACGGCGGAAGCCGTTGCTCACTCACCGGTTCATCCTGACAGACGAGACGTGCAGGAGCGGCGCGGCCCTCGTGACTACCCTGGCTGCGTGGTCGTCGTGATGCAGCCCGACGCCGAGCCCGACGACGTGGCCGGGGTCGTGGCACGAGTAGAGGGCGCAGGCGGCGAGGCATTCGTCAGCCGTGGCGTCAGCCGCACCATCATCGGACTGGTCGGCGACATCGAGGTCTTCAGCGGGCTCAACCTGCGCACCATGCCGGGGGTGGCCGACGTCATGCGCGTCTCGGCCCCCTACAAGCTGGTCAGCCGCATCCACCACCCCGAGAAGACCACCGTGCTGGTGCGCGGCGTGCCGATCGGCCCCGACACGTTCACGCTGATCGCCGGGCCGTGCGCGGTGGAGACGCCGCAGCAGACGCTCGAGGCGGCCGAGATGGCCAAGGCCGCCGGCGCGACGCTGCTGCGCGGCGGCGCCTACAAGCCACGCACGTCTCCCTACGCCTTCCAGGGTCTGGGCGAGGCCGGGCTGCGCATCCTCGCCGACGTGCGTGACGCGACCGGACTGCCGATCGTGACCGAGGTGGTCGACGCACACGACGTGGACCTCGTGGCGTCCTACGCCGACATGTTGCAGGTCGGCACCCGCAACATGCAGAACTTCGGGCTGCTGCAGGCCGTCGGCCAGTGCGGCAAGCCCGTCATGCTCAAGCGCGGGATGCAGGCCACCATCGAGGAGTGGCTGATGGCGGCGGAGTACATCGCCCAGCGCGGCAACCTCGACATCGTGCTGTGCGAGCGCGGCATCCGCACGTTCGAGACGGCCACGCGCAACACGCTCGACATCAGCGCGGTGCCGGTCGTGCACAAGCTCGCCCACCTGCCGGTGATCGTCGACCCGTCGCACTCCGGCGGACGGCGCGACCTGGTCGTGCCCCTCTCGCGGGCCGCCATCGCCGTCGGGGCGGACGGCATCATCGTCGACGTCCACCCCCACCCCGAGCAGGCCCTGTGCGACGGGCCGCAGGCCCTCGTCGACGAGGACCTGCGCGCGCTCGCGGCCGCCGTCCGCCAGCTGCCGCCCCTCATGGGCCGCCGGCCGGCTAACCCCGTGCAGTCGCCCGCAGCGAGTCGCTGAGCACCTGCACCGCCCGGTCGACGGCGTCGTCGTCGACGTCGAGGTGGGTCACGACCCGAAGGTGCCTCGCGTCGAGGCCGCCGACGAGTACGCCGGCCTCCCGGGCGCGCGCCACGATCGGCGCCACGTCGGGCACCTCCAGCACGACGATGTTCGTCTCGACGCAAGACGGGTCGACGCAGCCGGGCACCGCGTCGGCCAGCTCCGTCGCCAGCCGCCGGGCGCGGGCGTGGTCGTCGGCCAGCCGTTCGACGTGGTGGTCGAGGGCGTGCAGGCCCCCGGCCGCGAGGATCCCGACCTGGCGCATCCCGCCGCCCAGCCGCTTGCGCCACACGCGCGCCTCGGCCACCCGCTCGGCGCTGGAGGCCAGCACCGAGCCGACCGGCGCCCCGAGCCCCTTCGACAGGCACACCGACACGGTGTCGAAGAGCTCGCCGTACGCCGACAGCGGGGTGCCGCTCGCCACGTGGGCGTTCCACAGCCGGGCCCCGTCGAGGTGCATCGCGAGTCCCGCGTCGCGCGTCACCTCGCGTAGCCGGCGGATGTCCTCGAGGTGCGCAACGGTACCGCCCCCGAAGTTGTGGGTGTTCTCCACGACGACCGCGGCCGTCGAGACCAGGTAGGGCCCCGCGTCGGGTCGCATCAGGTCGGTGATCCGTTCCACGTCGATGCGCCCGGCCGGGGCGCCGTACGTGCGAGTCGTGATGCCCGAGAGCGCCGCCGCGGCGCCGAGCTCGGCCCGCACCACGTGCGCCGCGTCGTCGCACAGCACCTCCTTGCCCGGCGGGCACAGCGAGCGCAGGCCGAGCTGGTTGGCCATCGAGCCGGTCGGCGTGAAGACGGCTGCCTCCTGGCCCAGGAGCGCCGCCACCCGCTGCTCGAGAGCCGTGACGGTGGGGTCCTCGCCGTAGACGTCGTCGCCGACGTCGGCGGCGGCCATCGCCTGCCGCATCGCGGCGGTGGGCCGGGTGACGGTGTCGCTGCGCAGGTCGACGAGCATGCAGCGACGCTAATCTACCCAGCCGGCGGGTGCTCAGCGGGCCGCGAGCATCTCCGCGACCAGGAAGGCGAGCTCCAGGGACTGCTGGTGGTTCAGGCGCGGGTCGCACGCGGTCTGGTAGCGCATCGGCAGGTCGAGCTCGCCGATCTCTCCCGACCCACCGAGGCACTCGGTCACGTCGTCGCCGGTCATCTCCATGTGCAGCCCACCGGGGTAGGTGCCCAGCAGACGGTGCACCTCGAAGAAGCCGCGCACCTCCTCGATCACGTCGTCGAAGCGCCGGGTCTTGAGCCCGTCAGGTGCTTCGAACGTGTTGCCGTGCATCGGGTCGCACACCCACGCGACCGTCGCGCCGCTGGCGGTCACCTTCTCCACGACGGCGGGCAACGCGTCACGCACCCGGCCGGCCCCCATGCGCGAGACGAAGGTGAGGCGGCCGGGCTCGTCGTCGGGGTTGAGCCGCTCGACCAGCGCCAGGGCGTCGTCGGGGGTCGTCGTCGGGCCGAGCTTGACCGCGATCGGGTTGCGGATGTGCGACATGAACTCGATGTGCGCACCGTCGAGGTCACGGGTGCGCTCGCCGACCCAGAGGAAGTGCCCCGAGACGTCGTACGGCAGGCCGGTGCGCGAGTCGATGCGGGTGAGCGCACGCTCGTAGTCCAGCAGCAGTGCCTCGTGGCTGGAGTAGAGGTCGACGGTGCGGAACTCCTCGGGGTCCACGCCGCAGGCCTGCATGAAGGACAGCGCCCGGTCGATGTCCTGCGCCATGTCCTCGTAGCGGGCGTGCGCCGCGTTGTCGCGCACGAACCCCTGGTTCCACGAGTGCACCTGGCGCAGGTCGGCGAAACCGCCCTGGGTGAAGGCGCGCACCAGGTTGAGCGTCGCGGCGGAGGCGTTGTAGACCCGCAGCAGGCGACGCGGGTCGGGTTTGCGGGCCTCGGCGTCGAACGGGAAACCGTTGACGGCGTCGCCGCGGTAGGCGGGCAACGTCACCCCGGCGCGGGTCTCGGTGTCGGCGCTGCGCGGCTTGGCGAACTGTCCGGCGATGCGCCCCACCTTCACCACCGGCACCCGGGCGCCGTAGGTGAGCACGACCGCCATCTGCAGCAGCGTCCTGACCTTGCTGCGGATCGGGTCGGCACCGGCCTGGTCGAAGGTCTCGGCGCAGTCACCGCCCTGGAGCAGGAAGGCCTCGCCGCGGGCGACGGCGCCCAGCCGCTCCTTGAGCACGTCGCACTCGCCGGCGAAGACCAGGGGCGGCAGCCCGGCGAGCTCGTCGAGGACCTGGCGCAACGCCTCCTGGTCGGGCCAGGTCGGCTGCTGGGCGGCGGGGAGAGTCACCCCGCAAGCCTACGGCGGCGCCCGGGCCGGGGCGGCCGATGTCCAGAGCGCGGGTTTCGTGACCTTTTGTCCGGGAATTCGTTCTACCGGCTGACCCCGACTCCCAGATACCCAGGAGTGTCATGCGCCTCGCCCGTCCGGCCGCCGCAGTCGCCGCGGTCCTCGCTGCCCTGGCCACCACGGCGTCCCCCGCCCACGCCGCGACCAACGACCCGCTCTATGCCAAGCAGTACGGCCCGCAGCAGGTGCACGCGGAGGCGGCCTGGGCGACCAGCACAGGGCTCGGCGCGGTGATCGCGGTCGTCGACACGGGGGTCGACCTGACGCACCCCGACCTGGCGGGCAAGCTGGTGGCCGGAGCCACCTTCATCGGCTGCAACCCCTCCTGCGGCAACGGGGACTGGAAGGGGCCCGACGGCGTGGCCCAGTCCGAGGACACGCACGGCACCCACGTCTCGGGCATCGCGGCCGCGGCGACCAACAACGGGGTGGGCATCGCCGGGGTCGCGCCGGACGCCAAGGTGATGCCGGTGAAGGTTCTCGAGGCCGGCTCCGGTTCCTACGAGGACATCGCCAACGGCGTGCGCTGGGCGGCCGACCACGGGGCCGACGTCATCAACATGAGCCTCGGGGGGCTGCAGGGCACCCAGGCCCTTGCGCTCACCGGTCTCGAGACGAGCCTGCAGGACGCGATCCTCTACGCCAAGGGCAAGGGCGTCGCGATCATCGCCGCCGCAGGCAACGACTCGGTGCCGGTGTGCAACTCCCCCGGCTTCGACGACGGTGTGCTGTGCGTCGTGTCCACCGACAAGCGCGAGGCCCGCTCCGCGTTCAGCAGCGGCCCGATCCGGCGCGACCTCAACGCGGTGGCCGCTCCCGGTGGCTCGCTCGTGCCGGTGTGCGGCGAGGACATCGTCTCCACGGTGCCGGCCGGCACCAGCAGCTCCGGCGCCACCTGTGGCTACGGCGACGCCTACGACGAGTACGCCGGCACGTCGATGGCGACTCCGCACGTCGCCGGTGTCGCGGCACTGCTCGCGGCCCAGGGCCGCTCGGCGGACGCGATCTACAGTGCGCTCAGGTCGACGGCCCGCACCCCCGGTACGGGGACCCGTGGCGTCTTCACGCCGACCTACGGGTACGGCATCGTCGACGCGGCCGCCGCAGTCGCCAGCTGACCTGCGGCGGGCGCTGCTGCGGACGACGTAGGGGCAGAGAGCCCGCTCAGCCGAAGAAGACCTCTGCCTCGGCGTAGAGCTCGGGGTCGACCAGCTTGAGCTCGCTCGTGGCGTCGGAGAGCGGCACGCGCACGATGTCGGTGCCCCGCAGGGCGACCATCGTGCCCCAGTCGCCGTCGTGCACCGCGTCGATCGCGTGCAGGCCGAAGCGGGTGGCGAGCCAGCGGTCACGCGCCGTCGGCGTACCGCCGCGCTGGATGTGCCCCAGCACCGTGGTGCGCGCCTCCTTGCCGGTGCGCTTCTCGATCTCCTTCTCGAGCACGCCACCGATGCCGCCGAGGCGGACGTGGCCGAAGGCGTCGAGCTCACCGGCCGCGAGCGTCATGCTGCCTTCCGCCGGCGTCGCGCCCTCGGACACGACGATGATCGGCGAGTAGTGGCTCTCGAACCGGCTCTCGACCCAGTCGCACACCTTCTCGATGTCGAAGGGCACCTCGGGGATCAGGATGATGTTGGCCCCACCGGCCATGCCCGCGTGCAACGCGATCCACCCGGCGTGGCGGCCCATGACCTCGACGATCAGCGCCCGGTGGTGCGACTCGGCCGTCGTGTGCAGCCGGTCGATCGCCTCCATCGCGACGTTGACCGCCGTGTCGAAGCCGAAGGTGTAGTCAGTGGCGTTGAGGTCGTTGTCGATGGTCTTGGGCACCCCGACGACGTGCACGCCGCGCTCGTGCAGCTTGGTGGCGACGCCGAGGGTGTCCTCGCCGCCGATGGCGACCAGCGCGTCGACACCGAGCCGCTGCAGGTTCTCGTCGATGCGCTGCACGCCGCCCTCGACCTTGAACGGGTTCGTGCGCGAGGAGCCCAGGATCGTGCCGCCTCGCGGCAGGATGCCGCGAACGGCCTGCACGTCCAGCGGCACCGTCTCACCCTCGATCGGCCCGCGCCACCCGTCGCGGAACCCGACGAACTCGTGCCCGTAGGCCTTGGTCCCCTTCCGCACCACGGCACGGATCACCGCGTTGAGACCGGGACAGTCCCCGCCACCTGTCAGAACTCCGATACGCATGGGAGGACCCTACTGAATGGCCGCTAGGGTCCCGGCATGACCTTCTCGACCCCTGGACGCATGCCCGGCTGAGGAGAGGAACGCCCCCGGATGTCCATCCTGGCCATCGACGCCGGAACGACGGGCGTGACCGCTCTGGTCGTCGCCGAGGACGCGCGTGTCGTGTCCCGCGGGTACGAGGAGTTCCCGCAGCACTTCCCCCGGCCCGGGTGGGTGGAGCACGAGCCCGAGCAGATCTGGCAGGCGACCCTGTCGGCCTGCCGTCAGGCACTGCAGCGGTCCGACGACCCCCCGACGGCGATCGGCCTCACCGACCAGCGGGAGACCGCGGTGCTGTGGGACAAGTCCTCGCTCGCCGCACCGCGACGCGCGATCGTCTGGCAGGACCGCAGGTCTGCGGGCATCTGCGACGAGCTGCGCGAGGCCGGTCACGAGAACCGGCTGCGCGAGCTGACCGGTCTGCGGTTCGACCCGTACTTCACCGCCACCAAGCTGTGCTGGCTCGCGTCCCACGACGAGAAGTCGTGGGCGGGCGTCACGTCCGGGGCCGTCGCGCTCGGCACGGTCGACTCCTACCTCGTCGCGCGCCTGACCGGGGGCGCCCGGCACGTGACCGACGCCTCCAACGCTTCTCGCACCCTGCTGTTCGACATCACGAAGGGCGAGTGGTCCGACGAGCTGTGCGAGCTGCTCGGCGTGCCACGTGCGGCGCTGCCCGAGGTGGTGCCGTCCTACGGCGTGGTGGGCCGCACCGATCCCTCGGCGTTCCTGGGTCTCGACCTCCCGATCGCCGGCATCGCCGGCGACCAGCAGGCGGCGCTGTTCGGGCAGGCCTGCTTCGAGGTGGGCGACTCCAAGTGCACCTACGGCACCGGCTCGTTCGTGCTGGTCAACACCGGCCCCGAGATCGTGCGCTCGGAGGCCGGCCTGCTGACCACCGTCGCCTGGATGGACCCCTCGGGTGCTCTGACGTACGCGCAGGAGGGCGCGATCTTCGTGACCGGCGCCGCGATCCAGTGGCTGCGCGACGGGCTCGGGCTGCTCGGCTCGGCCGGCGAGTCGGAAGCGCTCGCCGGCACGGTGCCCGACAGTGGCGGCGTCGTCTTCGTCCCCGCGCTGACCGGGCTCGGTGCCCCCGACTGGGACCCGGCCGCGCGCGGCACGATCGTCGGCATCACCCGCGGCACGACCCGGGCGCACCTGGTGCGGGCGACGCTCGAGGCCATCGCGTTCGAGGTGCGCGACGTCATGGAGACGCTGCCCGGGACGACCACGCTGCGGGTGGACGGTGGCGCGGCCGCCAACGGCCTGCTGCTGCAGATGCAGGCCGACCAGCTTGCCATCGCGGTGGAGCGGCCGGAGATCCTCGAGACGACCGGGCTCGGCGCGGCCTTCCTGGCCGGGCTGGGCACCGGCGTGTGGTCCTCGACCGGGCAGCTGGCCGACACGTGGCGGCTGGACCGGCGCTTCGAGCCGACCGCCGGCAGCGACCGCGAGGAGGCCTACCGGCGGTGGCGCGCCGCCGTCGGGCGGGCGAAAGGCTGGGCCGACGTCTGACGGCCGCGGCCCTCCTGCCCGGGCGGCTCGTCCTAGGCGGGGTGGCCGGGCTCGTCGAGACCGGTCTCGATCGCGTAGCGGACCAGCTCGACCCGATTGTGCAGCCGCAGCTTGTGCAGCGTGTTCTGCACGTGGTTCTGCACCGTGCGGTGCGAGAGCCGCAGCCGCTCGGCGATCTGCCGGTAGGACAGTCCCTTGGCCACCAGCCGCAGCACCTCGGTCTCGCGAGCGGTCAGCCGGGGCCCGTCCGTCGCGCCGGCGCCGGCTCCCCCCGACGGTGCCGATGACAACCGCCGGAACTCGCCCAGCACGAGCCCGGCGAGACCCGGGGTGAAGACCGGCTCCCCGGCCGCCGTGCGCGTCACCGCCGACACCAGCTCCTCGCGTGAGGCCGACTTCACGAGATAGCCGGTCGCCCCGGCCTTCACCGCCTCCAGCACGTCGCCCTGCTCCCCGCTCGCCGAGAGGACCAGCACGTGCGGCGCCGGGTCGAGGGCCACGAGCTGCCGGGTCACCTCGACGCCGGACAGCGACGGCAGCTGCAGGTCGAGCACCACCACCTCAGGGCGGGCAGCGGGCGCACGGCGTACGGCCTCGGGGCCGTCAGCCGCGGTCGCCACCACCTCGTGGCCCGCTTCGGCGAGGTCGCGAGCCACGGCCTCGCGCCACATCGGGTGGTCGTCGACCACCATCACCCGGCTCACCGCGGCACCCGGATCTCGACCTCGGCACCGTCGCCCGGCGTCGACCGCACGAGCGCCGAGCCGCCGAGGTCGGCCACCCGACCACGGATCGAGCGGGCGACCCCCAGCCGGCCCTGCGCCTCGGCCGCGGACAGGCGCTCGGCGTCGAACCCGCCGCCGTCGTCGCGGACGCTGACCACCAGCTCGTCCCCCTCATCCTCGAGCAGCACCCATGCCCGGGCACCGGCGCCCGCGTGCGACGTCACGTTCGCCAGAGCCGCCCCGACGGCTGCCGCGACCTCACGACCGCGCGCCCGGGCGACGAGCACTGCCGTGCCCGGGCACGACACGGTCACCGACGACGAGGAGTACGTCGAGAGCAGGGCGCGCAGGTCCACCTCGCCGTCCCGGTGCAGGGCCGTCCCCTCGGCGGGCCCGGTCGCGACCAGCGCGCGCAGCGCCACCTCCTGCTCCGCCGCCAGCCGCCCCAGCTCGGCAGCCTCGCCGCCGGCCGAGGCGCCGCGACGGCTCACCATGGCGAGCACCTGCAGGACCCCGTCGTGGATGTCGCGCGAGAGCCGCTCCCGCTCACGGGTCGCCGCCTCGACGGAGCGGGCCTGCGCCAGCGACTCCTCACCGCGGCGGGCGAGCGCGACGACGTACCCCACGATCGCGCCCGCGAGCAGCAGCAGCACGATGTTGTTGGCCGTGGCCGCCGTCACGGCGCCGCGATGGGCGAGGTCACCGGCCGCGACCACACACGCCGCCCCGACACCGGCCGCCCAGCCGCCGCGCACGGCGAACGCCAGCACCGGCGCCGCGGCCCACACGACGGGCAGCGTCTGGGCGCCCGCTGCGATCCGCGACGGGTCGTCCAGGAAACGGGCGGAGAGCACCGCGGCCAGCGCCAGCGCCAGGTCGGCCCCCAGGACCGACCAGCGGCGCCCGGCCGGCCTGCGGTAGGCGAGGGCGACGACGACCGTCCACGCGGTCATCGCGAGCAGCACCAGCCAGCCACCGGTGGGGTGTCGGTACCCGTCGTGGCGCAGCAGGTACAGCGCCACCGCGTAGGCCAGGCCCAGCCCGCGGAACACCGCCAACGCACGCCACAGCGCCGTCTCCACCGCCCGCCTCGACCGGGCTCGTCAGGCGGCTGGCGCGGAGGGCCGCTCGGGCTGCTCGGGCCGGTCCGTGGGCGCCGTACCCGCCTTCTCGGCGGCCCGCTCGGCCTTGAGGCGGTCCTTGGCGGCCTGCGCGTAGATGTCGACGTACTCGCGTCCGGAGAGCTCCATCAGCTCGTACATGATCTCGTCGGTGATCGATCGCAGGACGAACCGGTCGTTCTCCAGGCCCTCGTAGCGGCTGAAGTCCAGCGGCTCGCCGATCTTCATGCCGACCCGGCCGAGCCTCGGGATCCGGCGACCGGGCGGCTGCACCTTCTCGGTGTCGATCATGGCGACCGGCAGGACGGGGCACTTGGCCTCGAGCGCCATCCGCGCGACGCCCGTCTTGCCCCGGTAGAGGCGGCCGTCCGGCGAGCGGGTGCCCTCGGGGTAGATCCCGAGCAGGTCACCCCGGCCGAGCACCCGCAGGCCGGTGCGCAGGGCCGCCTCCGAGGCGGTGCCGCCGGAGCGGTCCACGGGCAGCTGGCCGGCGCTGCGGAAGAACATCGCGGTCAGCCGGCCCTTGAGGCCGGTCCCGGTGAAGTAGTCGATCTTGGCGAGGAACGTGACGCGCCGCGGCACCATCAACGGCAGGAAGATCGAGTCGGAGAACGACAGGTGGTTGGAGGCGAAGATCGCCGGGCCGTGCTCGGGCACGTTCTCCAGCCCGATGACGTAGGGCCGGAAGATCAGCCGCAGGATCGGCCCCAGCACGACGCGCTTGAGGAACCAGTAGAACACCTGCGGACCTCCTCCCGGCACGGGCACCTTCCCCGCGAACACTAGGGGATGGCCCGCGGATCGTGCGACGATGCCGCCATGCCTCTGATGCCCGGCGCGGAGCCGTTCAGCCACGACGGCGGACCCGTGGGCGCGCTGCTGTGCCACGGCTTCACCGGCACACCGCAGGGCATGCGTCCGTGGGGCGAGTACCTCGCGGCGCAGGGCCTCTCGGTGCGCGTGCCGCGGCTGCCCGGGCACGGCACGACCGTGGCCGAGGCGAACCTGACCACCTGGCAGGACTGGTACGCCGAGCTCGAGCGTGCCCTCGCGCAGCTGCGGTCCCGGTGCGAGCAGGTCTTCGTGATGGGCCTGTCGATGGGCGGCTGCCTGGCCCTGCGGCTCGCGGAAGAGCGCGGCGCGGACGTCGACGGTCTCGTCCTGGTCAACCCCAGCCTGCTGACCAAGCGGCTGGACCGGTTCCTGCTCCCGGGGCTGCGCCTGCTGGTGCCGACGTGGCCGGGCATCGCCAGCGACATCAAGAAGCCGGGCTCGCGAGAGCTGGCCTACGACCGCATCCCGGTCCGGGCCGCCTACACGATGAGCAAGCTGTGGCTCACGACGCGCGCCGACCTCGAGAAGGTCACCCAGCCGATCCTCGTGTTCCGCAGCGCGCAGGACCACGTCGTCGAGCCGGACAGCAGCGCGCTGCTGCTCGAGAAGGTCGCCTCGACCGACGTGCGCGAGGTCGTGCTGCACGACAGCTACCACGTCGCGACTCTCGACAACGATGCGCCGACCATCTTCGAAGGCAGCATGGAGTTCGTCCGCCGGCTCGCCCGGGCCTGCGCGTAGGGGCCCGCATGAATCGTCGTGACAACGGCCTGCAGGCCTCCTCCTACGTGCGGCTACGGGACGTCGAGACGCACGTCGTCGAGGGTCTGCTCGAGCGGTTGCGCGAGGAGGAGGTCGCGGCGTACGTCGCACCGGCCAGCGGGCGTCGAGGGCCCTACGGCGACACCGTGCTGCCCGAGAGCCCGAGCGACAGCGTGTACGTCGACGTCGAGCGCCGCGAGCACGCCCGCTCGGTGGTCGAGCGCTACCTCGCCGAGGTCAGGGACGAGCTCGCGTGGGCCGGCATCGTCGCGACGTTCGACTCGCCCATCATCGACGTGGTCCGCCGGTGGCCGGCCAGCGAGGAGGTCGACGAGCCTCGTGGCTCGATCGGGACGACCCGGGCCGACGGCGACGAGCCGGCGGCGCCGCGGGTCCTCGACTGGCCGCCTGCCCCGCCACCCGAGGTGCACCGCGCCGGGGACGAGGAGCACTTCCAACCGCCTCCCCCGCCACCGATCCCGGTGCCGGACACCCTCGGCCGCTTCGCATGGACCGCTGTGCTCGGCGGCCCGTTGTTCCTGCTCGTCGCCACGCTCGCGGGCCTCGACGCGTCCGGCTGGCCAGGATTGCTCGCGCTCGGCGCCTTCATGGGAGGCTTCGTGACGCTCGTCGCTCGGATGAAGGACCGTCCACCGAGCGACCTGGGCGACGACGACGGGGCGGTCGTCTAGGAGTTCCCGTCGAACCGGAGGGCAACTGCGTGACCAGCGAGACCGTCGAGGTACACGGCCACCTGATCGACTCGGGAGTGTTGTCGCGGGTTCTCGACGACATCCTCGAGTACGGCGGCGACTACACGATCGACCGTTTCGACGTCGGCAAGACGCCGGTGGACGAATCGTGGGCCGTGCTGACGGTGAAGGCCGAGGACCCCGACGACCTGGCCCGGCTGGTGATGCGGCTGCAGACCCACGGGGTCAACCCGACCGACCCCGGCGAGGCGACGCTGCGCGAGGTCGAGACCGACGGAGTCTTCCCGGACGACTTCTACTCGACGACCAACCTCGAGACGGTCGTCCGGCTGGGCGGTCAATGGGTGCCGGTGGAGCACCCCGAGATGGACTGCGGCATCGTCGTGACCGGTGACCGGGCTCGCACGATCGCGGTCAGCGACGTACGTCGCGGCGACCAGGTCGTGTGCGGCGCCAGCGGCGTGAAGGTGGTGCCGCTCCCGGCGATCGACCGCAGCGCGGGCGGCTTCGAGTTCATGAACTCGCAGGTCTCCTCCGAGAAGCCACAGGCGCTGCTCGTGCGCCAGATCGCCCAGCAGATGCGCGACGTCAAGGCGGAGGGCCGCAAGATCCTCTGGGTGGGAGGGCCGGCCGTCGTGCACACCGGTGCCGCACCGGCCATGGTGGCGCTGATCGAGGCGGGCTACGTCGACGTGCTGTTCGCCGGCAACGCCCTCGCCACCCACGACATCGAAGCGTCACTGTTCGGCACGTCCCTCGGTGTCGACCTGATGCAGGGACGCGGTGTCGAGCACGGGCACGAGCATCACATCCGCGCGATCAACCAGATCCGCAAGGCCGGCTCGATCGCCGCAGCCGTCGAGTCCGGTCTGCTCACCGGTGGTGTCATGCATTCGCTGGTGCGCCACGGCAAGCACTTCGTGCTCGTGGGATCGGTGCGCGACGACGGACCGCTGCCCGACGTCTACACCGACGTGATCGAGGGCCAACGCGCGATGCGCGCCGGGCTTGCCGACGTGGGCTTCGCCATCATGGTCGCGACCATGCTGCACTCGGTGGCGACCGGCAACATCCTGCCTGCCTCGATCCCGCTCGTCTGCGTCGACATCAACCCGGCGACCGTCACCAAGCTGGCCGACCGCGGCTCCGCCCAGGCGCGGGGCATCGTCACGGACATCGGCCTGTTCCTCGAGCAGCTCGCCTCGGAGCTGGTGCCCGACTACCGCGCCGGTGAGCGACCTGGGGACGACGCCTGAGGGGCGGTCACGGGCACGCGCACGACGGCGAGCAGCGGCCGGTGGTCGCTGGCGCGCCCGACCGCCGGGTGGTCGACGACGTGATGCTCCACGACCTGTACGCCGCCGGTGGCCAGGATCCCGTCGATGCGCTTGTGCGGCGCACCGGCCGGGAAGGTCGGCCCGCAGTCGGGATCGAGGTCGGCCAGACCAGACCCGTGCAGCGCCTGCCAGGTCGGACCGTCCGGCTGCTCGTTGAGGTCGCCCGCGGCCAGACGGTACGGCGTGTCGTAGGAGTCGAGGATCTCCCGCACGCGGGCGCCGTGCCCGGCCCGCGCCTCGGCGGCCAGCGGCAGATGGATGCTCGCGACGGCGAGGCGGGCTCCGGACCTGCTGATCAGCGCCGAGGCGACACCGCGGTCGGGCCAGCCGAACTGACGCGACAGGGCGACCTCGCGCGGGTCGTCGACGTCGACGCGCAGGTGCGCGAACAGCGCCGTGCCGCCGGCCGTGCCGCCACCGGCGACGTACAGCACGCCCCAGTCGCGGGCGAGGGCTGCACACGTGGCCCGCCACCGGAGGTACTTCGGCGCCTCCTGCACGCAGACCACGTCAGGATCGGTAGCGCGCACGACCTCGGTGAGCGCGGTGCGGTCGTCGCGCAGCCCGCGGACGTTGTAGGACAGGATTCGCAGCGCAACCGTGGGGCCATTCATGCCGGCCAGCCTAGGGAGACCGGCCGGACGCTCAGCGCACCAGCCCGAGATCAGGTCGCCCGACCTGCGGCACGGCGGTGCCCTCGGACGTCACGGCCACGGAGCCCGCCGTGGCTGTCAGCCGCTTGACCACCAGCGACCCGAGGACAGCGGTCGTGCCGGGTGAGGACAACTGGCTGTCGCCCGCGTAGACGTCACCCACGAGGGTCAGACCCGCCCCCGCCTCGACGTCGAGCGGGACGGAGCCCTGGGCGAACAGGACCACGTCTGCGGCCGATGCCGGGCCGGTCACGGACATGGACCCTCCCGTCGCGACGGTGAGGCCGCTGTCGTGACGGAACACCAGCGTCACGCCGTCTCCCACCAGGACACCACCGGCGCGGACGTCGACGTCGCCGTCGAACGCGTAGGTGCCGGGCGTCAACCGACACGGACCCGTGACAGTGAGTCCGTCCGCGTAGGTCCCCGGCAGCAGCTCGACGTCGTCCTTGCACCCGCGCACGTCCGGTTCGGCGTCGTCAGGCGTGGGGACCGGCTTCGCGCCGAACGGGTCGAGGACGGGCTGACCGGTGACGACAGGACGCTTGTTGAAGCCGACCACGGAGTCCGGCTCCTCGGTCAGGAAGATGCCACCGGGATCCACCGTGATGGCTCCTGGCGTTGCATCGCCCCGGGTCGCATAGAGCGAGCCGTGACCGGTCACGGTGATCGCCCCGCCGTCTGCCTCCACGGTGTCGAGGACGCACAAGGCGCACGGAGCCGCCGTCGTCGGGATGACTCCCGCCACCGTCGATGCGCTGATCGTGAGACCCCGATAGCCGAGCGCACCACCGAGGAAGCTCCCGCTGTCGCGCGGCGGGAGGGCGACGAACACCAAGGAGGGCCGCGTCTGCCCGGGCTGTGTCCCGTACTGGATGCACGACGTGCCGGAGCGGCGCTGCCGCCACGTGACATTGCTCAGGTTGCCGTCCTGCGGCGGCACGGCGGTGCAGCTGGACCAGGCTGCAGCCGCGGTGTCGAAGTTGAGCCGGACCGAGTCCTTCGCGGACTGGGTTGCCCGGGTGCAGCGAAACCTCGTGCAGCTCTGCAGGTCGGAAACGGCGGCCAGGGAGGCCGCGTCGGCGCTGTCCACGGCCTGCTGCTTGAGCTGCCGCGCGAAGCCGAGGTCGACGACGATGGCGCCGAGACCGAACAGGACCACGGCCAGGATGGCGACCAGGATCGCGATGACACCGTCGTCGTGGTCAGCCCACCGCGTCACGTGCAGAAGCCCCAGCCGCCGGGCGGAAGCGGGTCGTTGTCCCACGAGTTCTCCGCCGTCGTGTCGGGCTCCTGCTCGATCCGCATGGAGATGCTGGCGCGCGTGGTGTCGCCGTCGGGCAAGGGGACGTAGCCGGTGACCCCGTCGACCTTCACGACCGCGCACACGAGCAGGTCGTTGCCCCGCTTCCACGCGGCAGGCAACCGGGTCACGGGGTCCACGACCCGGATCTGGACATACTTCGCACCCGCCGCCGTGGGCTGGATCCGTTGCTTGACCAGGTCCGCGAGGCAGTTCATGGTGGTGCACGTGCGTACGACGCCCTGCCGGGCGCCCTCGCGGACACCGGACCGGACCGCCAGCGCGTCGCTGAAGTACAAGCCGTAGTCGATGATCCCGAAGACGAGCAGCAGCAGGATCGGCACGACCAGGGCGAACTCGACGGCAGCGGCGCCCTCCTCGCGGTGACGCTGCCGGGTCCTGGCCGCGAGCCTCATGTCGTGCCGGAGCGGTGCCGCGCGAGGTCAGCGGCGCCGACGAGGCCGGCGTCGTTGCCGAGCTGGGCCAGCTCGACGGTCGCGACGGGCCGGTGCCCACGGCCGGTCAACCGCTCCTCGAAGGCCTCGACCATCGGCTTGAGGAACAGGTCACCCGCCTCCGAGACACCCCCGCCGACGATGAACGTCTCCGGGTCGAGGACGGCGGCGAGGTCGGCCAGCCCCTGGCCCAGCCAGCCACCGAGAGCAGTGAACGCCGCGATGGCGACCGGGTCACCGAGCCGGGCCGCCTGGGTGACGTGCTGACCGCTGACGCCCTCCGGGGTCCCGTCGCCCAGCCGCAGCAGCACCTCGGCATCGGCGCGTGACTCGGCCGCGCGCTCCCGTGCGTCGCGCACCAGGGCGTTACCGCTGCCGTACTGCTCCCAGCAGCCGCGCTGTCCGCAGCCGCAGAGCCGGCCGTTCTCGACCATCTGGATGTGTCCGATCTCGGCTCCGATGCCGAACCCGCCCCGGAAGAGCTCGCCGCCCGCGATCACGCCGCCGCCGATGCCGGTGCCCACGGTGACGCAGACGAGGAAGTCCTCCTGGCGTCCCGCGCCGAAACGATACTCGCCCCAGGCAGCCGCGTTGGCGTCATTCTCCACGACGACCGGCAGCTCGAGCCGCTCGCTGAGGTCGTCCCGCAGCGGGAGGTGCTGCCACCGCAGGTTGGGCGCGAAGTAGACCGTGGAGCGAGCGCGGTCGACGAACCCCGCGACGCCGATGCCGACGGCCTCGACCTGGTGCCCGACGTGCAGCCGGCCGACCACGGCAGCAATGGCGTCCTCGACCGCCAAGGCGTCGTGCGCGGGTGTGTCGACGCGGTCGTGGGCAAGGATCGCGCCGGTCGCGTCGACCACCCCGGCGGCCACCTTGGTGCCCCCGACGTCGACGCCGATGGTCAGGCTCGTCGTGGCGTCCACGGTCACGTCGCTCCGCCCAGGTCGATGTGCTCGACGCCGCCGCGCCGAGCGCCCGGGGGGTCCGCGTGGGCCGCGTGGACCGGGCCCTCACCGAGCAGCTCGCGCAGCGCGGCGAGCGCCGACGTCGCGGCATCGCAGAGGTGCTCGAACACCTCCGGCCGCGCACCCCTCGTCAGGCGCAGCGCCTGGCAGACCGGGCAGATCCGGCACTCGGCGCCGTCCTGCGACGGCTGCGTCGCCGCCGCCCACACGTCCTGGGCAGCCCCGCTCCGGCCGCGCCACTCCCCCAACCACTCGTGCACGGCCTCGGCGAGCCTGCTCGCCTCCTCGCCGAGCGACCCGTGCGCCTCGTGTGCCTGCTCGCTCACAGCGCCCTCCACTGGTCGGGATCGGGCGCGAACCGCACGCGGATGCGCCCGTCGCGCAGCGCGGCGCCGGCCACCGTGCAGCGGCGCAGCGCGCTCGGCAGCGCGAGCACTCGACGGTGGGCGCCCACCGTGATGATGAGCTCGTCGCCGGAGCGCGCGAGACCGGTCTCCTCGTGCGTCGCCAGCGGCAGGGCGAGCGACAGGACGAACTCGTCGCCCGAGCGCTCGACCCGCATCGCATCCTCGCCCGCCAGCACGGCGAGCGGGTCGGTGTCGCCGTACGTCGCCTGCGCGAGCGCGGCGAGCGCGGCTGCCCCCACCGGCTCGGACGCACAGTAGGGCATGCGGTGCACCGGCAGCGGGCCGAACGAGCTCGACACAGCCGCCAGCTGGGCAGCCTGCGCGCGGACCCAGCCCTCTCGCCAGGCATCACCACCCGCGGGAAAGACCCGGTTGGCGACGACACCGTCGACGCGGTAGCCGTAGAGGGACAGGGAGGTGAGGGTCCGGCGGGCCTCGGCCACCACGACCGACTCGGGGGTGAGGACCAACCGGAGCGAGGCGTCGGGACCGGTCATGACGTCGCGCACCTCGCGCAGCTGGGCGTGCAACCGCTCGACGGCGGCGAAGACGTGGTCGCGCGGCATCGGCACTCCTGCCGCGCGACCCAGCACCGGCCGCAGCGAGCGCACCACCCGACGTTGCAGCGGTAGCACCCGGTCCATGTACCAGCCCAGCGCGTCGGGCAGCGCCAGCAGCCGCAACGTCTCGGCCGTGGGGGCGCAGTCGACCACGACGAGGTCCCATCGCCCGGACCGCGCCTGAGCGCGCACCTCCAGCAGAGCCAGAACTTCCTCGGCCCCGGGCAGCACC
Source organism: Actinomycetota bacterium (assembly GCA_030841035.1). Lineage (GTDB taxonomy): Bacteria > Actinomycetota > Actinomycetes > JACCUZ01 > JACCUZ01 > BP-173. Next base: position 68,303 of record JAVEDI010000114.1, read on the forward strand.
GTGAGCTCCTCGGCCTCGATGGGGTCGACACCTGCCGAGGACAGCACGGCGAGCAGGTAGTCCTGCACCTCTCGCCAGGACCGCTCGAACCGTCGCTGTGCGTCGACCTGCTGCACGTAGAACCCGTGGCCGACCTCGGTGGGCTCGGGCCCGGCCGGCACGCCGAGAGCGTCACCGAGCGAGTGGGCCGCGTCGGTCGAGAGCACCAGCGTCTTGAGCCCGCGTCCGGCGGCGAGCGCGGCGGTGCCGGCGGCGACGGTCGTCTTGCCGACCCCGCCCTTGCCGGTGAAGAGGAGCAGGCGCAGGGCTAGGCCTCCACCCGCTTCTTGAGCTCTTTGAGAGCGGTGTCGATGATGACCTTCTCGGCCTTGCGCTTGATCATGCCGAGCATCGGGATCTTCACGTCGACCGCGAGCTGGTAGGTCACCGTCGTGGAGCCGTCGCCGTTGTCGGTGAGCAGGTAGGCGCCGTCCATCGCCTTGAGGATCTGCTCGGCCTCGATCAGGCTCCAGCGCACCTCCTTGTCGCCCGTCCAGCTGTAGGCCAGGGTGTACTGGTCCTTGATGGCGCCCGCGTCGAGGTTGAACCAGACCTCTTCGGCGCGGCCCTCGGCCGCCGCGCTGCGCACCTGCGTCTCCTTCACCGCCCCGGTCCACTGGGGGTAGGAGTCGAAGTCAGCGATGACCGCCATCACCGCAGCGGGCACGGCGTCGATGCTGATGCTTGACTCGGTGCGCTCCGCCATCCTCGTGCCTCCCAGCAGCGGCGACTCGGCCCGTGGCGGGGCCCAGTGGTGGACTGCCGGTGAGGCTATCGCGCCGGTGATCGACTCCGGGAAGATCGGGCCGGCGGCCCGGGGTCAGAGCAGGGCGCCGAGGACCGTCATCAGGACGAAGAGGAGCACGCCGACGGCGGTCACGCCGGCCACGATGGCGGCCACCTTGGACCGGGGCGAGTCCAGCCGCCCGGCGAGCGGCTCGAGGCCGGAGGAGGACTGCGCCGCCAGCCGGGCGAACATGGCGTCGACGTCGACCGCGGCGAGCAGGTCCGCCTGCACGCCCGGCTCGGCGGACGGCTGCGCCGGCTCCGGGGAGCGGCGCGCGTGGCGGCCGCGGGGACGCTGTACGTCGGCCTCGGGCAGGGCAGCTGCGGCTGCCGGCTCGGGCGCCGGCTGCGGCTCGGGCTCGGGTGCCGGCTCCGGTGCCGGCTCGGGCGCCGGGCGCAGGTCGGTGTAGCACAGCGTGCACCACTCGGCGTCCTGGCCGACGTGCGCTGCGCACTGGGGACAGCGCAGGTGCTGGGAAGTCATGAGGCCCACGTCAGGTCAATTCGGCAGGTCGGTCGGCTTCCTTGACCCCTGTCCGACGCTCTCCGCGTGCCTGCGGGACGGCGTGGACCGGGCTGCCGGGCTCGCGACCGGCCTCCAGGCGGTCCTTGAGCGCATGGACGTGCCCCTTCCACGCCCGGGTCCGCCGGTCGAGCTCGCGGCCGGGCCGCCGGCTCACCCCGCGCGGCCGGCGGCCGTCCCCCGCGACGGTGGCCCGCAGGTACCAGTGCAGGACGACGCCGTCGGCCCACGGCTCCAGCCAGATCTCCATGCTGCCGCACATGGCCCCGTCGATCCGCCAGTGCAGGCCCTGCCTCCCTCGGTCCTGCGTGACGGTCAGGCGCAGGTCCGGCCACCAGACGGCCCACGCGCCACGGTCGTGGACCTCGTCGGCGACGGTGCCGGGCGCGGCCGCGAGGAACGTGTCGTCCGCCACGTCGACGCGCTCGTGGTGGGATCGGGATGCCACCGGGCCAGCATGCCGGACTCCCCGCAGACCCGTGACCGACGTACGGTCGGAGGGCGCGGCTGCACCGTTCCCCGTCCCCCACCGCCTCAGGATCGGTAGGGTCACGGCCACGCGACGGCCAACAGACTGCGAGGAGTGGCACAGGATGGACGAGTACGCCTGCCCTGCCGTGGTCGACCGGCCGACCGGCAACCTCACCGACCTCGTGGTCGACAACGCCACGCAGGCCCCGCACAAGGTCGTGTTCAGCCGTCGCGCGGGTGACCGCTGGCTCGACGTCACCTGCCGGGAGTTCCTGACCGAGGTGAGCGCAGTCGCCAAGGGCCTGATCTCCTCCGGCATCGAGCCCGGCGACAGGGTCGGGCTGATGTCCCGCACCCGCTACGAGTGGACGCTGCTCGACTTCGCCATCTGGTTCTCCGGGGCGGTGACGGTGCCGGTCTACGAGACCTCCTCGGCGGAGCAGGTGCAATGGATCCTCAGCGACTCGGGCGCCAAGGCCTGCTTCGTCGAGACCGTCGAGCACGAGGCTCTCGTCGGCGGCGTCCGGGACAGCCTCGCTGACCTCGACCACGTCTGGACCATCGACAGGGGAGCGCTCGACTCGCTCACCGGTTCGGGCATCGACGTCGACGACGCGACGCTCGAGACGCGTCGCAACGCGGTCGCCGGCGACGCGCTCGCGACGATCATCTACACCTCCGGCACCACGGGCCGGCCGAAGGGCTGCGAGCTCACGCACCTGAACTTCCTCAGCGAGGTCGCCAACATCGTGCAGGCCGCAGGGGCCGAGAGCGGGCTCTCCATCCTGTTCCACGAGGAGGATGCGGCCACCCTGCTCTTCCTGCCGCTGGCCCATGTGTTCGCCCGGGTGGTCGAGGTGGGCTGCGTCATGGCCCGGGCCCGCGTGGGTCACACGGCCGACGTCAAGAACCTGCTCGCCGACCTGGAGGTCTTCAAGCCGACCTTCATCCTGTCGGTGCCGCGCGTCTTCGAGAAGGTGTACAACTCGGCCGCACAGAAGGCGGAGGTCGCCGGCAAGGGCAAGATCTTCCACACGGCCGCGGACACCGCGATCGCCTTCAGCGAGGCCCTCGACGAGGGGGGTCCAGGCCTCGGGCTGCGGGCGAAGCACGCCGTGTTCGACAAGCTGGTCTACTCCAGGCTGCGGGCCGCACTGGGCGGCAAGACCCGCTGGTCGGTGTCGGGCGGAGCGCCCCTCGGCACCCGGCTGGGACACTTCTTCCGCGGGATCGGTCTCACCATCGTGGAGGGCTACGGCCTGACGGAGACGACAGCGGCCGCCACGGTCAACCGTCCCGACCACAACAGGATCGGCACCGTGGGGCGACCGCTGCCGGGTGTCACGGTCCGCATCGCCGGCGACGGCGAGATCCTGATCAAGGGCGGCATCGTCTTCCGGGGGTACTACAACAACCCCGCAGCCACCGCGGAGGCGCTGACCGACGGCTGGTTCCACAGCGGTGACATCGGCGAGCTGGACGGCGACGGCTACCTGCGGATCACCGGCCGCAAGAAGGAGCTCCTCGTCACCGCGGGCGGCAAGAACGTCGCTCCTGCCGCGCTCGAGGACCGGCTGCGTGCCCACCGGCTGGTCAGCCAGTGCATGGTCGTCGGCGACGCCCAGCCCTACATCGCCTGCCTCGTCACCCTCGACGAGGAGGTCCTGCCGGTGTGGCTGGAGCAGCACGGCAAGCCCGCCATGTCGGTGGCGGACGCCGCGGTCGACCCGCAGGTGCTGGCGGAGATCCAGGTCGCGGTCGACCAGGCCAACGCGTCGGTGTCCAAGGCCGAGGCGATCAAGCGGTTCAAGGTGCTCCCGGTCGACTGGACCGAGGAGACCGGCGAGCTGACACCCTCGCTCAAGCTCAAGCGCAACGTCGTGATGAAGGAGCACGCGGACGACGTGGACGCCCTCTACTCCTGACGAGGCCGACTCCCGGGACCGGGTGCGCCCCCACCCGCGAAGGGCGAGGATGAGCCGGTGCCCACCCTCCTGGACGTACGCGACCTGCGCGTCGCGTTCGGCAGCATCGTGGCTGTCGACGGCTTGGATCTGGCCCTGCCGGGGGGAGCCTCGGTCGCGCTGATCGGCCGCAACGGCGCCGGGAAGTCGACGACCCTGCGCGTCCTCGCCGGCGTGCTGCCACCGACGTCCGGCACCGTGCGCGTGGCCGGGATCGACGTGGCGCGCTCCCCCTCCGAGGCCAAGGTGCGCACCGGCTACTGCCCGGACGTCGGCGGCCTCATCCCGCGGGCGACCCCGTGGGAGCACCTCCAGCTCGCCGCAACGCTGCGCGGGATGGGCCGCTCGTGGCCGGAGCGCGGCCGCGACCTGCTGGAGCGCTTCGACCTCGGCGACGTCGCCGACCGGGTGACCGCCGACTTCTCCCATGGCATGGGCCGGCGCCTGTCGGTGGTCCTCGCCGCGTTCCACCAGCCCGACGTCCTGCTGCTCGACGAGCCGTTCGACGGGGTGGACCCGCTGGGCGTCGAGGCCACCATGGAGGTCATTCGCGAGCTTCGGCTGGCCGGATCGGCCGTCCTGGTCTCCACTCATCTGCTCGACCTGGCCGTCCAGGCGTGCGCCGAGGCGGTCGTGCTGCGCCGCGGGGCCGTGGTCTCGGCCGCCCCGGTCGCGCAGCTGGCCGGCGAGGCCGGGGCGGTGCGCTACCGCTCGCTGCTGTCATGAGCGGGCAGCTGGCACCGCTCATCGCGCTGCGCTGGCGGATGGTCCGCACGCCCGGGGCGCGGTGGGGGTTCCTCGCGCTGGCCTCCGCGATCCCGCTGCTGTGCGTGCTGGCGGCGCTCGTCGGTGCCCTCGCGCCCGACGAGCGGCGTTTCGACGTCCTGCTGCTCGCCCCGACGGCGTACCTGTCGGTTGCCGTGCTCGCCGTCCTCGCGCCGCTGATCGCCGGGGGCGGCAACGAGCTGTTCCCGCCCGAGCAGCTCTCGGCGTACCCGGTGACCTCGCGCACCTACTTCACCGCCTCCCTCGCCCTCGCCCCCCTGAACCTCGCGTGGCTGTGCCAGCTGGTGGGGCTGGTCGGCCTGACGACGTACGTCGCCGGCAGCGGACCCGCCGTCCTGCTCTCGATCCTCACCTCCGTGGCGTACGTCGCAGCCGTCACCGTCGCCGGACAGGCTCTGGCGTGGTGGGTGGTCGGCGTCCGGACCCGCCGCCGCGGTCGGCTGCTCACCTGGGGGCTGGCCGCCCTGGTCCTGGGCGCCGGGGCGACCGTGGTGGCCACCGGGCACGCCGTCACGTTCCTGGACTCGTCACCGACCACCTGGCTGGTGGTGGGCGCCGTGGCGGGCTCGACCGGCGACCTGGCCCGTTGGGCGCTCGCCACCGGCGGCCTGCTCGCCGCCACCTGGGTCGCCGCCCGGGCCGGCCTGCGGGCCTGTGACTGGAGCCTGCGCCAACCCGGCCAGCAGGGCGGCGAGGTGCACGCGCGCCCGCTCCGGCGTCGTCGGGTGCCGCGGAGCCCGCTGCGCGCCTGCCTGGCCATCGACCGGGCGAGCGTGTGGCGCTCCCGGTCGCTGCGCCGCGGCCTGCTGGTGCTCGCCATCCTGCCCGGTGCCGCGGCCGCCGTGGCCGACCTCCCGTGGTCCTCCTTGGTGCTGCTGCCGGCGCTGGTCGCCGCGGGCGCCGGCCTGCTCTTCGGCGTCAACGCGTTCTGCCTCGACGGCCAGGGGGCGATCTGGGTCGGCTCCCTGCCCGGGGACGCCCGCGTCCTCCTGCGGGCGAAGGGCCAGGTCATCGCCGAGGTGTGCACCGTCGCGGTCGTCGCGGCGGTGTCGGCCGGAAGCGTGCGCCTGGGCCGGGCCCCGACGGGGGTGGAAGCGGCCGCCATGCTGGCCTGCGCGGTCGTCTCCATCTCCCGGGTGGTCGCCACCTGCCTGCACCTGTCGGTGACCCACCCCTACCGGGCCGACCTCCGGGGGCCGCGGGACACTCCCGCGCCGCCCGGGGTGATGGCGGCCTACTCGGTGCGGCTGGCCCTGTCGACGACTCTCGTCGCGATCTGGTTCTCGCTGTCCGCCCAGCTGCACGACTGGCGATACCCCGTCCTGCTCGCGGTGCCGTTGCTCCTGATCACCGCCCGGCGGCTGGTCGCGGTCGACGCCCTGTGGCGGCAGGCTGCTGTGCGCGCACAGGTCGTCACTAGGGTGACCAGTGGCTGACCACCTACTTTGGCCCAAAACCGGCGCTCGCACCGAGCGCCGCGATATACCGTGAGTCCTCGAGGCGCTCCGACGCGCGCCCTCGCCGACCCTCACACCTCTTCTGGACCGACACCCCCGCCCGCACAGCCGTCCGAGAGAAGGAGTCATGGGACGCCGTACGCTGCTCCTAGTCGCCGCCCTGGTGGTCGCGGCTGTGGGCACCTCCCTGGTGTTCCTGTACGTCAACGGGGTCAACGACCGCGCGCTCGCCGACCAGCGTCCGGTCAATGTGCTGGTCGCGACCAAGATCATCGCGGCGGGGACGACGGCCGAGGAGGCGGAGAGATCCGCCTCGCTGGACCTCAAGCCCGTCAGCAGGGGCAGCGCGGCGCCCGGCGCCCTCGGCGACATCGAGGCGATCCGCACCAAGGTCGCCGTGTCCACGATCTATCCGGGAGAGCAGATCCTGCAGCAGAAGTTCAGCGACTCGGCCCAGACCAGCCCTCTCGTGATCCCGCAGGGAAAGCTGGCTGTCAGCGTCAGCCTCAACGACCCCAACCGGGTCGCCAACTTCGTGACTCCCGGCTCCGACGTCGCGGTGTTCATGACCATCGGTGACACCGGCGCCGGAGGCCTGCGCAGGACCAAGGTGCTGCTACCGAAGGTCCGGGTCATCGCCAACGGCGACCGGACCCTGACCTCGCCCGCGCCGGCCCCCGGGACCGCGAGCCAGAGCCCCGTCTTCACCCTCGCGGTGAACCAGGCCGATGCGCAGCGGCTCATCCTGGCCTCGCAGCTCGGGCAGCTGTACTTCGCGCTCATCGGTGGCCAGGCGGTCGTCAACCCCGGGGATCCGGGCGTTCGGTCCGACCAGATCGGCGGCTGACATGACCTGCATCATCGACCTCGACCCGGCGACTGCCGAGACCCTCCACCAGGCCCTCGGTGCCGACACCCTCGTCCTCGCCTCCTTCGAGGTGCTGCGCCGCCACCTCGACGTACACCTCGGCGAGGACGCGGTCGTCGTCGGGCCGACCGTCGACCTGCACACCGCGCTCACCCTCGCCGAGCAGATGCGGGTCAGCCGGCCGAGCCTCGCCGTGGTGCTCGTGCGCCGTCGCGTCGACACGTCCGTGCTGACCGACGCGCTGCGCGCCGGCATGTTCGAGGTCGTCGACGAGCGCGACCTCGCGGGTCTCACCACGGCGGTACGTCGCGCGCGCGACCTGGCCCGCAAGCTGCGTGAGACGACCGGTTCGTCGCCCTCCGGCGAGGAGCACCGGCCGCGCGGCACGCTGGTCACGGTCTTCTCCGCGAAGGGCGGGTGCGGCAAGACCACCCTGGCGACCAACCTGGCAGCCGCGCTGGCCGACCGCGGACGGCGCGAGGTGTGCCTGGTCGACCTGGACCTCGCCTTCGGCGACGTGGCCATCGCGCTGCAGCTGTTCCCGGCCCACACGATCGCCGACGCCGTGCCGCTGGCCGAGACCCTGGACATCCAGGCCGTCTCCTCGCTGCTCACGCCGCACTCCGCCGGCCTCACCACGCTGGTCGCCCCGATCGAGCCGGGCACGGCCGAGTCGATCCCCGCCAGCCTGATCTCGCGGGTGCTGGACGTGCTCAAGCGGAACTACGACTACGTGGTGGTCGACACCCCGCCGGCGTTCGACGACCACGTCCTCGCGGCGTTCGACCAGAGCGACATGGTCGCCCTGCTCGCGACCCTCGACATCCCGGCCCTGAAGAACCTCAAGCTCACCCTTGAGACGCTCGACCTGTTGAACTACCCGCGCGAGAAGTGGCGGCTGGTGCTCAACCGGGCCGACTCCAAGGTCGGCCTGGCGCTCAACGAGGTCGAGAAGACGCTCAAGGCGCCGATCATCGCCCAGATCCCCAGCTCACGCGACGTACCCGCCTCGATCAACCGCGGCGTCCCGATCGTCCTCGACGACCCCAAGCACCCGGTCAGCCTCGCCATCAAGGCCTTCGCCGAGCGCTACATCGTCGCCGCCGGCGGCGGCGAGGACGAGGTCCCGAGCGACCTGCGTACCGACCGCCGCGGTCTGCTCAGGCGCAGGGCGCGGGTCCTATGAGCCTGGCCGACCGTCTCGCCGCGGCCCGGCGTGACCGGGACGTCGTCTCCACCGACCGCGAGACCCGGCCGCTGGGCGGCGGGACGCCGCGCCACCGTCGAGCAGGCGACCCCTTCGCGGCGCTCAAGCGCACGGTGCACCAGACGCTGCTGGACAGCCTCGGGCCCAAGCTCTACGACTCCAACCTGACCCAGTCCGAGCTGGAGCAGCAGGTGCGCACCACGCTTCAGGAGGTGCTCGCCCAGGACGACACGCCCTTGACGGTCGCCGACCGGGCCCGCGTCGCGCAGGAGATCGCCGACGACATCCTCGGCTACGGACCGCTGGAGCCCTACCTGCGTGACGTCGATGTGAGCGAGGTCATGGTCAACGGCTTCGACGCCATCTACGTCGAGCGCGGCGGGCGCATCCACGAGGTCGAGGGGAGCTTCGCCGACGAGAACCACCTACGGCGCACCATCGACAAGATCGTGGCGCGAGTAGGCCGGCGGGTCGACGAGTCGAGCCCGATGGTCGACGCGCGGCTACCCGACGGCAGCCGGGTCAACGCCGTCATCCCGCCCCTCGCGATCGACGGGTCTCTGCTGACGATCCGCAAGTTCAGCGCCGACCCCTACACCGTCAGCGACCTGGTGGGCTTCGGCACGCTGACCTCGGACACCGCTGCGTTCCTCGAGCGGTGCGTGCAGGGGCGGCTCAACATCCTCGTCAGCGGCGGCACCGGGGCGGGGAAGACGACGACGCTCAACGTGCTCTCGTCGTTCATCCCGGGCGACGAGCGAGTCGTCACCATCGAGGACGCCGCCGAGCTGCAGCTGCACCAGGACCACGTACTGCGTCTCGAGTCACGGCCGCCGAACATCGAGGGCAAGGGCGAGGTCAGGATCCGTGACCTCGTGCGCAACGCGCTGCGGATGCGACCGGACCGCATCGTCGTCGGCGAGATCCGTGACGCCGCTGCGCTCGACATGTTGCAGGCGATGAACACCGGCCACGACGGCTCGATCTGCACCGTGCACGCCAACTCCCCCCGCGACGTGCTCTCCCGGGTCGAGACGATGGTTCTCATGGCAGGTGTCGACCTGCCGGTGCGCGCTATCCGCGAGCAGGTGTCCAGCGCCGTCGATCTGATCGTGCACCTGAGCAGGTTCCGCGACGGGACGCGCCATCTCACGCACATCACCGAGGTCGTCGGCATGGAAGGCGACATCATCACCCTGCAGGACATCTTCGTGTTCGACCACTCGGCCGGGTTCGACGAGTCGGGGCGCTCGCTCGGGACGTTGCGGTCCACCGGGCTGCGGCCGCGGTTCGTCGACAAGCTCGCCGACAGCGGGGTCTACATCGAGCCCTCGATGCTCGGCCTCGAGAAGCACGGGCAATGAGCCGGGCGCTGTGCCTCACCGGCGTGGTGGCTGTCTGCCTGAGCACGGCGCTGCTGAGCAGCTCGACCGCGCACGCCGCCTCGGCGACGAGCCCGCAGGCCGAGATCTCCCGGGTGGCGTCGCACGACGGGGTGCTCGACCTCGTCTTCCAGGCCACCGACCTGCCGGCAGGCGCCACCATCGACCCTGGGTCGGTACGGGTCACGGTCGACGGGCGACGCCTCGCCGCGACGGCCCGGCCGTTCCGGTCCAGCGACGACCAGCTCGGGCGAACCGCCGTACTCGCCTTCGACACGAGCCGGAGCATGAGCCGGCGTATCAACGCCGCGCGCGACGCCGCGATCGCCTTTCTCGACGACCTGCCGGCCGACGTCAAGGTCGGCCTGGTCACGTTCGACACCTCGCCGCACGTCGTCTCGGTGCCGACGGTCGATCGCGCCGCGCTCGGGCGCGAGATCCGCCGGCTGACCATCGCCCCGGCCACGGGCACGGCGCTGTACGACGGCACGCTGCGGGCGGTCGCGCTGGCCGGGGACGAAGGCTCGCGATCGGTGCTCCTGCTGACCGACGGCCGCGACTTCCGCAGCAGCACCGTCAGCCCGGCCGAGGCCCTCTCCACCGTGACGGCAGCCCGCCTCGCCGTCGACGCGGTCTACATCGGCTCCCCTCCGGCCCCGGCCAGCCTCGCGGCGCTGGTGGCCGCCGGAAAAGGTCAGGTCGCCAGCTCGGACACCACCCGGCTGACCGACCTCTTCCACCGCGCGGCCGAGGAGATCCGCAGCCAGATCCAGATCAGCGTGCCTGTCCCGCAACGACTGGCCGGCGCGTCGGTGAACGTGCGGGTCTCCGCCACGGCCGGCGGCATCGCGCTGCAGGACACCGCGCAGGGGACGTTCGGCGCCGCGGCGTCCGCCGCCGACCACGGCCCTCGCCCGGCGGCCACCGGGCTGGCCGCGCGGCTGGTGCCGGCGCAGCTGCTCCCGGTGGGGCTGCTCCTGCTGTTCGTGGGCCTGCTGGTCCTGCTGGCGCAGGCGCTGACCAGCAGCGGTCGCGGGGACCGCCAGCAGGGCCGGCTGCGGCGCAGGCTGTCCATCTACACCCTGACCGGACGAGCGCCGGGTCAGCCGGAGCCCGTCACGACGACCGTGCTGGGTCGAAGCCCGGTGGCCCGCTCGGCCGTGGAGCTCGCCGGCCGGGTCGTGCAGCAACGTGACTTCGAGACGACGATGGCCAAACGGCTGGACGCCGCAGGTGTGCCCCTGCGTCCGGCGGAGTGGACCCTCATCCACCTCGGCTGCGCCACCGGACTGGGACTGTTCCTGCTGCTCGTCTCGGGCGGCGCCATCGTGGCGACCCTCCTCGGGATCTTCCTGGGTGCGGTCGGCCCATGGATCTACCTCAGCTTCGCGGAGTCGCGCCGCAGCAGTGCCTTCCTCGCGCAGCTGCCCGACACCCTCCAGCTCATCGCGGGCAGCCTGTCCGCCGGCTACTCGGTGCCGCAGGCGCTCGACACGGTGGTGCGCGAGGGACAGCAGCCGATGACCGGTGAGTTCAACCGTGCACTGGTCGAGACGCGCCTCGGCGTACCGATCGACGACGCCCTCAACGGCGTGGCGACCCGCATGCAGAGCAAGGACTTCTCCTGGGTGGTGATGGCCTACCGGATCCAGCGCGACGTGGGCGGGAACCTGTCGGAGCTGCTCGGCACCCTGGCCGAGACGATGCGCGAGCGTGAACGTCTCCGGCGGCAGGTCCGAGCACTCTCCGCGGAGGGTCGCCTCTCGGGGTGGATCCTCGGGCTGCTCCCGCCGGGGTTCGCGCTCTATCTCGTCACGGTGCGGCCCGAGTACCTGCGCCCCCTCGTGACCGAGCCGCTGGGTCTGCTGCTGCTGGCCGTCGGTGGGGTCCTGCTGGCCGTCGGAGTGCTGTGGATGCGCAAGGCCGTGAAGGTGGAGGTCTGACGTGCACACCACCGTGGTGCTGGCGCTCGGGCTGCTGGCCATCTTCGTCGCGCTCGCGCTCGCGATCCTCACCGCCACCGACACCCTGACCCGACGACACCAGGTCAGCCGGTCGCTCGCCGCGGTCCGGGCGATCGACTCGGGCCCCTCGGCCGCCCGCCGCGAGCTCAACACGCCGTTCAGCGAACGGGTGCTGGGGCCGGGGATGGCCCGGCTGACCCGGCTCGGGCGTGGCCTCAGTGCCGCCGACCAGGTGGGCCGCCTGCGCCACCGCCTCGAGCTCGCGGGCAACCCGCCCCGATGGGACGTCGACCGCATCATCGCCTTCAAGGTCCTCGGTCTCGGCCTGGGGTTCGTCGTGGGGCTCGCCGTCCCGATGCTGCTGCGCGTGGGCGTGCTGCCCACCGTGGGCATGACGATCGCGCTGGCGACTGTGGGCTACCTCGGCCCGAACATCGCGCTCTACCAGGCGGCGTACAACCGCCGGGAGCAGATGCGCCGCGACCTGCCCGACTCGCTGGACCTGCTCACCATCTCGGTCGAGGCGGGGCTGGCGTTCGACGCCGCCCTGGCCCAGGTGGCACGCAACACGACAGGCCCCCTGGCGGAGGAGTTCTTCCGGGTGCTGCAGGAGATGCAGATCGGCCTCGGCCGGTCCGAGGCGATGCGGGCGCTGGGCGAGCGCAGCGACCTGGCCGAGCTGCGATCGTTCGTCACGGCGATGGTGCAGGCCGACGCGTTCGGCATCCCGATCGCCCAGGTGCTGCGCATCCAGGCCCGAGAGCTGCGGGTGAAGCGCAGCCAGCGCGCGGAGGAGCTGGCCCAAAGGGTGCCGGTGAAGATCCTCTTCCCGCTCATCTTCTGCATCCTCCCGTCGCTGTTCGTGGTGATCCTGGGACCGGCGGCCATCCAGCTCTACAAGTCGTTCGGGCACGGGCTCTGAGCAGCCCGCGGGCACGGAGCAGCAACACGCGAGGGCGGCACTCGGGCGGTGTTCGACGCGCCGGCGGCCCGCGATGTGGCACCGTCTGACCATCATGCGCCTGAGGAGAAGATCCGACGTCTCGGTCCGACAGCTCATCGTCGCCATCCGGATCGCCCTGCTGCTGCTGTGCTGCTCCCTGACGCTGGTCGACCAGCGGAGCACCGGTGCCGCGGTCGCGCTCGCCCTGCTGGTCGTCGTCGCAGTACTCGCCACGATCCCGCTGCCCAACCCGAGCCTGGCGCGGGCCCAGCCGGTCGCTGAGGCGGTCGCCGCGTGCCTGCTCGCGCTGACGCTGGAGCCGCTGCCGGAGTCGATGCTGCCCTACCTGTTGGCCCCTGCGCTCTCTGCCGGCCTGCAGTTCGGGTTCACCTCCGCGGTCCTGGCCGCCGGCCTCGGCTCCCTGGTCCTGCTCGTCGGCCGCTTCACCGGGGAGCAGCCCACGTCGCTCGCCGGCTATCTCGGCACCGTCAGCCAGTGGGGCCTGATCACCCTCGCGGTCGGCCTGCTCGGCGCGTGGGTGCACCGGCTGCAGCAGTCACAGGGACCGCCGGAGAACGCGGCGTACGCGGCGGCGTACCGGCTCATCTCCCAGCTGCGTCTCGTCTCCCGGCAGCTCTCCGGAGGCCTCGACCCGGTCACCCTCTCCGAAGGCCTGCTCGAGCACCTGCACCGCTCGGTCCCCTTCGACCGCGCCAGCGTCTACGTGCGCGCCGCCGGGGGCCGGCTCTCCCCGCTGGCCACGCACGGCGCGGACCGCCTCGACTGGGACGTGAGCAGCGGCCTCTTCGACGAGGCATGGGCATCGAGCGTGCCCGCCCGGCAGAGCTCGGCGCTCTCGGTCGGCACGATCGGGCACGCCGCGGCCATCCCGCTGCAGATCGGGCTGCGCACCTTCGGACTGGTGGCGCTGGAGCGCGCACAGCCCTTCGAGGCCCTGGACCTGCAGACGGCTGCCGAGGTCCTCGAGGAGCAGGCGTTGCGGCTGGAGACGGCGCTGCTGTTCTCCGAGGTCCGCACGCTGGCAACCGCCGAGGAACGTCGCCGGCTGGCCCGGGAGATCCACGACGGCATCGCCCAGGAGCTGGCCTCCCTCGGGTACGTCGTCGACGACCTCGCCGCCCGAGCCCGGTTCCTGCCGGACCTGGAGACGGACCTCAAGGCCCTGCGCGGGGAGCTGACGAGGGTCATCACCGAGCTGCGCTTGTCGATCTTCGACCTCCGCAGCGAGGTGCACTCGACGGTCGGTCTCGGTACCGCTTTGTCCGACTACGTCCGCCAGGTCGGCGTCGGGTCGAACCTCACCGTCCACCTGGTGCTCGACGAGGCGCCCACCCGCTTGTCGATCGATGCGGAGACCGAGCTGCTGCGGATCGCCCAGGAGGCGATCACCAACGCCCGCAAGCATGCGAATGCGAACAACCTGTGGGTGACCTGCAGCGTCAACCCACCACGGGCGATGCTGCGCATCGAGGACGACGGCAAGGGCCTCGGGCGCCCCCGCGCCGACAGCTTCGGGCTCGAGGTCATGCGCGAACGGGCCGAGCGCGTGGGTGCCCAGATCAAGGTCGTCAACCGCGAGGCCGGTGGGACCGAGGTCGAAGTGAGGCTAGGGTCCGCCCGCAGCGGCCGGTAAGGTACGCCCCGTGACGATCTCCATCGTGTTGGTCGACGATCATGAGTTGATCCGGCAGGGTCTCCGGCGCGCCTTCGAGCGCACCGGCGACTTCACCGTGGTCGGCGAGGCAGGCTCCGTGGGAGCCGCCCTCGGCGTCGTGGCGGAGCAGTCTCCCGACGTCGTCATCTTCGACGTCCGGCTGCCTGACGGCAGCGGGCTGGACGCGGCCAAGAAGGTGCGCGAGAGCAACCCGGCGATGGGCATCGTCGTCCTCACGATGTACGCCGGTGACGACCAGCTGTTCGGCGCCCTCGAGGCCGGCGCGTCGGCCTTCGTGCCCAAGGACGCTCCCGCTGACGACGTCATCGCTGCTGCTCGGCACGCGGCCGTCTCCCCGCGCGCGTTCACGGCCAACGACCTCGCGGGCGCGATGCAGCGACGCCTCTCGCCGACCGGGCCTCAGCTGAGTCCCCGCGAGCGCGAGGTGCTGGGCCTGCTGGCCGACGGCCTGGGCGTCGCCGCCATCTCCAAGCAGCTGTTCATCAGCGAGTCGACCACCAAGACGCACATCTCGAAGGTCTACGAGAAGCTCGGAGCCGGGAACCGCGCCCAGGCGCTGATGACCGCCATGCGGCTGGGTCTCATCGCGAACCCGCAGGACCCGATGGCTCGCTGAGCGGGCCTTGGCGCCGGCGCGGCGCCGCTGCGCCCGTTCGGCGCATCCTCCGAACGGATGACCCAGGACTGACCAGCCGTTCGATGTTCCGTCCGGGATGTCCGGGTCGATGCTAGAGGGGCGCGTAACCGGGCACGTTGCCCGGCTCACGACCCTTGTGACGCGGCCAACCCGGAGGTCATCCCCCATGCTCGCCTACATCCGTAAGGTCGTTCAGATCAAGCGTGACGAGGGCGCCTCGGCCGTTGAGTACGGTCTCCTCGTGGCCGCCATCGCAGCCCTGATCGTTATCGTCGTCTTCGCGCTGGGCAACACGATCCAGAAGGTCTTCCAGCACACCTGCGATAGCATCTCGCAGAAGACGGCTCCCAGCAGCGGCAACTGCTAGCAGCCTTGGACCGCGCGTCGTCTGTGACGACGCACCGACGGCGGAGGAACCGTGCGGCAAGGGCAGGGCGACGAGGGCGCGTCGGCTGTGGAGTACGGACTGATCGTCTTTGCCATCGCGGCTGCCATCGTCGGCATCCTGTGGGCGTTCAGCGGTGCGGTTCGCGCCTCCTACGACGACAGCTGTGACCGCATAGCCGCAGCGGCGAACCAGTCGCAATGTCAGTGAGGCCGGCCTGCGCGGAGGCGCAGCCCTCCCAGTAGCACAGCCCAGCACGTGTCCCCGGACCGGTGATCCACTCGATGAGACGCGTGGCCCCGTTGCCGGGATCCCGGGACGCGCGAGAGCCGGTTGCCAGCTGGCGGGCGATCCTCGCACAGGTGCTCGTCGTGGCAGCCCTCTTCTTCCTGTACCTGGGCACGGCGACCTTCGACCAGCGCCAGAACATCGACACGCTGTCCACCCTGGTGCCTGCCTGGCAGCTCGCCTCCCATGGCAACGTGTTCGCCGATCAGTACGGCGGGTTCACTCCCTGGTTCGTCGAGGTGCGCGATCACGTGGTGAGCAACCGCCTGCCCGGCGCCATCCTGTGGGCGACTCCCTTCTATCTCCTGCTGGGTCGCGGCGGGGCTCTCGCACCGCTGTACCCGGCCGCGGTCGCCAGCGCAGCCGCCGCTGCCCTGGCGGCTTGGTTCCTCTATCGGGTGCTGCTGCGGATCTGTGTGCGGCGGGTGGCGGTCTGCGCAGCGCTGCTCTTCGCCCTGGCGACGCCGACCTGGTCGATATCGGCCGATGCGTTGTGGACCCATGGACCGGCTCAGCTGTTCCTCGCTCTGTCGCTCCTGCTGTACGCCAAGCAGCGATACGCCGCCGGCGGACTCTCGCAGGGCTTCGCGATCCTCATCCGGCCGCACCTTGCCGTCGTCCCCCTCGTCCAGGGCATCTGGACAGGTGTGGCCCAGCGATCGCTGCGTCCTGCCCTCGTGGTCGGCTTGACGAGCGCACTGGGCATCGCAGGCTTGTTGCTCTACTACCGGCTCGTCTACCGCGTGTGGACGGTTGCGGGGGGCTACGGACGGCTCGGCGGGTACGCCGAGGGTGACCAGTCCGACCTCGAGCCGCGGTTGCGGAACTTCGCGCATCTGGGGACCAACGTGCTGGGTGCCCTGGTCTCGCCTGGTCGCGGGATGCTGGTGTACACCCCGTTCCTCCTGCTCCTGCTGCCGGGCCTTCACGCAGCCTGGCGAACGGCTCCCGTGTGGGCGCGATCCGCTGCCGTGGCTGGCGTCGTCTATGCGCTCGTCCAGCTCGGGAACAACAGCTTCGCCGGCGGCGAGGACTTCTTCGGTTACCGGCTCATGCTCGAGCCCTTGACACTGTGGGCTCCGCTGTTGGCTCTGTCCTACCAGTCCTGGACGGACGCCCGCCGTTGGCGCCGCGCACTGTTTGCCGTTGCAGCCGCGGGCACGGCCGTGTGGCAAGCAACTGCTGCGGTCTCGCACAGCGACTTCCAGCATCCGCTTCATCCGTGGTCGCATACCGGCTATGCCGACGTCGGCGGCCAACAGCCCGTGTTGCTGCTCGCCTTCTCGGTGGTCGGTCTGCTGGTCCTGGCAGCCGCACCGGTCAGATCGAGGCTGGCAAGGGGCGGAGCAACAGTTCAGCCAGGTGGCTCGCGCCCGTCGACGCAGAGCAGGGAGCGCAGCTGAGTCGCCAGGTCGTCCCAGCGCCACCGCTGCTCCACCCAGCGACGACCCGCTCCCCCCATCTGCCCGGCGAGCTCCTTGTCGAGCAGCAGCGTCGACACGCGCTCGGCGATCTGCTCCGTGGAGCGCCCGTCGACGACGTACCCGGTCCTGCCGTCCTGCACCGCGTCCGGCGCGCCGCCCGAAGCACCTGCGACTACGGGCAGCCCGCAGGCCGAAGCCTCGATGTAGACGATGCCGAGCCCCTCGACCTCGAAGCCGGCCTTGCGCGTGCGGGTGGGCATGCAGAACACGTCGCCCGCTGCGAAGTACGCCGGCGTCTCGGCCCACGGCTTGGCGCCGGTGAACACCACGTCGCGCTGCAGTCCCAGCTCCTCGACCAGCTTCTGCAAGGGACGGCGTTGCGGTCCGTCGCCGACGATGAGCACCGCGGCATCGGGGACGCGGCGCCGGATGAGTGGCAAGGACCTGATGAGCATGTCCTGCCCCTTGCGCTCGACCAGGCGAGCGACGCAGACCACGACGGGGCGATCGGCCAGCCCATAGCGCCGCCGCACCTCGGTGCCGGGGACGTCGGGAGTGAACACGGCGTCGTCGACCCCTGGCGTCAGCTGCGTCATCCGCGCGGCGGCTCCGGCGGACAGCGCCTTGGCGATGCGCCGGCGCGTGTAGCCGCCGAGGTACGTCATGACGTCGGTGGTCTCACCGATGCGCCGGAGCATGGCGCGGGTGCCTGGCGTGTCGGCCCACCACACCTCGTGCCCGTGGGTCGTCGCGACGGTACGCCGCACACCGGCGCGCGTGGTCAGCCGGTGCGCCATGAGCCCGAGCGGTGCGGCCGCCCCGAACCACACCGAGTCACAGCCGAGGCTGCGCGCGATCTGCTCGGAGCGTCGGGTGATCCGGGGCGTCGGCAGCATGATGCGCGCCGGGTCGCGCACGACGGTGAACGGCAGAGTCGAGTCGAAGGCCGCGGCACCCGGCTGCTGCGCCGTATGGACGACTACCCGGTCGGCCGGCATCCGCACCACCATCGCGAGGACGAACGACTCGATGCCGCCCACGCGAGGCGGGAAGTCGTTGGTGATGACGAGGGTGCGTCCGGCCACGGTCGGGAAGCCTACGTGGGCTGCCCGTCAGCCTCGATGCTCGTCGGGGACAGGGCCATATCTTCCGGCCTCGTAGTCGGTCAGATGCTGCGCGACGACAGTCCGCAGCTGTTCGTCATCCATCTGATCCGCCGTCCGCTCCTCATCGAAGGGACTGTGGTTGCTCAGGTCGAACAGCAGATCATTGATGAGTCCGCCAAGGGTTTCGCCCAGCCACTCGTTCGCACGCGAGCCCTCGCTCTGGGCGAGGAAGAACTCCACGCCGTAGTCCTCGCCGGAGAGCTCCCTGTTGACGAACTGCCGAGAGAGCTCCACCTGACGGTCGCACCACCGGGCTGACACGTCTCACCTCCCACCCAACGTGCCAGTGTGCCAAAGATGCCATTGCTGCTCCGGTCCGAGCTCGAGAGCCGTCCAGAAGGAGCCGTCGAGATGACAGATCACAACCTGACGGGTGTCGTAGTCAGCGAAGAAGAGCGCATCTCGCCCGTTGTAGGCACCGTCGATGCGCACCGTTGACGGGCGCGACACGAAGGCGGACAACACTGACCTGAAGTCTGCCGACGTCTGCCGGGTGTAAGCCCTGGAGACGCCGAAGGCGGGGGCGTGCTTGTGGTGGGTCCTCAGTTGCTCGGTCTCGAACCGCAGAGGACGCTCGTCCTGCGGGTAGATGGCCCGGTTGATGCGCAACAGCTCACGGCGCCGGCCGGGAACCTGCATCGAGGCGAGGCGGCGCGGTGTCAGCTCGAGGTAGCCGCGTGAGCGTCCCGGTGAGAGCACGTAGCTCTCCCCCGCCCCGAGCACAGCAGCCAGACCTGCGTCACCCCAGGCCACGCGCCCGTCGTCGAGCCATTCGAGGCCGACGGTCGTCCCGGCCCCTACGGCAGCGCCTCCGACCGGTGTCTCGAGCCAGACCGGCGCATGGACGACTGCCGTCGTCAGGCGCGGGACCACCACTGCGCGCAGCGCCTGCACGGCACGAGCCAGCCGCGCAGCCGCCAGCAGCCCTTCACCTGCGGCGACCTCCGCGGCGGCTGCCGCGGCGGAAGCCGCCGCCATCTCCCCGGCCGCCGCGGACACCACCGCCGCTTCGGCAGCTGCAGCGCCCGGTGCCGCCGTACCGGCGCTGCCGACCGTCACCACGAACGCTCCGGCAGTCACCGCGACCACCGCCGACACGGCGGCGACCTTGCGCCAGGACCAGTCGTGCCGGTCGCTCGCCCTCTGCACAGCCACAGCCAACCGATCGAGCTCGTCGGCGAACAGCGTGAGCGAGCGCCGCACCGTCGCCGCGTCGTGCACCAGCTGCTCGAGCGGCCGAGGGGCGGCCGCAGCGCCACGGCCGCGCCAGTCGCGACGTAGGCCGACGATGACCCATTGGGCATCACGGGCCACTGTCGCCAGGACCGCCTCGAGCTCGCGACAGTCCACGGCGAGGCGGTGCAGCGCCGCTGCATGCCCCGCCGGAAGCCGCGGCAGCAACCAGCGGCCGGGCCCCAGGGCAACCGGAGGTTGCACCAGCCTCATCGGCTTCGATGCACCGTGAGATCTGACTCGAGCTCGCGGTAGCGGTCCGCGACCTGCACCAGCGCTCCGCCGTACCGCTCGAATCCCTCGGCCAGGTTGTCGATGGCACCGGCCACTTCCGACCACGCCGCCGTCAGCGATGCGGACACCTCGCTGTCGAGCTCGTCGGCCGTCTGCCGCATCCGTCCGCTCAGCTGGTCGCCGTAGCTGGTGACGCGCCGTCCGATGCGTCGCAGCTGCTCCGCGGCCGAGACCAGGTCATCCGTCTGTACCTCAATCACCATGGTGGGAGCCTCGCAGAACGCGCGTCGGGCACTCGCCGCTCATCCACAGGCGCCGTACGCCGCCCGTCACGACAGCGCCGCGGCCGGTCACAGGTCGGCTGGTAGGAGAGAGAAGATGACCAGGTCCACCCGACCGTGATGAACAATGCCCGCGGACCGAGCCACTCCCTCCCGTCGGAACCCGGCCTTCTCCGCCACCCGAAGCGACGCCAGGTTGCCCGGCGCGATGCGCAGCTCCACCCGCGCGAAACCCATCTGGTCGAGAACCCAGTGCGCCAGGGCCCTGGCGGCCTCCGTCATCACGCCACGGCCCCGAGCCGACGGCGACGTCCAGTAACCGATCTCCGTGACTCCGGAGATCCAATCGGTGCGCTTCAGATCGATAGCTGCGACGAGACGGCCGTCTGATTCCACTGCTCTGGCGAGCCCTCGGCCACTCGTCCGCGCTGCTGGCGCCAGATCTACGCACCATGCGCGCGCATGGTCGCGCGTGTAGGGATGGGGAAGCGGCAGCCATGTTTGGGTGAGCGGATCGGCGCAGGCTGCTTGGACTGCTTCGGTGTCCGATTCCAGAAACGGACGAAGGGTCAGTCGAGGCGTGGTGAGCACGACGTCCGGGAACGTGCATGCCGAAGCCACGAACAGATCCTGACACCGCCCGAGCTGGGCTGCCTACGCTGCAGCGTCGCTCAACCCCCGACCAGCACCGAGCGGGCCTCACGAACCGGCACGACCAACGGAGCCGCAGTCTTACTCAGCTCCGGCCCCGGAACAGCGAACGGCCCGTCACCATTCACGGTGAACTGCGCCCGCCAGAACGTCGTCAACCCGACCCGCCGCACACCCGCACTCACATACGTGTGAGCAACCGAATCATCCGGATAGGCCCCACCCGGCTCCCCGAACGTCTCCCTCACCCCCGGTTCGAACGACCACTCCCACCGGGCACGAGCCGTCACCACAACCGTGAAACCCAACACGTCAAACGGGTCAGTCCTCAACGACTTCGGCTCCCCCGAGGCAAACAACGTCGGCAGATTCACAATCCCACCTGATGCCGGCTGAAAACTGGGACGAGCATCCGGCAACAGATGAACCACCCGCTCCCGAACCGCCGCCCCCACATCAGCCACCGGGCCCGGACGCTCACCCGGCCCCAGACACACCGTCCCCCGCAACACCCACGGACCACTCCCATGACGCAGGTAAACCCGATACCGAATATCCAGCGGACTCGCACACCCCACCAGAGCACCCCTGCACAAGCCACTGTCCACCGGACCCGCATCTACACACGCCGGACTGATCGCCCACTCACAATCCCTGCAACCCTCGTTCTCCGACACCGCCCCCGACAGATCCCCGTCCCTCTTCCCCACCGGAAACGCGGCACCATCAGTAACCACCGAACCTTCCCGCTGGTCACCGGTCGTCTGCG
>JAVEDI010000005.1 GCA_030841035.1 Actinomycetota bacterium
GTCGGCACTCACCTATTTCCCCGTTCTCGCGCTGGGTCCCCTGGCGGAAGGGCTTCAATAAACATGTCCACTCTCACCTCAACACACCCGGCGCCCAGCCGGTCTGGCTCGAGCGCGTTCTCGCTCGGCCAGCTCGTAGCCGCGCTCCCCGGCGCACTCCGCAAGCTCGATCCGCGGCGCATGTGGCGCAACCCGGTCATGTTCGTCGTCGAGATCGGAGCAGCCCTGACCACCGTGATCGCCATCGTCGAGCCGTTCACCGGCGAAAAGTCGACGCTCGCGCCGAGCTTCACCGTGGGCATCGCCATCTGGCTCTGGATCACCGTGATCTTCGCCAATCTCGCGGAGTCGATTGCCGAGGGCAGGGGCAAGGCCCAGGCGGCGAGCCTGCGCAACACCCGCACCTCCACGATCGCGCACCGCGTCGGCTTCGCGAACGACCAGGCCGATCGATCGCGCGCCGAAGAGGTATCATCGGCCGATCTCGTGCTCGGCGACTACGTCGAGGTCTCGGCGGGCGAGGTGATCCCCGGCGATGGCGACATCGTGTGGGGAATCGCCTCCGTCGATGAGTCGGCGATCACCGGGGAAAGCGCGCCCGTCATCCGTGAGCATGGCGGCGACCGCAGCGCTGTCACGGGCGGCACGAGGGTGCTGAGCGACAAGATCATCGTGAAGATCACGTCCAAGCCGGGCGAGACCTTCGTCGACAGGATGATCCGGCTCGTGGAAGGGGCGAGCAGGCAGAAGACGCCGAATGAGATCGCGCTGAACATCCTGCTGGCCGCACTCACGATCGTCTTCCTCGTCGTGGTCGTCACGCTCAACCCTGCCGCGAGCTACGCGGGCGGAACGGTGAGCGTCACGGTGCTCGTCGCACTACTCGTCACCCTCATCCCGACAACTATCGGCGCCCTGCTGAGCGCGATCGGCATCGCCGGGATGGACCGGCTCGTGCAGCGCAACGTGCTGGCGATGTCCGGGCGTGCTGTCGAGGCCGCTGGCGACGTGACGACGCTGCTGCTGGACAAGACGGGCACGATCACCTACGGCAACCGGCGTGCGAGCGAATTCGTGCCCGTCGGCGGGGCCACGAAGGATGAACTCGTGAGCGCAGCACGACTGGCTTCACTGAGCGACCCGACCCCGGAGGGCACCTCCGTCGTGACGCTCGCGAAAGAGCTCGGCCACGACGGCACGCCGGTCAAGGATGCGGTGATCGTGCCGTTCACCGCACAGACCCGCATGAGCGGGCTCGACCTTCCCGGCGGCAGCCAGGTGCGCAAGGGCGCGGGATCGATGGTCGCGAAATGGGTCGGCGCTGTGCCGGTGAAGACCCAGTCCGAACTCGACGCGGCTGTGACCAGGATCAGCGAATCCGGCGGCACACCGCTCGTGGTGGCTACCCGCGATTCCGCAGGCAATGCCTCTGTGCTCGGCGTCATCCATCTCAAGGATGTCGTCAAGGACGGGCTGCGCGAGCGGTTCGCCGAGTTGCGGGCGATGGGCATCCGCACAGTCATGATCACCGGCGACAACCCGCTGACCGCGAAGGCAATCGCAGCGGAGGCCGGGGTCGACGACTTCCTGGCCGAGGCGACGCCCGAGGACAAGATGGCGCTCATCCGCAAGGAGCAGGAGGGCGGAAACCTCGTCGCGATGACCGGGGACGGCACGAACGACGCACCAGCGCTTGCGCAGGCCGATGTCGGGGTGGCCATGAACACCGGCACACAGGCCGCCAAAGAGGCGGGGAACATGGTCGACCTCGACTCCAACCCGACGAAGCTCATGGAGATCGTCGAGATCGGCAAGCAGCTGCTCATCACCCGCGGCTCGCTCACCACGTTCTCCATCGCCAACGACATCGCGAAGTACTTCGCGATCATCCCGGCCATGTTCGCCGGCGTGTTCTCCGGCCTGGACTCGCTGAACATCATGCGGCTGGCCACCCCGGAGTCCGCGATCCTGTCCGCGGTCATCTTCAACGCGCTGATCATCGTCGGCCTGATCCCCCTGGCGCTGCGGGGGGTGCGCTACACGCCTTCCTCGGCCGCCGCGATGTTGCGGCGCAACCTGCTCATCTACGGCCTCGGCGGCATCGTCAGCCCATTCATCGGCATCAAGCTCATCGACCTCGTGATCTCCCAGATCCCCGGCATCGGCTGAGGGAAGGACAGACCCGTGACCACCCGAACCACCCCCGCGCTCCGCCAAACCGGCGCCGCGCTGCGGACTCTGCTCGTGCTGACCGTCGTGCTCGGCCTGGCCTACCCACTAGCCATGACCGGCGTCGCGCAAGTCGCCTTCCATGGCAACGCCAACGGATCACTGGTCGACCGCGCCGGCAGGACCGTCGGCTCCGATCTCATCGGGCAGGCATTCACTCGTCCCGTCCTCGAGAACGGCAAGCCGAAGAAGGACGCCGCCGGCGACCCCGTCGTTGCACCCGACCCGGCCTACTTCCAGAGCCGGCCCTCCGCCGCCGGCCTGGGTTACGACCCGCTGTCCAGCTCTGCGTCCAACCTCGGCCCGGAGAACAAGGACCTGATCGCCGCCATCAAGCAACGCCGCGCGACCGCCAGCCAGCTCGACGGCGTCCTGCCCTCGCAGGTCCCCCCGGACGCTCTGCAGGCCAGCGGCTCCGGCCTCGACCCGCACATCAGCCCCGCGTACGCGCAGGAGCAGGTCGCCCGAGTGGCCCGCGAACGCGGGTTGGCGGTCGCGAAGGTCCAGGCCCTGGTCACCGCGCACAGCGAAGGCCGCGTGCTCGGGTTCCTCGGTGAGCCCCGGGTCAACGTCCTCGAGCTCAACCTTGCCTTGGATGCGATGGCCGGCTGACGGACATCGAGGCGAGGCACACTGATCACGGAGAAGGAGCGGTCATGGGGCGTGGGAGGCTGAGGGTCTACCTCGGGTCGGCGCCCGGCGTCGGCAAGACCTACGCCATGCTCGGCGAGGGTCACCGCCGGGCCGAACGCGGCACCGACGTCGTCGTGGGCTTCGTCGAGACCCACGACCGCCGGCACACCGCCGACATGCTCGACGGGCTGGAAGTCCTGCCACGGCGGGAGATCGCCTACCGCGGCACCAGCTTCACCGAGATGGACGTCGACGCGCTACTCCGGCGCCGGCCGGCCGTGGCGCTGGTCGACGAGCTGGCACATACCAACGTCCCCGGCTCCCGGAACGAGAAGCGCTGGCAGGACATCGAGGAACTGCTCGGCGCCGGCATCGACGTCGTCTCCACCGTCAACATCCAGCACCTCGAGTCCCTCAACGACGTGGTCGAGAGAATCACCGGGGTGCCGCAGCGCGAGCGGGTCCCCGATGCCGTGGTGCGGGCCGCCGACCAGGTCGAGCTGGTCGACATGTCGCCGGAGGCGCTGCGCCGCCGGATGGCCCACGGCAACATCTACCCCGCGGAGAAGGTCGACGCCTCCTTGGGGAACTACTTCCGAGTCGGGAACCTCACCGCGCTGCGCGAGCTGGCGTTGCTGTGGACCGCGGACAAGGTCGACGAGGCGATGCAGGGCTACCGCGCCGCGCACGACATCGAGGGCACCTGGGAGACCCGCGAGCGCGTCGTCGTCGCGCTCACCGGCGGGCCCGAGGGGGAGACACTGATCCGGCGGGCCGCGCGGATCGCCGCCCGGTCGACCGGCGGCGACCTGCTCGCCGTGCACGTCACTCGATCGGACGGGCTGACCGGGGCTAGCCCCGCCCAGCTCGCGGCGCAACGGACGCTCGTCGAGACCCTGGGCGGCACCTACCACCAGGTGCTGGGGGACGACATCCCTAAGGCCCTGATGGAGTTCGCCCGCGCGGAGAACGCCACCCAGCTCGTGCTTGGTGGCAGCCGCCGATCCCGGCTGGCAGCGCTGCTCTCCGGGCCAGGGATCGGTGCCACGACGATTCGCGACTCGGGCGAGATCGACGTGCACCTCGTCACCCACGGCCAGATCGGAAAAGGTCGCGGGCTGCCGCGACCTCATGGCAGCCTCACCCTGCGCCGCCGCCTGCAGGGCTTCGCTCTAGCGGTCATCTTGCCGCCGCTGCTCACGCTGGCCCTGGTCAACGAACGTCAGGACCTCAACCTGGTGAGCGACGTACTGCTGTTCCTCCTGGTCGTCGTCGTCGTTGCGGTGGTCGGCGGCCTGCTGCCCGCGCTGCTGGCCGCCGTCGGCGGCTCGCTGCTACTGAACTACTACTTCACCCAACCGCTGCACACGTTCAACATCAGCGAGACGAACAACTCTCTGGCCCTCGGTGTCTTCGTCGTCGTAGCCGCCCTGGTCAGCTCCGTGGTCGATTTGGCGGCCCGCCGGACCCGGCAGGCCGCCCGAGCGGCCGCCGAGTCCGAGACTCTGGGCACCTTGGCCGGCAGCATCCTCCGGGGTGAGACGGCGTTGCCCGCGCTGCTCGAGCGGGTCAGGGAAGCGTTCGGCCTGACCTCAGTCACCCTGCTGGAGCGGACCACGCACCCGACGTCTGGTCGCGGCGCGGCCGCACGCGGACCCGCCGACCGGTGGACGGTCGTGGCCAGCGCGGGCACAGACCGGTGCGAGCGTCCGCAGGACGCTGACACCGAGGTGCCGGCCGGGGATACCTTGATGCTCGGGCTGCGTGGTCGGCCACTGCGGGCTGAGGACCAACGAGTGATCGGGGCGTTCGCCGCGCAGGCCGCGGTGATCCTGGAACGGCACCGGCTTCGCGAGGCTGCCGCCGCCGCGGTCCCTATCGCTGAGGGCGACCGGATGCGCACGGCCCTGCTCGCGGCCGTCGGGCACGACCTGCGCACCCCGCTGGCGTCGGCGAAGGCGGCGGTGACGAGCCTCCGTAGCGACGACATCCAGTGGACCCCGCAGGACCACGCCGAGCTGTTGCTCACCGCCGACGAATCCCTCGATCGGCTCGCCCGCCTGGTGGACAACCTCCTGGACATGAGCCGGCTGCAGGCCGGGATGTTGTCGGTGGTGAACCGGCCGCTGGCTCTTGACGAGGTGGTGCCGCTGGCCTTGGACGATCTCGGGGCGGCCGGGCGACCGGTGGTCGTGGACGTGCCGGACGACCTCGCCGTGGTGCTGGCCGACCCCGGTCTGCTCGAACGGGTTCTCGCGAACCTGGTCGGCAACGCGCTGCGGTTCAGCCCGCCAGGGAACCCGCCCGTGATCACCGGCAGCAGTCTCGGTGACCGCGTCGAGCTGCGGGTCATCGACCGAGGCCCGGGCATCGCTGCGACGGAGATCGAGCGGGTGTTCGCCCCGTTCCAACGGCTCGGCGACACCGACAACACGACCGGAGTCGGGCTCGGGCTCGCCCTGTCCCGAGGACTGACCGAGGCGATGGGAGGGACACTGAACCCGGAGGAAACCCCGGGCGGCGGCCTCACCATGGTGGTGTCGCTGAACGCCGCACCACCGCAGTCGGGACCCACGTCGTTGGGTCAGCCCGGGCTGCGCGAACGGGAGTCGAGATGACCCGCGTCCTGGTCGTCGACGACGAACCCCAGATCCTGCGCGCCCTGGCCATCAACCTCCGGGCCCGCCACTACGACGTGTTCACCGCCGACACCGGCGCCGGTGCCCTGGCCGAGGCAGCCGCCCACGAGCCCGACCTGGTCGTCCTGGACCTGGGGCTGCCCGACATCGACGGGGTCGAGGTCATCCGCGGGCTGCGCGGCTGGAGCACCGCGCCGATCGTGGTCCTGTCGGGTCGCACCGACAGCGCCGACAAGGTCGACGCCCTCGATGCCGGGGCGGACGACTACGTCACCAAGCCGTTCGCCGTGGACGAGCTGCTGGCACGACTGCGCGCCGCGGCCCGTCGCGCCGTCCCCGGCGACACCAGCCCGACGGTCACCTTCGGCCACACCACGGTCGACCTCGCCGCCCGGCGGGTCACGGTGCGCGACAGTGACCGGTCGATCGACGTGCGCCTGACCCCCACCGAATGGCATCTCGTGGAGGTGCTGCTGCGCCACCCGGGCAAGCTGCTCAGCCACCGGCAGCTACTCAGCGAGGTCTGGGGACCTGGCTACGAGACCGCTGGCGGAAACCTGCGGGTCTACATGGCGCAGCTGCGGCGCAAGCTCGAAGCCGACCCGGCCAGGCCACGGCACCTGCTCACCGAGCCCGGCATGGGGTACCGGTTCCAGCCGCAGGATCAGGACCCGGCAACGACTGCGGACGCCAGCACCGGTGACACGGTCGGCACGGTCTGAGATGGCGGCGCAGATGAGGATCGGCGAGCTGTTGACCCGTGATCGGGTCGCTCTACCTGTGGCAGTGCTGACTCCTTTGCTGGTGACCGTCGCCGTGGTCCCGTTCCGCGACGACTTCGCCAACACGAACGCGGCGCTGATCCTGGTGCTGGTGATCGTGGCCGTTGCAGCCGTTGGCAGCCGGGTAGCCGGGCTCGTGGCCGCCGTCTCGGCAGCGGTGTCGTTCGACCTGCTCCTGACCCAGCCCTACGGGAAGTTCACGATCAGCGACCGGACGGACCTCGAGACCGCCGCCTTGCTGCTGGCCGTGGGGGTGGGAGTGACGCAGCTGGCCGTGTGGGGACGCGGGCAGCACACCCTCGCCCAGCGGGATGCTGGTTACCTCGACGGCATCCGCGTCGCCGCCCAAGCGGTGGCGACCGGCGCGTCGTCCGGTGACCTGATCGAGGAGGTCTCCACACAGCTGACCCGGATGTTCGGGCTGCGCGCCTGCCGCTTCGAGTACGGCGTGGCAGGGCTCGGCCAGCCCGCCCGGCTGCTCGAGGACGGTCGGGTCGAGTGGCATGGCAGTGGTTGGGACGTGGACAGGGACGGGTTACCCGTTGACATGGACATCGAGCTGCTGGCGGAGAGCGCCGGACGCCTGCAGGGACGGTTCCTGCTCACCGCAGCGCCGGGCCAGCACCCCTCGATCGCGCAACGACTGGTGGCGGTGACCCTGGCGGCCCAAGCCGGCGCGTCGCTGCGATGAGCGCGCGCGATCGCGAGCCACCGGGCCGGAGTCCTACCGGCAGTAGCGTCGCGTGATGCGACAGCCGAGGGTTTCCCTGCCGAGGTGCCTGCATTGGTTGGCGAGGCATCGAAGGTCTTGTGTGATCAGGTTGGGCCGGCGGACGCCACCACTCGCGACACCTCCTCGTGGAAGCCTCGTGGGAGAAGCAGAGGTCCGGGTTTCCGGTGCGACGGGGCTCGCCCAGTGAGGTGTGCAAAGCCTGGGAATCCGATCTGTGCGTTGCCGATCGGCGTACGGGCTTTGGTGGCGGCTGCGGTTTCGGAGCCGAGAGGAGGTGGGTCAGGCCAAGGCGGTGCCGTGGAAGAGCGTGGTGGTGTTCCCGCCGACCCAGAGTGTCCCGTCGGGGTCGGGGGTGATGGTGATGTCGCCGGCGCGGCCCAGCCGGCGGCCTTGGGAGACCCGGTAGCTGCCCGACACTGCTGCCGTGCGGGCGAGCCACTGGCCGACCGCGGCGTTCATGCTGCCGCAGACGGGGTCCTCGGGAACTCCCACAGCGGGTGCGAACGTGCGCATCTCGAACGCGTGCCTGGACCCGGCTGGGTACGCGCCGATGGCGCCGACCATCGCGTCGGGGATGCGAGACAGGTCGGGTTCCAGAGCGAGCACCTGCTGCGCTGTTGCCAGTTGCACCACAGCCCAGCCGGGGCCGTTGTCCACCCACTGGTGCGCGATCACCTGGACACGGTCGATGCCGAATGAGTCGGCGATCTGTTGGAGGTATTCCGCCTCGATGTCGCCGCTGCGACGGGTCGGTGGGGCTGCGAACGACAACAACCCGCCGCGGCGTCGTACCTCGACAAGACCTGCATCGCACTCCTGGACGATCCGCTCCGACATCTTGGCCGAGCCACCCCGTTCCAGCCAGGCGTGCGCAGAGCCGAGCGTCGGGTGACCGGCGAAGGGCAGCTCGCCGCCGGGGGTGAATATCCGTAGCCGGTAGTCCGCCGCACGGGTGGTCGGCGGCAGGACGAACGTCGTCTCGGACAGATTCGTCCACCGAGCCATGCACTGCATGTCTGCGTCTTCGAGATCCTCGGCGTCGAAGATCACGGCCACCGGGTTGCCGAGGTAGGCGGTCAGGGAGAAGACGTCGACCTGGGCGAACGGGTGTTGGCGTCGCATGCGGGGGGCTTCCGTCAGCCCGAGCCGGTGCTGGGGTGCCACGTTCCGTCAAGCTGGACGCCCGCGGCGGCAGCGATCCGGTCGCGGGATCCGACGAGCCCCCGCCTCAACGTGGGCAGGTCGACGTCGAGGAGTCGACCGCCGCGCTTGACCACGCGGCCCGCGACCAGAACGGTGTCGACGAGACCGCGATGGCCGGCCGCCACGATCGTGCCGGCCGGATTGTTGAAGGGGAAGACGCTCGGATCGTCCGCGTCCAACAGGATCACGTCGGGGTCCTTACGGGACGAGAGACTGCCAGCTCCGTGGGCGAGTCCACACGCTGAAGCCGCCCGAGCAGGTTGCCGGGGGGTACTCCGCGAAGGTCCAGTCCGCCCCGACGCCCCGAAACGCGGTCTGCCAGGTGTGCCGGTGGGTGTCCCACGAAACCGGGCACGCCGATCACCGGGTCCATGCTGACCACGGTGCCGCCGCTGATGAGAGTCCTCACCGGGTACGTCCTGCCGCGGCCGCCCGTCGGTGGTTCACGTGGCCGCAGGGTCGGCGACCGCGTCGGCGGCCGCGAGTACGTCGGCGACGAGGTCTTCGGTGTCTTCGATGCCGGCGGCCAAGCGGACCAGGCTCGGTCGGACCCCTGACGTGGCGATGTCCTGTTCGCTTAGCATCCCGCGCCACATGGCCGCTGGGTGCACGGCCAGTGACTCCACGCCGCCCAGGCTTGCTGACCGCCGGAAGTGAACGAGCCGGCCGATGAACGCGTCGGCAGCCTCGTAACCTCCGGCGAGCTCGACGGCGAGCACTCCGCCGAACCCGCGCATCTGGGTGTCCGCCAGCGCGTGCTGCGGGTGCGTCGTCAGTCCCGGGTAGTGCACCCGAGCAA
>JAVEDI010000029.1 GCA_030841035.1 Actinomycetota bacterium
CCCCCCCCCCTATCACGGACCTCCGGTCGTGACCGGTCGGCCCCGCACCTGGCGGGTCCGGGGCCGACGGCGTCTCGCTCGATCAGTGCTGCACTACAGCTGAGCTCGCAGACCTCCGTTGGGGAACTGCACGTTGTGCACGTTCACGTAGAACCTGCGGGGGTGGTCACGCAGCGCCTTGGCAAGGCCGGCCCGCAGCGCCACGCAGGCGGCCGAGGCGGGCGTCGGCGCGACGAGCGGGACGACGACCGGCCCGGCCGTCTTGGAGTTGCCGCGGTGGATGTGCGCCGCCGCCGCAGTCTTGAACTTCTTGACCGACAGCAGGTAGCAGAGCCGGTTGCCGTCCAGGCTCCAGGTGAACTGTCCCCGACCGTCGGGGTCACCCGGACCGGGGACCTCCGCGGACCCCCTCAGGGTGACCTGGTGCTGTGGCACCTGGGCCAGCGCCGGCGTACTGCCTCCTACCACCAGGGCTGCCACGGCAGCTCCGGCGAGGAGCATGGCGATCCTGCGCATGATCTTCCTTCCCGTGATGAGTCCCCCCGCTGTTGCCACCGTCGTCCTGTCACGGCGTCCCTGACAAGGTCTCGACTACCAAGATTTTCCGAAGCCCGAGCGTCCGCCTACTCGTGGGTGGAGGGATCCTGTGTGCGCCGCCGCACCGGAGCCCGTCCCGGCGGCTGCTGCGGACGCGGATGGCGCGGACGGCGCCCGATGGGTCGGGCGACCGTGTCGCCGACCACGAGGGTGAGGGACTCGTCCTGGTGCGCGATCGTCAGGGGCCCGGGTCCGGCCATGAGTGTGTAGGCCACCTCCTGCGGCATGACGTCGACGCGTAGCCGGGAGGCGCCGCGCGCCACGCCGAAGGTGAGCCGGTCGATCCCCTCGGGCAGCTGCGGGCGGAACGCCAGGTGCTGGCCGTGGTCGCGCATGCCGCCGAACCCGTGCACCAGGGTCAGCCAGGCGCCGGCGAGCGCAGCCATGTGCAGCCCGTCGCGGGTGTTGTGCTCGAGATCGTGCAGGTCCATGAACGCGGCCTCCGCCGCGTAGTCGTAGGCCAGCCCGAGATGCCCCACCTCGGCCGCGACGATCGACTGGGTGCAGGCCGACAGCGAGGAGTCGCGCACCGTGAGGCCTTCGTAGTAGTCGAAGTCGCGCCGCTTCTGCTCGCTGGTGAACTGGTCACCGCAGAGGTGGAGCGCGAGGACCAGGTCGGCCTGCTTGACCACCTGCTTGCGGTAGAGGTCGAAGTACGGGTAGTGCAGCAGCAGCGGGTAGTTCTCCGGCGGGGTGTCGTCGAAGTTCCACCGTTCGTGGGCGGTGAAGGCCTCGGACTGCGGGTGCACGCCCAGCACCTCGTCCCAGGGCACGATGACGTTGGCGGCCGCGTCGCGCCAGGCGGCCACCTCGTCGGCGTCCACGCCGAGCCGGGCAGCGTGGCGAGGATGACGGGCCGCGGCGCCTGCGGCAGCACGCAGGTTCCGGGCGGCCATCAGGTTGGTGTAGACGTTGTTGTCGGCGACGGCGCTGTACTCGTCGGGCCCGGTGATCCCGTCGATGCGGAAGCGGCCCTCCAGGGTCCGGTGCCCCAGCGAGCGCCAGAGCCGCGCAGTCTCGACGAGCAGCTCCAGGCCGGTGTCGTGCTCGAACTCCTCATCCTCCGTGGCGGCCAGATAGCGTACGACGGCGTCGGCGATGTCGGCGTTGACATGGAACGCCGCGGTGCCTGCCGGCCAGTAGCTGGAGCACTCCTCGCCGTTGATCGTCCGCCACGGGAACGCCGCGCCGCGCAGCGTGAGCTGGCGCGCTCGCTCACGAGCCAGCGGCAGGGTGTCCTGGCGCCAGCGCAGCACGTCCGCCGTCGCGTGCGGCACGGTGTGGGTGAGGACGGGCAGGACGAAGGTCTCGGTGTCCCAGAAGCAGTGGCCGTCGTAGCCGGGGCCGGTCAGACCCTTGGCGGGGATCGGGCGGCGTTCCGCACGAGCCGCGCTCTGCAGCACGTGGAACAGCGAGAACCGCACGGCCTGCTGCAGCTCGGCGTCGCCCTCGATCTGGACGTCGGCGCACTCCCAGAACTGGTCGAGATGCTCCCGCTGCTCGCGGGCCAGCCCGGTCCAGCCGGAGTGCATCGCACCGCTGAGCGCGCCCGCCACCTGGTCGCGCATGGCCGGCAGAGATCGCGCCTGCGACCAGCCCCACGCCATCACCTTGTCGATGCAGAGCACCTGACCCGGTTCGAGCCGGGTGGCGAACGTGGTGCGGGCCCAGTCGTCGTCGTGGGTCGTGTCGGTAGAGACCTGCGACGGCGTGTCGACGAGGTGGTCCATGGCAGCAGCCACGCGCAGCCCGCTGAGGCGGGTGCGGTGCACGAGCTCCGCGGACAGGGCACGCACGTCGCTGGCCTCGGGCACAAGCGGCGACGCGAGCACCGCGGCGACCCGCGGGTCGGCATGCGGGCGCGGCAGCTCCTCGTTGGCGACCAGCTCGGACTGCACGACCAGGCGGCTAGCGGTGTCGAGGGGCTGCAGCTCGTAGCGGATCGCAGCCACGGCGCGATGGGTGAACGAGACGAGACGCTGGGTGCGCAGCTGCACGGCCTGTCCCGCCGGCGACACCCACTCGACGCAGCGCTGGAGCACGCCGGTTCGGAAGTCCAGCGTACGTTCGTGTGCCCGCAGGGTCCCGTAGCGCAGGTCGAACGGCTCGTCGCCGACGAGCAGGCGCATGATCTTGCCGTTGGTGACGTTGATGACCGTCTGCCCCGACTCCGGGTAGCCGTATCCCGCTTCGGCGTAGGGCAGCGGCCGCCGCTCGTAGCAGCCGTTCAGATAGGTCCCGGGCAGCCCGAAGGGCTCGCCTTCGTCGAGGTTGCCACGCAGCCCGATGTGGCCGTTGGACAAGGCGAACAGCGACTCGCTGCGCGCGAGGTCGCCCAGCTCGAGCCGCGTCTCACGCAGGCACCATGGCTCGACGGCGTACGTGTCGCTGGCTTTCACGGGAGCAGGTCCGCCAGGTCCTGGACCACCACATCGGCACCGTGTGAGCGCAGCTCGTCGGCGTGTCCGTGGCCGACGCGGTCGACGCCCACGACGCGAGCGAAGCCCCCGGCCCGCCCGGCTTCGACACCGGCCGTGGCATCCTCGAACACCACGGCCTGGCCCGGCTGCACGCCGACCGACCTGGCACCCGCAAGGAACGTGTCAGGTGCCGGCTTGCCCGGCAGATGCTGCTCCCGAGCGGTCACGCCGTCGACCCGGGCGTCGACGAGTGGCGTCAGCCCGGTCACGTCCAGCACGTCCTTGGCGTTTGCGCTCGACGAGACGACTGCAGTGCGCAGCCCCGCGTCTCGCGCCGCCTT
This sequence comes from Actinomycetota bacterium, assembly GCA_030841035.1. Classification (GTDB taxonomy): domain Bacteria; phylum Actinomycetota; class Actinomycetes; order JACCUZ01; family JACCUZ01; genus BP-173. The sequence continues at coordinate 3,359 of JAVEDI010000029.1, forward strand.
CAGGTAGCGCACCGACCCTTCGTAGGTCTGCACACCGTCCTCGTGAATGCGCCTCAGCACCAGCTCGTTCTTGCGGTTGCCGAGCCCGTTCACGGTCCCGGCGGTCGGAGGGTCGTCCACTTCGCCGTCCGGAAGCTTGATGCCCCGCGAGGCGAGGAAGTCGCGCACGCCGTCGGCGCGCGGCTTGCCGTCGACGTACCGCTGGTAGTCAGCGGAGGTGTCGAAGGGCGCGAAGCTCTCGCCGGTCGCGCGCGACCGGTCGCGCAGGTAGGAGTCGAACGTCTGCTGCCAGGCCGCGTCATGCACCGTGGCGGTGTTCGTCAGCACGCCGTCGAGGTCGAACAGACAGGCGCGTACGTCGGCGGGCAGGCCCACCGCCGTCGGACCGGTGCGCCGGCTCACGTCCCACCCGGCACGGCGCCCCCGCGGTGCTGCATCGCTACGTCACTGGCAGTTGTTGCTGCTGCCGTTGGACTTGTCCGCCGGGCAGTTGGAGGGCCCGCCGGTCGCCAGCGTCACGGCCAGCCAGACCAGCGAGAGCCCGAGGACAACCGCTGCCAGCGCCAACCAGAACACCCTCGGCGGTCGGATCGACTGTCGTTTGGGCGGCATGTGCTGTGTCATGGCCGAGACGTTGCCGGACCCAGCGGCCCTAAACCGCGTCGGCGGGCCGAGGAGGGCTCCCGACCCGCGTGGCGGCTCACCGGTCGCCCCGTCCGTGGTGCTCGGCGGTGCCGAGCACCGAGTGCAGGGCCCCGTCCTCGTCCTGGCGGCCCTCGCGCTGCGCCACGTGCGGGTAGTGCTTGTCGAAGGCCGGGCTCTCGGAGCGGATGGGCGGCAGCTCGAGGAAGTTGTGCCGCGGCGGCGGGCAGCTGGTCGCCCACTCCAGGGAACGGCCGTAGCCCCAGGGGTCCTCGGTGGTGACCACGGGCCCCCGCGCACTCACGAAGACGTTGTAGAGGAACGGCAGCGTGGAGAGGCCGAGCAGGAAGGCGCCGATGGTCGAGACCGTGTGCAGAGTCGTGAAGCCGTCGGTGGCGAGGTAGTCGACGTACCGGCGAGGCATGCCCTCCACGCCCAGCCAGTGCTGCACGAGGAAGGTGGTGTGGAAGCCGACGAACAGCGTCCAGAAGTGGATCTTGCCGAGCCGCTCGTCGAGCATGTGGCCGGTGAACTTGGGCCACCAGAAGTAGAACCCGCCGAACATCGCGAACACCACGGTCCCGAAGAGCACGTAGTGGAAGTGCGCGACCACGAAGTAGCTGTCGTTGAGGTGGAAATCCAGCGGCGGAGAGCCGAGGATCACGCCGGTGAGGCCGCCGAACAGGAACGTGACGAGGAAGCCGAGAGCCCAGAGCATCGGGGTCTCGAAGGTCAGCGACCCGCGCCACATCGTGCCGATCCAGTTGAAGAACTTCACACCGGTCGGCACAGCGATCAGGAACGTCATGAAGCTGAAGAACGGCAGCAGCACCGCG
>JAVEDI010000001.1 GCA_030841035.1 Actinomycetota bacterium
TCGAGATGTCCATTGCGGTGATGATCAGCTCGATCGCCTTGACGAACGTGACCCCGTCGAAGGAGTTGTCCGGACGCAGGAACTTCAGCAGGTTCAACGACGCCAGGTTGCACGAGGTGTTGTCCAGGCTCATGTATTCCGAGCACGGGTTGGACGCGTTGATCCGGCCTGAATCCGGCGTTGTGTGCCAGTCGTTGATGGTGTCGTCGTACTGGATACCGGGGTCGGCGCAGGCCCAGGCGGCCTGGGCGATCTTGCCGAACAGCTCACGGGCATCGACCGTCTCGATGACCGTGCCGCCCGCGCGGGCCCGCAGCCCGAACTCATCGCCCTCTTCGACCGACCGCATGAACGCGTCGGACACGCGCACCGAGTTGTTGGCGTTCTGGTACTGGACGCTGGTGATGTCCTTGCCGCCCAGGTCCATGTCGAACCCGGCGTCGCGCAGCGCTCGGATCTTGTTCTCCTCGCGCGCCTTGGTCTCGACGAACTCCTCGATGTCGGGGTGGTCGACGTCCAGCACGACCATCTTGGCCGCGCGGCGGGTCGCGCCGCCGGACTTGATGGTGCCGGCCGACGCATCGGCGCCGCGCATGAACGAGACGGGGCCCGAGGCGGTGCCGCCGGAGGACAGCAGCTCCTTGGACGAGCGGATGCGGGAGAGGTTGAGACCGGCCCCGGAGCCGCCCTTGAAGATCAGGCCTTCCTCGCGGTACCAGTTCAGGATCGAGTCCATCGTGTCGTCGACCGCGAGGATGAAGCACGCGGACACCTGCTGCGGCGAGGAGGTGCCGACGTTGAACCACACCGGGGAGTTGAACGAGAACACCTGGTGCAGCAGCGCCCAGGTCAGCTCGTGCTCGAACACCTCGGCGTCGGCGGGAGTGGCGAAGTAGCCGTGCTCCTCGCCCGCCGCACGGTAGGTGCTGACCACCCGGTCGATGAGCTCCTTGAGGCTCCACTCGCGCGCGGCCGTGCCGAGGGCGCCGCGGAAGTACTTGGTCGTGACGATCGTCGAGGCGTTGACCGACCAGAAGCCGGGGAACTCCACCCCGCGCTGCTCGAAGATCGTCTCACCGGTCTTCCAGTTCTGCTGGACGACGTCGCGCCGCTCCCACGTCACCTCGTCGTAGGGATGCGTGCCCGCCGTCGTGAAGATGCGGTCGATCGTGAGGCCCTTGGCCCGCCCGTTCGCCCGGACGACCTTCGGCCTCTCGTGAGACGTCTCCGTCATACCCCTGCTCCCTCCAGAACCACTGTGTTATCAACACGTCTCACGCCGCGGTTGTGCCCGCGGCGGCTCGTCTTCTAGGGCTGCGCGGCGCCGCCCCCGGCGTGCATGGCCGCGCGGGTGGCGGCGTGGCCGGCGGGCCTGTCGGCGTCCACCTCGCCGAGCGCGTGCTCCGCCCGCAGCAGCGCGATCTCCGCCTCGAAGTCGACCAGGTCGTCGAAGGCCCGGTAGACCGAGGCGAACCGCAGGTAGGCGACCTCGTCGAGCTCGCGCAGCGGCGCCAGGACCGCCATCCCGACCTCATGGGCCTCGATCTCCGCCACGCCGCTGGCCCGCACCGTCTCCTCGACGCGCTGGGCGAGCAGGGCCAGGTCGTCCTCGGTCACCGGACGGCCCTGACAGGCCTTGCGCACGCCGCTGTGCACCTTCTCCCGGCTGAACGGCTCGCTGGCCCCCGACCTCTTGGTCACGCTCAGGCTCGCCGTCTCGACCGTGGTGAACCGCCGTCCGCACTCGGGGCACTGCCGGCGCCGGCGGATCGAGGTGCCGTCGTCGCCCGCCCGGCTGTCCACGACGCGGCTGTCGGGGTGACGGCAGAACGGGCAGTGCACGTCGACCTCCGTCTCTGACCTGCTGTGGATCCAGCTGGGGACCCGGCTGGGGGAAACCTGTTGACCACGGCCGGGAGCTGGGGACTACATGTGGATAACTACATCACTGTCATTCACAAGATGTAGTGGCACCGTACGGCCCCGGCCACCACATGTGCAAGAGGTCGCCCTCCCTGCGCGCGCCTGATTTCGGTAAAGCCCGACCTCGGCCCGGTTCCCGCAGGTCAGCGGCAGGTTCGGCGCCGGCGCTGGGCGCTGCTGCGCGGTCGGTCCCGCCGGGCCCCGGCGTGTCGCGGGTGCGCCGATCGGGTGACGTGCGGCCCGCGCGCGGGTGATCTGGGCCACTGATCATCCAGACCACGCGCGCCCCGCCGATACGAATCCGGAGACCCCGGGGCGTCGCGTACCGCACCGGGGACAGAGATCGAGTCCCCGGAGCCCCATCACCGTGCCCGAGAGCCACCGCCGGCCTGGCCGCCGCACCGCTGCCGCCGTCTTCGTCGTCGTCCTCGCCCTGCTCGCCGCGGCGCTGCCCGCGCAGGCAGCGGCCATCCAGGCAGGCCGGGCGAGGTACGCCGCCGCGATCGAGCCCCTCGCGGGCTACCAGCCCCAGACCATGTGCTCTCCCACGGCCAAGCCGGGGGTCGCCGACTTCTCCCGGCGGCTGCTCAAGGCCTTCCCGAGCACCCGTAGCCTGGGCATCGTGCGGGCCTGCTCGGCAGGCGGCCGCTCGGAGCACAAGGAGGGCCGGGCCTTCGACTGGGGAGTGTCGGCACGCAGCGCGGCCGACCGGGCCCGGGTCGCCAGGGTGGTGGCCTGGCTGACCAGGCCCGACGTCTACGGCAACCGCTTCGCGATGGCCCGGCGACTGGGCATCCAGTACGTCATCTGGAACCACAAGATCTGGGGCACCTACGCCGCCACCTCCGGCTGGCGCCGCTACACCGGGGCGAACCCGCACACCGACCACGTGCACTTCTCGTTCACCTGGGCCGGCGCGCGCCGGGCGACGTCGTTCTGGACGGGCAAGGTGGGCAACGTCGTCGCCGCCCCGCTGCCCACCACACCGGCCCCGCGCGTCCCGGTGCCGCCCGGCACGCCGGCGAAGCCCGGCACTCCCCCGGCGCCGCCCGCCCCGCCGCGCAGCCAGCCACGTCCCGCCGACGCGCTGCCGCCCGGTCCCGAGCTCGTCGACGAGACCCTGGACCTGCCCGGCAGCGCCGCCGGTGCCGTGACCAGCGGCGCGCTCGTCGCCGGACAGGACTACCTCATCGAGGCGTCCGGGACCTGGCAGTACGGCCGCAACGCCGGCATGCTCGCCGACGCCGAGTGCTCGCGCACTGCGACCGACGCCACCTGGCGGCGGGACCGTTCGGTCCACGAGCTGGACCCCACGAGTGACCACCTCGACCTGTACGTCGACGGCACCGACCTGCTCTCCGACCCGGACACCGACACCGGCGGCCAGTGCGACACCGCCAGCCACACCTACCGATACGTCTACCGGCCGTGGCGCTCGGGACGGGTGACCTTCCAGTCGTGGGACCCGACCCCGTTGTCGGACAACTCCGGTGCGCTGAGCATCCGCATCCTCAGGTCCGCCCCCGTCGAGGACGTCACCTTCGCGGTGCCGGCCGGCGCGGCGGCAGGCGTGACCAGCCCCGGTGCCCTGTCCGCCGGCCAGACCTATCTCGTGACGGTCAGTGGCACCGTCGACGCGGGCGCCGGCGTCACCGCCGACGCCGAGTGCTCGAGCACACCCAGCGACCCGGTCTGGCGCCGCGAGCGCGCGGCGGACCCGGCGTACCCGGGGGTGGAGCGGCTCGACGTCCTGCTCGACAAGTCCGCGGTCGCGTTCGACCCGGTCACCGACGCCGACGGCTCGCGCTGCGACGCCAGCAACCACAGCTACCGGTTCACGCTGACGCCGCGCACGACGCGCCCGGTCAACCTGCGGGTCGACGACCTCTACCGCGGCGACGACGCCGGTGCGTTCACGGCCCGGATCACCCGGGTCGTGCAGCCCAGCGGGCCCGAGACCGTGACGGTCAGCAGCACAGCGGCTGCTGACGCCACCACGGCACGGACCTACCTGGCGGGGAAACCGGTCAAGCTCACCGCGACCGGCACCTACACCTACGCGGCGGGAACGACCTCGGACGCCAGGTGCAGCGCTACCACGGCCGACCCGACGTGGCGGTCCAACCGGCTGCTCGACGCCGGCGGCAACCAGCTCGGCGACGCGACCGTCAACGGCCGGGTGCCCTCGTGGCGGACGGCGAGCGGGGCGGCGTGCGACAGCACGACCCACACCTACACCTACACGTACACGCCGACCGTGACCGGTCCGCTGTCCCTCGGTGTCGCGGACCTCACCCGCGGGGACAACGCTGGCTCGCTGACCGTCACCGTCGAGCCGGTGGCCTGAGATGGTGCGAGACGCGAGGCGTAGCGGCGTCCCGGGTGCGGCTCTCGCCCTGGCCGCGGCCCTGCTGATGTCCGGCTGCGGGGCCGGCGGTTCGACGGCGACGACGAACGCCGGGTCCAGCGGCACCCCGTCGGCGGGCGTGACGGCGGCACCGACGGCTTCGGGATCGCAGCCGGCGTCGCCGAGCCCCGCCGGGTCGTCGCTGCCGACGCTGCCGCCGGGCGACCCCGGCACCGACGCGCCGGGCACCGACGACCCGAACGCCACACCCAGCCAGACCGACGACCACGGCTCGGCACCGGCGCGCACGGCGGTCCCCGCGCAGGCGATGCTGGACGCGGCGACCGTGGCCTCGATGACCGGGTCGCAGTGGTCGACGGGTGCCGCACCGAAGGACTCGTGCACGGCACCGCTGCCCCGGACCTCCGTCGCGCACCGCAGCGTCGCGCTGTCCGGAGGTTCGGCCGGGGGGATCCTGGAGACCGTCGCGACGTACCGCGACGCAGCGGCGGCGGTGGCGGCGGTGCGTGACCTCGAGCGTCGCCTGGCCGCGTGCCACGACAGCGACGCCAGCGACCCGCGCATCGGCGAGGCCTCCGTACAGGCCACGGTCACCTCCCCGGACGGTACGACGACGCTGGTCACGGCGATCGCGGCCGAGGGCGTCGTCGCCGTGCTCTCCGGCAAGGGCCCGGTCACCGCGGCGGACCTGTGGTCGTCGCTGACGGACCTGGCGCTGGGCAACACCTGCGCCGCCGCTGCCGACGGCTGCCACTGAGGACCGCGGCCGACGGCTGCCACTGACCGGAGCACCGCTCGCTCGTCAGCGGCGGACGGGCACCCGCAGCACGACACCGGCCGGGACCGAGCTGGACTCGAGGTGGTTGAGCGCCTCGATCCGCGCGACGGTGTCGCGCGGGTCGGTGCCGGGCGCGACCCGCTGGGCGATCGCCCAGAGCGTGTCGCCGGGGCGGACGGTGAGCCGCTCGACCACCGGGGCCGCAGCGCTGCCGCCGGGAAGCGCGACGGGCTGCACCAGGGCGACCAGGCCCGCCACGGCCGCCACCAGCGTGACAAGGGCGGCCACGGTGCGCATGAGGCGGCCACGACGGGTCAGGCGCAGCGGCCCCTCACCCACCGGCCGGGTGACGCAGCCGGCCGGGGCGCGCAGGGCGATCGGCGCCGGCGCCACGACGACCGTGACGGGGGCGCCGACAGGCGCAGCAGTCGCCACGGGCCGGACCGGCGCGACCAGTCGCAGCGGCGCCGCCAGCGGCGACAGTGCGCTCGCGAGGGGCGCCTCTGCCGCCGCAGCCCCGCCGGCGACCCGGGCGTAGCGACGTGCCGGTCGCTCCGGCGCGACGCCGCGTGCGCCCGACCGTGCACCGCCGCTCGGCCGACGCGCGCCGGGCGCGCGGCTCGGCACGGGACGGCGGGTGTGGCGGGCCGGAGCGGTCAGCGTGCTCATCGGTGGCTCCTTCGTCGTGGTCGCAGGATCTGTGCCTGGCGGATGTCTACCTGCGGGGTCGGACACAAAGGATCCGGGACGGGATGGCGCAGGCACGACCGGATCTCGAACGCGTGTTCGATCGAACGCATGTACGAGTTGTACCCCACCGGGCCGACAAAATCCAGATTTCTTCGAACACATGTTTGAATCAGGGGCCTCGCATCGCTACGGTGATCCCACGTCCAGCACTGCGGAGGCACCGGTGAGCACGCGAGAGCGCGGTCGCAAGACCAGCAGGTCGGCAGCGGCCACGTCAGCCGAGCAAGCGGCCGGTGCGACCGCTGGTGCGGTGGTGACCGAGATCGCCGACGGTCCGCCCGACCGGGTCGGGCTGACCCCGCGCCAGCGCAAGGTCCTCGAGGTGATCCGCTCCTCGGTCGGGCGCCGCGGCTATCCCCCGAGCATGCGCGAGATCGGGGAGGCGGTCGGCCTGACCAGCTCCTCGAGCGTCTCCCACCAGCTGGCCGCCCTCGAGCGCAAGGGCTTCCTGCGCCGCGACCCCAACCGGCCGCGGGCCATCGAGGTGCGCAACCCCGACGGACCCGCTGCCGTCGGCGCGGCGACGTACGAAGACCTCGACGGCAGCGGCCCGGACGAGACCGGCATCGGCGACTCCCGCCCGGCCGCGGCCTACGTGCCGGTGCTGGGGCGCATCGCCGCCGGTGGTCCCATCCTGGCCGAGGAGGCCGTCGAGGACGTCTTCCCGCTGCCGAGGCAGGTGGTCGGCGACGGGACGCTGTTCCTGCTGCAGGTCACCGGTGACTCGATGGTCGACGCCGCCATCTGCGACGGGGACTGGGTCGTCGTGCGCCAGCAGCAGGTCGCCGAGGCCGGCGAGATCGTCGCCGCGATGATCGACGGCGAGGCCACGGTCAAGACCCTCAAGCGCCGCGACGGACACGTCTGGCTGATGCCCCACAACCCGGCATACGAGCCCATCCCGGGCGACGACGCCACCATCCTGGGCCGGGTCACGGCGGTCCTGCGCCGGGTCTAGCTGTTGTGCCCCGTGAGGTTGTTGACGGGGATGCGGCTGATTGGGGGTTTGCCGTCGAGCGCGGTGTGGGTCCTGTGATGGTTGTAGGTGTGGAGGAACTCTGGCAAGGCCGCGGTGCGCTGG
>JAVEDI010000036.1 GCA_030841035.1 Actinomycetota bacterium
GCTCCAGCGCCATCACCGCGACGGCGCCGGCGTCCTCGGCGATCGTGGCCTGCTCGGCGGTGACCACGTCCATGATCACCCCGCCCTTGAGCATCTCGGCCATCCCGCGCTTCACCCGGGCGGTGCCAGTGGAGGGCGGTGCGGACGTGGCGGGGGGTGTGGAGATGGGAGGATTGGGCACGGGTTCCGTCTCTCAGCTGAGCCAGTACTGGAGGTTGTGCGCGAGGCCGGCGGCGATCGCGGCCAGAGGACCGACAGCTACTCGCATGACGCGTCTTCCGGAGGCCTCATTGAGCAACCAGAACCCGCCGACGATGTAGAAGCCGACACTTGGCCACATCGCGTCGGCGCTGATGGCACCGCCGATGAGCAGCGCAATCTCCGAGACGAGGAGGATGCCGTCACGGATGCCTGCGCCGGCGCCGTGCAGGCCCGGAAAGCGCGAGATGATGCGCTCGAAGCGCCCAACTCCCCACAGCTCGCCCCACATGGCCAACGCTCCGACGACGGCTGCTGCGGGCGGATACCTGACGAGCAAGCCCGTCGCTAGCACGCCGTCGGGCATCCCTGCCGAGGTATAGGCCCGGCTGGCGAGCGCGGTGTAGGTCACGAGTGGCGCGAACCCGATCCACGAGTAGATCCCGATCAGCCCCGCCTCAAGGGGGTGACCGAGACCGATCAGCATCACGGACGCGGGCTCGCCCCCGAGCCACAGCAACGACGTCGCAACCGCGAGCAGGGCGCCGGTGAGGACCAGCGCCACCGTTCCGCGGCGGATCTCCGATTTTCCGGCAGCGAGCTCCTCGGGCAGCGGTGGCGGCGTGTCAACCCGCTCACGCAGGACGAGGAAGAGATGGGCTATGCCGCCGACGGCGAATGCGATCGCGGCGGGCGCGTCGGTGCCTAGCGCGATCACGGCCACATAGGCAGCCCCCGTGACCCCGCCGACCCCGAACCCGCCCAGGCGGACGCCGAACTGTGACGTTGCTGCCACGACCGGGATGAGGGGCATCATGGCCAGCAGCGGTCTGGCGATATCGAGCAGGTGTTGATCCATCGGCAGCGGAAGGTTCGCGAAGACCCACTGCGTGCTGGACAACAGGGCCGACGCGCAGATGCCCCAGAGGAGCCCGCAGCCGACGGCGAGCGAGACACGGCGACTGCGGATGCCGATCCAGTCCGCCGGGAGGCCAAGGATGTGCTTCTCCATGACGCCGGTCGCCAGGCTGAAAGGGGCCCCGTAATAGAGGATGAAGCCCCACGACATGGACCACGTGGACCCTGCTGCCTCGCGCCGTTCGCGCCTACCCGCGGCGACGTCGCGAACGAAGGGCCGAACTCCGTCGTGGAACGCGGAGTAGCCGCGTTGAGCGGCGACCGCGCCGAGGGCTGTGATGGCGCCGAAGAGCAGCGCACGCCATACGGTGTCCATTCCGCTCTCCAGCTCCCGGTTAAGCCGAGGACCCGGCAGGAGCGGCGGGTGTGGTGAGGGCCCGCACCAGCGTCGGGACCGCGGCGTCGACATGGCCGAGGGCAAGCCCGAAGACCTTCTTGCCCGATCCGGCCGCGGCAACAATCTCGTCATCGGTCGGTTGCCGGCTTGGGGTGGACAGCTGAGCGCAGCTGGCCGAACCGAGTAACGCCATCGGGATCGCGAGGGCCCCCCCGGCGCCGCTCTGGCAGACGCCGATGGCCGCATCAGCCTGACCGGTGCGGATCTCGTTTGCCGCCTGGTAGTCGGACAGCGAGTCGACCGTGCTGCCCGCGGGCGCGACCGAACGCACCAGCTCGAGGACCTGTTCGCGTCCCATTCCGTAGATGACGATGCGCATGGTCAGTGTCCTTCCGTGCGTGCGAGGCGCCGTCCTGCGACGTCTTCGAGGTTGATCGAGGCGTTGAGCTTGAGGAGGTAACCAGGACCTGTGGCCGGTACGTCGACGACGGTGTCCGTGGCGTAGCGAAGCGCAAATCGGTAGTACTGCGCAGGGTCTCCGCCGGCCCAGTACGCCAGCAGCGGCTGGATGGCCCACGTGTGCGATACGACCGCGATCGACTCACCCAGGTGCCGACCGATTATCTCCCGAAACGTCCCCAGGACCCGCTGGTGCTCGACGAGGATGCTCTCTCCGCCGGGGAACACGAGGTCGGCCGCGTGATGGTAGCCCTCGTGCGGGAACTCCTCGTTGAAGGTGACGTCCAGCCATGGCAGGAAGCGCAGGTCGCCACTCTCGTGCACTGCAGCGAGAGTCATCCCCTCGTACTCACCGAGCGCGATCTCGATCAGCCCAGGTTCGACCACAGCCTGTTTCCCGTGACGCGTCGCAATCACCTGGGCTGTCTCAGCGGCGCGGACGAGGGGTGAGGTGTAGATCGCCGCCAGCTCGCAGCCGCGCAGTCTCTCGCCTGCCTCCTGTGCCTGCTCCTTCCCATGCTCTGTCAATCCGATCGGATGGTGGCTCCACACCTGGGCGCCGTTCTCTACGAGCATCGCCTGACCATGACGGAGCAGGTGCACGCGACAAGCACCGGAGGGGAGTGGCAGGTCGTCGGAACTGGCTCCCCAGTTGAGCACGTGCAGGACACCTCGCCCCGTCTCACCGACCTCGGCGATCGAGAACGAGCCGGGCGCGAGGACGAAGCGCGGGGGGGCGGCATTGGTGATGTGCCCGAGGACGTTCGCCAGTGCTGCCGTCGCCCCGGACACGACGATCGTCCGGCCCTGCTGGGACGCCACCAGCTTGTCCAGTGCCTCGATGCCACCATCACCCTCCTGGGCTAGGTGCAGGACGCGGTCGACCACGATGTCGGCCAACGCGTCAGGCAGGACGCCCGTTCCAGGAACGACCAGCACCCGGCATGGGGGCCGCTTCAGCGGGCCCTGCACGATCACGGCCTGCCGCTCTGCGTCGTCTTGCTCTGCTCGCGGCCGAACGTCACGTCGTCCTCGCCGTCTGCAGACCGTGGTCGTTCGCCTGCTGGTAGATCTTGGTGATGACCGACTGCGTCTGGCGCGCCGAGCGTCCGTCGGATGCCGGAGGCCTTCCGTCGCGCACCGCTTCAGCGAAGTCCCTCAGGACGTCGATGTGCCCTCGACCGTACGGCGCCTTGGTCGGGTACGCTTTGTCGTCCAAGAGGCCGTCGAAGCGATAGGTCGCACTCCGCCCATCGACCCGCTGCACCTCGAGCGCGGAGCTGTCGGTCAGGACGGCGGTGGCCTTGGTCCCGGAGATGCACAGCCGTGACTCGAAATCGACCGCCGATGCCAGGGTCGCCGCGATCGTCCCCAAGGCACCGCTCTCGAACTGGACGGCGGCAACGCCCGTGTCCTCGATCTCGGTGCCCATGCTCAGCGTCCCGATGAAGCCGTGAGCTGCCTTGGCAGGCCCCATCAACCACAGCAGAAGGTCGATGGTGTGGACACCGAAGTTGGCCAGGACGCCGCCGCCGGCCTGCCGGATCGACCCACGCCACTCGAAATATGCCGCGTCCGCGGGCGCCTTGTGATACTGGAAGATCGCGGTCCCGAGCACGAGGTCGCCGAGGTCGCCGTCGTCGATGAGCCGCCGCAGGATGACGGAGTTCTCGTTGAACCGGTGTTGGAAGACGACACCGAGCTGGACCTTGGCCGCCTCACACGCCTCGATCATCCGGTCGCAGTCGTCGAGCGTCGTCGCCAGCGGCTTCTCGCTGAGAATGTGCACGCCTCGCTTCGCGAGGTCGATGCACACCTCGGCGTGCGCGGAGTGCGGCAGGCACAGGGCGACGGCTTCCGCGCCGGCATCAACGAGCTGGCGGTAGTCCGAGAATCCAGGCAGGCCCGTCTCATCGACGGCCTTGGCGAGAGTCCCCTCGTCCGAGTCGGCGAGGCCGACCACCTCGATTCCGTCGACTAGCTGAGCTGCCCTCACGTGGTTCTGGTAGATACGCCCGCAGCCGATGATGCCGTACCTCATGAGGCCTGCCCGCAGGCGGCGGTGATGGCGCGCTTTGTGATGTCGATCATCTGGTCGACCTCGGCCTCTGTGGCCACGAACGAGGGGAAGAGCGTGATGATGTCGCCGATCTCGAACCCGTCGGACTGGGCGACGACGTCGCGCGCCGAACGCAGCAGGAAGTTCTCCTTCATCGCTGCCGCAACGACTCCGCGCCCGATCCCGCTCGAGGCGGCGAAAGGCTTCTTCGTCTCCTTGTCCTCGACCAGCTCGATGGCGATGAGGAATCCCTTGCCGCGCACGTCGCCAACGTTCGGGTGGTCGGCACCGAACTCGCTGAACGCATTCAGCATCTTGTCGCCGAGCCGCGCGACGTTGTCGACCAGCCCGTCACGCGCGAGGATGTCCATCACCGCGATGCCGGCGGCACACGCTGCTGCGTGACCCGAGTAGGTGTGGCCGTGGATTTTGGCCTGGCCGGCGCCGCCGTCACCGAAGATGACGTCCATCATCCGCTGCGAGACGACCGCAGCGCCCAGCGGGACGTAGCCGCCGGTGATGCCCTTGGACGCGGTGGCGATGTCCGGGACGACGCCGTAGTGCTCGCTGCCGAAGTACTTTCCGGTGCGGCCGAACCCGATGAACACCTCGTCGTCCAGCCAGATGACGTCGTACCTGTCGCAGATCTCGCGCAGCCGCTTCAGGTAGCTCTGGGTCGGGGGGAGGATCAGTCCGGCGGGGATCGACTCCGCGAACAACGCTGCGACCGTATCGGGCCCCTGGCGAAGGATCTCGTCCTCGATCGCCTGGGCGCATGCTTCCGCGTAGTCCTCGACCGACTGTCCCTCCGGTCGTCGGTAGGTGTAGCAGGTAGGCACCTCGATGAACCCAGGGATCAATGGCTGAAACCAGTCGCGGTAGTCCGGGGAGCCGGAGGCGCTGGCGGCGGTGATACCGACGCCGTGGAACCCGGTCTTCCGATAGATGACCTTGGTCTTTCCGGGCTGGCCCTTCTGCTTGTGATACGCCTTGATGATCTGGGCCGCAGTCTCGACAGCCTCGCTGCCCGACGAGGTGAAGAAGGACGTGGTGAGGTCGCCAGGAGCGATCTCCGCGATGCGCCGGGCCAGCTCGATAGCGGGCTCGTTGAGGAAGGTCCGCGTTGACGCGTAGTGCAGCCGGGTGAGCTGTTCGGACACCGCGTCGGCAACCTCCTTCTGTCCGTAGCCGATCGTCGCCGCCGCCGAGCCGCCTCCAAGCCCGTCGAGGTAGGTGTTCCCGTCAATGTCGGTGATGTGAACCCCTTGGCCACTCACCGCAATGGGGCCTTGAGCCTTCGTGGTCGCCGTGATCGGCGTTCCGTGTCGCCACATGTACTTGACCGCGTCGTCGACCAGCTCGGACTTGCTGCGTCCGACAGTTCCCGGGAGCGCCACCTTGCCTCCTTCTGGATGTGATGGAATAGTAACGTTACTACAATATGACAACACATGGCAGGCGGTAGACGACGTGATCGGCGCCATCCCCGACACCTATCCGCTCCGGGCACCGACCCTGGACGACGCGCGTGCGACCCAGTTCCGGCTCATGGACTGCGTCTGCTCCCATTTCGACGGAGCGCAGTTGCTTCAAGCCGACTACGGCAACGTGCCCGGTCTCGGTCGCCCGGAGACGACCGCACGAGTGGAGCGGGTGCTCGCCGACTTCTTCGGCACAGAGGCGTGCGCCCTCGTGCAGGGTGCTGGCACGGGGTCCATCCGGGCCATGCTCGGCGCGGCGTTGAGGCCGACCGAGCGGCTCCTGGTGCACGCAGGCCCGCCTTACGCGACGACGCGTACGTCGTTCTCGGCCATGGGTCTCGACCTGGTGCAGGTCGACTACAACGACCCGACGGCGCTTGCTGCCCGGCTGAAGCACCTCGACGGCGTCGAGTGGGCATACCTGCAGCATCCGCGACATGACCTCGAGGATTCCTACGACCCGGCTGAGGTGATCGACCAGCTCCGCGCGGCCGGGTTGCGGGTGCTTACGGACGAGAACTACACGGTCTTCAAGGTCTACAAGATCGGCGCCGAGCTGGGTGCTGATGGGTCCGCCTTCTCGCTCTTCAAGATGCTCGGGCCGGAGGGGCTCGGCTGCGTGGTCGGCAGCGCCGACCTGGTGAACAGGATCCACGCCGACAACTACTCCGGCGGCGGCCAGGTGCAAGGCCCCCAGGCGATGGACGGGTTGCGTTCCCTGGTCATGGCGCCGGTCCTGTGGGCGGTGCAGGCTCAGGTCGTCGACGAGGTAGCCGCCCGCTTGGCGGCTGGCGAGGTCCCGGGAATCGCTGGCGCGAAGATCGTGAACGCGCAGGACCGGATGATCCTGGTCCTGACCGAGGCGCCGATCGCCCAGCGAGTGGTCGAGCTGAGCCAGCAGTTCGGGGGTCAGAACTATCCGGTGGGTGCCAACTCGCGCTACGAGATGGCACCGTTCATTTACAGGCTGTCCGGCGCCAACCTCGAGGCGCGCCCGGACCTGGCCGAGTACGCGATCCGGGTCAACCCCGTGCGCGCGGGCGCTGACCTCGTCCTGTCGATCCTTCGCCGAAGCATCGAGGCGTGCTCGTGAGCGGCGCGTCGGATCGGCCCGCGGAATTCGAGGCGGCGCTGCGCGGTACAGCGGTCCGCGAGCACATGACGGTGCAGCAGGCGGCCGCCGAGCAGCACCGCATGGTCGACGCCATCCAGCGGGTGATCGGCTCGGACGAGATCTTCGCCGAGGACTACGGGCAGGAACGCTCATTGGCCAGCGGCGCCTTCGGCAGCGGCGGACGCCCCGTCGTGACGGCGAAGGTCGAACAAGCACTGGCTGGCTACCTCGGCACCGATGACGTCGTCCTGGTGCCCGGCGCAGGGACCGGTGCGATCCGCGCGATGCTCAGCATCGTGCCGCCCCGTGGGCGCGTGCTGCTTCACGAGGGCATGCCGTACAAGACGACTGCGGCGGCGCTGGCGCGGATGGCCCTGGAGACCGTGACGGTCGACTTCAACGACCTTGCCGCCGTCCGCATGGCCGCCGCGGGTGGCGTCGATGCTCTCTACATCCAGCACGTCCCGCACCGGCTCGGCGACGAGTACGAACTCGGCCCGGTGATAGATGCCGGCCGAGCGGAGCGCGGGGAGGACCTGCTCGTCCTGGTCGACGACAACTACGCGGCCATGAGGACACCGAAGATCGGTGTCCACCACGGTGCCGATGCGTCCGCTCTCTCATTGTTCAAGCTGCTGGCAGCAGCGAATGTTGGCTGCGTCGCGGGAACCGCGCGGGTGACCTCCCGGATCCGGCAGGACTTCGGGTCGGCCGGGTCGCAGGTACAGGGTCCGGAGGCGATGGACGCACTGCGCTCGCTGGTCTACGCGCCCGTCGCCCTCGCCCTGCAGAACCAGGTGGTCATCGAGGCGTCCGCGGAGATCAACCGGCTGGTGGAGGCTGGCCGCCTGCCCTTCGTGCGCTGCGCGGTGCCCTCGCAGGTGGCGATGCGCGCCGTCGCGCTCGTGTTCGATGAGCCGATCGCCGAGGACTTCCTGCGCTCGGCCTGGCGAAACGGTTCGCCCAGCCGCTCGGTCGGCGAGGAGGCGCGCTACGACATGCTCCCGCTGTTCACCTATCTCGCTGGCACATTCCTCAAGAGCACACCGGGGATCGAGAGCTACGTAGTCCGGATCAATCCCTTGCGCGGCGGCACGGAGACGATCATCCGCGTACTCGAGGCGGCCCTCGCAGACGTAGTCAGGTCGGCTGCAGGAGTTGCGCGACATGCACAGTCCGGGTCGCTCTGAGCGCCTGCCCCGCCAGTACCTCCGCGGAAGCGAGGGTGCAGGCGGTGATGGCGCGCTTGACGTTCTGCACCTGCGGCGGCACAACGCTCAGGTGCCGATAGCCGAGGCCTAGCAGCAGCGGAGCCGCGAGCGGTCGACCGGCTAGCTCGCCGCAGACTCCCGCCTCCGTCCCGGTCGCTGCGGCTGCCGCGGCAATGCTGCCGAGCAGACGCACTACCGCCGGGTTCAGCTCGTCGTACAGGGAGGAAAGCCGCTCGTTGGTGCGGTCGACGGCGAGTACGTACTGCGTCAGGTCGTTCGTGCCGACGCTGAGGAAGTCGGCGGTCTTCGCCAGCTCGGAAGCAAGGATGGCCGCTGCCGGCACCTCGACCATGGCGCCCAATGGAAACGTAGCATCAGGCGCGAGATCACGGACCAGGTCGAGCTCCTCGAGGACCGTCAGCATGGGCACCATGACCCGCACATTGGGGTACCGAACGGCGGTCCTCGTGAGCGCTCGAAGCTGTGACGAGAACAGCTCCGGGCGGGCCAGCGAGAACCGGACACCTCGAACGCCGAGGAAAGGGTTGAGCTCCTGCTCGAGCTCGAGCAGCGGCGCGTCCTTGTCCCCGCCGACATCGAGCGTGCGGAAGGTGATGGGCCGGCCGGAGGCCGCGGCGGCAGCTTCGCAGTAGATCGACTCCTGCACCTTCTCGTCGGGCAGCTCGTCGCCCGCAAACAGGAACTCGGTGCGGTAAAGCCCGATCCCGTCGGCACCCGCGTCGATCGCGCGGCGTACGTCGTTCGGTGTGGCCGCGTTTGCGAGGACGTGCACCTCGACGCCGTCACTGGTCCGCACCGGGGCATGGAGCAGGGGGCGATCCCTCGCCGGGGCCGCGGCAGAAAACCTGCGTGCGATGTCGCCAGTCGGCTCGAGGTCGCAGTAACCCTCGTCCCCGTCGACGGCGACGACCAGCCCGTTCCGCACGGTGGCTAGCAGGCCCGGGATTCCGACCACAGCCGGGATTCCGAGCTGGCGGGCCAGGATCGCCGTGTGCGAGGTTCGGCCGCCCCCTTCGGTGACGATCGCCTTGACCACTCCGGGCTCAAGGGCGAGCGTCTCCGAAGGCGTGAGGTCGTGCGCGGCGACGATCACATCAGGGCCATCGAGCAGGTCGGCAAGCGAGGCCACCTCGCCAGGCCCGAGCAGTCTCAGTACCCGTTGGCCGAGGTCGAGGATGTCGATTGCCCGTTGCTGCAGGTACTCGTCGGGAATGGCCCGGATCTCGGCGGCCAGCGCATCGGTGGACTCGGCGACTGCGACCTCGGGCCGAACGCCCCTCGCCACCTGACCGAAGATCGGGTCGCGCCACTCGGGGTCCTCGATCAGGGCGGCCTGGACCTCGAAGATGGCTGCTTGCTCGTCGCCGAGGCGCATCCTCGCCTCAGCGATGGTGCGTGACAGCTCGCCCCGGGCGGTGTCGATGGCTCGCGAGAGTCGTTGGGACGCGGCTGTGGCTGACTCCGTCATTGGATGGACGGATTCGTGTACTACTGGGGACCAAACGAGCAGCGGCGCACACGCGCGGCCGCCGGAGGCGGCAATGCCCGCAAGTTTCACTCGGTCTCCTCAGTGCGTCTCGGTCTCGGCGTCGAGTTCGACGAGCAGTCCGATGAGCGCGTCGACGGCTGCCTGCGCATCCGCCCCTTCGGCGCTCAGGGTCAGGCGCGCGCCGGAGCTGATCCCCAACTTCAGGAGCGAAACGAGGCTTTTGCCGTTCGCCGTCGTCTCCCCGCGTCCGACGTTTACGGCCGACTCGAATCGCCTGGCCTGCTCCACGAACCTCGCGGCCGGTCGGGCATGCAGCCCGGAAGGGTTCTGCACGATGAACACTCGCGTGGCGCGCGTCATGAGCTCAACACGCAAAGGTGCACCGCGAGGTAGGCGATCTCTCCCTCGGGAACAGAGCGGCCGAGCCGTTCGCCGCACCGGGCGAGGAGACGCCGGCTGAAGTCGTGTTCGCGCGGACAATCGGCGAGGACATCACTGACGACCGAGAGCGCGGTCGGCTCCGGCTCACCTCGGTCGAGCCGGCTCAGGGCCATCGCCAGGTGAGTGACGAGTTGGGCGCCGGAGCCTTCATCGAGCTGGACCGCAAACTCGCGCTCGATTTCGTCGATCACCTCATCGGTCAGCTGCCGAGCAGTGGTGGTGACCTGACCCGAGGACTCGAGCAGGTCCATGCGCTCGGTGAACGCGTTGGCCCCGCTCATGCGACCCTGGTCTCCTGTACCGCGCGGGACATACGTCGTACTCGTAGGTGCGCGAGACGCGTATAATACGTCCCATTATTATGACTATTAGCCAGCACACGCAGGGCATCCGCCGGGACTCGGCCCTGCCTTACTACGAGCAGCTGAAGCGGCTGATTGTCGAGCAGATCGCCGACGGGACCTACGGACCGGGCGACCTGCTTCCCGCTGAGTGGCAGTTCTGCGACAGGTATGGCGTCTCGCGCACCGTCGTCCGGCAAGCCCTCGGTGAACTCGTCGTGGAAGGGCAGCTGAATCGTCATCGGGGCAAGGGAACCTTCGTCAGCGCGCGGCCCTACCGCGAGCAGTTCATCGAGAGCACCGTGGGCTTCTTCGAGGACCTGCCCAGTGGAAGCGAGACGGTGCGCCGCAAGGTGCTCTCCGTGCAGCAGGTCGTGCCGCCGGAAGCCGTTGCGCGCGGCCTGGACCTCGCGGCCGATGAGCCGTGCGTGGTTGTCGAGCGGCAGCGGTACGTCGGTACTGACATCGGTTCGTACACCAAGCACTACCTGCCGACCCTGTTGCATCCCGACCTGATGCGAGCGATCGGCGACTTCGATCTCGAGCGGCGCTCGCTGTACGTCTTCCTCGACGAGGTATGCGGAGTCCAGATCAGCTCGGGGCACCGCACTCTCGAGGCGGTCTCCAACACACCCAGGCTGGCCAAGCTGCTCGGTGCAGCACGCTCGGTGCCGGTTCTCTACATCCGAGGAGTCGGCCGCGACTCGACTGGCCGCAAGGTCGAACTGTTCGAGGCCTGGCACCGGGGGGACCGCACCCAGATCGACATCGATGTCGCCGGACCGACGCGGTCCGCGGGCATAGTCGATTACTGAGGTGGCTGGTGAGGCGCTGGTGCCTCCAGTTTCGTGCATGACAGCACGCTATGTGCACGTGAAAGTCAAGTCAATGCACGTCGAATGCATAAGTTGGGGGCGCCCTCCGCTAGTCGGCGGGCCGCGGGCGCGGTGTCGGCGCGCCGCGATCGATCCACGTACCGATCACCTGGTTGGAGAGCAATTCGTCGATCACCATGAATGCGGCGCCACGAAGTCCGACCTCTTCGCCGTTGGGCGACCTCACGATCTGCAGGTTGCGCGTGGCGAGAGGAAGGGAGCGGTTGAAGACCGCTTGACGAACCGCAGCCAGGTAGGCATCGCCTGTGTCCGCGACGCGACCGCCGATCAGGATCAGAGCGGGGTTGAAGAAGTTCACTATGCGAGCCAGCGACTCGCCGACGAGGGCCGCCGAGTCCATGAGCAGCTCCAAGCTGACCGGGTCGCCATGGCTGGCGGCAAGGCCGATGTCCGTGACATCGAGCGAGCCGCTTGCGGTAGCGGCCGCGAGGAGGGGGCTGTGCCCGGCAAGTGCTGCCATCGTCGCCCGCCGACTGAGCGCGGCGCCGCCGGCGAGTGCCTCGAGACAGCCGATCTTTCCGCACCGACAGACCACGTCAGTCGTCTGGGCAACCGCGATGTGCCCGACGTCGCCTGCGCAGCCCTGCGCGCCGCGATGTAGCCGGCCGCCGGAAATCAGTCCGGCGCCGATGCCGGTCCCGACCTTCAGGTAAACCAGGTCACTCTGGCCCTGTGCCAATCCGCTGCGCAACTCGCCGAGAGCCATCACGTTCACGTCGTTGTCCACCCAGACCGGCGCGGCGAACCGGGTGGAGAAGAAGTCGCGCACGGCGAATCCATCCCAGCCCGGCATGATCGGCGGCGCGATCGGTTTGCCCGTGCTGAACTCCACCGGCCCCGGCAATCCGATGCCCACGCCCCACACGTGCACCGGATCGGGCTGGAGTGCCACCAGTTCAGTGAGCAGTGTGCTTACTCGGGTGAGGATCTGAACGGGCCCGAGTTTGATGTCGGCCTCTTCTTCGACCTGGTCGCGCAGCCGGCCCGTCAGGTCGGACAAGGCCACGCTGATCTTGGTGGCTCCCAGTTCGGCCACCAGCACGGTGCCAGCGCCCGCGCGGAATCGCAGCTCGCGCGGCGCCCGCCCGCCAGTTGAGCGGCCGAGCTCGCCCTCCTCGACCAGGCCGGCATCCATCAACTGCCGAACGCGCTGAACCACGACATTGCGCCCAAGCCCGGTCAACCGAACCAGCTCGGGCCGGGTTCGGGCCGTTCCCGAGCGGATCAAATCCAGCACCTTCACGGTGGAGTCGAGGTACTCCGTGCTGGGCCCGACCGCGGTTGACATGGTCCCCGTCCTCTTAGCGCCTTCAACGATGATACATCTGCATTCTAGGGGTTGAATTCTGTCCTTCGCAGGCATAAGTTCCCGGCCATGACCTCGACGCCTGGGCAGGTGACGTTCCCCTCGACGGCGCAGGTCGGGACCAGTCGACTGCGTTCGGGCATCCTTGGCGCGGGATTCATCGGCGAGGTGCACGCCCGTGCGATACGAGCGGCCGGGGGCACCCTCGCGGCTGTGGCCGAGGCAACGCCGGCGGGTTCGGAAGCCGCGGCACGACGGCTCGGGGCGAGTTGGGCCGCCCCCGATGCGGAGGCGCTCATCACCTCGGACGACGTCGACGTGGTCCACATCTGCACGCCGAACCATCTGCACGCGCCACTGGTCAAACTGGCCCTCGAATCCGGCAAGCATGTCATCTGCGAGAAGCCGCTGGCGGTCTCGGTCGACCAAGCCGAGCAACTGGTCGCCGCGGCCGCGTCGGCCGGGGTCATCTCCGCGGTTCCCTTCGTCTACCGCTATTACCCCACGGTGCGCGAGGCTCGAAGCAGGGTCGCGCGTGGAGACGCTGGCACGCTGCGCCTCCTGCATGGGTCCTATTTACAGGACTGGCTCTCCTCTGCCAGTGACCAGAATTGGCGCGTCGACCCCACGCTAGGGGGCGCCTCGCGAGCTTTCGCCGATATCGGCGTGCACTGGTGCGACGTGGTGGAGTTCACAACGGGGCATCGCATCACCGCGCTCACCGCGCGGATGTTGACCGCTGTTCCTGCTCGTCAGTCGGGCGCGGGTATGCGGGCGGTAGGAACAGAAGACGCCGCGACACTGCTCTTCGAGACCGATGGCGGCGCACTGGGCTCCTTGGTTGTGAGCCAGGTTTCCCCGGGTCGCAAGAACCGGCTGTGGTTCTCCCTCGACGGCGCCGAGAACTCGCTGGTCTTCGATCAAGAACTCCCCGAGTCGTTGTGGGTAGGTAGCAGAGACGCAACTCGGCTAATTCTGCGCGGCTCATCAGCCATGGCGCCCGAGGCACTGAGGCACTCCGTCCTGCCTGCGGGGCACCCTCAGGGCTACCAGGACTGCTTCAACGGCTTGGTGTCCGATGTCTACAACGCGGTCTCGGGCGAGCCGGCTGACGGAATGCCGACCTTCGTAGACGGCCTGCGCGCGGCCAGGCTCACCAGCGCTGTGCTGGCATCGGCCGCGGATCAGTCATGGGTGGAGGTGGCGTCATGAAGCTCGGATTCTTGACCTCGTGCCTGCCCAAGCAGGATCTCGAAGGGATCGCCGCGTGGGCGGCTTCGGCCGGATACGAGGCGCTCGAGGTGGCTGCTTGGCCGGATCTGGGTGACCGACCGTTCACAGCGACGCACCTGGATGTTGCCCACCTGACCGAGGACGATGCGGAGCGAGTCGGCAAGGTCATGGCACAGCATGGCTTGACGCTCTCGTCGCTGGCCTTCTACGACAACAACCTGCATCCCGATCCGAGTGAGCGGGCGTCGATCAATGACCACGTCGCAGCCTGCATCGACGCTGCAGCTTTGCTGCGCTGCCCCACCGTCGGCACCTTCGTCGGTCGGCACCCCGGCCGGACAGTCGCTGAGAACCTCCGGGAGGCGGAGACAGTCTTCGCCCCGCTCGTGGATCGGGCAGGGGAGAAGGGCGTCAAGCTGGTCATCGAGAACTGCGTGATGGAGGGCTGGCACCCGGACGGCTACCCCGGCAACCTCGCGTACTCCCCAGAACTGTGGGAGTGGTTGTTCTCGATCGGTCTCTACCTGAACTACGACCCCTCGCATCTGGTCTGGATGGGCATCGATCCGGTCGAGGCGCTACGTCCCTACGTAGATCGGGTGGCTCACGCCCAAGCGAAGGACATCGAGGTCTTCCCAGAGCGCCGCAACCGCTATGGATACCCCGGGAAGGCCGTCCGCCGTGAGGACCCCTGGGACGTCGGTTGGTGGCGCTACCGCGTTCCCGGCCTCGGGCAGGTCGACTGGAGCAAGGTCGTCGACACGCTCTATGAGGGTGGTTTCGACGGAGTGCTTTCTGTCGAGCACGAGGACCCGGTCTGGGGCGGGACCGAGGAGAAGGTCCGTACCGGCCTTCAGATCTCCCACCGCACCCTGCGCCCATTGATCGTGGCATGAGCACCCGACATGAGAACCCCCGCGAACTCAACCTCCAGAAAGGCCCGAGATGAGTAACAGCTTCATTCCGCGATGGGCAAAGGCGGGAGCAACTGTCCTTGCCCTGGCACTCGCCCTGACCGCCTGCGGTAGTGACGACGGCGGGACTGCCGTCGAGCCTAAGGCGGCAAAGCCGCAATCGCTGCGCATGCTGTACGCGTCGACGGAAGCCGACGCGGCTGCGGTCGAGGCGATCCTCCCGGCCTTCAAGAAGAAGTTCGGCTTCGAACTCAAGATGGACAGCCAGCCCCTGCCAGGAGTGCAGACCAAGGCGTTCGCCGAACTGGCGAGCAACAGCTCGGCGTACGACATCATTATCGTCGACGCCTCCTGGATGCCCTCTCTCGTCGGAAAGCTCGAGCCGCTGAGCAAGTACATCAACGACCCGAAGCTCAACGACATGGCCGACACCGACTTCGGCGACTTCATTCCGAAGGTCCTCTACGACACCTCGGTGTACCAGGCGGACAACATCATCGCCCAGTATCCCGATCAGTCGAAGGTCCCGGACGCCAAGGCGATCACTGAAGCCGGCTTCGACATCTACAACCTGCCTCTCCAGGCGAATGTGCTGATCCAGTCCTACCGCAAGGACCTGTTCAACGATCCCAAGCAGAAGGCCGCGTTTGAGAAGAAGTACGGCCGGCCGCTGGAGGTTCCCAAGACGCTCGACGAGTACCGCGAGGTGGCGAAGTTCTTCACGCAACCGGACAAGAAATTGTACGGGACGACGGTCATGGCCGGCGTCGGGGACTGGTCGACCGACGACTTCAAGACACTGTTGGCGACACAAGGTGGCAACGGCTTGATGATCGACGACAAATTCAACATGGCCTTCAACAGCCCCGAGGGAGTCAAGGCGCTCGAGTTCTACCGCAGCCTGATCACTGACGGATCGGTGCCACCCGGCAGCCTCAATGCGTCGTGGAACGAGGTTGCCGCCTCCTTCGGTAGCGGTGTGACTGCGATGTCGCAGAACTACCACAATGCCGCACTCAACGACGACGTTGACGGCGAGGAAGGTTACGCGCAGGTGCCGGCCGGAGTTGCACAGGGTCCGCACTTCGGCACTTGGGGCTTGGCGGTCAACCCCAACGGAAAGAACAAGGCGTGGGCCTACCGAGCCATGACCTGGCTAACGGCCGCCGAGCAGCAGCTCACGATGACTCAGGACCTGTTGCACCCCACTCGTACCTCGGTCTACGACCAGGTTCAGAACCAGACTGAGGACCCTCAGCTCGCTGAGTTCTACAAGGTGATGGGTGCATCGCTGGCGGTTGGAGTGGGCCGTCCGCGCCTGACCAATTACACGGAGGTCGCCCAGGCGATCGCAGTGGCCGTCAACGAGGCTGCCAGCGGCAAGAAGGAACCGCAGGAGGCGCTGGACAGTGCCGAGCAGAACGTCAGGCGTTTGCTCAGCGAGGCCGGCTACGACCTCGGGTCCTAGGTAAGTAGCTCACCACGTCAGAGGTGGAGAACACCGTGTCCCTGCACCATAGATCGGCGTCCGCCGGCGATAACCTGCGGGCGTCGGCAGGGAACGGCGAACGCGGCTCGGCTCGGGGCGACATGCCCCGGCCGGGCCGCGGGGGCGGCACGTTCAGGTCGTCGCAGCGCAGCCGCAACTCGACGGCTTGGGTCCTGATGGCTCCGGCACTGGCCTTGCTCCTGATCATGACCATCGTTCCCGCGGTCTACCTGCTCTGGGCAAGTCTTCGGAACAAGACGCTCCTTGGCCTCACCGACCGATTCGTGGGGCTCCAGAACTACCGCGACGTGCTGTCAAATCCTGACCAGTTGCATGGGTTTGCCCGCACTGGGTTCTTCGTTCTCGCGGCAGTGACCTTGGAACTGTTGCTTGGTCTGTTGTTGGCGGTCCCATTGGCCGCCCAGAGCCGATCGAACAATATCGCCGCGACGTTGCTGCTCCTGCCCTTTGCGGTGACTCCGGTCGTGTCGGCCCTGATGTTCAAGGAACTGCTGAACCCCGCCACAGGATGGATCGACTACTACATGGGTCAGATCGGCCTGCCCGCACACGTGGAATGGTTGAGCAATCCCACCACAGCCTGGGTCGCCATCATCGGACTCGACGTCTGGCAGTGGACTCCGTTCGTGGCGCTGATCCTGATGGCCGGACTCCAGTCGCTACCGCACGAGCCGCGAGAAGCAGCTGCCATCGATGGGGCGAACGCCTGGCAGACCTTCCGGCACGTGTCCTTGCCCCAGCTCGGGCCGTTCATCGCTATCGCCCTGGTGCTGCGCACCATTCAGGCATTCAAGACTTTCGACGCGTTTGCCCTGTTGACAAACGGCGGCCCTGGGAAGTCGACCGAGATCGTAAACCTGCAGATATACCGGGTTGCCCTGCAGAGCTTCCGGATCGGGGCTGCTTCCGCGACCGCGATTGTGTTCCTGATCCTCCTGTCTCTCCTTGTGCCTCTGCTGCTGCGCTTTGCCGGACGCAACGCAGACCCTGAGGAGGCCTGAGCCGTGACTACCGTGAGTACGTCGCCCGCCACCCGCACCAAGACGGCACACGGATCTGCTCCCAAGTCCCGTCGTCGCGCCGGCGTTGTCATCGGCCGGCTCGGTCTGTGGGCATGGTTGCTCGCGACCATGATCCCGCTGGTCTTCATGTTGATCACCTCGGTCAAGCCCGAGGGCATTGCCCGTTCGCTGCCGCCGAAGTGGCTGTTCACGCCGACATTCGACAACTACCGTCACGTCCTTGCAGGCGGCGACGGCCTGTCGCAAGGCTTCAACGATCTGCTGCTGCACAGTGCCATCGTCACGGCCGGGTCGACTCTGCTGACCATCGTGGTCGCTGTGCCGGCATCCTATGCACTCGCGATGCGAACGTTTCGGCAGCGCAAATTCCTGTCCTCCTGGATTCTCTCGACCTACATGTTCCCGCCGATCGTTGCTGTGATCCCGATCTTCATCTACGCCGGAAAGCTGGATCTGATCGATCGCTACCCGGTACTGATCGTCCCCTACGCGGCATTCAACCTGCCAATCGCCGTATGGACGCTGCGAGCGGCAGTGTTGCAAATCCCTTACGAGATCCAGGAGTCGGCGATGGTCGACGGCGCCTCCCAATTCACGATACTGAGAAGGATCATATGGCCACTGCTGATTCCGTCGGTGGCCACTGCCGCCATCCTTTCCGCGATCCTGTCATGGAACGAGTTCCTCTTCGCTTTGTCCCTGACTCGATCCGAGGTGAAGACTGCGCCCGTCGGTGTTCAAGAGTTCACTGGAATGTTCGGTACGCAGTGGGGCGCATTGACTGCCGCCGCCACCGTGATCGTTGCGCCGATCGTCGTCATGACGCTGGTTCTGCGCCGACGGATCGTCTCCGGCCTGACCCTTGGTGCCGTGAAGTGACCAGCAATGAGAGCGTCCGACCGGCGGACAATGGGCCGATGCGTGGTCGTCAGCCATGCCGCTAGATCCCGAGGTCGAGGCGCTGCTCCTCGAGATGGCGCAGGCCGGGGGGAAACCGATCGAGGAGTCGACCCCGGCTGAGGCGAGGGCCGCCTCGTGGGACTGGCTTCGATGGGTGGGCGAGCCCGAGGCCGTCGCCCAAGTCGCGCACCGGTTCATCCCCGGGCCGACGGCCGACCTCCCCGTCCGGATCTACACGCCGAATGGGGTAGGCCCCTTCCCCGCCTTGGTGTACTTCCACGGCAGCGGTTGGACGATCAGCAACATCGAACTCGCGGACGCGCCGCACCGCGCGTTGGCGAATCGGACCGGTTGTGTCGTCATCGCGGTCAACTACCAGAAAGCGCCGGAGCACAAGTACCCGACTCCCTTTGACGACGCGTACGCGACCCTGGAGTGGGTGTATAACCACGCAGCAAGTCTCTCAGTTGACCCCTCGCGTATCGGCGTCGGTGGCGACAGCGCGGGCGGCAACCTGGCGGCGGCGATCTGCCTCAAGGCCCGAGACACGCGTGGCCCTGACATCGCCTTCCAGCTCCTCGTGTACCCCGCGACCGACTGCCGGTTCGATCTCCCGTCAATGATCGAGAACTCCGAGGGCTACTTGCTGACGACGGCTGGCGTGAGGTGGTTCTGGGACCAGTACCTCGCGGACCCCGCCGACGCTGATGACCCATACGCCTGTCCCATGCGGGCGGTCGACTTCATCGGTCTCCCACCAGCGGTGGTCATCACGGCCGAGTACGACCCCCTGCGTGACGATGGGGAGGCGTACGCCAGCCGGCTCAGCGAGGCCGGTGTTCCGGTGGTCCTGCGCCGATACGAGGGGATGGTCCACGGCTTCCTGTGGGCCAGCGGAGTCCTTACTGGAAGTCGACGACTGCTCGACGACCTGGGCGCGGACGTCCGCAGAGTCCTGTCAGCTCTGAGCAGTCCCAGACCCTGACCTGACAGCACCGAAGTCGGTGCAACCAACAGCCACGACGAGAGGTTGATTTGACCATGCAGGCCGTTCTCTTCCCCGGTGATCGCCAGGTCCAGCTTGTCGAGCGCGACACGCCACGCCCCGCTCAGGGCCAGGTCCTGGTTCGGACTCGGGCATCAGCCATCTGCCGTAGCGACATGGGGCTGTACACGGGCACTTCTGCGATTGTCGGAGGGGGCGAGGCCGGCACCGGGCTCATCGTTCCGGGCCACGAGCCGGCGGGCGAGGTCGTCGAGCTCGGACCGGGCGTCGAAGGGGTCGCCGTCGGTGACCGGGTCGCGGGTTATCTCCCGATCGGGTGCGGGCGCTGCGAGCACTGCACTGCGGGCTACCTGATGCTCTGCGACCAATGGAAGTGTCTGGGGTTCGACGTTGACGGCGGAGATGCCGACTATTTCCTGCTCCCGACCCGCAACTGCCTTCCGCTTCCAGACGAGGTGTCATTCGTCGCGGGCGCGTTGATGACCGACATGGTGGGTTCGCAGTACCACACGCAGAAGGCCCTCGGCGTCCGTGGCGGGACCACCGTCGGCGTCTTCGGACTCGGCCCGATGGGCGCTGCCGCAGTCATGGTGGCGAGGGGCTTCGGGGCTCGAGTGATCGCCGTCGACCTGCTGGAGGAGCGGCTCGGCCTAGCCAAGCAACTCGGCGCAGAAGTCACCGTCAACAGCGGTGAACGTGACGCTGTCACAGCGCTGCGCGACGCCACGGCAGGCCGCGGCGTGGACGTGGCCATCGATTGTTCCGGAGCGCCGGTCGCGCAGAACGCCGCGCTGGACGCGGTCCGCAAGCGGGGCGCAGTGTCGTTCGTCGGAGAGTCCCGCAAGACCGAGATCAACCCGAGCGACCAGATCATCCGCAAGCTGTTGACAGTCGTCGGCGGCTGGTACTTCCCGCTGGGGGAGTGGGAGGAGATCAGCCGCTTCGTGGTGGACAACCAGCTGCCGGTGGAGGACCTCGTCACGCACCGTTTCGCCCTCGCTGACGCAGCCGAGGCCTTTCGGGCTTTCGACAACAGAGAGACCGAGAAGGCCGTCTTCACTTGGGAGTGATCCCACGACAACCAAATAGGAGATCTCGTGTTCCGCTACACCGCAGAAATTCTCCCGTACCACGACTACTCGTTGGAGGAGTCCCTCCGCGAGTTGGCCGGGTTGGGCTTCACAGAGGTGAACCTCTGGTCCTCCGCGCAACCGCTGGCCTCGCACGTGAATCCGGGGGACGACGTCGGGAAGATCAAGAGTCTCCTCGAGACGTACGGCATGAAGCCGTGCGGGCTCACGATGTATGGCAAGACCCAGGACGAAATGCTCGAACGAATCGAGCTGGCCAGCGAACTCGGCATCGACACGGTCGTCTTCGACTGCGAGGCCAACTACGCCGACTTCGTCTCCACCTTCCTGCCGCCGCTAGTAGAGGCCGGTGAGCGCAACGGGGTCCGGATTGCGGTCGAGAACCACCTGACCGTGCCATTCAGCGCTGACTTCGAGTCCGGCGGCAATGAGGACCGGCGTTGGGACGAAGGCGTCGACACTTTCGCCCAGATCAAGCGGCTCGTCACCGACATTGACCACCCCAACCTCGGAGTCTGCCTCGCTCCACCTCACCTGTGGGTCATGGGAGAGACGATCAGCGAGATCATCATGTTTCTGGCTGAGAGGAAGCGGCTGTTCTACTACTACATCTGGGACATCGACCGGAATTATCAGCACGGTGTTGACGGTCTCAACTTCGGCCCCGGCGAGAAGCAGTTGCCGCGCCGGGACGGAACGCTCGACCACGCGGTGCCCCTCGGGGCGCTCAAGCGCGTTGGTTACCAAGGAGCGGCAAGTCTCAAGTGTCATGGCACGCACGGCTGGTCCCTGCAGAAGATCACGGACGAGCTCCGCGCCTCCGACAACTATGTGAAGTCGTGCCTCGCAAGGATCTGAGTCCCGTCGTCCTGCCTCCCGCCACTCGCACCTCCGCGTGGCGGGGGGCAGGACGGATTCACCAGTTCCGTGGTCTGCCACCTCCTGCGGATATCACCGAGGCTGAGGAGTGGCTGGGCTCCACGGTCCCCCAGCGAGGGGTCGAGAGCCTCTCCCTTATGCCGGACGGGCGGCTTCTCGCGGACCTTGTCGCGGCGGACCCACGCGGCTGGCTGGGCGCTGAGCACGTCGAACTCCACGGGATCGACCCGACGTTCATCGTCAAGCTCGTCGACGCGGGCGAGCGTCTCTTCCTCCATGCCCACCCTGACCGCACCTTCGCGCACGACCACTTGGCGAGCCCCTATGGCAAGGCAGAGGGCTGGGTGATCCTCGAGGCGAATCCCGGCGCTGTCGTGCATCTTGGCTTCTCGCGCGACGTCGGCGTAGCAGAGCTCGCAGGTTGGGTAGCCCACCAGGACACGGCCAAGATGATCGAGGCCACCAACAAAGTCCCCGTGAGCGCAGGGGACGCCGTCTTCTGTCCCGGCGGCCTCCCACACGCCATCGGCGCTGGAATTCTCTTCGCGGAGATCCAGGAGCCCACGGATCTGACCGTGCTCCTCGAATGGCACGGCTTCCCGGTCAACGGCCCCGAGACTGGGCATCTCGGGCTCGGGTTCGAAACGGCCCTGGGCTGCGTCGATCGCGCTCGTTGGGACCCGACTCGAGTCACCGAGCTGTTCGACACGCGGTCCGGCTCCTCAAGCCCGGTCGGTGTCACGCGGCTGCTGCCACCGGCGGCCGACGCCTTCTTCACCGTGGAACACATCGTCCCCGCGGTTCCTGTCGAGCTGTCGGCGCGCTTCTCCGTACTGCTGGTCACCGACGGCCACGGCATAGCAAGCTTTTCGTCGTCCGGGCCCATTGACCTCGG
This sequence comes from Actinomycetota bacterium, assembly GCA_030841035.1. Lineage (GTDB taxonomy): Bacteria > Actinomycetota > Actinomycetes > JACCUZ01 > JACCUZ01 > BP-173. The sequence continues at coordinate 21,722 of JAVEDI010000036.1, forward strand.
TCGTGGGCAAGCCCTCGTGGTGCCGCACGCAGCCGGATCGCTGACACTCTCTGGGGCCGTGTCGGTCCTCCGCTTCGGTGCTGCCCGATGAAACCAAGCGCTTGGTATGCAATCCGATCCGCCTCGTGCAGTCACGTTCGTTGAGATCGCTCG